>NZ_PQSQ01000029.1 GCF_002920575.1 Streptomyces sp. Ru73 | reverse complement strand
GGCCGCCAGGGTGGTGCGGCGGCCGCGGAACGTACGGGTGCGAGGCATGGGCACTGGCTCCTTGGGTGCTTACGGGACCCGGTCGATGTGGACGTTGGTCGACTTCACGCGTGCGGTGGCCCGCATGCCGACCTCCAGCCCCAGCTCCTCCACCGCTTCCCTGGTCAGCAGGGAGACCAGGCGGTGCGGGCCCGCCTGGACCTCCACCTGCGCCGCGACGTCGCCGAGCGTGATGGCCGTGACGATGCCGGGGAAGGCGTTGCGGACGGACGTGGCGGCGGAGCCGTCCTCGCCGGAGCCGTTCCGGGCGAGCTCGGTGGAGAACGCGGCCAGATCACGCCCGTCGATCAGCCGGCGCCCGGTCTCGTCCCGGTGGGTGGGGACCCTGCCGGCGTCCGCCCAGCGGCGCGCGGTGTCGGCGCTGACGCCGAGCAGCCGCGCCGCCTGGCCGATCGTGTAGGACTGCATGTGCGGGAGGTTATGGCATCTGGCCTCTCACCTGCAATGAAGTCTGTGGACTGGGCATAGCAGATGTGAGCCCCCTCGTGTGATCGCACGACGCTCGCGCGGGAGCCCGCCGGCGCGGTGCTGCGGACGCGGGACCTCTGGGTCGGACATAGGGGTCTTTGGTCCCGCGTACCGGGGCGCCGGGAGCGGCATCACAGCCTCGGACGCCGTGCCGCGCGTCCGAGCACCGACCCGTACGACAGAAGGAAGGCACCGCCATGCTCCGGCCCGCGCCGACCTCGCCCGCCCACCTCACTCCCCCGGTCACCCCGCACCTCCTCGCGGACCTCGCGGTTGCCGCCTGCACCGCACGCGCCCGGCTGCCGCTGATACCCGACGTGCCCGCGCCCCAGGACCCCGACGGCACCGCCGCACTGCGCGCGGTCGAGGCGGTGCGGCCCACCTTCGCCGCGGTGGCGGAGGCCGCCGACGGCCGCCCCCTCGACCGCGCGCTGCGCACCGAACTCGGCAGGCTGGGCGAGGCGGCGGCGCTGGACGGCGCCGCCGTCCACCGGGGCGAGCTGTGGTCCGTCGGCCTGCTCGTCGCGGGCGCGGCGGCCACCGGCTGCCGGTCGGCGTACACGGCCTGCGCGGCGGCGGCCACGCTGGCCCGGCTGCCGTACGACGGCGCGCCGGGGCCGGCCGACACGCCGGGCGGCCGGGCCCGGCTGCACTTCCACGTACCGGGCGCGACCGGGCAGGCCGCGTCGGGGTTCCCGCACGTACGGCGGGTGGCGCTGCCCGCGCTGCGCGAGTCCCGGGCGCACGGCAGGCCCGAGATCGCCGCGCGGATGGACGCGCTGCTCACGCTGATGGCGACGCTCGACGACACCTCGCTGCTGCACGAGGGCGGCCCGGCGGCGCTGCTCTCGGTGCAGATGGACGCGCGGGAGGTGGTGCGGGCCGGCGGTTACGACAGCCCGGGCGGCCGGGCCGCGCTGGACCGGCTGGACGCGCGCATGCGCGATCCCCTGCTGGTGCCGCGCGGCAGCCGGGCCGTGCTGTCCGCGGCGCTCTTCCTCGACTTCACGTTCGGGACCGAGGGGGCGGCGCCCGGGATGTGAGAGCCGGGCGGGACGGGTCCTCCCGCGGCTCCTGGCCCGTCCCGCCCTATGGGGCTTCCGGCGGACTCCCGTACCCACGGGGGTCCGCCGGAAGCCGTCTCAGCCCTCGGCGTGGCGGCGCAGCAGTGCGCTCAGCTCCGCCTCGAACCCGCCGTAGCGGGCGCGGAGTTCCGGGCCCGGCCAGTCCTCGGGGAGCAGCGGCTCCGGGAGGAGCGGGTCGGTCAGCAGGTGGCGGAGGATCGCGGCGGAGACCGTGAAGCGCCCGGCGGGGGTGGCGGCGCCGTCGAGCGCGGTGAGGAGGGTGCGGGCGCGGGCCGACCAGCCGGCCAGGTCCCAGAGGCGGCCGGCGAGGGCGCGCGGGTCGGCGTCCGGGGTGCCGGTCAGCCAGGTGCACTGCTCGGTGGCGACGGCGGGCCGCGGCCGGTCGAGGTTGGCGGGGCGCAGCCAGCTGCCCTCGCGCAGCTCGCCGAGGCGCAGCCCGGCCATCGCCTGGCGGAGCGCGGCGCGTTCCGTGGCGGTGCGCGGCTCGGCGCCGCTGACCAGCGCGATCTCCCAGTCGCCCGTCCAGGGCACGGTGCGCGGTACGCGGCTCTCGTCCTGCCGGGCCTGCCGTTCGAGGAGCCGTTCGGTGAGCCCGTAGGTGCCGTCGCGCTGCCGGAGGTCGCCGGCCGCGACCATGCGGGAGAGGGCGACCCGGACGGTGCCCTCGGCTATCCCGAACAGCTCGCCGACCCGGACCAGGGCGCGGGCCGGCAGCCGGGGCGGGTGGTGGCCGAGGAGGGTGCTGAGCACCACGGAGCGCGCCGTGAGCGGCCGCAGGCCGAGGGGGGTCTCCCCCGCGTCGTCATGCTCCACGGCGGCGCCCCTCGTCCCGGTACGTGTCGTTCGTGTCCATGCCTGCCCGGATCCTAACCACCGGCCGGAGCGCCGCGCATTACAGCCCTTCCGTCGCCTGTCGTGACTCTGTAATGTCCAGCGTATGACCGTGACCCATGAAGTCGTGAATCAGGCGCCGCCGCTCATCGGGTTCAGCGCGGCGGACGACCCGGCCCTGCTGGAGGCACTGCGCCGGGAGGACGCCGGGTGGGGCGAGCGCGAGGTGGCGGCGCTGGGCGCGCTGGCCGGCTCGGCGGAGGTCCTGGAGCTGGCCCGGATGGCCGAGGAGCAGCCGCCGAAGCTGCACACCCACGACCGGTACGGCCACCGGGTGGACGAGGTGGAGTTCCATCCGGCCTGGCACCGGCTGATGACCGTGGCGGTCGAGCAGGGCCTGCACGCGGCGCCGTGGGCGGAGGGCCGTCCCGACGGCCACCTGGTGCGGGCCGCCAAGTTCTACGTGTGGTCGCAGGCCGAGCCGGGCCACGGCTGCCCGGTCTCGATGACGTACGCGGCGGTGCCGGCGCTGCGTGCCTCGCCCGGGCTGGCCGCGCAGTACGAGCCGCTGCTCGCGGCGCGCACGTACGACTTCGGGCTGCGGCCGCCGCTGGCCAAGGCCGGGCTGATCGCCGGCATGTCGATGACGGAGAAGCAGGGCGGCTCGGACGTCCGGGCCAACACCACGCGGGCGGTGCCGGCGGACGACGGCACGTACCGGATCACCGGCCACAAGTGGTTCACCTCGGCGCCGATGAGCGACGTCTTCCTGACGCTGGCGCAGACCGAGGAGGGGCTGACCTGCTTCCTGCTGCCGCGGGTGCTGCCGGACGGCACCCGCAACCGCTTCCACCTGATGCGCCTGAAGGACAAGCTCGGCAACCGCTCCAACGCCTCCTCCGAGGTGGAGTACGACGAGGCCGTGGCCTGGCCGGTGGGCGAGCCGGGGCGCGGGGTGCGGACCATCGTGGAGATGGTCAACATGACCCGGCTGGACTGCGTGCTCGGCTCGGCCGCCGGGATGCGCGCCGGGCTGCGGCAGGCGCTGCACCACACCGCGCACCGGCGCGCCTTCGGCAAGGAGCTGGCGGACCAGCCGCTGATGCGCGCGGTGCTGGCGGACCTGGCGGTCGAGTCGGAGGCGGCGACCACGCTGGGGCTGCGGCTGGCCGCCGCGGTGGACCGTACGCAGGCGGGCGACGCCGCCGAGGGCGCGCTGCGCCGCCTCGCGCTCGCGGCCGGCAAGTACTGGGTGTGCAAGCGGGGCGCGACGCACGCGGCGGAGGCGCTGGAGTGCCTGGGCGGCAACGGCTACGTCGAGGAGTCGGGGATGCCGCGGCTGTACCGGGAGGCGCCGCTGCTCTCCATCTGGGAGGGCTCGGGCAACGTCGCGGCGCTGGACGTGCTGCGCGCGCTGGCCAAGGAACCGGCGGCGCTGGACGCGTACTTCGCCGAGGTGGAGTCGGCGGCCGGCGCGGACCCGCGGCTGGACGCGGCGGTGGCGGACCTGAAGAAGATGCTGCCGGAGCTGGCCGATCCCGAGCGGGCGCAGCTGATGGCCCGTACGCTCGCGGAGCGGCTGGCGCTGGTGCTGCAGGGGTCACTGCTGGTGCGGCACAGCCACCCGGCGGTCGCGGACGTCTTCTGCGCCACGCGGCTGGCCGGCGAGTGGGGCAACGCCTTCGGCACCCTGCCGGCCGGCGCGGACCTGGGCGCGATCCTGGCCCGTGCACGCACCGAGTCGCCGGAGGAGGCGCGGTGATGAGCGCGGTCCGCGTCGAGCGGCAGGGGCCGGTCACCACGGTCGTGCTGTCGCGGCCCGCGGCCCGGAACGCGGTGGACGGCCCGACGGCCCGTCAGCTGTCCGATGCCTTCCGGGAGTTCGAGCGGGACGACGGCGCGTCGGTGGCGGTGCTGTGGGGCGAGGGCGGCACGTTCTGCGCGGGTGCCGACCTGAAGGCGATCGGCACGCCGCGCGGCAACCGTGTGGCGCCGGACGGCGACGGGCCGATGGGCCCGACCCGGCTGCGGCTGTCCAAGCCGGTGATCGCGGCGGTGAGCGGGTACGCGGTGGCGGGCGGCCTGGAGCTGGCGCTCTGGTGCGACCTGCGGGTGGCCGAGGAGGACGCGGTCTTCGGGGTGTACTGCCGCCGCTGGGGCGTGCCGCTGATCGACGGCGGCACGGTCCGGCTGCCGCGGCTGATCGGTGAGGGCCGGGCGCTGGACCTGATCCTCACCGGCCGTCCGGTGCCGGCCGCCGAGGCGCTGGACATCGGGCTGGTCAGCCGGGTGGTGCCGAAGGGGCTGGCGAGGAGCGAGGCGGAGGCGCTGGCGGCGGAGATCGCCCGGTTCCCGCAGGGCTGTCTGCGCGGCGACCGGGCGTCGGTGCACGCACAGTCCGGCCTGTCCGAGGAGGACGCCATGGCCGCCGAACTCCGTTACGGGCAGCAGTCGTTGAAGCAGGCGGCGGAGGGCGCGGCACGGTTCGCCGCGGGCGCGGGCCGGCACGGGGCGGCGGAGGGCTGAGGCGGCCCTCCGCCGTTGCGCCTGCGGCGCGGGGTGCCCGCACGTTGCCGGGTGCGGCGCCGTTGCGCCTGCGGCGGGCCTTGCCGCTGCGCGAGGCTCGGCGTCACGGGGACGGGCCTCCGCGGTAGGGGTCCGGACTGCTTCGCTTTACGTCCGGACCCCCTACCGCTCCGGCCCGCCCCCTCCCGTCGGTGTGGGTGAAAAGCGGGCGGGTGGGGCTACCGGGCACCGCCAGGCGTCACTTGAACATGTTCAATTTGCCGCGTACGGTCTCCCGTGAGCGCCTGTTGAACGCGTTCAAGAAGAGGGGGATGCCATGGACGTGCTCGTCCGGGTCGTGGTCATGGTCGGCATGCTGGCCGTACTGCCGATGGGGCTCGCGCTCACCGGCGAGCCGGGTGCGGCGCGGCTGCGGAAGATCTGGTGGCCGGCGGCTACGCTCGGCTCGGTGAGCCTGTGGCTGCCCCGCGGACCCGCCGCCACCGCCCTCGCCGCCTGCTACGCCGCGGCCACCCTCGCCCTCGCGCTGCTCGCGCCCCGGCGCCTGCTGCGCACCCGCTCGCTCGCACCGCGCGAGGTCGCCGTGCTCACCGCGCTGGTCACCCCGGCGGTGGCGGGCGTGGCGCTGGTCGCCGAGCGGCACGGCACCGAGCTGTTCGGCTTCTCCCTGCGCATGCTGTCGCTGACCGTGCCGCACTTCCACTTCGCCGGGTTCGCCGCCGCGCTGGTGGCGGGGCTGGTCTGCCGGGCCGCCGGCACGCCCGCCGCCCGGTGCGCGGCGCTCGCCGTCCCGGCCGGCACGCTGCTGGTGCTGACCGGGTACTTCACCGGCGAGTGGACGGAGTTCGCGGGCGCCGCCGTGCTCAGCTGCGGCATGTGGCTGGTGGCCGTGGCCACCTGGCGCGGACCGCGTGCGGCGGCGGCCGGCCGGACGGTCCGCGCCCTGCTGGCCGTCTCCGCCCTCACGTTGGCGGCGACCATGCTCCTGGCGCTGAGCTGGGCGCTGGGCGAGGCGAGCGGACTGCCGCACCCGACCCTGGCCTGGATGGCCGCGACCCACGGCGCCGGAAACGCGCTGGGCTTCGCGCTGTGCGCCCTGCTCGCCTGGCGCCGCCTGCAGATTCCCCTCCCCCGTACCGAGGAGCACCCATGACCTCCGCACTCACCTACCCCGAGCACGGCGCCACCCAGCACGGCCCGCTGCCCGCCGGATACGACCACCTGCGGGTGGAGGTGCCCCTCGGCCACGGCCGGGCGGTGCTGGACCGGGCGGGCGAGGCGATCACCACCTTCCGGATGCACCGGGCGGCCGGCGTCCGCATCCGGGCCGGCGCGGCCACCGCCGAGCCGGGCGTGCCGGTGGAGACCCGGCTCGGCATCGGCCCGCTGGCCCTGGCCGCCCCCTGCCGGGTGGTGTGGAGCACGTACGACAGTGACCGCATCGGCTTCGGGTACGGCACGCTCGACGGGCATCCGGAGCGCGGCGAGGAGTGCTTCGTCGCGGAGCTGCGGCCCGACGGCTCCGTGTGGTTCACCGTCACCGCGTTCAGCGTGCCGGTGCGGTGGTACGCGCGGCTGGCCGGGCCGCTGGTCCCGGTCTTCCAGCGGGCCTACGCACGGCACTTGGGACGCACGTTGCGACGGCTCGCCGCCGACCCCGGTACGTCCACGTCACGTTCATGACACCTTCACCAACTGACCAGTAGGTCATGAGACAACTCTCGGCATGTGTGAGCTGATTCCGCCGCAGGCGGACATGACCGAGGACCGGTGGCTGCGGAGCGGCACGGTCCCCGGCGGGGAACCGACCGGCCCCGCCGACACCCGCTCCGCTCCCCTGCTGAACCGCCGCACCCTGCTCGGCGGCGCCGTCGCGGGCGCGGCCCTCGCCGCGCTGCCGTACGGCGCGGGCGGCACCGCCGTGGCGCGGGACCGGGCGGCCGCGGAGAAGTACCCGCTCCCCGCCGCGCCCAACGCCGACGGGGAGTTCGCCGTGCTGGTGACCGGGGACGCCGGCACCGGCGAGGAAGGCCAGTACGCGGTGGCGGCGGCAGCGCGCGACCTGATGCGGGCCGAGGGGATCGGCCTGGCCGTCGGGCTGGGCGACAACATCTACGAGAACGGGCCCGAGTCGGCGCACGACGCCGAGTTCCAGGACAAGTTCGAGCAGCCCAACACCGGCATCGACGTGCCGTGGCTGATGGTGCTGGGCAACCACGACTGCTCGGGCCTGATACCCGGCAGCGGCGGCGACCCGTCGCGCGGCGACCGGGAGGTGGCCTACGCGACGACCTCGAAGCGGTGGTACATGCCGGCGCGCTACTACAGCGTGGCGCTGCCGGCCGGGTCCGGGCAGGGCGGTGCGGGAGGCCGCGAGCCGCTGGTGGAGTTCTTCGCGCTGGACACCACCCCCGTCTCCTCCTACGTCGTGCAGACCGACCCCTACTTCCACTGGGACGGGCCCTACATGCGCGAGCAGCGGGCCTGGCTGGAGGGCGCGCTGAAGGCGTCGCGGGCGCAGTGGAAGGTGGTGCTCGGCCACCACCCGTACCTCAACAACGGCAAGCACGGCAGCGCCGGTTCGTACGACGGCTTCACCGTCGGGCACTACACCAGCGGCATCCACCTCAAGGAGCTGTACGAGCAGGTGGTGTGCGGCCGCGCCGACCTGATCCTGTCGGGCCACGACCACACCCTGCAGATCCTGGAGCCCTCGGCACGCACCGGCGGCACCCGCCAGGTCGTCTGCGGCGCGGCGAGCAAGACCGGCGACGGCAAGGCCCACTTCGGCCTGCCCGCGGCGTGGCAGGACTTCGGCAGCCACGGGTTCATGGTGCTCAAGGTCTCCGCGAAGGAGCTGACGATCGACGCGTACACGGTGGACGTGGCCACCCGTACGGCGCGGCTCGCGCACCGCACGCGGACCGGCACGCCGGTGGCAGCGCCGGCCGGCGTCCCCGGCTAGGCGCTCCTGCGCGCGGCTCAGCTGACCGGGATCACCGCCGTCGGGCAGTGCCCGTGCAGCAGCACCGCGTTGGCGACGGAGCCCATCAGGCCGCCGTCGCGCAGCCGGTGCCGGTGCCGGCCGACCACGACCAGGTCGGCGGCGCGGGAGGCGGCCACCAGGCGGCCCGCCACGTCGCCCTGCGCGAGGACCGGATCGACGGCCACCTTGGGGTAGTGGCGCTCGCTGAAGGGGCGCAGCCGCTCCTCCTGCCGGGCCCCGGCGTGCGCCTGCAGCTCGGCGGAGGTGCGGTGGCCCGGCGGCAGGCTGTCGGGGTCGACGAGCAGCGGATAGGGGTTCGGGAACGCCGTCACCACGCGCAGCTCGGCGTCCCGGCGCTCGGCCTCGGCGAAGGCGAAGTCCACCGCCGCGTCGGAGGTCTCCTCGGGATGCAGGCCGAGCACCACCCGGCCCTGCGTCCCGGCCCCCGGCTCCGTACGCCGCTCGTCGGGCACGACCACGACGGGGCAGGCGGCCCGCATGGCAGCGGCCCTCCCCGCCGAGCCGAGCAGCAGGCTGGTGAAGCCGCCGCGGCCGCGCGAGCCGAGGACCAGCAGTCTGGCCTGGGCGCTCAGCCGGATCAGCGTCGAGGTGGACGCACCGTGCGTGGAGAGGTACCGGGTCTCCGGGACGCCGGTGCGGCCGGCGAAGCGGTCCCGCACCTCCTGGAGCACCGGGTCGGCCGGGTCGGGCACCGGGTGCGGGTGGGCGTCGCCCAGCGCGCGCGGCATGGGGGTGATCGGCCAGACGTGCACCACGTGCAGCCGGGCGCCGGCGAGCCGGGCCGCGTCGGCCGCCCAGTCCAGCGCCCGGAGGCTGTTCACCGAGCCGTCGACGCCGGCGATGACGGGAAGCGTGCTGTTCACGGTCTCCTCGATCCGTCGGTACGGGCACCGCCGCTCCGGTGCCCTGGTGTCCTGGGGCCCCGCGGCGGCGGTGGGGCGCGGGCCCGCGGGGCGGCCGCGCCGCGCACGGCCAGGGACACCCCGCCCCTCCCGGTTCCCATGATGACCCGATATGACCGTAAGATCCCGGTATGGAGCGGAGCTGGGACGGGGCGGAGGGGTCGGCGGCGGACGGCGCGCGGGAGCCGCGCCGGTCCCGCCGCAGCCTCCTCGGGCACCCCGGGCAGAAGCGGTCCGGACGGCCGGACATCGCCCTGCCCGAACTGCTCGCGCTCAACCGGATGGGCGCCTTCGACTGGAACCTCGACAACGGCGCCTTCGACCTGGACCCGGGCGGCCTGGCCGTCTTCGACCTGCGCCCCGAGGAGTTCGACGGGACGCGCCTCTCGCTGCTCCCCCGCGTCCCGCAGGAGGAGGGCTACCGGCTGGACACCGCCGTCGTCCAGGCGATCCAGCAGGGCCGCCGGTCCTGCGGCGCCTACTTCCGCATCCGCTGCCGGGACGGCACGCCGCGCTGGACGCACGCCCAGGGCCGCATCCTGCGGGACGGCGGCGGCCGCGCGTACCGGATGGCCGGGATCGTCCGGGAGGCCACCGCCGAGCTGGCCGACTCCGCGCTGCTCAACATCTCCGACGAGCAGCGCGAGCGGCAGACCCGGCTGGTGCAGTGGACCACCACCGCGCTGTCCCGGGCGCTGTCGGTCAAGGACGTCACCGAGGTGCTCACCGCGCCCGGCGGCCCGCTGCAGCTCGGCGCCGACTCCCTGGTACTCGGCCTCGTCGAGAACGGCGTCTTCGACGTCATCGCGGCCACCCCGCCGCTGGACGGGCCGCCGGAGCTGCTGCACCAGCCGCTGGACCGGACGCTGCCGCTCTCCGACGCGGTCGTCACCCGGGAGCCGGGCTTCGTCTCCTCCCACGAGGAGCTGCTGCAGCGCTACCCGCGGCTCCGCCCGTACGTGGAGCACATCAGCATCCGCAGCGCGGCCTTCCTGCCGCTGGTCGCGCAGGACAAGGTGATCGGCGGGTTGGCGCTGATCAACACCGAGGCGAAGGTCTACACGGCCGAGGACCGCAACCTGGCGCTGGCGCTGGCCGGCGTCATCGCCCAGTCCCTCCAGCGGGCCACCCTCTTCGACCAGGAGCGGGAGTTCGCGACCGGGCTGCAGTCCTCGATGCTGCCGCGCCGGATCCCCGCGATCAACGGCGGCGACGTCGCGGTGCGCTACCACGCGGGACGCACCGGCCGGGACGTCGGCGGCGACTGGTACGACGTCGTGCCGCTGCCGCAGGGCCGTACCGGCGTGGTCATCGGCGACGTGCAGGGCCACGACACCCACGCGGCGGCGGTGATGGGCCAGCTGCGGATCGCGCTGCGCGCCTTCGCCGGCGAGGGGCACCCGCCGCAGACCGTGCTGGGCCGGGCCTCCCGCTTCCTGACCGAGCTGGAGACCGAGCGGTTCGCGACCTGTACGTACATCCAGGCGGACCTCTCCTCGGGGGTGCTGCACGTGGCGCGGGCCGGGCACCTGGAGCCGCTGCTGGTGGACGCCGAGCGGCACGTGCACTGGCCCACCGTGCACGGCGGGCTGCCGCTGGGGCTCGCCACCGCCTTCGGCGAGGACCACTACCCGGAGACACAGCTGTTCCTGGAACCGGGCTCGACGCTGCTGCTGTGCACCGACGGCCTGGTGGAGCAGCCGGGCTCGGACATCATCGTCGGGCTGGAGGCGCTCACCGCGGCCGTGCGGGACGGGCCCGGCGAGCTGGACGAGCTGGCCGACCACCTCTCGGCCCTGCTGTGGGAGCAGCCGGGCTCGCCGGACGACATGGCGCTCCTGCTGCTGCGGCGGCTGGCCGAGCCGGGCGGCCCGGCGAAGCCGCGCATCCGCCTCCACGTCCACCAGGCGGACCCCGCCGGCCCGGCCGAGGTCCGCACCGAGCTGCGGCGGATGCTGGACCAGTGGCGGGCCGGCGCGGTGGCGGGCGACGTCGAGCTGGTCGCCACCGAGCTGATCACCAACGCGCTGCGGCACACCGACAGCGGGGCGCTGGTCTCGCTGGAGCTGCGGTCCGGCCCGCCGGACCGGATCCGGCTGGAGGTCGAGGACCGGTCCAGCCACTGGCCGCGGCGGCGCGAGCCGGGCGAGACCGCGACCACCGGCCGCGGCCTGTTGCTGGTGGAGGCGCTGTCGGACCGGTGGGGCGCGGAGGCCCGGGGCGCGGGCAAGGCGCTGTGGTGCGAGTTCTCCGTGCCCTGCCCCGGGGACTCCTGAAGCGGCGGTCACCGGCCTCAGCCCTTGGCGCCGTACCAGACCGTGGTGATGTTGCAGAACTCGCGGATGCCGTGGTCGCCCAGCTCCCGGCCGTACCCGGAGCGCTTGGTGCCGCCGAACGGCATGCCCGGGTGCGAGGCGGTCATCCCGTTGAAGAAGACGCCGCCCGCCCGCAGGTCGCGCACCAGCCGTTCCTGCTCGGCCGGGTCCTCGGTCCAGGCGTTGGAGCTGAGGCCGAAGGAGGTGTCGTTGGCCGTCTCGATCGCCTCGTCCAGGCTGTCCACGCGGAAGAGCGTGGCGACCGGGCCGAAAGCCTCCTCGTAGTAGATCTTCATCTCCTTGGTGATGTCGGCGAGCACGGTCGGCTCGTAGAACCAGCCCTGGTCCATGCCCCGCGGCCGGCCGCCGCCGCACAGCACGGTGGCGCCGTGCATGGTGGCGTCGTCGACCAGCTGCTCCAGGTCGGCGCGGCCCTGCTCGCTGGAGAGCGGGCCCACGTCGGTGCCCTCCGCCATCGGGTCGCCGACCGTCAGCGCGGCCATCTTCTCGGTGAAGCGGGCGGCGAAGTCGTCGTAGACGTCGGTGTGGACGATGAAGCGCTTGGCGGCGATGCAGGACTGGCCGTTGTTCTGCACCCGGGCGGTGACGGCGGTGGCCGCCGCCTTCTCCAGGTCGGCCGAGGGCAGCACGAGGTACGGGTCGCTGCCGCCCAGTTCGAGCACCGTCTTCTTGATCTCGTCGCCGGCGATGGACGCCACCGAGCGGCCGGCCGGCTCGCTGCCGGTCAGCGTCGCGGCGGCCACCCGCGGGTCGCGCAGGATCATCTCCACCGAGCCCGACCCGATCAGCAGCGTCTGGAAGGCGCCCTCGGGGAAGCCCGCGCGGCGGAAGAGGTCTTCGAGGTACAGGGCCGTCTGGGGGACGTTCGAGGCGTGCTTGAGCAGGCCGACGTTGCCTGCCATCAGCGCGGGCGCGGCGAAGCGGATCACCTGCCAGAGCGGGAAGTTCCACGGCATCACCGCGAGCACCGGGCCCAGCGGGCGGTAGCGCACGTACGCGCGGGCCGCGCCGGAGTCCTTGATGTCGGCGGCACGCGGGTGCTCGTCGGCGAGCAGCGCCTCGGCGTGGTCGGCGTACCAGCGCATCGTCTTCACGCACTTGGCGGCCTCGGCACGGGCCTGGGCCAGCGGCTTGCCCATCTCGGTGGTCATGGTGCGGGCGATGTCGTCCGCGTCGGCCTCCAGCAGGTCCGCCGCCTTGCGCAGCAGCTGGGCGCGCCGGTCGAAGCCGGTGGTGCGGTACTCCTGCCAGGCCTGGTCCGCGCGGACGAGGCGGTCCTCGATCTCGCCTTCGTTGAGCGCGTCGAACGTCTTGAGGGTCTCGCCGGTGGCCGGGTTCACCGTGGCGATGGCCATGGGAAGCACCTCTCCTTCTGGTCGTGCGGGCGTACGGGCCGCGGGCCGCACGGGGTGCGTACGGCCGCGGGGGCCGTACGCACGGGTTCCCGTTCCGGGCGGGTCAATCCCGCCGGGTCAGCCGAGCGGGCTGGGCTGCGGCGACGGCTCGGGGACCGGGTCGGGATCCGGCCCGGGCGGGCGCGGCACCGGGGACGGTTCCGGCGTGGGCGGTACGGGGTCGGGCGGCCCCGGCACGGGGTCCGGGACCGGGCCCGGGCCCGGGTTGGGCGGTGTCGGGCCGCCGGGGTCGTGCGCGTGCGGCTGCCGTTCCACGGAAGACCTCCTGGATCGCAGGTGCGGTGCGTGCCGCGGGCGGTCCGCCCGCGGCGGTTCTCCTGGCCCCCGTACCCGAGTCTGGCCCGGCTACCGCCGGGGCGCGCGGCGGATCGGGCAGGGCCCGCGGGCGGAAATGACCCGTTTGCGGGGGCGCGGAACGGGGCGCGGGCGCCCTACAGTGCCGTCATGAAGCCTTCGTTGCAGGCACTGGCCGCCGGTGCGGCCGCGCTCGCGCTGGCCGCGACGGCCGCATCGGGACCGGCCGCCGCGGCTTCACGGGACCCGGCGGCCGGCCGTACCGGCGGACCGCTGCCCGCCCGGATGGCGGACACCGGCGGCGGCAGTCAGCTGATCACCGCGGTGGCGCCGAAGACCTCCGCCACCCACGGGCGGCTGGTCTGGTGGGAGCGACGGGACGGCCACTGGCGGCAGGCGGGCTCGGCACCGGCCCGGTTCGGCGCCAAGGGCGTCACCGAGGGCAGCACCCGCGAGCAGGGCACGAACACCACGCCGACGGGCCTGTACGACCTGCCGTTCGGCTTCGGGATCAGCGCGGCGCCGCCCGGTACGAAGGTCGCCTACCGGCCGGTGCACGGCGATTCCTGGTGGTGCGAGGACAACGCCTCGGCGGCGTACAACCGCTGGACCGAGCCGCTGCCCTCCGACTGCGCGGCGAAGGAGTCGGAGCGGCTGGCGGACTACCCGACGCAGTACGACCGGGCGCTGGTCATCGGCTTCAACTACGACGAGCCGGTGCGCGGCCGGGGTGCCGGGATCTTCCTGCACGTCAACGGCAAGGGCGCGACGGCGGGCTGTGTGTCCGTGCCGGCGGACGCGATGGCCCGCATCCTGGCCTGGGCGGACCCGGAGCGGCGGCCGCACATCGCGATCGGGACGACGTCCGGGGACACGGCGATCACGCGGTACTGAGCGGCGGTGCGGGCGCCCCGGCCGGGCGCCCGCCGCTCAGGGCTGCGGGTCGCGGGCGTCGTAACGCGCGAAGGCGGGGCGGCTCAGGCCGAGCAGCAGCACCACGAGGACGCAGGCCAGGCCGCCGCCGACCACGGCGACGGCAGGGCCCGCGAGGTCGGCTGCGGAGCCGGCGAGGAAGTCGCCGAGCCGCGGTCCGCCCGCGACCACGACGATGAAGACGCCCTGGAGCCGGCCGCGCATCCGGTCGGGGGTGGCGGCCTGCAGCATCGTGGAGCGGTAGACCATCGAGACGGTGTCGGCGCAGCCGGCGACCGCGAGGAAGACCAGGCCGAGCCAGAGGTTGCGGGTGAGGCCGAAGACGGCGACGGCCGTGCCCCAGGCGGCGACCGCGAGCAGGATGGCCAGGCCGTGCCGCCGGACGCTGCCGAGCCAGCCGGAGAAGAGGCCGCCCAGTACGGCGCCGACGGCGGGGGCCGCGACGAGCAGGCCGACGGTCTTGGCGTCGCCGCCGAACCACAGTGCGGCGACGGCCGGGAAGAGCGCGCGCGGCTGGGCCAGCACCATCGCGGCCAGGTCGGCGAAGAAGGTCATCCGCAGGTTGGGGCGGGTGGCGAGGAAGCGCAGGCCGTCCAGGACGGAGGCGCGCTTCGGCCGGGCGCCGTCCGGGCCGGGCTCGTGGTCGGGGCGCATGGAGGGCAGCCGCCACATCGCGTACAGCGAGGCGGTGAAGGCGACGACGTCGATGAGGTAGGCGGCCTGGTAGCCCCACCAGCCGACGATGACGCCGCCGAGCATCGGGCCGCCCATCAGGCCGAGGTTGCTGGTGAGGGAGTTCAGCGCGTTGGCGGCCGGCAGCTGCTCGGTGGGCAGCAGCCGCGGGATCATCGACGAGCGGGCCGGCGAGTTCATCGCGAAGCAGACGGCCTGGAGGGCGACGACGGCGTACAGCAGCCCCACCTGGCGTATGTGCAGCAGTGCGGCGCCGGCCAGTACGACGGACATCGCGGTGGCGCCGAGGGCGCTGGCCAGGCCGAGGGTGCGGCGGTCGACGGTGTCGGCGATGGCGCCGCCGTACAGGCCGAAGACGACCAGCGGGACGAGCGAGCAGAGGCCGACGAGACCGACGGAGAACGTCGAGTGGGTGATGTCGTAGACCTGGAGGGAGACCGCGAGCGCGGTCATCTGCTGTCCCACCCAGGAGACGGTGTTGCCGGTCCACAGGCGGCGGTAGTGGACGGAGGTGCGCAGCGGGGTGAGGTCAGCGAAGACGCGGGAGCGCAGACTGGTGGGGGCGGTCGCAGTGGGCACGCGGCAGTAAAACACGCGGCGCCCGGCATGTCAGTACCGGGGGCCACCTTCACGCCTTACCGACTGTAGACCGCAGCCATCGGTGCCGCGCACCCTGCGCGTACCCGCCGGACAGGCGTCACGGGCACAGGAACTCGCACCACACGCTCTTGCCGTTGCCGCGCGGAGTCACGCCCCAGACGTCCGCGATCCGGTCGACCAGCAGCAGGCCGCGTCCGGAAATGCAGCCCTCGGGCGGCTCACTGCGGCGCGGCAGCACGCTGGAGCGGTCGGCGACCTCCAGGCGCAGCCGCCGGTCGGCGGTCCTGGGCAGGGTGAGCGTCACCAGGGCCGCGCCGTCGGTGTGCAGCAGCGCGTTGGTGATCAGCTCGTCGGCCACCAGCTCGATCTCCTCGGCGCGCTCCCGGGCACCCCAGGACCGTACGGCGTCCCGGATCATGTGCCGGGCCGCGACCAGCGCCTCGGGGTCGCCGGGGGCGATGTGCCGGCGGACCGTGCCGACATGGTGCGGCGGGGGCGTGCCGCTGCGGCGGAGCAGCAGCAGCGCCATGTCGTCCTCCCCGTCGCCGCTGAGTGGCAGCGTGCACAGCCGGTCGGCGAGCTGCTGGACGTCCTGCGGGCCGGTGCGCACCGCCCGGGCCAGCCGGGCGATGCCGTCGTCCAGGTCGGCGCCGGGCCGCTCGACCAGGCCGTCGGTACAGAGCACAAGCGTTTCGCCGGGTGCGAGGTGCACGGTGGTGACGGGGTAGTCCAGCCGGCCGAACTGGGCGGACAGCCCGAGCGGCAGTCCGCCGGCCACCGGCACCCGGCGGCAGATGCCCTCGGCGTGCCGGACCAGCGGGTCGATGTGGCCGGCGCGGACGGTCTGCAGCGCGCCGGTGGTCAGGTCGATGTCCGCGTACGTGCAGGTGGCGAAGCGCTCCGGGTCCAGTTCGTGCAGGAAGGCGGAGGCCCGGGCCATGACGGTGGCGGGCGCGTGACCCTCGGCGGCGTACGCGCGCAGCACGATGCGCAACTGGCCCATCAGGGTGGCGGCCTGGGTGTCGTGGCCCTGGACGTCGCCGATGACGACGGCGACCCTGTCGTCGGGGAGCTGGATGACGTCGTACCAGTCGCCGCCGATGTCCTGGCCGAGCCGCGCGGAGCGGTAGCGCACCGCGATCTGGGCGCCGGGGACGCCGGGGATGCGGCGCGGCAGCATGGCCTGCTGGAGCGCCTCGGCGAGGTCGTGCTCCTGGTCGAAGAGCATCGCGCGTGCCAGGCTCTGCGCGATGCTGCTGCCGAGCGCCACGAGGATGCTGCGCTCGTGCGTGCTGAATTCGCTCTCCTCGCGGTAGAAGAGCCCGATCACGCCGATGGGGCGGGCCTGCGCGATCAGCGGGAGGTAGGCGGCCGAGCCGATGTCCAGGGGCCGGACGTGCGGCCACAGCCGCGGGTAGCGGGTGGCGAACTCCGCGCGGGAGCGGACGAAGCGCGGCTGGAGCGTGCGCACGACCTCGCTCATCGGGAACTCGTCCGCCACTCGGGTGAACCGGTGCTCGGGCACGAAGCTGCCGGCCTGCCCCTCGGAGACCAGTTGAATGCGGCCGCCGGCCTCCACCAGCCCCAGGATGACGTTCTCCGCGCCGAGCCGGCTGAGCCCCTGGCTGTCGCCGAGTACGGCGATGACGTCACCGACGGTCCTGGCGTGGGCGAGCGCCGCTGTGGTGCGCTCGACCACGGAGTTGTGCCGGCGGCGGCGCCGGTCGCCGGAGGTGCCCGGGCCCGCGGTGCGGGAGAGCGCCAGTTCCTGGCGGGCGTCCCGGACGATGCCGAGGATGCGGTACGGCCGTCCGGAGTCGTCCCGGCGGATGGTGCCGTGGGTGTGGGCCCAGCGCAGCGTGCCGTCGCGGCACCGGACGCGGAAGTAGACGCCGTAGGACTCGCTGCCGTCCTTGATGGCCTGCGCGACCAGGGAGTCCAGCCGGGCCGCCTCGGCGGGCGGCACCCGCACGGACAGCGAGGCGGGGCGGCCGTCGAACTCGTCGGGGCGCAGGTCGAAGACCCGCAGCGCGGCGGCGTCCATGTGGAGCCGGCCGCGCTCCAGGTCCCAGTCGAAGCCCCCCATTCCGTTGAGCGCCAGGATCAGGTCCGGCGGGGCGGGCCACGCCTCCGGCAGCGCCACGGCAGGGGGCTGCGAGCCCCGTTCGGCCATGTCGTCACTTTGCCACATTTCCACCTTTTACGGGGCGTCCGCGCTCCGGGCCGGGGCCACCCGGACAAGGATTCTGACTTTCTCATCAGTCAGCCCTCATCACCGACCCTTTTCACGGGCAAGAACAAGGGGTTTTCGCATCGGCCGCGGTCCAGGGCGTTGCGGTGATCTCATCACGCTGCTACGGTCCCGTGCCATGCAGGAAGACCCCGGCACCCGGCTCGCCGACGAGAACGGCGACCTCACGGACCGCGTCAAGAAGGTGATCGACGGCATCGGCTGCAGCCGCCGTGAGTTCGCCCGGCGCATCGTGATGGACCCCTCGAAGCTCTCCCGGTCCCTCGGCGGGACCCGCCGCTTCACCGTCGCCGAGATCGTGCGCATCGCCGAGATCGGCGGCGTGGACGCGGGCTGGCTGCTGGGCTCCCGCGCCGGGACGCCCGCACCGCCGGGCGACACGACGGGCCCCGCCGCGCTCCCCGAGGGCGGCCGGCCGCTGCAGATCGTCCGCGAGACGGTGCGGCTGATCGCCGAGCACGGCTTCCACGCCGTACGCGTCGCCGACATCGCCGCCGCCTGCGGGACCAGCACGGCCGCGATCCACTACCACTTCCCCGGCCGGGACGACCTCCTGGAGGCCGCCGTCCGCTGGTGCATGGACGAGGACACCGAGCGCCGTGCGCAGGGCCTGGCCGGCGCCGCCGACGCCCGCGAGGAGCTGCTGCACCTCATTGCGCTGCAGACGCCGCGCACGGAGCAGCAGCGCCGGCAGTGGCTGGTCTGGCTGGACATGTGGGCCCAGGCGGCCCGCTCCACCGAGGTCGGGCGACTGCACGACCACTACTACCGGCAGTGGCGGACCACCGTCGCCGACGTGCTGCGGCGCGGTGTCGAGCAGGGCGTCTTCCGCCCGGTCGACGTGGAGTTCGCCGCGCTGCGGCTGACCGCCCTGATCGACGGGCTGGCCACCCAGGTACTGGCCACGGCCCCCGGCAGCACCACCCCCGACAGCATGCACGCCGCACTGATCGCCTTCGTGGACAGCGAACTGACCGCCCCGTAAGGCGCTCCCCCGGACGAGCAGTCCGCCCCCCCGATCGTGCGCGGGCAGGCGTGGCCGACGCCTGCCCGCGCACCCCCTCCCTTCCCCGCCGTCGCACCTGACGGTTCGTCACCCACCCACCCGCAGAAGGGAATCCCGTCATGAACGACGAGGTCATCATCACCTGTGCGCTGACCGGCGCGGGCGACACCGTGCGCCGCTCCCCGCACGTCCCGGTGACGCCGGAGCAGATCGCCAAGTCCGCCGTGGAGGCGGCGAACGCGGGCGCCGCCGTGGTGCACATCCACGTCCGCGACCCCGAGACCGGCGACCCCTCGCGCGACCCGAAGCTGTACGCCGAGGTCGTCGAGCGCATCAAGGAGACCGGCACCGACGTCGTCATCAACCTGACCGCCGGCATGGGCGGTGACCTGGTGCTCGACCCCGACCAGCCGCTGGAGAAGGGCGCGCAGCCGGGCACCGACCTGGTCGGCGGGCTGGACCGGCTGCCGCACGTCGAGGACCTGCTGCCCGACATCTGCACCCTGGACTGCGGTTCGCTGAACTTCGGCGACAACCTCTACATCTCCACCCCGGAGATGCTCCGCAAGGGCGCCAAGCGCATCCAGGAGCTGGGCGTCCGCCCCGAGCTGGAGATCTTCGACACCGGCCAGCTGTGGTTCGCCAAGCAGCTGCTCGCCGAGGGGCTGCTGGACGACCCGACCATCTTCCAGCTGTGCATGGACATCCCGTGGGGCGCCCCGGCCGACCCCGGCGTCCTGCAGGCGATGGTCAACATGCTGCCGGCGAACGCGCAGTGGGCCAGCTTCGCGCTCGGCCGCATGCAGATGCCGTGGGTCGCCCAGTCCATCCTGCTCGGCGGCAACGTGCGCGTCGGCCTGGAGGACAACCTGTACCTCTCCAAGGGCGTGAAGGCCACCAACGGCCAGCTCGTCGAGCGTGCCGTGACCATCACCGAGTCCCTCGGCGCCAAGGTCGCCACCCCCGACCAGGCCCGCACCCGCCTGGGCCTCAAGCCCCGCGCCTGACTCGCTCCCCGTTGTGGGCAATCGTTCCGCAGGGCGGAACGGGTGGGCACAACGGAACCCCCACCGGCGGGCAGCCGGCCCCAACTCCCGCACCCCCGACCACAGGAGCCGTACAGCATGGCCTCCACCCCCGCACCCCCCGTCACCCCGGAAAATGTGCGCCGCATAGCTTGCATCGGCGCCGGCGTCATCGGCGGCGGCTGGGTCGCGCACTTCCTCGCCCGCGGTTACGACGTGACCGCCTGGGACCCGGCCGACGACGCCGAGGAGAAGCTGCGCCGCCTGGTCTCCGCCGCCTGGCCGGCCCTCGAGCAGATGGGCCTCGCCGAAGGCGCCTCGCAGGACCGCCTCACCGTCGCGTCCACCCTCGCCGAAGCCGTCGCCGACGCCGACTTCGTGCAGGAGAGCGCCCCGGAGAAGCTGGAGCTGAAGCGCTCGCTGCTGGCCGAGCTGACCGCCGCCACCCGCGACGGCGTGATCATCGCCTCCTCCACCTCCGGCTACCCGATGTCGGACATGCACTCCGACGCCGCCGACAACGGCCGCCTCGTCGTCGGCCACCCCTTCAACCCGCCGTACCTGATCCCGCTCGTCGAGGTCGTCGGCGGTGAGAAGACCGATCGCGCGGCCGTGGAGTGGGCCTCCCGCTTCTACGACGTAGCCGGCAAGTCCGTGATCACCATGGACCGCGAGCTGCCCGGCTTCATCGCCAACCGCCTCCAGGAGGCCCTGTGGCGCGAGGCGCTGCACATGGTCGCCAACGGCGAGGCGAGCGTCCAGGACATCGACGACTCGATCACCGAAGGGCCGGGCCTGCGCTGGGCGTTCATGGGCCCGCTGCTGACGTTCGCGCTGGCCGGCGGCGAGGGCGGCATGGGCCACATGCTCGACCACTTCGGCCCGTCCCTGAAGTCCCCGTGGACCCGCCTGGAGGCCCCCGAGCTGACCCGCGAGCTGCGGGACGCGATGGTCGAGGGCTGCGAGGCGGAGGCGGGCGAGCGCACGTACGCGGACCTGGTGGCCGAGCGCGACCAGGGCGTCATCAACGTACTGCGCGCCACCGGCCGGCTGGGCGGCGCCAAGTGACCGCCCCCGCCGGGGCGTTGCCGCTCTTCCGGCAGGCCGTCAAGGACGAGTGGATCGACTACAACGGCCACCTGAGCGAGGCGTACTACGTCCTCGTCTTCGGGTACGCCACGGACGCGCTGATGGCGGAGACCGGGCTGGGCCCGGAGTACCGCGAGGCGAGCGGCTGCTCGCTCTACACGGTCGAGGCGCACGTCCGGTACCTCCGTGAGGTCGACCGCGGCGCCGGGCTGATCGTGCGCACGACGGTGCTGGGCGCGGACGCCAAGAAGGTCCGCTTCCTGCACGAGATGTACGTCGACGCCGGGACCGGCGAGCCGGCCGGCGACCCCGTCGCCACGGAGGAGCTCTTCGCCCTCCACGTCGACCGGGCCACCGGCCGCTCGGCACCGCTGCCCGGACCGGTCCGCGACCGCCTCACGGCCCTGACCGCCCCCGCACCGGACTGGGCGGGCCGGGGCATCCGGGAGGTCTGACGGCGGTGCGGGTCCGGAGGGCCTCCGGACCCGCACCGCCCGTGGGTGACATCCTGGGAGGGACCGTTCCTCGTCCGGGAGGACCACTCATGACCACTGGCCACCGCATCACCGTCGAGCGGAGCACGGACCACGTGCGCGTGGTGCACGGCGGGCAGGTGCTCGCCGACAGCACCCGGCCGCTCGTGCTCCGCGAGACCGGGTACCCGGCGCGGTACTACCTGCCGCCGGAGGACGTCCGCACCGACCTCCTCGTCCCCTCCGGGACCCGGACCCACTGCCCCTTCAAGGGCGACGCGTCCTACTGGTCGCTGCCGGACGGGCCCGCGGACGCCGTGTGGGCGTACCGGGAGCCCAAGGAGGGCGTGGCGGAGATCAAGGACCACTTCTGCTTCTACGAGACCGAGGTCGTCGACGGCCGATGAGCACGCGGGACCACGAAGAGGGCGGCGACCCGGCCTGCTGGCTGGACCGGGTCTGTGAGGAGTGCGGCCGGATCCGCGAGGACCCGGCCGCCGCCTGCCCGCACTGCGCGGCGGAACAGGCGCGGGACGCGGCGGGGAACGCCGGGGGCACGGCGGTGCCCCGTGGCGCGTCCGCCGAGGCGCCCCGGCGCCGGGACCGGGACACCGAGGGCCGGGCGCGCAACGCCCGGCCGCGGGACGGTCTGGGCCGCCCCCTGCCGTACGGCTCCCCCGGCGTCGCGCGGCAGCCGGAGGGCGTCGTGCGGGCGCCCGAGGAGTCGCTGGCGGAGGCGCAGCGGCTGCTGGACGAGGGGATGCCCTTCCACGCGCACGAGGTGCTGGAGGACGCCTGGAAATCGGGTCCCGAGGAGGAGCGCGAGCTGTGGCGCGGCCTCGCGCAGCTGGCGGTCGGCCTCACCCACGCGGCGCGCGGCAACGTCACCGGCGGCACCGCGCTGCTGACCCGGGGCGCCGCCGCCATCGGTCCGTACGCGGACGCGCCGCCGTACGGCATCGACGTCACCGGGCTGGCCCGGTGGGCCGGTGAGCTGGCGGCCTCGCTGCGCGGTCCGGTGCCGGCGGCGGCCCACGCGCCCCGGCTGCGCGCCGCTTCCGGACGCTGAGCCGGGCGCCGACGGGCCGGGGAGCCGCCGCACGGCTCCCCGGCCCGGTGCTGCCCGGCGGGCCCGTCAGGACGCCTTGAAGCCCCAGTCCAGGAGCGAGGCGGCCTCCTTGTAGACGGCGTTCTTCTTGTTGTCGGGCGCGAGGACGGTGGCCACGAGGGTGTGCCCGTCCCGTTTCGCCGCGGCGATCAGGGTGTTGCCTGCCTTGCTGGTGTAGCCGTTCTTCACGCCGAGGACGCCGGGGTAGCGCGGCACCCCGTTCGTGCCGGACAGCATCCGGTTGGTGTTCACGATGGTGTGCGAGCCCTTGGCGCCGCCGGGGAACTCGGCCCGTACGGTGCCGCAGTACCGCGCGAAGTCGGCGTTCTTCAGGCCCTTGCGCGCGAAGAGGGTGAGGTCGCTCGCCGAGGAGACCTGCCCCGCCGCGTCGTAGCCGTCCGGCGTCTTCACGGTCGTGTCCTGTGCGCCGAGCGCGCGCGCCTTGGCCTGCATCTCCTTGGCGGTGGCCTGCCAGCCGCCGTTCATGTTGGCGAGGACGTGCACCGCGTCGTTGCCCGAGCGCAGGAAGACGCCGCGCCAGAGGTCGGCGACCTTGTAGCGCTTGCCCTTCTTGATGCCGACGAGGCTGCTGCCGTCGCCCACGCCCTTGAGGTCGGCCGCGGTGACCGTGCGCACCATGTCGGCGGGGAACTTGGGCAGGACGGTGAGCGCGAAGAGGGTCTTCAGGGTGCTGGCGGGCGCCAGTTGGCGGTGCGGCTGTTTCGAGGCCAGTACCCGGCCCGTGGTGGCGTCGGTGACGGTCCACGCCTTGGCGGTGAGGCCGGCGGGCGGCGCAGCGGCGGGCCGGGCGGAGAGGAATCCCGGGAAGTTCGGTCCGGGCCAGGCCGCCGTACGGGTCACGGAAGGTCCGGTCAGTGCCCTGCCCTGGGCCGCCGGTGCGGCGTGCGCGGGGACGGGCAGTGCGGTGAGGGCCCCCGCCACGGCTATGGCCGTCAGGGTGCCCGTGGTCCTGGTCGAAGCAGCGTCGGTTCCCATGGAACCACGCTAGGGAGGCACGGGGTCACGCGCAGTATCTGTTGCGCCAGACGGCTCACGGGGCGCGCCGGGCGGCGCGGGGCGGCTTCCGGCGCCGAGGAAGGCCCGCCCGGTGCGACGGGGGATGCACACCGGGCGGGCTCAGAACCTTTCTACCGCATGCCGGAACGGTTATGCAGGAAAAGCCTGTTCGAGTCGCTGTTACCAGGCGACCGGGAGCGACATCAAGCCACGCGCACGGATGGACCGGCGCCACCGCAGCTCGGTCCGCGGCACGGCCAGCCGAAGCCCGGGAAACCGCTGAATCAAGGCGCCGAGGGCGGTCTGCGCCTCCATCCGGGCGAGCGGTGCGCCGAGGCAGTAGTGGATGCCGTGACCCAGCGCGAGATGGCCGAAAACATCGCGGTGCGGATCGAGCTTCGCGGGCTCGGGGAACCGCTCCGGGTCACGGTTGGCCGACGCGAGCGAGAGCAGCACGCTCTCCCCGGCCGGCACCGTCACGCCGCCGATCTCCACGTCCGCCACCGGAAAGCGGCGGATCGCCAGCGGCGCGGGCCCGTCGTACCGCGCGAACTCCTCCACGGCGGCGGGCAGTCCGGCCGGCTCGGCACGCAACCCGGCCAGTACGTCCGGGTGGTCCAGCAGCGCGAGGACGGCGTTGCCGATGAGGTGGACGGTGTTCTCGTACCCCGCGAAGAGGATCAGGAAGGCGAGCGAGGTCAGTTCGTCCTCGCTGAGCCGGTCCCCCGCCACGGCCCCGGTCCCGTCGTCCGGCTCGTCGCGCACGGCGATCAGGTCGGAGAGCAGGTCGTCGCCCGGCTCGGCGCGCTTGGTGGCGATCAGTCCGGTGAAGAAGGCCAGCATGGCGCCGATCGCCTCCTTCATCGCGCCGGGCCGGTTCGGGTCGGGCGTGATGAGCTGGTCGGTCCAGGCGCGGAAGTCCCGCCGGTCGCCCTCCGGGACGCCCAGCAGGTCGCAGATGACGATGATCGGCAGCGGGCCGGCGTAGTCGGCGATCAGGTCGGCCGAGCCCCGGTCCGCGACGGCGTCCAGCAGGTCGTGCGCGACCTTCGCCACCGGGGCGCGCAGCTTCTCGACGCGGCCGGGCGTGAACGCCTTGACGACCAGGCGGCGGATGCGGGTGTGGTCCGGCGGGTCCATGTTCAGCAGGTTGGCGTCCAGCGCCGGCGGCAGGGAGAACCCCCGGTAGCCGGCCGCGCCGTTCCGCTTGTCGAGCGAGAGCCGGGGGTCGGCCAGCGCGGCGCGGACGTCGGCGTAACGGGTGACGAGCCAGGCGGGCTGCCCGTCGGGGCCGGTGATCCGGTGCACGGGACCGGCCTCGCGCAGCTCCTCGTACGCGGCGTACGGGTCGTCCAGCAGCTGCGCCGGGTCGAGGGGTTCCGGACGGTCGGGCGTGGGGGTCTTCTGCATGGCTCCCGACCTTATGAGGTGCCGGGCCGCCGCCCGTATCCGGGGCAGGACGGGCTCCGGGCGGCACCGGCTATGGCTACGGCCCCGGCTCCGGCTCCGGCTCCGGCTCCGGCTCCGGAACGGACGTACCGGGCCCGGAACAGGAAACAGGGCGGCTCCGGGGTGCCGTACCCCGGTGCCGCCCTGTGCCGTAGGCGGTTCGGACCCCCGTACCGAGCCACCTCGTCTGTGTGCCGCCGGACCGCTAGGCCCCGCGCTCCTCGACCGTGCTGCGTTGCCGCAGTTCGGCGAGGACGGTCTCGGCCAGGGACGACCGGTAGACGTCCGCGACCAGCGCCAGGTGTTCGTACTCCGCCGCCGGCGCCATGTCGGTGGTGACGACGGCGGATTCGGCGTACGGCTCCGGGCACCGTCCGGCGCGCCGGTTGTCCAGCCCCCGGCGCAGCGCCACCGCCTCGGCCACGGCGGCCAGTTGGGAGCCGTCGATGCCCACCGACCGGGCCCGCTCGGAGGCGAAGTCGACGACGTCGGCCTCGACGTGGCGGCGGATGCCGCGCTGCACGTCGCGGATCTCCGCCATCTGCCGGTTGGCCCGCCACTCCAGGTCGGCGAAGGGCCAGCGGCCCGCCCGGGTGCCCTCCATCGTCACCTCCGGGGCCTGCGCGGTGACCTCGCGCCACAGGGGCGAGAGGCGGCGCAGCCGGCGCCAGGCGGAGGCGCGGGGCCCGGCGGCGGGCAGCGCGAACCCGGCGAGGACGAGGATCGCGGCGACCGAAGCGCTCAGCGGGGCCACGCCGTTGGAGAGCCAGGGCGCCGGGCTGCCGGCCCAGGAGAGCGCGAAGCCGATGAGCTTGCAGGCGCAGTACAGCAGGCCCAGCCAGCAGCCGGCGGCCAGCACGCGCAGGCCGCGGGCCAGCCAGGACGGGCCGACCTTGGCGGCGTAGCGCGGGCAGAGCGTGCCGAGCCCGGCCAGGCTGGCGCCGAAGATCGCCAGGTACAGCATCAGGAAGACCATGACGCCGGGCGCTTCGGTGTACGCGGTGCTGAAGTCGCGCGGGTGCTCCACGGTGTCCGGGCGGCCGACGGCGAAGCCGGTGACGGCCACCGCCCACGCCACCATGACCAGCCCGAGGACCGTGCGTGTACGGGACCGGGCCCGGCGGCGGCCCGCCGGGTCCTCGCCGCCGGTCCAGCGGAGCAGCAGCACCAGGGCGCCGGCCGCGAAGACCACGACGGAGGAGTACAGGAAGACCATGGCGAGGTTGGCGACGCCGGTGAGCCGGTCGAAGGCGCGGTACAGGCTCGGCGCCGAGAACAGGAACACCGTGGCGACGCCCGCCGTCATCAGGCAGGTCAGGCCCAGGTCGGCATTGCCGCGGTCGCGCAGCCAGGCACGGAACTTGTAGCCGGCGAGCGCCCAGGCGACGGCCGCGAAGCAGAGGTAGACCACGTCAAACACGCGGCGCCTCCCCGTCGTCGGGGCCGGCCCCGCGGGTGCCGTCCAGCTCGCGGCGGATGTGCTTGAGTGCCGGGCCCAGCGCGGCGGCGATCTCGGCCGCGTCGCCGCTGAGCGGCGGGTCGTCCTTGGCGGTGGCGGGCACCAGGTGCGCCATGAGGAGCGTGCCCAGCACCTCGGTCTCGCGCTCGGTGGCGTCGTCGTAGCAGTGGTGGCGCGCGAAGCGGGCTGTCAGCCCCATGCGCCGCGCCGCCGTCGCGACGTCCACGGAGGGCGTCCAGACCTTGAGCGCGTTCTCGGTGACCGTGGGGTCCTGCTCGTGGCCGAGGAGGAGGTGGCCGATCTCGTGGAGCACGATGTGGGTCTGGTGCCAGGGCGAGGTGTGCCGCTCGTAGAACACCCACCAGCCGTCGTCGGTGCCCGCCGTCATGCCGGAGACCACGCCGCCCAGGCTCATCGGCGCGATGCGCACCGGGCGCCCCACGCGCCGCGCCACGACCTCGCACAGGCCGGGCAGATCGGTGGTGGCGGGCAGCGCCAGCTCCTGGACGAGCTGCTTGCACCTCCGGCGTATGCGCCGTACCCGCATGGCCGTACCGTCCTCGAATCCCGTCCGCCGCCAGGCGGCGAAGAGCTGCTCGTCAGTCGCCGGCATGCGGTTCCTCACCGCCGGCCGCCGACGGGTCCGGCGGCAGGTCCATCTGCTGCCGGAACTGGGAGATGATCGTCGTCAGGCTGTCCTGCACCTCGGGCGGCAGGCCGACCGAGCGCAGCGCGATGGTCCGCACCCGCTGGTCCCGCATGGCCGCGAGGAAGCGCAGCTCCTCCTCCACCCGGTCCGCCTGCGGCTGGGAGAGGTCCCCGACCAGGTAGCCGACCGGCACCGCGAAGAACTTGGCGAGCGCGCGCAGCACTTCGTGGCTGGGGTTGGTGCGCCTGCCCTTGCGGAGCATGGAGAGGTACTGCTCGGAGAGCGTCACGTCGCCGTACTCGGCGCCCGTGCTGATCTCCTCGGCCACGTAGGCGTTGGTGTAGGGCGCGCCGGGCGGGTGCATGTGCGCGAAGAGGTGGTTCAGCCGCTCGGCGAGCGGGCTGTCCCCGCCCTTCGGCGTGCTGCTGCCTCCCTGCGCCATGTCGGTGCCCCATCCCTGTCTGCCTTGGTCACGGCAGCGGACGAACGCCGCACGCGCCCAACGGTCAGTTGAGTCGCGTGCGCTCCGCTGCGCCCATCCTTTCACGAGCGGAACGAGACGCACCAGTCCACCTACGGACGGTGACCACTGTCCGGTTCCGGCCAGGGATCAACTCCTGGTTGAGAAGGTTCTCCGATACGGACGGTGTCGAGGAAGCCGCCGACGGCCCGCGCGAAGCCTTCCGGGTCGTCGGCGTACAGCCAGTGCCCGCAGCCCGGCAGCTCGGCGAGCCGCGTGTGCGGCCGGGCGCCGGCCATCCACTCCGCCGTGGCACGGGACAGCAGGAAGCTCTCGCCCGCCCTGAGCAGCAGGGCCGGCTGCCGGGAGGCCGTCCACGAGGCGGAGAGGTCCCCGGTGAAGGCGCGCTGCGAGGCCATCATGTCGGCGGTGTCGAAGAGCAGCCCCCAGCCGTCCTCGAACTCCGCTGCGCTCTCCATGAAGTACCCGGCGTCCGGGATGCCCCGCGCCTCGATGGCGGCGCGCAGGGCCGCGCGGGAGGCGGCGCGGCGCGGCCAGTCCGTCACGTCCAGCACGGGGTGCGTCTCGGGTGCCTGGTTGCGTACGGTCATGTCCGCCACGACGAGCGCGGCGACGAGCCGGGGGTGGCGCTCGGCCAGCAAATGGGCGACGGCGCCGCCCATGGAGTGGCCGAGCACGGCCGCGGGGCCGGCGTCCAGGGCCCGCAGGAAGGCCGCGGCGTCCTCGACGTACGCCTCGGGGGTGAACTCACCGCCGTTGTCCGAGAGTCCGTGGCCGCGCTGGTCCAGGGCGACGACCCGGTACCGGCCGGCCAGCGCGGCGGCGAGCGGCGCGAAGATCCGGCCGCGGCCGAAGTGGCCGTGCAGCGCGAGCAGGACGGGTCCGGGGCCGCCGAAGTCCCGGTAGGCGAAGCGGCGGCCGCGCAGGCGGACGAAGGACTCGGGGGCGGGCGCGGCGGGCACGGCGGTACCTCTCTCGTGGGCGGCGGACGTCACGGACGCCCACGAGCATCGCAGCCGGGCCCGCCGCCCGCCCTACCGCGCGGGCAGCGGCGCGGTGGCCGCGGCGCCGGACACGCCCTCCGCCGCCGTCTCGTCGTGGTTCGGGCGGCGCAGGAGCAGCAGCATGCAGCCCATGGTCAGCGCGACCTGGAAGACCGCGTAGACGATGACCGCGGTGATCGAGCCGGTCCAGTTCAGCAGCGACTGGCCGATGATCGGCGTGGTACCGCCCAGCAGCGTGCCGCACAGCTGGTAGCAGAGCGAGATGCCGGTGTACCGCAGATGCGCCGGGAAGCGGCTGGCGAGCATGCCGGCCAGCGCCGCGTAGTACAGGCAGTGCGGGATCGTGGCGACCGCGACGCCAAACATCGCCAGGCCGTAGTTCTCGGTGCCGATGAGGACGAACATCACCGGCATCAGCACGAGTTCGGGGACCAGCATCACGCAGACGGCGCGGGACCAGCTCTTCATCCGCGTCGCGAGGACCGCGCCGAAGGGCTGCACGACGATCTGCGTGATGTTGGCGACCAGGATGATCGTGAGGAAGGAGCTGCGGTCGAAGCTCAGGGCGCTGGTGGCCCAGGACAGCGCGAAGGTGGACTTGAAGTACGTCGCCGACAGGCCGATGGTGCACGCCCCGATGCCCAGGACGATCAGCATCGGATGGCTGCGCAGCACCTCCGTCAGCGGCAGCTTCGCGACCTCCTTCTTCTCGATCAGCCGGGCCATCGCCGGGGACTCGGAGACCTTCAGACGGACGAAGAGGCCGACCATGACCAGCAGCGCGGAGGCGAGGAACGGCACCCGCCAGCCCCACGAGACGAACGCGTCGTCCGGCAGCTGGCTGATGGCGAGGAAGCTCAAGGTGCTGAGGGTGTTGCCGACCGGCGAGCCCTGCTGCGCGAAGGCGCCGTACAGCACGGACTTGCCCTTGGGCGCGGACTCGGAGGCGATCAGGACGGAGCCGCCCCACTCACCGCCCAGCCCGATGCCCTGGATCATCCGTATGCAGACGAGCAGGACGGGCGCGGCGACACCGATCGAGGCGTAACCGGGCAGCAGGCCGATGGCGGTGGTGGACAGGCCCATCATCAGCAGGGTGATGACGAGGGTCTTCTTGCGGCCGAGCCGGTCGCCGTAGTGCCCGAAGACGATGCCGCCGAGCGGACGGGCGAGGAAGCCCACCCAGAAGGTCGCGAAGGCGACCAGCGTGCCGAGGGCGCCGTCCAGTTCGGGGAAGAAGACCTTGTCGAAGACGAGGGCCGAGGCGGTGCCGTAGATGTAGAAGTCGAACCACTCGATGGTGGAGCCGATGAAGGCGCCGATCCCGGCGCGGTTGGCGGCTCTGGTGCGGTCGCGTGCGGTGGGCGCGGTGGGCGCACTCATACGGACTCCCTGGGCTTCGTTGATCGAGGGAAGGGGAGACCAGGGGCGCCGCGTCGTCCCGAGCGGCGCCCCTGGGCGGTGCGTGCGGGGGGTGCGCGTGTGTGGCTGTCCGTACGGCCCTCACTGCGAAGGGCCGTACGACGAGGGGTGGGGCCGGGGCGTCAGCCGACCCGCTCGAAGACGGCCGCCAGGCCCTGGCCGCCGCCGATGCACATCGTCTCCAGGCCGTAGCGGGCCTCGCGGCGCTGCATCTCGCGGGCGAGGGTGGCCAGGATGCGGGCGCCGGTGGCGCCGACGGGGTGGCCGAGGGAGACGCCGGAGCCGTTGACGTTCAGCCGCTCGTGGTCGGCCTCGCCCAGGCCCAGCTCCTTGGTGCAGGCCAGTACCTGCGCGGCGAACGCCTCGTTCAGCTCGATCAGGTCCATCTCGGCGAGCTTCAGGCCCGCCTTGTCCAGCGCCGAGCGGGTCGCGCCGACCGGGCCGAGGCCCATGGTCTCCGGCGCGCAGCCGGTCCGCGCGAAGGACACCAGCCGCACCATCGGGGTGAGGCCCAGCCGCTCGGCGGTGGCGGCGCTGGTGACCAGGCAGGCAGCGGCGGCGTCGTTCTGGCCGCTGGCGTTGCCGGCCGTGACGGTGGCCTCCGGGTCCTGCTTGCCCATGATCGGCTTGAGCTTGGCCAGCTGCTCGGCGGTGGTGTCCGGGCGCGGGTGCTCGTCGGCGGCCACCACGGTGTCGCCCTTGCGGCCGCGCACTGTGACCGGCACGATCTCGTCGTCGAAGAGGCCCGCCTCGATGGCGCGCCCGGCCCGCTGCTGCGAGCGGAGCGCCAGCGCGTCCTGCGCCTCGCGGCTGATGCCGTACTGGCGGCGCAGGTTCTCCGCGGTCTCGATCATGCCGCCGGGGATCGGGTGGCGCTCGCCGCCCGCCGTGACCCGGCCGCGCGTGAGGGAGTCGTGCAGCGTGAGATTCGGGCCCTTGATGCCCCAGCGGCCCTCGTGCGTGTAGTACGGCGCCGCGCTCATCACGTCCACGCCGCCGGCGATCACCACATCGCTGAACCCGGCCTTGATCTGCATCGCCGCGTCCAGCACCGCCTGCAGACCGGAGCCGCAGCGGCGGTCGACCTGTACGCCGGTGACGGTGTCGGGCAGGCCGGCGTCCAGGGCGGCCACCCGGCCGATGGCCGGCGCGTCGGAGGTGGGCCAGGCGTGGCCGAGGATCACTTCGTCGACCTTCTCGGGCGCGACGCCGGTCCGCCGGACGATCTCGCCGATCAGCAGCGCCGCCAGGGCGGCGGGGCGCTGCCCGGCCAGCGCGCCGCCGAACTTGCCGATCGGGGTGCGCAGCGGTTCGCAGAGGACGATTTCGGTGGGCTCGGACATGCCACGGCCTTTCCTGGTGGACGCTTCCCGGTGACTTTTCCACCCGAGCACTGAGCCGGTCCAATATCCAATTCGGCCAGGATTCGGACGCCAGCCTTATCAATTGACCATCAGCGCAGGTCAGAGCCTTGTTGGGGCCTTGCCCCCAGGGGTCGGCAGCGCCTCCTCGGCCACCGCGAGGACGGTACGCAGGGCCGCCGAGGGGTTGTCCGGACGCCAGGCCAGCGCGGCCTGCAGCCGGATCGGCGGGCCCGCGAGCGGCCGGTAGACCAGCCCCGTCTGCTGGATGTGCTGGCAGGAGGTGACCGTGAGGGTGACGCCCACGCCCGCGGCGACCAGCGCCAGGATCGTGTACGAGTCGGGCGCCTCCTGCACCACCCGCGGATTGAACCCGGCGTCCTCGCACGCGCGGACCGTGGCGTCCCGGACCGTGGACCCGGCGTTGGCGGGAAAGCTGACGAACGGCTCGTCGGCCAGCGCGGCGATGGGGATGCGCCGGCGGCGGGCCAGCGGATGGTCCGAGGGCAGCGCGCAGACCAGCTCCTCCTCGTCGATCACCCGCGTCGCGACGCCGGGCTGGGTGACCGGGAGGCGTACGAAACCGAGGTCGAGCGAGCCGTCGGCCACCCCGGCGAGCGCGACGTTGGCGTACGTCTGGCCCTTCATCACCAGCTCCAGCGCCGGATGCGCGGCCCGTACGGCGCGGGTGAGCAGCGGCAGCGTCTCGTGCGTGGAGGCGCCCGCGAAGCCGATGGTGACCCGGCCGTACTCGCCGCGCCCGGCGGCCTTCGCGGCGCGGGTCGCGGTGTCCAGATCGGCCAGCACGGTCCGTACGGGGTCGAGGAAGGACTGCCCCGCGCTGGTGAGCCGGACCGAGCGGGTGTTGCGCTCGAAGAGCTGCACCCCCAGCTCCTTCTCCAGCTGGCGGATCTGCTGACTGAGCGGCGGCTGCGCCATCTGCAGCCGCTTGGCGGCCCGCCCGAAGTGCAGCTCCTCGGCCACCGCGACGAAGGCGGTCAGATGCCGCAGCTCCATGTCCGTCCTGCCCGTCGGCCCGTGCCGGCCCACCCGACCGGTGGCCGACTATTTCCGTCTCGATATCAGTCTGACCTTAATTCGGTATTGGACGGGAATCAATGGCCGGTGAAACGGTATGCGGGACCGTTCCACACTTCGCACGCCGAGGAGCACCGTGGACAAGACCATGACGATGCGGGAGGCCGTCTCCTCCTTCGTCCATGACGGGGACACCGTCTCCCTCGAGGGCTTTACGCACCTCATCCCCACCGCCGCCGGTCACGAGATCATCCGGCAGGGCCGCCGGGACCTCACCGTCGTCCGGATGACGGCCGACATCGTCGTGGACCAGATGCTCGCGGCCGGCTGCGTGTCCCGGCTGGTCTCCTCCTTCGTCGGCAACTCCTCGGCCGGTTCGCTGGGTGAGCTGCGCCGCCGGGTGGAGAAGGCCGACCCGGAGCCGCTGGTCTTCGAGGAGTACAGCCACTACGGCATGATCTGCCGCTACCTCGCGGGCGCCCAGCGGCTGCCCTTCTACCCGCTGCGCTCGTACGGCGGCAGCGACCTGCCCTCGGTCAACGACGGTCTGCGCAAGGTCACTTCGCCCTACCCGGGACCGGACGGCGAGCCGGAGCAGGTCTACGTCGTACCGCCCGTCAACCCCGACGTGACGATCATCCACGCGCAGCGCGCCGACCGCAGCGGCAACACCCAGATCTGGGGCCTGACGGGCGTCCAGGCGGAGGCGGTGTACGCGGCGGACAAGGCGGTCGTGGTCGTCGAGGAGATCGTCGAGGACGAGGTCGTCCGCTCCGACCCCAACCGCACGGTGATCCCCTCGCACGCCGTGGACGCGGTGGTGGCCTGCCCGCGCGGCGCCCACCCGTCCTTCGCGCAGGGCTACTACGACCGGGACAACGCCTTCTACCGCGCCTGGTCCGGCATCAGCAAGGACCCCGCCACGCTTCAGGAGTGGCTGAAGGAGTGGGTGTACGGCACCGCGGACCACGCGGAGTACGTCAGCAAGCTCGGCGAGGAGTTCTGGGACTCGCTCGCGGTCGGCGAGGCCATGAGCCTGCCGGTGAACTACGGGAGGCGACTGGGATGACGGATTCGACCACCACCACCGACGTGACCTCGTCCGAGCTGCTCGCCGTGGTCGCCTCGCGCGAACTGGCGGCGCGGCGGACGGTGTTCGCGGGCATCGGCCTGCCGACGCTCGCCGCCTCACTGGCCCACCTCACGGTCGCTCCGCAGCTGGAGATCGTGTACGAGTCCGGCGTGTGCGGCGCGCACCCCTCGCACCTGCCCGAGACCATCGCCGACGCGGTGCTGATCACCGGGGCGGAGGCGGTGCTGTCGATGCCGGCGCTGTTCGGGTACGTGCTGCAGGGCGGCCACATCGACGTGGGGTTCCTGGGCGCTGCGCAGATCGACAAGTGGGGCAACCTCAACACCTCCGTCATCGGCGACTGGGACGCGCCGAAGGTGCGGCTGCCCGGCTCCGGCGGGGCGGTCGAGGTGATGGCCAACTCCCGCGAGGTGTTCGTGGTGATGCGCCGCCACGATCCGCGCTCGTTCACCGAGGAGCTGGACTTCTGCACCACCCCGGGCCCCGACCGGGCGCGCGAGGAGGGCCTGCGGCCGCTCGGTACCGGCGTCACCCGGGTCATCACCGAGCTGGGCATCCTGGCCCGCGCGGGCGTCGGCGAGGAGCTGACGCTGGTGGCCGTGCACCCGGGCGTGACGGTCGACCAGGTACGCGCGAACACCGGCTGGGACCTCGCGGTCGCCGACACGGTCGAGACCGTCCGGCCGCCGAGCCCGGACGAACTCCGGCTCCTCCGCGAGGACGTCGACCCGGACCGGGTGTACCTGCGCTGACGGCGCGGACGGCGCCGGGGGTGGGGGCGGTGCCGCCGGATTGTCAGTGGGTGGGAGTAACTTCACGAGGAGTGTGGTGGAGGCGGGGGAGGGGGTCTCGGCCACGGGGGTCTGCTGGGGCCGGAGGCTCCTTGCGGGGGGGGATTTCCCTCGCGGGGGCGGGACTTTCCTCGCGGGGAGAGGGAGGGGCCCTGCCAAGGAACAGGTGAGGCAAGGGCCCCCGCCAAGCCCCCCACCAGGCCCCCACCAGGCCCCCCGCCAAAACCAAGGGAGTATCTGACGTGCGTATCAGGATCGTGGGTGCCGGTGTCATGGGGCGCGGCATCGCTCAGTGGGCCGCCACCGCGGGGCACACCGTCGAGCTCGGCGACATCAGCACCGATGCGGTCGGCGCGGCCGTGGACTTCGTGCGCGGCATGCTCGACCGGGCCGCCGCCAAGGGCCGGCTGACCGAGGCGGAGGCCGCGGAGGCGGTCGCACGCCTCGTGCCCCTGGACTCCCCCTGGGCACCCGGCGATGACGTCGAGCTGGTCATCGAGGCAGCGCGGGAGGACCTGGACACCAAGGCCGAGGTGTTCGGGAAGCTGGCCGAGGCGCTGCCCTCGTCCACCGTCTTCGCCACCAACACCTCCTCCCTCTCCGTCACCGCGATCGCCGCCACGCTGGACGACCCGTCGCGCCTCGCGGGCCTGCACTTCTTCAATCCCGTACCGCTGATGAAGATCGTGGAGGTGGTCCCGGGCGCGGCGACCCGGCCCGAGATCCCGGCGCTCCTCACCGAGCTGGTACGGGCCACCGGCCACCGTGCCGTCATCGTCGCCGACACCCCCGGCTTCCTCGTCAACCACGCCGGGCGCGGCCTGGTCACCGAGGCGCTGGCGCTGCTGGAGGAGACCGTCGCCGACGTACCGGGCATCGACCGGATCGCACGCGACGTCCTCGGCCTGAAGATGGGCCCGTTCGAGCTGATGGACCTCACCGGGCTGGACGTGACCGCCGCGGTCATCGACACCATCTGGCACGGCTTCCGCCACTCCGACCGGCTCCGCCCGTCCTTCCTCACCCCGAACCGGGTGACCGCCGGGCTGCACGGCCGCAAGACCGGCCGCGGGTGGTACGCGTACGGGCCCGGGGACCCGGCGCCGGCCGCCGTCCCCGAGCCGCCCGTCACCGGCGACGCCAAGCGGCCCGTACGGGTGGCCGGCACCGGGCCGGGGACGGAGGCGCTGCGCTCGGCGCTCGCCGCGTCGGGCGCCGTGCTCGACGACGCCGAGCGCCCGGCCGACGAGGCGCTGGTCCTCGTCGCCACCTGGGGTACGACGGTCGCCGAGGCCGTCGCGGGGCTGGACCTGCCGGCCGCGCGCACCCTGGGCGTCGATCCGCTGTCGCTGCCCACCCGGCGCCGGGTGCTGGCGGCCACACCCGCCACCGATCCGGAGGCGGCGGCCGACGCCCGCGCGGTGCTGGCGGCCGCCGGGGGCGGGTCGGCGGAGCCGTACGCGGTCAGCGTCGTACGGGACTCTCCCGGCTCCGTCGCGCAGCGGCTGCTCGTCTCGATCGTCTCGGTCGCGGCGTCCCTCGCGGAGCGCGGCCTCGCGGCTCCGGCCGACATCGACCTCGCCGTCACCACGGGGCTGGGCTATCCGCACGGCCCGCTGGCGTGGGGCGACACGGTGGGCGCGCCCCGGCTGCTCGCGCTGCAGCAGGCGCTGCACCGCACCACGGGCGATCCGCGTTACCGCCCCACCCGCTGGCTCACCGAGCGCGCCCAGCTCGGCATGTCCCTCACGGACCCGGGCAACAGCCCGTTCCCGCAGGCGGGCTGAGCCCCCGCAGGCCGCCGGCCTGCCCCCCGATCCGGCCGCGGCGCACCGACGACCATGCCCTGACTGCCCGGTGCGCCGCGGCCGCAGCCGTGCCGCGGCGGCCGCTATTTCTGTCATGTACGCGCCATAAGCAAGCCCCGCTCAGAGACCCTCCGGCCCGCAAGTACAAGGCCCGGCCGGCCTTCCGCTTTGCCCCGCGCGGCCGTTGTACTGGCGGCATGGACAACGACTGGTACGTGGACGACCGCTGCACCGACTGCGATGTCGCCAGGCAGCTCGCGCCGGGCCTGATCGACCGGGTCGGCGGGCGGTCGGAGGTGGTGCGCCAGCCGCGCGACGCGGCGGAGGACCGGGCGATGCAGGCCGCCGCCTTCGCCTGCCCGACCCGCTCCGTCCGGCCCGCTTCCGGGCGCCTGGACCCGGCGCTCGACCCGTTCCCGCTGGCCCTCGACGCCACCGTCTCGCTGTGCGGCCACAACTCGCCGCAGACCGCCGCCGCCAACTCCTACCTGGTCCGCCGCCCGGCGGGGAACCTCGTGCTGGTGGACACCCCGCGCTGGAGCCGGGCGCTCGCCGCGCAGTACGCGGCGCTCGGCCCGGTCACCGACGTACTGCTCACCCACCGGGACCACGCGGCACACGGCCGCCGGTACGCGGACCACTTCGGGGCCCGGCTCTGGATCCACGAGGGCGACCTGGACGCGGCCCCCGACGCCGACGTGGTGCTGCGCGGCACGGACAGCACGGAGGTCGGTCCGGGGCTGGTCGCCCACCCGCTGCCCGGCCACACGCGGGGCAGCGTGCTGTACGTCGCCGACGAGCGGTACTGCTTCAGCGGCGACAGCTTCTACTGGTCCCGCACCACGGGTGACATCGAGGTGGCGGAGAGCGTCACCTGGTACTCCATCGAGGTACTGGCCGACTCCCTGGCACGCACCGCGGGGCGGCTGCGCTTCGAGTGGCTGCTGCCCGGGCACGGCGACCGCAAGCGTCTGCCCGCGGACCACATGGCGGAGCGCCTGCGGAGCCTGGCGGACCGTACCCGGCACCTGCGGCCCCGTCCGGTCGACTTCACCGCGGTGCGGTGGTGACGCCGCGCCCGGCGCGGGACGGGCGCGGGCACCGCTCCCCCACCCGAACCCGCACCCGCTCCCCGGCTCTCAGCCCTCCGTCGCCGCGTCCTGGATTTCGCGGACCTTGGCGAGGAAGTCGCCGATGAAGGGGTCGCCGATCTTCACCGGGCCGTGCGGGCGGGTTTCCGCCGGGTCGGAGGTGATCTTGCCGGCGGCGATGGCGTCGGCGTCCATGGCGGCGCGTTCCTTCGCGGCGCGCGCCGAATCGTCGTTCTGAACCGCCGTCAGCGTGGCGAGGCCGTGCCGCATGGCGCTGCCCCACAGGGCCGTGGCGTCCAGCCAGCGGTCGGCGTCGTGCAGGAAGAGCTTGTCGGGCACGCCGGCGCGGAGCACGGCCGGGGCCTCGGCGATGCCGTCGACGGTGGGGCGCAGTTGCTTGAGCGCGGCCTTCGGGTCGGTGTCGTACGCCTTCCAGAACGCGGCCAGCCGGGCGCTGAGCACCGGGGACTGCGGCTGCCACGGCGTGGGCCCGAAGGTGGGCGCCAGGTGGTTGAGGTCGACGAAGGTCTGCACGGCGTCGGCGACCCGCGGGTCACCGCCGGCCAGGTGCAGCGCGGACTGCCGGGCCGAGCGGCGTACGTCGTAGCCGCGGTCGTTCCAGGCGAAGTCGGCGATGGTGAAGACGGCGAGCTTGCTGGCCGCCTCCTGGTTCATGGGGTTGGAGACGATGCCGCTGAGGTGGTCGGAGAGGCCCGCCTCGCGCTTGTCGTACGGGGCGAGCAGCAGCCGGCCGGCGGTCTGGCCGTAGTCGTTGACCGGGTAGTTGTCCCAGACGAAGACCTTGCGGCCGAAGAGTTCGGCGGCCTTGGACGCCTGGTCATTGGTGATGCCGGAGGGCACGACCTCGGTGCCGGTCCACATCACCTCGATGCCCTTGTCGAGAGTCGAGCGGAGCTTCTGCTTGTACGCGGTGTCGGTCAGGTCGCCGTACTCGGTGGGCACCATCTGCAGCGGGTGGGTGCCGTCGTGGGTGGCGATGAAGTCGCGCTGGACGGTGTTGAGCAGGCCGACCTGTGCTTCGGCCGCGGGGCCGCGGCCCGGTGCGCCGAACTTCTTCTCGTCGCCCGCGCAGTTCCACTTGGTGTAGCTGATGTCGTCCAGCGGGACGGAGAAGGAGCGGACGCCCAGGTCGTACATCGACTGCAGCTTGGCGGTGAGCGCCTTGGTGTCGGCCGGGTCGGAGTAGCAGATGGAGTTGCCGGGCGAGACGGCGAAGGTGAAGCGGACGTGGTGCGCGGTGGCGCGCTTCACGAGCCTGCCGAGCTGGTCGAGCTTGTCGGCGGGGTAGGGGTCGCGCCACTTCTCGCGGTGGTACGGGTCGTCCTTCGGCGCGTAGACGTAGGTGTTGGCCTTGACGTCGCCGAGGAAGTCCATCTGGTCCAGGCGCTCTTCGTTCGTCCACGGGGAGCCGTAGAAGCCCTCGATGGTGCCGCGCAGCGGCATGTTCGGGTGGTCGGAGACCGCGGCGCCGGCGATCCGGCCCTTGGTGATCAGGCCGCGCAGGGTCTGTACGGCGTAGTACTGACCCGCGGCGTCGGTGCCGCCGAGTGCGACGGTGGCCTGCCCGGACCGCCGGCCGGCGACGCGCAGCGCGTACCCCTCGGCGTGGTCCGGTACGTCCGTGCCGCGCAGTGCGGCCGCGATGTCCGCGCGGCCGGCGGGGCCGAGCAGCAGGGTGAGCGGGGCGTGGTGGCCGGCCCGGGTGGTGACATCGATGTCGCGGACGCCGTGTGCGCGCAGTGTCCTGGTGAGGAGCTGCCGTGCCGCGGCGTCGGTGTCCTTGCCGACGACGACCTCGGCGCGGCCGCCGAGCCGGACGTCGTCCGCGACCCGGGACATGTGCTGGGGCGTCGGCGAGATCACCGGCAGCTGCCGCTCGGCGGCGGGTTCCGGGCGGGTCCCGTCCGGTGGCGCGGCTCCGAGGGTGGCGGCGGCGAGGAGCACGGCGAGCGAGCCGGTGAGCGGTCTGGCGAGGGCGGTCACGTGGCCTCCGGGGTGTGGCGAACTGCGGGAACGCGGGCGTCCCAGGGCGGGACGGAGCCGGTGCCTGAACCGCTGGCAAGCCTCCGACATGCGGGAACGGACGTCAATGCCGCCTCGCGGGTCGGGACTTGGACTTTTGTACGCGTCGTTGTGCGCCCGTTTCGTCCTGGTGCGCGTGCGACACAGTCAGCTGTACGGTGCATCCGCTTCACCGTCCCGCGCACCGAACCGCGAGGAGGATGCATGCGTACCCGTCCACGTCCCCGCAGGCTCGCGTCCCGTCCCTGGACGCTTCCCGTACTGGCGGCGGCCGCGGTGGCCGCCGGGCTGCTGACGGCCGTGCCGCACGGACCGGCAGCGCGCGGCGGCCCGGACGGCGCGGCCGCGGACGGTGCCGCCGGGCGCCTCGCGGCCGCCGGGGCGCCGCAGGGCAAGGCCCGGCCCGACGCCCGCGGCGTGGTGCTCGCGGTGCACGGCGGCGCGGGCACGGCGCTCCGGCGCGACGAGACCTCGCCGGAGCGGGAGAAGGCGTACCGGGACGGGCTCGCGGACGCGGTGCGGGCGGGCAAGAAGGTGCTGGACCGGGGCGGCGACAGCGTCTCGGCCGTCGAGGCCGCGGTCCGCTCGCTGGAGGACAACCCCCTGTTCAACGCGGGCAAGGGCGCGGTCTTCACCGCGGACGCCGGGCACGAGCTGGACGCGTCGGTGATGCGCGGCTCGGACCTGGCGGCGGGCGCGGTCGCCGGGGTGCGGCACGTCCGCAACCCCGTCTCGGCGGCCCGTCTGGTGATGGAGAAGACGCCGCACGTCCTGCTGTCGGGCGAGGGCGCCGACGACTTCGCGGCCGCCCACGGGCTGGAGCCGGTGACCCAGGACTACTACTGGACGCAGGCCCGCTGGGACGCGCTGATGGCGGCCAAGAAGAAGAGCGGGGGCGCGCGGTCCGCCGCCACGCTCGCCGACGAGCAGGCGAAGGGCACCGTCGGCGCGGTCGCGCGGGACGAGAAGCGGGACCTGGCCGCCGCCACCTCCACCGGGGGCCTGACCAACAAGCTGTCCGGCCGGGTCGGCGACTCCCCCGTCGTCGGCGCCGGTACGTACGCCAAGAACAGCACCGTCGCGGCCAGCGCCACCGGTGACGGGGAGGTCTTCCTGCGCGGCGCGGCCACCGCGACGATCTCGAACCTCATGGAGTTCGGCGGCAAGGACGTGGCGTCGGCGGCGTACGAGGTGCTGGTCGAGCGGCTGCCGAAGCTGGGCGGCGACGGCGGGGTGATCGCGCTGGACCGCAAGGGGACCTTCGACGCGCCGCACAGCAGCGAGGGGATGCTGCACGCGTACCTCACCGAGGACGGCACGATTGTGACGAAGATCTTCCCGGACGAGACGCCACCGAACACCTGATCCGTCCGGGTCCGGCAGGAAAGACCTGGTCGCACGGCCCGCGCACGATCCATAGGATCGGGTCCATGTCCACTCCGCCGCACCTCCGCCCCGCCGGCCGCCGGGAGACGACCGCATGACCGCGACCGGCCGGGACGCCTGGCTCGACGTCACCTCGGGCGTCGCCGGGGACATGCTGCTCGGCGCGCTGGTCGACGCCGGTGCCTCGCCGGCGGCCGTGCAGCAGGCGGTCGACGCGGTGATCCCCGGTGCCGTACGGCTGACCCGGTCGTCCGTCACCCGCGCCGGGCTGCGGGCCACCAAGGTCGGCGTCGAGCCGCTCGCCGAGGACCACCCGCACCGCACCTGGCGCGCCATCAGGGGCCGGATCGAGGAGGCCGGGCTGCCGGGGCGGGTGGGTGACCGGGCCCTCGCGGTCTTCGGCCGGCTCGCGACGGCGGAGGCCCGGGTGCACGGTGTGCCGGTCGAGGAGGTGCACTTCCACGAGGTCGGCGCGTGGGACTCGATAGCGGACGTGGTGGGCGTCTGCGCGGCGCTGCACGAGCTGGGCATCGGCCGGATCACCGCCAGCCCGGCCGCGCTCGGTTCGGGCCGGGTGCGTACCGCGCACGGCGACCTGCCGGTGCCGGTGCCCGCCGTGCTCGAACTGGCCGCCGGCTGGGAGGTGCTGGGCGGCGGTCCGGGCGAGCTGGCCACACCGACCGGCATGGCACTGGTGACGGCGCTGGCCGCGGAGTGCGGTGATCTGCCGCGGCTGCGGGCCGAGGCGACCGGGGTCGGCGCGGGCACCCGGGATACCCCCGGACGCCCGAACGTCGTACGGGTGGTGATCGGCACCCCGCCGGCCGCGGCGGCCGGGACGGACGAGGAAACCTCGGCCGTCGTGCTGGAGGCCAACGTCGACGACCTGGACCCGCGGCTGTGGCCCGGCGTGCTGGCCTCGCTGCTCGCGGCGGGCGCCTCGGACGCGTGGCTGGTGCCCATCGTGATGAAGAAGGGCCGCCCGGCGCACACGCTGCGCGTGCTGGCCCCGCGCCACCGGGCCGACGCGCTGAGGGATCTGGTGTTCCGGGAGACCAGCACGATCGGGGTGCGCGAGTCGGCGGTACGGAAGACCGCACTGCGGCGCACGTGGGTACGGGTCGCCGTGGCGGACGGGGGTGAGGTGCCGGTGAAGGTCGCGCACCGCGGCGGGATCATCGTGCGGGCCACTCCGGAGTTCGACGACGTGGCCGCGCTCGCCGCCGAACGGGGCCTGCCCGCCGGCACCGTGCTGGACGCGGCGGTCGCGGCGGCGGTGGCGAACGGACTGGTACCGGGCGCCGCGCTGCCGGACGGGGCGGCGTAACAGCCGCGGCCTCCTCAGAACGGCGCCGCGATCTGGGCCGCCATGTGGCCCGCTCCGTAGCCGTTGTCGATGTTGACCACCGCGACGCCGGGGGCGCAGGCGTTGAGCATGGTCAGCAGCGGGGCGAGGCCGCCGAAGGCGGCGCCGTAGCCGACGGAGGTCGGTACGGCCACGACCGGCGCCGCGACCAGCCCGGCCACGACGCCGGGCAGGGCGCCGTCCATGCCGGCGACGACCACGACGGCACGCGCGGCACGCAGCCGGTCGAGCTTGCCGAGGACGCGGTGCAGCCCGGCGACGCCCACGTCCGCCACGAAGTCCGTCTCCCGGCCCAGGTACTCGGCGGTGAGCAGCGCTTCCCTCGCCACGGGGAGGTCGGAGGTGCCGGCGCAGACGACGGTGACCCGGCCGCCGGCCGGGGGCGGCGGCGCGGGCGGCCAGGCGAGCAGCCGGGCCTCCGTGTCGTGGCGGGCGTCGGGGAGTTCGGCCAGGACGGCCTTGGCGTGCGCGTCGTCGGCGCGGGTGAAGAGGGTGACCGGTACCGTGCCGTCGCCCTGCCCGGCGTACCGGTCGCGTATCGCGGCGGCGATGGCGGCGACCTGTGCCGGGGACTTGCCCTCGCAGTAGACGGCTTCGGGGTAGCCGCGCCGCGCGGCCCGGTCGTGGTCCAGCTCGGCGAGGCCGGCGAGGTCCGGTCCGGGCGTGGCGGCGGGTCCCGGCTCGCCGGGCGTGCCCGCCGTGCGGTCGGCCGCGTTCTCAGTCATGGCGGCCGCCTTCCGTGACGCCGACCAGCGGCAGGGTGAAGGCGCCCGACTGGATGCCCGCGAGGTCGACGGCGACCATGCGGAAACCGGCGTCGCGCACCGCGCTCAGCACCGCCTCGCGCAGTTCTCCGGACACGGCCCTGGCGATCTCCGCGACCGGGAGTTCGACCCGCGCCACCTCGCCGTGGTGCCGTACCCGGCAGTCGCTGAACCCCAGCCCCCGCAGCGCCTTCTCGGCCCGTTCGATCTGGCCGAGCTTGGCGGGCGAGACCTCTTCGAAGTGCGGGATGCGGGAGGCCAGGCAGGGCGCGGCCGGCTTGTCGGCACAGGGCAGCCGGAGGGCGCGGGCGAGGCGGCGTACGGCGGCCTTGTCCAGGCCGGCGTCGGCGAGCGGCCGCAGTATGCGGTGGGCGGTGGCGGCCTTGCTGCCGGGCCGGTCGGGGCGGCGGGCGTCGTCGGCGTTCTCCCCGTACGCGACGGCCGCGAGGCCGTGGGCTGCGGCGACCTCGTCGGAGATGCGGGTGAACAGCTCGTCCTTGCAGTGGTAGCAGCGGTCCGGCCCGTTGGCCCGGTAGGCCGCCGACTCCCCTTCGTAGGTGGTGACTTCGACGACCCGGGCGCCGATGAAGGCGGCGACCTCGTGGGCCGCTGCACGTTCGTCGGCGGCGAGGCTGGGCGAGACGCCGAGGACCGCGACGACCTGGTCGGCGCCGAGCGCCCGTACGGCCAGCGCCAGCAGCAGCGAGGAGTCCACGCCGCCGGAGAAGGCGACGCCCAGGGGCGCGGCGCCGCGCAGCAGGGCGGCGACCTCGTCGGCCGCCGCGGCGTCGGAGCCGGTGAGCTCCGGGAGCCGAGGGGGTGTCATGTGCGGTTCCTCATTTCGTGCGGAGCCGGTGCAGGATCTCGCCCGCGTGCGGCACGACCAGGGTGTCCGGATCGCCGGCCGCGAAGGTGCCGGGGTCGATCGCCGCCGGGTCGAGGTGGTTCAGGTTCGCGGCGCGTACGACGTCCTCGGGGATGCCGGTGGCGAGGGTGACGGTGACCCGGCAGCGTTCCTCGCCGGTCTCCGCGTCGTAGGTGCCGGCGCCGCGCAGGTGCGTGGAGTGGGCCAGCACGCCCCAGTGCAGGTGCCGGAAGCGGTCCCACTGCTTGGTGAAGTAGTCCCGGCAGTGGTAGCCGATGTCCGCGATCTCCGGGTGCATGGCGGAGAGTTCGGTGATGTGCGGCGCGTAGAGGACGACCTCACCGCCGTCTGCGACCACCGGCTCCAGCTTGTAGAAGCCCTTGGCGGCGGTCCAGATGTCCTCGTACTTCTCCGGCATGACCGACAGGACGCGCCGCACGGGCGCGTCGAGATAGCGGACGTGGGTCTCGGCGGAGACCTCGGCCGCCGCGGCCCAGGCGGCCTCCGGGGTGCCGAACGCGAGGGAGTGCAGTTCATCGGCGCCGGACCGGACGACCGCGCAGAGGGCGAGCCGGCGGCCCGGGATGAGGGCCGCGGCCTCGTCGATGAGGGCGCGTACGGGCGTGATGCCGCGCGTCCCGATGATGTCGGCGCTGGTGATGAGGGCGCCGAGCCAGTGCGAGAGGTCGATGATCTCCGCGCCCGCGACGCCGGGGAAGAAGTACTTGTTGCCGCCGGAGAAGCCGACGACCTCGTGCGGGAAGACCGGGCCGAGCACGAGGGTGACGTCGTGGTCCACGACCGCGCGGTTCAGCCGGACGTCGACGGCCTGGTGCAGCAGCCCGCCGGACAGCTCCCCGACCCGGTCGGCGGAGATGGTGCCGAGGGAGACGAAGGTGTCCGGGTCCCACCACTCGTGGTTCCGCACGGTCATGCCCGGATAGCGCGCGGCGAGCCCGCCCTCCGGGTAGCCGAGGTGCGTGGCCAGCCGGGCCTCGTCCATGGCGGCGTGGGTGCCCAGCGCGATGAGGACGGTCAGCCGGCTCACCCGCCCGGCGAGCGCGCCGTGCACGGCGGAGAGCAGCAGGGGCAGCGGACAGCTGCGGGTGCCGTCGGGCACCACGACGCAGACGCTCCGCCCGTCCAGGTCCTCGTCGGCGAGCACGCCGGACACGAATTCCGTGACCCGCGCGTCGTCCAGGACCGTGCCGGGTCCTCCGATCCGGGCGGCACCGGCCGCCGCCTCTCCCCCGGCGCCGGCCGCCGGGTGCGCGTTCTCCCTCATGGCGGAACGATCTCCGAGCCCGGCCCCCGGACGCAAGGGTGCTGACCGCCTTGCGCACCGTTCCTGCCCCGGCGGCGCCGCGGCGGGAGCAGGTCGTTAGGCTGCCCCCGTGCATGACGGGGGAAGCAGTGCGGAGCGCGTGACCGCGGAACGCGGGGGCCGGCGGGGGCTGTTCCGGTGGGCGGCCGAGCACCGGCTGCTCGCGTGCGGGGTGGCCGTGGCGGTGCTGGCGGCCGGGGTGGCGGTCCCGCTGGCCGTCGCCGGCGGCGGTGACGGGCCCGGCCCGTGCCACCGGCTGCCCGCCTCGGCGCGTGCCCTCGCCGACGACCCGGCGGCCGCCACGAAGGCCCTCGACCCGGGTGCCGATCTGGCCCGCCTCGGGGCGGCGAAGCAGCTGCTGGCGCACGAGCGGGTGTGCGGCGACGGCGCCCGTGTGCTGGGCCGCGTCGTGACGGCGGCCACCCGCGCGGCGGGTCCCGGCGAGCCGCACACGATGGCGCAGGCACGCAGCGCCTACGCGGTGGCGGCCGCACTGCACGACGTCGACCTGCCCGCCGGCCTGGCCCCTGGTGTGGCCCGGATGGTGGCGGAGTACGTCGTGGACGCGGGCCGGGACAAGATGCTCCACGACGACGACGCGACCGGCCCCGCGGCCCCGCCCGAGGCGGCGCGGCTCGACCGCAGCGGCTATGTGTGGCTGGGGCGGCTGCTCGCGCCCGGTGACGCGCACGCCCTCTTCGAGTACGGCGGCGGGCCTGCGGGCTCCGGCGCGGATATCGAGGGCCTGGTCGCCGAGCTGGCGAAGGACCCGGAGGCGTTCGCGGTCCTCTACGACGCGGAGCGCGCCTACTTCGCGTACTACCTGGAGCACCTGACCCGCGAGGGCGGCGATCCGGATCACCGGGCGACCGGGCGCACGTACGCGACGACCGCGACGACCTGGCCGGACAACGACCTGGAGGACATCGCGGACCGGGTGGGCGACCTGATGAAGTACCGGGCGAAGTACGCCGAGGACGGCACGGTGCCGGACCTGGCCGCGTTCGACGCGCGGGTCCGGGCGCACACTCGGGGCACCTTCCGCCCGGCGTCCCGGCAGCTGCGGTCGCGGGTGCCGATGGGCGACATCGCTGACCGGCCGGCGTCCGGGCCGTTGCGCGGGCCGCTGACCGACGGCCGGTACCAGCTGCAGACGGTGCTGGACCGGTGGGCGCGGCAGCGGCACGTGCCGGAGCGGCGCGCTGCGGCGATGCGGCAGCTGATGGACGACGCGTACGTGCGCGCGCTGTGGCTGACGGTCTGAGCGCCTGCGCCGGCCCCCGGCCCGCCCGTTCGGGCCCGGCCGTCAGGAGGAGTAGCGCAGGCCGGAGCAGCCGTGCCGGCGGGCCTCGTCCTCGGCGAACGCCGTGAGCAGGCGCCGCCGTTCGGCCCTACCGAGGCCGGGGATGTCATCGCCCGCGCTCAGCGCGTAGTTGGCGGCCTCGCCGTCACAGCGCGCGGTGGCCGTCATGGGGCTGCGCTCGCCGTCATGGCTCGCGAGGCGGTTGCTCCAGTCGCCGTACCAGGCCACGAAGGAGAGCTGGTGCGCCGCCCCGCCGGACTGCTCGTCGGTGCCGGAGTACAGGTCGCAGCGGCCGGTGGGGGCCGCGGGGTTGCGCAGGGCGGCGAGCCGCCAGCCGCCGTCGGCCGGCAGTCCTGCGTCGGCCGCCCAGGCGCAGGAGGTGTCCTTCGCGCGGGCGAGCGGCACGGTTTTGGGGTCGTCCTCGATGTCGGCCGGCGGTGTGTCCTTGCCGGGGGCCGTGAGCGGCTTCGCGCCGCAGCCGAGCCGCTGGGAGATGCCGTTGGCGAGCGCGGCGACCGTTCCGTACGCCGCGCCGGGGACGCCGGTGAGCGTGTCGCGGCCCAATGAGGTGCGCATCAGGAGCGTGCGCTGCCGGCCTTCGGCGTCCTTGCCGAGGCCGGGGCAGTCCAGCCGGAGCTGGATCGCGCCGAAGCGGTCGATGAAGCCGGGCAGGCCCTTGGGCAGCGGGGCCTGCCGGGCGAAGCCGCCCTCGGGGAACACCGCCATGAACTCGCGGTCCTGGTCGTCCCTGCGGGTCCAGGCGGCCACGTCGACCAGCCGGTGGTCCCGCACCTCGTCGCCTTCGAGGGTGACCCGGCAGGAGTACGAGCCGAGCCCGGCGGTCCGCCGGGACTCCGCGGACGCCAAGTGCGCGCCGTCGGGCAGCAGTTGGCGTACCGCTTCGCGGGGCAGCGCGCCGTCGCACGCCCGCTGGACCAGTACCTCGTCCCGTATCCAGGGTTCGGCGACGTAGCCGCCCACCCCGAGGACCGCCACCGCGGTCAGGGCCACCTTGATCCAGCGCCGCACATCCGCCCCCGTCGCACCGCCGGCACCGCCGGCCGCTCGCCACTCGTACGGCCGAGACCCTATCCGGTGCCGGCGGTCCCCCTGCGTGCGGCTCGGCGCCGCCCGCCCGGAGGGGCGTGACGGACCGCCGAGCCGCGGGGCGGCTGCCTGCTAGTCCGGCGGCGTGGGGGTGTCCGGGCTGCGGTACATGGCCTGGAGGTCGAGCTCCAGCTTCACCGTCGGGCCGACGACGGCGATGCCGCGCGCGAGCATGCTGCGCCAGTTGAGGGTGTAGTCCTCGCGGTGCAGCTCGGTCTTGGCGAGGGCGGCGCAGCGCAGCTCCTCGCCGTAGCCGCCGTTGACGGCGCCCAGGTAGGTGGTGTCCAGGTTGACGGTGCGGCTGACGCCGTGCATTTCCAGGACGCCCTGCACGACCCACTTCTGGCCGCCCTTGTGGATGAAGCGGGTGGAGGCGAAGTGCAGGTAGGGGTAGTTCTCGACGTCCAGGAAGTCCGCCGAGCGCAGGTGGTTGTCCCGGGTGTTGTTGCCGGTGTTGATGCTCGCCGCCTCGATGCGTACCTCGATGCGCGAGTCCGCCATGTCCGGCGCGACCCGGATGCCGCCCTGGAAGCGGGTGAACCGGCCGTGCACGTTGGCCATGCCGACGTGCTTGGCGATGAACCGGATCGCGGTGTGCGGCGGGTCGAAGAGCCAGGTGCCGGGCTGGGGCAGCTCGGGCGGCTCGGAGGACTCCAGCCGGATCTGGGAGAGCGGCAGGGTCTCGCCCTCGCGGACGTCGATGGTCTGCCGGTTCGGCTGCAGCCCGTCGGCGGAGACCAGGACGCTGTACCGGCCGACGGGCAGCGTCACGAAGAACAGACCGTACGGGTCCGTCGTCAGCTTCGCCACCACCTGCCCGCCGTGTGCCGAGGTGACGGTGACCTCGGCCTGGGGCAGCGGCTCCCCGAGGGGGTCGAGCACCTCACAGTTGAAGGCACCCGCACCCGGGGGGACGGGGTGCAGGAGGCCGGCTCCGCGCGGACCACGGGCGGACCGCTTCCTCCGGAGCAGTGCGATGGGCATGCCATCACCTTTCTTCGCGGTGCATGTCAACAGAACCCCGGTGAAGGGGTCGCAGGAGAGGGGGGTGACGGTGACCAAGACCGTCCCTGCACCCACGATTTCATGCGCGGCACCCTGCCGCGCACCCGCCCCCAGGGCACTGACCTGTGCATATACGGGCGCATGGGCATGAACCACCGGCCCGCGCGGCCGATTCACCCCATGAATTCCGGGCGTCCGGCGCCCGTGTCACCGCCATTGGTCAGTGCACGGAGCGCCGGAGCCGAACGTTCACCCGCTGTGCACCCGCGCGTTACGACGCCGGCTCGCCGGACCCCTGGACCGGCGTCCCCGTGGCGGCCGCCGGGCCGGCCTGCGTTCCGCCGCCCTCCTCCTGCTCCACGTAGCCGTAGACCTCGGGGAGGAGGTAGGTGGCCGCGAGGTAGCCGGTCAGGGAGAGCAGCGAGACGATCACGGTCGCCAGCGGCACGCCCAGTTCGGTGAAGAGGATCGGGAAGAAGAAGATCGACACGAACGAGGCGAGCTTGACGAAGAGGTAGCCGAAGCCGGAGGCGGTGGCCCGGTACCGGCTCGGCGCCACCATCGAGGCGATGGTCATGCCGTTGGACGCGTCCCAGTAGTGGCCCCACATCAGGCCGGCCGCGGCCAGCGGCACCAGGACGTGCCACTCCAGGTGCAGGAAGAGGGCGGCCAGCAGCAGCGAGACGAACGCCATGCCGTAGCCCCAGCGGGCCACCCCGCGGTGGCCGATCCGCGGGGTGATCTGCGGCGCGACGAAGCCTGCCACGGTGGCGATGATGTAGATCGCGCCGGTGACGAAGTTGGTGGCACCGATTCCGGAGACACCGGTGAGTACCAGGATGACCGGCAGATAGAAGGCGAAGGCGGCGAATTCGGCTCCTTGCATCGCGTTGGAGATCCAGGCGAAGACGCTGGCCTTGCGGCGCACCGGGTCCTGCCAGATGCTGGCGAGGAAGTCCCGGGTGCGCGGCCGCTCGATGACGAAGTCCTCGTCCGGCAGCATGTCCAGGTCGTCGTTGAACATCTCCTTGGCGACGGCCTTGGCCTTCCGGAACTTGCCGCGCTGCACGAGCCACAGTGCGGTGTCCGGCACGTCCAGCCGCCCGATGAGCAGCGCGAGCGCGGGCAGCGCGCCGATGCCGAGTCCGATCCGCCACAGCAGGCCGTGGTCCATGCCGCTGAGGTACAGCACGGTGATGACGGCGATCGCGGCGATCTCGCCGAGCCCGAACATGCCCTGCCAGCGGTTGCCCATCACCTCCCGCTTGCCCTTGGGCATGGACTCCATGATGTAGGCGTAACCGGTGGAGATGTCGCTGCCCAGCGGGATGCCGAGCAGGAACCTGACCACCACCAGCTGCCACATGCTGGTCACGAAGGACTGGCTGAGCGCGAGCACCACGAACAGGGTCATCGTGATGATGAAGACCTTGCGGCGGCCGATCCGGTCGGCGACCCAGCCGCCGCCCATGGCCCCGATGAGCGCCCCCAACTGCACGGCGCCGGAGGCCAGTCCGAGCATCGCGGCGCTGGGGTGCAGGTCGTTCTTGACGAACAGCAGCAGGAAGGAGATCGCGTAGAGATCCCACGCCTCGATCAGGATCGTCGAAATCATCAGCCAGCCGGTGCGCCGCCCCGTATCGGTGCCCTGTTTGCTGAGGACGTGCTGTGCTGCGCGATCTGAGAGCTGCCGTATCTCCGCCTGAGTCGGCACGGATTCTCCTGACGTCGGCACGAATGATCCATGGCAAGTCGCCGTTCCGCCTGGCGAAACGTCGTTCAGGGGGGTGGAATATCGGGGGAAGCTAGCCCTAGCCTCGAAGACGTGTCAACGAGTTCTGCACGGGCGGATTCCGGTAAGCCCAACGACGGTGCGGGGCCCCGCAAAGTGCTGCGGCTCATCGAGACGCTGTGCCACGCGCAGGAGCCGCTGCGGCTGGCCGAACTGGCCTCGGGCGCGGCCGTTTCCAAGCCCACGGCCCACCGGCTGCTGGCCACCCTGGTCGCCGAGGGCTGGGCGGTGGCGTACCCGGGCGGGCGGTACGGCATCGGCCCGACCGCCAGCGGCATCGGTGCGGCGGTGGGCCAGGGCCGCCGGCACACCACGGTCGAGGCGGTCCTGGTCGAGCTGCAGGAGCGGATCGGCCAGACCATCCACGTCGGCCTGCGCAGCGGCGACCGCATCGTCTACACGCACAAGGTCGAGGGCGTGCAGCCGTTCGCGTTCCTCTCCCGCGTCGGCATGCAGCAGCCCCTGCACTCCACCGCCATCGGCAAGTGCGTCCTCGCCGGGCTCGACGCGCAGGCGCTGGCCGACCTGGTGGCCCGCACCGGCCTGGAGCGGCGTACGGAACGCACCCTCACCACCCTCGACGCGCTCTCCGCCGAACTGGCCGCCGTACGGGAGCGCGGCTTCGCCCTCGACGACGAGGAGAACGAACCCAACGTGCGCTGCCTCGCGGCCCCGGTCCACACCCCGGACGGCCGCACGGTGGGCGCGGTCAGCGTCTCCACGGTCACCTTCGTCACCGGTCACGACGAGGTGCTGGCGCTGGCGGACGCGGTACGGGACACGGCCCGGCGGGTCGAGTCCGTGATGGCCTGACGCCCGGCACCGCGCCGGGCCCGGCGGAACCGAACCCCCGACGGAAGCGGACGATCTGGAGGAGTCGCATGACGGAAGCGGATGCGGGAGCGCCGCAACGCCCGGCGCGGGTGGCGCTGTTCACCTCGTGCATGGGCGACCTGGCGGCGGGCGGCGCGGCACGCGCCACCGTGGAGGTGCTGGCCGCGATGGGCGTCACGGTGGAGCTGCCGCGCGGCCAGACCTGCTGCGGCCAGCCTGCGCTGAATTCCGGGCACCCGGCCGAGGCCGGCGCGCTGCTCGGCCGCTGGCTTCGGATCTTCGCGCCGTACGACGCGGTGGTCACCCCGTCCGGTTCCTGCGCCGCGTACCTCCACCACCACCTCGGCCGGCTCCGCGCGCCCACTCCGGAGCAGCGCGCGCTGGTCGAACGCACCTATGAGTTCAGCCAGTTCGTCATGGCGTACGGCACCGGGCTGCGACTCCGGCTGCCCGGCTCGGTCACGTACCACGACTCCTGCCACATGGCCCGGACGCTCGGCGAGCGCCGCACGCCGCGCCAACTGCTGGCCCGCATAGAGGGGCTGGAGGTCAGGGAGATGGCGGGCTGCGACACCTGCTGCGGGTTCGGCGGCACCTTCGCCGCGAAGTTCCCCGAGGTGTCGGTGGCGATGGCCGACACCAAGCTCGGCGCGGCAGCGGAGACCGGCACCGACTGGCTGGTCTCGGCGGACCCCGGCTGCCTGCTGCACCTCGGCGGCCGGGCACGCAAGGCGGGCCCTCCGGTGCGTACCCGGCACCTCGCCGAGCTGGTCCGCGACGCGCTCGTCCCGGCGGAGGTGGCCGCATGACCGAGCCGTCCTGTGGCGGCGCCCGCGCGGCCGGGCAGCGCTCCTCCGCCCTCGCGGGCCGCGACCGCATCCGGCCCGACCGGCCCGAGTGGGCGGCCGGCGACATCCCCCCGCACCGCCGCCCGCTGCCGCTGATCACCCGGGACGCGCTGACCGTCCCCACCGCACGCCCCACCCACGACCGCCTCGCGGCGCTCAATGAGGAACGGCACGTCGGCACCTGGACCCCGGAAATCGCCCGGCTCCGGGAACGCGGTGCCGCCATCCGCCGCGAGACCCTGCCCGACCTGGAGAAGTACCTCCAGCAGCTGGCCGGGAACGTCGAGCGGAACGGCGGCGTCGTGCACCGCGCCGCCACCCCGGCCAATGCCCGCTCCGTCATCGAGCGGATCGCCCGCGAGAACGGCGTACGCCTCGCGGTGAAGTCCAAGTCGATGGCCACCGAGGAGATCCACCTCAACTCCCACCTCACCGCGCGGGGCATCGAGGTGGTCGAGACGGACCTGGGCGAGTACATCGTCCAGCTGGCCGACGAGCGGCCCAGCCACATCGTCGGGCCCGCGCTGCACAAGTCCCGGCAGGACGTGGCGGACCTCTTCGGGCAGCTCGCCGGTGAGCCGGTCTCGGGCGAGCCGGAGGACCTGGCGTCCTTCGCGCGCACCCGGCTGCGCGCCGACTTCAAGGCCGCCGACATGGGCATCAGCGGCGTCAACTTCGCCGCGGCCGACACCGGCACCCTCGCCCTCGTCACCAACGAGGGCAACGCCGACATGGTGACCTCGCAGCCGCGCATCCACGTCGCCGTGATGACCGTGGAGAAGGTGATCCCGCGCTTCGCCGACCTCGGCGTCCTCATCCCCCTGCTGTGCGACGCGGCCACCAAGCAGCGCGTCTCCGTCTACCAGACCCTGGTCAACGGGCCCCGCCGGGCGGGCGAGACCGACGGCCCGGAACAGCTGCACCTGGTCATCCTCGACAACGGCCGCACCAAGGCGCTCGGCACCCCGCAGGAAGAAGTGCTCGCCTGCATCCGCTGCGGCAACTGCCAGATCTCCTGCCCGGTGTACCGCACGGTCGGCGGCGGCCATCCGTACAGCGCGGTCTACGGCGGCCCGATCGGGGCCGTGCTGAGCCCGCTGATCGGCGACCCCGGCACCGACTCCGACCTGCCGTTCCTCTCCTCGCTCTGCGGCGCCTGCTACGACGCCTGCCCGGTCAAGATCCCCATCCCCGACCTGCTGGTGAACCTCCGCGCGCAGCACGAACGCGAGCAGCCCGCGGCGCGCACGGCCCGGGCCGGCTGGCGCGCCTGGTCGCTGGCCTGGCGTACGGAGACCGGCTTCCGCCTCACCATGGCGGCGTCCCGGCTGGCCGGCCGGCTGCTCCCGGACCGGCTGCTGGCCCGGCTGCCCGGTCCCGGCCGGGGCTGGGCGAAGGGCCGTGCACTGCCCGCGCTGCGTAGCGCCGGCGCCTTCCGCAGCTGGTTCCGGCAGCACGAGGAGAACAGGGCACGCGACGGGAGGCAGGGATGAACCAGGAGCTGGCGGAGCTGTTCCGGGACCGGCTCGCGGAGGCCGGCGGGCAGGCGGAGCTCGCGGACTCGCACGAGGCGGCGCTGGCGCTGGTCCGGGAGTGGGCGGGCGACCGCCCGGCACTGGTCGACGACCATCCGGACCTGAAGGGGCTGACGGTCGCCGGGGAACGGCCGCACGACCCGTGGGACGCCGAGGTGGGCGTGACCGGTGTCCTGGGTGCCGCGGCCGACACCGGCACCCTCGCGCTCGGCCCGGCGCCCGGCCGCCCGCGCGGCACGGCCGTACTGCCCGGCACGCACCTCGCGGTGGTACCGCTGTCCCGGCTGCACGCCGACTACGCGGCGCTGATCGCGGCGCTCGGCCGGCTCGCCCCCATGCCCTCCGGCTTCCAGCTGGTCACCGGGCCCAGCCGCTCCGGGGACATCGAGTCGGCGATGATCCAGGGCATGCACGGGCCGCGCGCGGTACGGGTGGCGGTGTACCCGGACGCCTGACGTCCCGGCCCCCGGTGCTCCCGTACGGGCAGGTTCGCGTACGGGAGCACCGGAGCGGGCGCAGGTCAGGCAGCGGCGTCGCGGTCCTGCTCGGCCTGCTGCCGCAGCAGCTTCTTGTCCGGCTTGCCGGCGTCCGTCAGCGGCAGCGCGTCGACGAAGGCGACATGGGCCGGCTCGTACATCGCGCCGCGCTCCTCACGCACCCAGGCGCGCAGCTCCTCGGCCTCCAGACCGCTGCCGGGCACGGCCACGACCGCGGCGTGCACCTGCTCCATGTTGTCCTCGTCGCGGACGCCGAAGACGGCGCTCTGCTGCACCTTCGGGTGCGAGTTGAGCAGGTCCTCCAGCTCGGTGGTGTACACGTGGCCGCCGACGACCACGATCATGTCCTTGATCCGGTCGACGACGGTGATGTAGTTCTCCTCGTCGACGAAGCCCACGTCACCGGTGTGCAGCCAGCCGTCCTTGAGGACCTCGGCGGTGAGCTCGGGCTGCTTCCAGTAGCCGGTCATGGTGCCGGCCGAGCGGACGCAGATCTCGCCCAGCTCGCCGGCCGGCAGGTCGCTGCCGTCGGCGTCGCGGATGGCCACCTCCACGCCCGGCAGGATCTTGCCGGCCGAGCGCAGCCGCTCCAGGTTGTCCGGGTCGTGCTCCTCCGCGGGCAGCACGCTGATGCCGCCGGCCTCGTTCTGGCCGTAGAACTGCACGAGCACCTTGCCGAAGCGGCGCACCGCGTCCGCGATCCGCGCGGGCGAGGACTGGCAGCCGCCGTAGGTGAGGGCGCGCAGGCTGGAGAGGTCGCGGCGGTCGGCGTCCGGGTGGTCCATCAGCCGGTAGACCAGCGGCGGCAGCAGGAAGAGGTGGGTGATCCGCTCGCGCTCGATGGTGGCGAGCGCCTCGGCGGGGTCGAAGTCGTCGTGCAGGACGACGGTGCCGCCGCTGAGGAACATCACGTCGGCCAGCATGCCGGCGGCGTGCGCGATGGTGGTGCACACCAGCTGCTTGGGCGTGTAGTCCTGCTCGGTCTGCTCGGGCATCATCCGGCGCATCCGCTGGAGCTGCCGGAACGTGGTGACGATGCCCTTGGGGTGGCCGGTCGTGCCACCGGTGTGCCGGATGGTGCAGATGTCGTCCGGCTGGGCGGGGCTCTCGAACGGCGCGTCGGTCTGCTCGGCGGCGAGCGCCAGCACGTCCTGGCCTATCTCGCGCTTGGCCGGGCCGAGGGTGAGCACGGTCGGCACGGGGGCGCGCTCGGTCAGCTCTGCGGCGCGGTCGGCGAGCCGCGGGTCGACGATCAGGGCGCGGGTCTCGACGTCGCGCACGATGTTGGCCTGCACGTCGGCCGAGAGCTTGTTGTAGAGGTGGTTGACCCGGCAGCCCACGAGGTTGGCGGCGTACCGTGCGGCGATGGCCTCGGGGAGGTTGCCGCTGAGCAGCGTGACGGTGGTGCCGCGCTCGATGCCCTGCGCGGCCATGGCGTGCGCCATGCGGTGCACGAGGCCGCTGAACTGACCGGCCGTCAGCCGGTGGTCGCCGTGCACCAGGAGCTCGCGGTCCGGGTCCGCCGCCAGCGCGTCGAGGTTGTCCTCGACGTACGTGCGGAAGGCGGGCTCGGGCGAACCGTCCTGGTCTGCGTGGGGGGTTGTGGGGGTGGTGGGGTGTACGGCTGCCTCGGCGGGCATGAATCGTCCTTCCTGACACCGGCGCGCGCGTCCCCGCGCCCCGGTGGTGGTACTCCGTTGGTCGGTGGTGCCCGGGGGCCGGTTCGGCGCACGGCGGCGCACCCGGCACAAGTCGTCCCCCGCCGGGTAATTGGTTGCCCCAGACAACCAATTACCCATGCTAACGCTCCACCCCGCCGCCCCGCACATCGCAATCCACTCGATCCAGGCACTTGACCCCCTCTTTTCCTTTCTTTTCCTTGACCGTTCCCCGGAGTGGCCTTCCCTTCCTGCGCCGTTCGGGCGCCCGACGGGCACCGCCACCGGCCGCGCAGGGCGCCGGAACCGGCACCGCGACGACCGCCGGACGACGGCCCGGCAACCGCTGGATAGCGGCAGGCGGATCGGGAAGGATGGCCCCGCGCCCCGGGCCGCCCGCCGGCCCGCTCCCCCGCCGGAAAGGACACCGTCATGCCCCAACAGGCCGCCGAGCAGCTCGTCGTCACGCGCGCGACCCCGGAGGAGTGGACCCTCGTCAGCGAGTGGGCCGCGGCCGAGGGCTGGAACCCCGGCCTCGCCGACGCGGCCTGCTTCTTCACCCAGGACCCCGACGGCTTCTTCCTCGGCCGCATCGACGGCGAGCCGGTCTCCGCCATCTCGGTCGTCAACTACAGCCCGGACTACGCCTTCCTCGGCTTCTACCTGGTCCGCCCCGACCAGCGCGGCCGCGGCCACGGCCTCGCGACCTGGAAGGCCGCGCTCGCCCACGCCGGGGAGCGCACCGTCGGCCTGGACGGGGTGCCGGCCCAGCAGGACAACTACCGCCGCTCCGGCTTCGAACTCGCCTACCGCACCAGCCGCTACGCCGGCACCGCACCCACCGGCCACGCTCCGGCCCCGACGGGCGTCGTCCCGGCCGAGGCCGCGGGGCTGGAAGCGGTCCTCGGGTACGACAGTGCCTGCTACCCCGCCGACCGTCCGCAGTTCCTGCGCCACTGGCTCACCGCCGACGGCCACCGGGCACTCGCCCGGGTGGCGGACGGCCGGGTGACCGGTTACGGCGTGATCCGGCCGGGCCGCGACGCCCACCGCGTCGGCCCGCTCTTCGCGGACACCGCCGAGGACGCGCGCGCCCTGCTCGACGCACTCACCGCGGACCTCGACGGCGCGCCCTTCGCGGTGGACGTTCCCGAGGCCAACCCGGAGGCGGTGGCGCTGGCGAAGTCGCTCGGCCTCACCCCGTCCTTCGACACGGCCCGCATGTACACCGGCCCCGTACGCCCCGTGGCCACGGGCCGGGTCTTCGGCGTGACGACCCTGGAACTGGGGTGAGGCCCGCCGGCCGGACCGTCGCGCTCCCCTTGAATTGACCATACGTTCGAATACTTCGCCGGGCGGAACGCAAGATCACCCGATAGCGTGGCAAGCCGGACAAGCCTCCGCGGTCGCGGGGGCATCCTCGACGAGGAACAACGGAGGAAGGCAGGCCATGGCCGGTACACCTGAGGGCACGCCCATCTGGCTCGACGCTTCGTTCCCCGACCTGGCGGCCGCGAAGTCCTTCTACGGCGAAGTACTGGGGTGGACCTTCGGCGAGAGCGCCGAGGAGTACGGCAACTACACCCAGGCGTTCTCCGGCGGGAAGGCGGTCGCCGGCCTCGCACCGCAGATGCCGGGCCAGGGCGACTGGCCGACCGCGTGGTTCCTCTTCTTCGCCACGGACGACGTACAGGCCGGCACGGAGCGGATCCGCGCGCACGGCGGCCGTACGGTCATGGAGCCGATGGCCGTCGGCGACTTCGGCCGGATGACGGTCGCCGCCGACCCCGGCGGCGTCGTCTTCGGCCTCTGGGAGCCCGGCACCCACCGGGGCTTCGAGAAGCAGGGCGAGCCCGGTGCGTACTGCTGGGCCGAGGTCACCACCCGCGAGCCGGAGAAGGCCGACGCGTTCTTCCCCGCCCTCTTCGGCTACGACGTGAAGCGGATGGAGGACGACGCGATCGACTTCGCGGTGTACGAGCTGGGCGGCACCACCGCCATCGGCCGGATGAAGATGACCGAGGACTTCCCGGCCGAGCTGCCGTCGCACATCAACCCGTACTTCGCCGTCGAGGACTGCGACGAGGCGATCGCGAAGGTCAGGAAGCTCGGCGGCCAGGTGCACTTCGGCCCGCACGACAGCCCGTTCGGCCGCTTCGCCGCGGTCTCCGACCCGCAGGGCGCGGGCTTCTCGGTGATCGACCTGCACACCACGAAGGGCGAGATGCCGAAGCTCTCCTGAGGCGCCGTCCTGGGCTCTGGCCGGGGCCCTCCCCCTGTGCCGGGCGCCGCACGGCACCCGGCACAGGGGCATTGCCCTCACCGCGTCGAACTCACCGCACCGAACTCACTGCACCGAGCTCACCACGTCGGGCTCACCGCACCGAATTCACCGCATCGATGCGAGCGCGGCCCTCAGACGGTCCGTCACCGCCGCCGGCCGCTCCACGTTCATCAGGTGCCCCGCGTCCGGGATCTCCTCGTACGTCACCTCGCAGGGCGCGGCCGCCAGCCCGTCGAGCATGATGTCGGCGGCCCGGCGCGGACAGAAGGTGTCCTGCGCGGCGCCGACCACCACGACGGGGCACTTCACGGCGGCGAGCTGCGGGGTGAGCGGCCGCTCGCGCAGCCCGGCCATCGCGGCGGCCGCGTTGGCGTAGCCGCCGCCGTCCCCGATCGCCGCCATCCGCCGCGCGGTCACCGCGTCCACGTCACCGTCCGTGCCGTACAGCGCGGCCACCGTGTCGGCCCGCATCGCCGACGCGAGCCGCTGCCGGTCACCGCCGCGCACCAGCGCGATCCGCTCCTCGTAGAACTCCACGGCGGCCTTCCCGACCACCGTGGACGTGCCGAACACCACGGCACCCGTGACCAGTTCGGGAGCGGCGGCCGCAGCGGACAGCACGACGGTGCCGCCCAGTGAGAACCCGGCGCACACCGCGGGACCCGTCACCTCGCGCAGGAACGCCAGCAGGTCGTCCCGGAGCTGCGCCAGGCTCCCCTCGGCCTCGCCCAGCCCGCTCCCGCCGTGTCCGCGCAGGTCGTACGCGTACGTCCGCCATCCCGTGAGCTCCGCCTGCTGCCGTTCCCATGCACCGCCGTCCTCCCCCAGCCCGTGCACCAGCACCACGGCGGGCCCGCTCCCCGCCGCCCGGTACCGCACGTCGATGCCGTTCAGCCGGACGTCGCCGCCGGCCGGTGCCTGTGTCATCGCACGCCTTCTCTCTCCTCGTCGCCACGCTTCTTGCTTTGGCCAACTTTCCGCCAAGAGTGCAGAAAAATCATCGGCGGGGTGCGGTGTGACGGGGAGATCTCTGGCTGACTGGCTGCGGATGCGTGCATGACAGAAAGATCCCGCACGCCGAGGCCCGGGAGGAGACCGCCCTGATGTCGCTGGCGTCCGTGAAGACGGTGGCGGTCGTGGCGGTCCTGCCGGTGCTGGCGGTCGTGGCGGCGGTGAGTGCCGTGGTGGCCGTTCTCGGCGGGCTCCTGGCCCCGGCGGACGGCCACGGCACCACGGCCGGGCGAAACGGTACGCCGGCCGCCGCCGACGGGCTGCGCCACACGGCCGTCGCGGTGTCGCCCGGCGCGTGCGGCACCGGCTGGGACCGGCCGCGCGCCGGGCTCCAGGTCTTCGACCTGCGCAACACCGGCACCGCACCCACCGAGGTGTACCTCGAGGACCTGGCGACCGGCGCGGTGCACGGCGAGGCCGAGGGGCTGGCGCCGGGCGCGGAGCGGGCGCTCCGCGCCGACCTGGGCGGCGGCACGTACGCGTTCACCTGCATCCCTGACGATGCGTCAGCGGTGCGCGGGCCGGCGCGCAGGGTGCCGGGCGCCGCGGGGCACGGCGGGCCGGCCGCCGTGCCGGTCAGCGTGCACGACCTGATCCCGCCGACGCTGGACTACCAGCGGTGGGTCACGGCGCGGATGGGCGAACTGGTGCGGCGGACCGACGCGCTGGCGGACGCCGTCGACCGCGGCGACCTGCGCCGGGCGCGCACCGCCTGGCTGACAGCGCACCTGGTGTACGAGCGGATGGGCGCGGCCTACGGCACGTTCGGGGACGCCGACACCGCCCTCAACGGCACCACGGCCGGGCTCGCGCACGGCGTGCACGACCGCGGCTTCACCGGCTTCCACCGCGTCGAGTACGGGCTGTGGCACGGCGAGTCGGCGGCCGGTCTGCGCGGCCCCGTGAAGCGGCTGGCCACGGACGTACGGGCGTTGCGGCGGGACTGGGCCGACGCCCGGATGGACCCGCTCGACACGGGCCTGCGCGCCCACGAAATCCTGGAGAACACCGTGCAGTTCGAGCTGACCGGCCGTACGGACTACGGCAGCGGCACCGGCCTCGCCACCGCACGCGCCAACCTCGACGGCACCCGCGCCGTACTGGACCGGCTGCGCCCTCTGCTCACCTCTCGCACACCCGGCCTCCCGGGCATCGAACGGGCGATGACGCGGGCCCGGAAGCAGCTGGACCAGTACGAGGACGGCGGCGCGGGCGGCCGATGGGTACCGCTCGACCGGCTGTCCCGTACTCAGCGGGAGAAGCTGAACGGCACCTTCGGCGACCTCGTCGAACGCCTGGCGGAGGTGGCCGCGGTACTCGACGTCCGGAGGACGGGGTCGTGACGGGCAGGGGGGCCGGCGGGCGAGCGGGGGACGGGGACCGGGAGCGGGGCGGGGGCCGGGCGTCGGACGGCCGCGCGCGGGACGGGGACCTGGCGCGGAACGAGGGCCGGGCTCTGGACGAGGGTTCGGCGCGGGACGGGGGCCTGGCGCGGCGGCGGTTCTTGTACGGGGCGGCGGCCGGGATCGGTGGGGCGGCAGCGGGCGGTGCGGCCGTCGCGGCCACGGGCGGTGCGGCCGCTGACGGTGGCGACCGGACCACCGGCCGGAGTGGACCGGCAGCCGCGGACGGTACGGCGTCGGCCGGCCCCGTCCCCTTCCACGGCCGCCACCAGGCCGGCATCCTCACCCCGCCGCAGCGCAGCACCGCCTTCGTGGCCTTCGACGTCCTGGCGGAGAGCCGGAACGAGCTGGCCGAGGCGCTGCGCACGCTCACCGAGCGCGCCCGCTTCCTGACCGGCGGCGGCGCGCCCGCGCCCGTCGGCATCACCGCGCCGCCCTCCGACTCCGGGGTGCTCGGGCCCGACGTACCGCCCACCGGGCTCACCGTCACCGTGGGCGTCGGCGCCTCCCTCTTCGACGACCGGTACGGGCTGGCCGCGCGGAAGCCGTGGCGGTTGCGGGCCATGGAGACCTTCCCCGACGACGACCTGCGCCCCGAGTGGTGCCACGGCGACCTGAGCGTGCAGCTCTGCGCGCCGGAGACGGACGCCGTGCTGCACGGGCTGCGTGACCTCGCCCGGCACACCCGCGGGGCGCTGCAGGTGCGCTGGCGGCTCGACGGCTTCTCCTCGCCGCCGCGGCCGTCCGGTACGCCGCGCAACCTGATGGGCTTCAAGGACGGCACGGCCAACCCGTCCGTGCGCGACCGGCGGGCGATGGACCGGCTGGTGTGGGTCGGGCGCGGCACCGGCGAGCCGGAGTGGGCGGCGGGCGGCAGCTACCAGGCCGTACGGCTGATCCGGATGCTGGTGGAGTTCTGGGACCGGGTCTCGCTCACCGAGCAGGAGCGGATGTTCGGGCGCAGCCGGGACACCGGAGCGCCGCTCGACGGCACGCACGAGCACGACACACCCCGGTACGCGCTGGATCCCAAGGGCGACTCCATCCCGCTCGACGCGCACATCCGGCGGGCCAATCCGCGCGCCCTCGACACCGAGGACCAGCGCCTGCTGCGTCGCGCGTACAACTACGACCGGGGCACGGACGCCAACGGCAACCTCGACATGGGGCTGCTGTTCTGCTGCTACCAGCAGGACCTGGAGCGGCAGTTCGTCACGGTGCAGAAGCGGCTGGCGGGCGAGCCGCTGACCGACTACATCATCCCGTTCGGCGGCGGCTACTTCTTCGCGCTGCCGGGCGTGCGGGACCGCCACGACTGGCTGGGGAGGACGCTGCTCGCCTGAGGGCGCGGCACGGCTCCGGACCGCGAGGTCACTCCGACGGAAGGGGACAGGCGATGGGCAGGGCAGGGAAAGCGGCACGTCGGCCGGGCGGCCGGCGCGGCGCCAGGTGGGCGGCGCTGCTCGGGGCGGCGGCCCTCGGCGTGTGCGGGGCGGCCGCACCGGCGGGAGCGGCCCCGGCCGGCGGCGGACACGGAGGGCACACCGGACACGGCGGGCACAGCGCACACGGCGGCACCGCCACGCCCGTCAAGCACCTGGTCGTGATCTTCGACGAGAACATCTCCTTCGACCACTACTTCGCGACGTACCCCGAGGCCGCGAACACCGACGGCACCACGTTCACGCCGGCCGAGGACACCCCCAAGGACATCGACAACCTCCGCACGGCCGGGCTCCTGACGAAGAATCCCAACCAGTACCGGCCCAAGCGGCTCACTCCCGACCAGGCGATGACCTGCGACCAGAAGCACGACTACAGCCCCGAGCAGTACGCGTACCACGGCGGCAGGGCCGACCGGTTCGTGGAGAACACCGACTCGGGCAAGTGCTCCGGCGGCCTGTTCGGCGAGCCGGGCCTGGTCATGGACTACTACGACGGCAACACCGTCACCGCGCTGTGGAACTACGCACAGCACTACGCGCTCGGCGACCGCTCCTTCAGCTCCACGTACGGCCCGTCCACCCCCGGCGCCATCAACCTGGTGTCCGGCCAGACCCACGGCATCGTCACCATCGACCCCGCCTCCGGCACCGAACACCCCCGGCAGACCGACAAGCCGGACCCCGGCGTGGTCTCCTCGCCGGACGCCAAGGGCGTCGGCACGATGACGGCCGACCCCGACCCGGCGTACGACGACTGCTCGGACAAGGACCACACCGGCAAGAACAACCTCGGCGAGATGACCGGCCGCACCATCGGCGACCTGCTCAACGCCCGGCACGTCACCTGGGGATGGTTCCAGGGCGGCTTCCGGCCCGGCACGGCGTGGGACGGCAAGAAGGGGCACTACGCGCAGTGCGCGAGCGTCACCCACACCAACGCCGGCGGCCAGGCCGTCGAGGACTACAGCCCGCACCACAACCCCTTCGCGTACTACCGGTCCACCGCCAACCCGCACCACCTGGCGCCCCGCGGCGTCACCGAGATCGGCCACGCGGGCCGCGCCAACCACAACTACGACCTCACCGACCTGCACGCCGCACTGAAGGCCCGCACCCTCCCGGCCGTCAGCTTCGTGAAGGCACCCGCGTACCAGGACGCGCACGCCGGCTACTCCTCCCCCACCGACGAGCAGCACTTCCTCATCGACGAGATCAACCGCATCCAGAAGTCCGCGCAGTGGAAGGACACCGCGATCGTCGTGGCGTACGACGACTCCGACGGCTGGTACGACCACGCGTACGCGAAGCCGCAGAACGGGTCGGAGGACGGCACCCCCAACGACAACGGCCGGCCGACCGACGCGGCGGCCTGCCGCGCGGCCCCGCCGGCCGCCGGCGGCTACGCCGACCGCTGCGGCCCCGGCCCGCGCCAGCCGCTGCTGGTCATCTCCCCGTACAGCAAGGTCAACCACATCGACCACACACCGACCGAGCAGACCTCGATCACGAAGTTCATCGAGGACAACTGGCACACCGGCCGCCTCGGCGACGCCTCCTTCGACACCCGCGCCAACCCGCTGACCTCCATGTTCGACTTCACCCACCCGAACAACAAGCAGGTACTCCTGCGCCCGGACGGCTCGGTCGCCTCGGTCGGCCCCATCCCCCGGCCCCGCCCGGCCGCCGCCCCGAACACGGCGAGCACGGGCAACGCGGGAACCGCACCGAACACCATCTCCCCACACGCCGACCAGTCCTCCTCGCCCCTCCCCCTCCTCCCCACCGGCCTCGGCGCCGCCGCACTGGCCGTCGGCGTGGGCAGCACGGTTTACGCCGTACGCCGCCGCTCCCGCACCCACAAGCCGGTCACGCACGGAGGCCGGTGAGCGTACGCAGAAGGGGCCGTCCGAGGACGGCCCCTTCTGGGCGGATGGGCGGGACGGCTCAGGGGGTGGCGGCGACAGTGGTGTTGGCGTCGCCCGCGTCGTCCGCGTCGTCCGCGTCCTCCCGGGCGGCGCCGGAAGTCTCGCCGTCGTCCAGGGAGACGTTCCTGGTCTCCTTGCCGGCCACCAGCGCGACCAGGGTCAGCAGCGCCATCGCGGAGAGGTAGACGCCGACCAGCCACGGCGAGCCGTGGCCGGCCTCCCACAGCGCCACCGCGATGAACGGGGCGACGGCAGCGCCGAGGATCGAGCTGACGTTGTAGGCGATGCCGGAGCCCGTGTAGCGCACGCTGGTCGGGAACAGCTCGGGCAGCAGCGCGCCCATCGGACCGAAGGTCATGCCCATGAGCGTGAAGCCGAGCACCAGCCACAGCACCACGCCCAGCGTGCCCAGACCGATCAGCGGCACCCACACGAGCCCGAAGACCAGGATCGCTGCGGTGATCCAGATCAGGGTGGTGCGGCGGCCGTACTTGTCGGCGAGCGGGCCGGAGGCCAGGGTGAACGCCGCGAAGAACAGCACGCCGAAGATCATCATCAGGACGAACGTCGTGTAGCCGTACCCGAGGCCGGGCACGGCGGCGTTCTTCGCGGCGCGTCCGTAGCTCAGCGAGAACGTGGTCATCAGGTAGAAGAGCACGTACGTCGCCAGCATGACGAAGGTGCCGATGATCAGCTGCTTCCAGTGGTTGCGGAAGACGGTGACCAGCGGCAGCTTGCGCACCAGTCCGGCCTCGCGGGTCTTGGCGAAGACCGCCGACTCGACGAGCCGCATCCGCACCCACAGGCCGATCGCGACCATCACCGCCGAGAACAGGAACGGGATGCGCCAGCCCCAGTCCAGGAAGGCCTCGGACGGCTGGGAGGGGTCGGCACCCGCGGCGGACGGCAGCAGCGCGGCGATGACCAGGAAGAGGCCGTTGCCGATGATGAAGCCGAGCGGGGCTCCCAGCTGCGGGAAGGTGCCGTACAGGGCGCGCTTGCCGCTGGGCGCGTTCTCGGTGGCGACCAGCGCCGCGCCGCTCCACTCGCCGCCGAGCGCGAAGCCCTGCGCGATCCGCATCAGCACCAACAGCGCGGTGGCCACCCAGCCGGCCTGCGCGTACGTGGGCAGGACGCCGATGAGGAAGGTGGCGATGCCCATGGTGAGGAGCGAGATCACCAGCGTCCCCTTGCGCCCGAGCCGGTCGCCGAGGTGCCCGAAGAAGACGGCACCGATCGGGCGGGCGATCATCGCGGCGCCGAACACGGCGAAGGACGACAGCAGTGCCGTCGTCGGATCGCTGCTCGGGAAGAAGAGCTTGGGGAAGACCAGGACGGCGGCGGTCGCGTAGACGTAGAAGTCGTAGAACTCGATCGTCGTGCCGATGAGGCTGGCGATGAGCACGCGGGACCGCGAGTTGACGGGTGCCTGGGTGGAGCTGGTGGCTGATGCGGACATTTCTCGGTCTTTCGCGCGAGGGTGGCGAACGGTCGTCGGCAACACGCGCCGACGGCCCGGACGGCAGCGCGCGTCCCCCTCGCGGAAAGGCCGCGCGAACCGCCTGAACAGCGCGACGATCTCATGCATCTCATTTTCCGGTCGGGTCATATCAAAATATGGAACGCGGTGCGGATGCCGGACACCCGGCGCACGCGTACACGCCACCCGGCGCACGGAGGCTCTCGCGTCTCTCGCGGGTGTGGTCCGGTGCGCTGCGGCGCAACGAGGAGGGGGCAACACGGCGGGACGCGGGCATACGAAGAGAGGCCGTATCGGATGCCTTCCGATACGGCCTCTGCTCTGCGACTCTCTCGAGTCGGGACGACAGGATTTGAACCTGCGACCCCTTGACCCCCAGTCAAGTGCGCTACCAAGCTGCGCCACGTCCCGGTGCCGGGCCGGCTCGGGGAATCCCGGGCGGCCGTGCACGAGAACAATACCCCATGTCAGAGGGTGGGCGCTGCCGGATACGGGAGGAAGCGGAAGTGGCGGGTGTGGACGGGATGAGTAGGCGTACTCATGTGGCGCGGGTCACGACGCGCCACTCTGCTGGTCATGAGCACTCCATCCATTCAGCGCCCGACGACGACCGCCTTCTTCGTGCAGGCGGCGGTCTCGTTCGGGCTGTCGCTGGCGGCCCTCACGATCGGGATCGCCAAGCTGCCCGTGGGAGCGTGGGAGCGCGCGTTCCTCGCACTCGGGCTCGTCTTCGTGGTGTCGTCGGCGTTCACGCTGGCGAAGTGCGTCCGCGACCGGCAGGAGGTCGAGGAGGTGACCAACCGGGTGGACAAGGCCCGTATCGACAAGCTGCTCATCGAGCAGGACGTGTTCAAGCCGGGGGTGTGACGGCGTCCGGACGGGGGCGGGCGGCTGCCGGTTGACCTCAAGTTTGGTTGAGGTTACAGGGTGGTCGGCATGACGGACACGACGACCGACACCAGGCCGGAGCGTGCCGGGAGCGGCCCGCTCCCGTACGACCGGTACGACCAACTGCCCCGCCTCATGGGGCGCATGACCGGGGACGAGAAACACGGGCCCGCCGCCACCTCCACCCTCGACGCCCTCTGGGTGCTGTACGACCGGGTGCTGCGGGTATCGCCGGAGACCGCCGACGCGCCGGACCGGGACCGCTTCCTGCTGTCCAAGGGGCACGGGCCGATGGCGTACTACGCGGTGCTGGCCGCGAAGGGGTTCTTCCCGGTGGAGTGGCTGCCGGGGTTCGGCTCGTACGAGTCGCCGCTCGGGCACCACCCGGACCGGCAGCTCGTACCGGGTGCCGAGATCGGCAGCGGGTCGCTCGGGCACGGACTGCCGCTGGCGGTCGGCACCGCGCTCGGGCTGCGCGCCCAGGGGCTCACCGAGCCGGCGGTCTGGGTGCTGATCGGCGACGCCGAACTGGACGAGGGCAGCAACCACGAGGCGATCGCCTACGCGGGCCCAGCGGGGCTGGACCGGCTGCACGTGGTGGTGGTCGACAACGCGTCGGCGTCCTACCCGCTGGACGGCGGGATCGCCGCGCGCTTCGCCGCCGCCGGGTGGTCGGTACGGACGGTGGACGGGCGGGACCACGACGCGCTGTACGCCGCGTACACCGCACCGCATCCGGGACGGCCGCACGCCGTCGTCGCCCGCGTCGAGCCGAAGGAGGCCTGAGCCATGGACACCATGCGGGAACGCTTCGCCGCGGTCGCCTCGCGGCTGCTGGACGAGGATCCGCGGCTGGCCGTCGTGCTCGCCGAGATCGGCAAGGACGGCTTCACCGCGGCGCGCGAACGCCACCCGGACCGGGTGCTGAACGTGGGGATCAGGGAACAGCTGCTGATCGGCGTGGGCGGCGGGCTGGCGCTGACCGGCATGCGGCCGATCGTGCACACCTTCGCGAGCTTCCTGGTCGAGCGCCCCTTCGAGCAGGTGAAGCTGGACTTCGGGCACCAGGGGGTGGGTGGGGTACTGGTCAGCGCGGGCGGGTCGTACGACTGGCCGGCGGGCGGCTTCACGCACATGTCGCCCGGTGACGTGGCGCTGATGGACACGCTCGACGGGTGGACCGTGCACGTGCCGGGGCATCCGGACGAGGCGGAGACGCTGCTGCGGCACGCCGCGGCGGCCGGTGACGACAAGGTGTACGTACGGCTGTCCGTGCAGAGCAACGTGGCGCCGCGGCCGGTGGACGGCAGTCGTTTCCTGACGCTGCGCGAGGGCCGCGCGGGGACGGTCGTCGCGGTCGGGCCGATGCTGGACAACGTGCTGGCGGCGACGGAGGGGCTGGACGTCACTGTGCTGTACGCGACGACGGTGCGGCCCTTCGACGGCGCTGCGCTGCGTGCCGCGGCGGGCAGGACGGACGCGCCGGACGTCGTACTGGTCGAGCCGTACCTCGCCGGCACGTCCGCGGCGGCCGCGGGCGAGGCGCTGCGGGACATCCCGCACCGCGTGCTCGGCCTCGGCGTACGCCGCCAGGAGCTGCGCCGCTACGGGGACATGGCGGCCCACTTGGCGGCGCACGGACTGGACGCGGCTTCGGTGAGGGAGCGGATTGGGGGGTTCTTGGGGGGGTGAGGGGGCGTCAGGGGGTGGGGCGAGCGCGGGCGGGGATGGGGGGCCGGGGGGGTCGGGGCGGGAGGGCCGTGGCGCCGGGGGGTCCGCGGGGCGGGGGCGGGGGCCGCGGGGCGGGGGTGGGGTGCGGGGCCGCCGTTCCTGGGCAGGGCCCCTCCCTCTCCCCGAGACGCGGGGCTCGTGGCGCGACCCCCTCCCCCGCCGCCGCCACACTCATTCCAAGCTAGCGGCCGCCACTGACAACGCGCTTGTCCAGCCACTCCAGCAGGTCACGCTGGACCTCCTCGCGGTTCGTCTCGTTCAGGATCTCGTGGCGCGCGTCCGGGTACGCGCGCCACGTCAGGTCCTCGGTGCCCAGGTACCGGAAGTCCTCCAGCAGCTCGTAGACCAGCGTCATCCGCTGATTGCACGGGTCCTGGTCGCCGACCGCGACGTGGACGGGCAGGTCGCGGGGCATCCGGGCCAGGTTCGCGGGGTCGTTGACCTTGCGCACGGCGCGTACCCAGTCCAGCGCGAGGCCCGTGCAGAAGGGGAAGCCGCAGTCCTCGTCGGCGACGTACGCGTCGACCTCGGCCGCGTCCCGGGAGAGCCATTCGAAGCCGGTGCGGTGCGGATAAGGATCGTTGAACGAGCCGAAGAGGCGCGGGATGAAGCCGGACAGCGCGGTACGGCCGTGCTCGGCCGCCTCGGCCTCCAGCGCGGCGATCGAGCCCTCGATCTCGGCGCCCGGCAGGGTACGGAAGGTGCCCGAGAGGATCAGCCCGGTCAGCCCGTCGGCGTACTCCTGGGCGTAGTCGCGCGCGAGCATCGAGCCCATGCTGTGGCCAAGCAGCACCAGGGGCACTCCGGGGTACAGCCCGCGCGCCGTGTCGCCGATGGCCTTGAGGTCGTCGACGGTGCGGCGCCAGGCGTCCTCGCCGACGACGCCGCGGCCGCCGGTGGAGGCGGCGGTGGCGCCGTGCCCGCGGTGGTCGGAGGCGAGCACGCCGTGGCCGTGCGCGGTCAGGAAGCGCGCGAACCGGTCGTAGCGGCGGGCGTGTTCGGCGGCGCCGTGCGCGATCTGTACGAGGGCGCGCGGGCGGCCCGACTCGGGGAGCCAGGTGTAGGTGGCCACCCGGGTGCCGTCGGGTGCCTCGTGGAAGTCCTGCTGCATGGCGTCGTCTCCTCACTGCCCGTTGCGCCGGGCGGCCTGACCGGGCCGTGTTCTCGTCCGGGAACCAGGCCACCTTCTCGTCCGGGGGCGTGGCGCGCCAAGAGGCGGCGCGACGCGGTGTTGACCTTTCCGGTGCAGAGCGTGACAAGATCGGCAGGTTCCTGACCAGTTGTGCACCACACGTATCCCCTGTCATAGGAGGACCGTTGGACACCACGGACAGTTCCCCGGGCGCCGGTTCCGCCCCTTCTCCCCTCTCCCGCCGCGGCTTCCTGCAGGGCACGGCCACCGCTGCCGCCGCCGTGGGGCTCGCCGGGCTCCCGGTGCCCGCGGCGGCGGCACCCGCGGGCGAGACGCCCGGCACCGCTGCCCGCGCCGCCACCCTCTCCTTCACCGCCGCCACCAACGGGGCCGCCACCCTCGCGCCCGACGGCAAGCGGCTGGTCGCCGAGGTGCAGAACGTGCTGTGGTCCGTGCCGCGTTCGGGCGGTACGGCGACGGCGCTGACCCCGCCGCTCCTGGAGCCGACCCGGCCGGTGTTCGCGCCGGACGGCTCGCGGCTGGCGGTGTGCGGGTACCGGGGCGGCCAGTTCCACCTCTGGACGCTGGCCCCGGACGGCTCGGGGCTGCGGCAGGTCACCGACGGGCCGTGGGACGACCGGGGCCCCGCGTGGTCGCCGGACGGCCGGCGGATCGCGTTCGCCTCGGAGCGCGGCGGTGACCCGGTGGCGGGCAGCCCGTACCGGATCTGGGTACTGGAGCTCGCGAGCGGAAGGCTGACGCAGGTGACGGGCCTGCCGGGCCAGGACGGGCCGCATCAGGACGGCGCCTGGGAGGACTTCGACCCGGTGTGGGCGCCGGACGGCGCGCGCATCTGGTTCGTGCGGGGCCGCCTCGTGGGTGCCGCGCTGGAGTCCCGTACGGTCGCGTCGGTGCCGGCGGACGGCGGTGGCCCGGTGGTCACCGAGCACACCGAGTCGGCGGCCGCGCAGGTGATGGTGCCCGCGCTGTCGCCCGCGGGGCGGCTGGCGTATGTGCGGACCACGGCGGCGCCGGGGCCCACGTGCACGCTGGTGGTGGACGGGGTGGCGGTGGCGGTGGACGGCGATGTGATGCCGGTGCCGCCGCGCTGGGTCTCGCGCGAGGAGCTGCTGGTGACGGTGGACGGGCAGTTCACGGTCGTACGGCCGGACCGTCCGGCCGCCGCCGAGAAGATCCCGTTCGCGGCGCGGATGCGGGTGGAGCGGCCGCGGTACCGGGTGAAGGACTACGGCTTCGAGCGGGACGGCACGCGCCCGGTGCGGGGTGTGCATCTGCCCGCGCTCTCCCCCGACGGCCGCCGGGTCGCGTTCGCCGCGCTCGACGGGCTGTGGGTGGGGTCCGTTGCGGGCGGCGCGCCGCGGCGGCTGGTGCGGACCGGCGCGACGCGGTATCTCCTGGCGCCGTCGTGGTCGCGGGACGGCCGGGCGCTGGTGTACGCGGACGACCGGGACGGGCTGTACGCGGTGCGCCGCCGGGACGTGGCGACGGGCGAGGAGCGGGTGCTTGCGGAGGGCGGCCGGGTGCATCCGGCGCTCTCGCCGGACGGGCGGCGGCTGGCGATGCTGGACATGTCGGGCACTCTGCTGGTGCGGGACCTGGGTTCGGGTGCGGAGCGGAAGCTCGTGGCGCCGTTGGGCGGGGGCGGGCTGCCGGGGCGGCCGAGCTGGTCGCCGGACGGCCGGTACGTGGCGCTGTGCGACCGGAACCGGCTCAACCAGCGTTTCCGTGAGGGCTACAACCTGATCCGGGTGGTGGACACCGAGTCGGGGGCGAGCCGGCTGCACGCGCCGGCCGCGCACGTCTCGATCTCCGACCGGTACGACTCGGGTCCGGTGTGGTCGCCGGACGGGCGGTGGCTGGCGCTGGTGGCCGAGTCGGCGCTGTGGCTGCTGCCGGTGCGTCCGGACGGCACGCCGGACGGGGCTCCGCGGCAGCTGACGGAGGAGCCGGCGGACCATCCGTCGTGGTCGGGCGATTCGCGGACGCTGCTCTACCTGTCGGCCGGGCGGCTGCGGACGGTGCCGGCGGCCGGTGGTGCGCCGCGTACGGTGCCGCTGCGGCTGACGCACCGGCGGGCGCGGTCGGCGGACACGGTGGTGCACGCGGGGCGGTTCTGGGACGGCATGGGGGAACGGGTCCGGGACGACGTGGACGTGGTGGTGCGGGACGGGCGGATCGCGGAGGTCGCGCCGCACCGTGCGGGGCGCCGGGCGGGCCGCCGGGTGGACGCGTCGGAGCGGACGGTGATCCCGGGGCTGTGGGACTCGCACACGCATCCGTGGCAGACGACGTACGGCGGGCGGCAGACGGCGTTGCAGCTGGCGTACGGGATCACCACGGCGGTGTCGTTCGGCGGTTTCTCGTACGAGCAGGCGCGGTTGCGTGAGGCGGTGGCCGCGGGGGTGCTGGCGGGTCCGCGGCTGCTGAGCTGCGGTGAGCTGCTGGACGGGTCGCGGGTGGCGTACAGCATGGGGCGGGCGCACCGGACGCGGGCCGGGCTGCGCCGGTCGCTGGCGCGGGGTGCGGCGCTGGAGTGGGACTTCGTGAAGACGTATGTGCGGGCGCCGGGCTGGATCATGCAGGAGGCGGCGGAGTTCGCGCACGGGCGGCTGGGGGTGCGGTCGGGGAGCCATCTGCTGACGCCGGGGGTGCAGCTGGGGCAGGACCTGACGACGCATCTGCAGGCGACGCAGCGGCTGGAGTTCGGGCATGCGGTGTCGGCGACGTCGCGTACGTACGAGGACGTGCTGGAGGTCTATACGGGGACGGACTTCCATCTGGTGGCGACGCCGTTCACGGCGCGTGTGCTGCTGGGGGCCGATCCGGGGCTGGCGGAGGACCCGCGGGTGACGGTGCTGATGCCGCCGTGGGACGTGGCGCTGGTGAAGCAGGACGCGGGGCACCGGCCGTCGGCGGCGGAACTGGCGGACCTGGCGCGGGAGACGGCGTTCTACCGGCGGGTGCTGGGGAAGGGCGGGCTGGTGGCGCTGGGGACGGACGCGCCGCTGATGCCGATCGGGCTGTCGTTGCATCTGGCGTTGCGTGCGCTGCACGGTGCGGGGCTGTCGGTCGCGGAGACGCTGCGTACGGCGACGGCGCTGCCGGCGCGGGTGTTCGGTGCGGAGCGGGACCTGGGGACGCTGGAGGTGGGCAAGCTCGCAGACCTGGTGCTGGTGGACGGTGATCCGTTCCGTGACTTCGGCTCGCTGGTGCGGACGGCGGGGGTGTTGCGCGGCGGCCGGCTGTACGAACAGGCGGAGCTGGTGGGTTCGTTCGAGGCGACCCGGCCTGCGGTGGCGCGGGCTGCGGGCGGGGAGGACTGGGCGGAGGTGGGGCGGCGGCTGCGGCGCGATTCCTGTTGCGATCCCGGCCATTAGCCCTACGGGTGGGGAGGCGTCGGGTGGCGCGGTGCGGGCGTGCGGGTGCTACGGCACCGGCGGGCCGGGTGCCGCGCCACTTGGCGCTGTGCTCGTGCGCCGGGGTCGGCGGCGGGCGTGCGTGGGCTACGTACTCCTTCGGTGATGCGACCCCGTCGAAATTCGGTCACACGTACCCACGGGGTGAACAACTCTGATCACTCCAGCCCCAGTTCTGTGTTTTCGCATGTGGTGGCCCCAGGGGGTGGTGAAGGATCAATGCGCACTTCCATGTCTTTGCATAAATGCGGTGAGTAGAGGTTTTATGCGCCCTGCGCCAGGTATGCCAACGGGTATTGCACTCGGGGTAACCACAGAACGACTGTCCGGATCTGATCGAGGAATGACGCATACCGGATGAACGCATTCCCTTAGCGCGGACGCATCACGGAGGAGGGCTCGTCTTGCATCGCTACTTCACCGATGAGCGGCATGAGGCACTCCGGCACAGGGTGCGCGACTTCGCCGAGCGCGAAGTGCGGCCCCGCATAGCCGAGATGGAGGCCAGTCGTTCCGTTTGCCATGCCCTGTCGCGCCGGATAGCCCGCCAGGGCTGGATCGGCGCGACCGTGGAGCGCGGTTACGGCGGCATGGGGGCCGGGCACGTGGCCAAGACGGTGATCATCGAGGAGCTGTCCCGGGTCAGCGCCGCCATGGGCGCGATGGTGCAGGCGTCCCAGCTCGGCGTCGCGAAGATCATCCACTTCGGCAGCGAGGAGCAGAAGAAGACCTGGCTGCCGGCCGTCGCGGCGGGCGAGTGCCTGCCGACCATCGCCGTCACCGAGCCGCACTCCGGCGGCCACGTCCTCGGCATGACCAGCAGCGCGGTCCGCGACGGCGACGACTACGTCCTCAACGGCCGCAAGGTCTACGTCGGCAACAGCCACGTCGGCGACCTGCACGGCGTCGTCGTGCGCACCGGCGAGGGCTCACGGGGCCTCTCGGCCTTCCTCGTGGAGCACGACCGGCCCGGCTTCCGGGTCGGCCCGGAGGCGGACACGATGGGCCTGCACGGCTTCAGCTTCGGCGAGCTCTTCTTCGAGGACTGCCGCGTCCCGGCGGCCAACCTCCTCGGCCGGGAGGGCGACGGGCTGGCCGTGGCCTACTCCTCCAGCGTGCTCTACGGCCGCCCGAACCTCACGGCCGTCTCCCTCGGCATCCACCAGGCCGTCCTGGAGGAGACCGCGCGCTTCTGCGCGGAGCGGCAGCGCTACGGCAAGCCGCTGTCGGCCCTGCCCAACATCCAGCTCAAGCTGGGCCGCATCCAGTCCCGGCTGCTGACCGCCCGGCTCGCGGCGTACCACGCGGTGCACCTGCTGGACCGGGGCGAGAGCTGCGACGCCGAGCTGATGAACGCCAAGCTCGTCAACGTCGAGTCGGCGATCGAGTCGGCGCGCGACGCCATGGACATCCATGCCGCGTGCGGGCTGTTCACCGACCGGCCGGTGGAGCGCTATCTGCGGGACGCGCACCACATCTTCGCGCCCGCCGGCACCTCCGACATCCAGCTGCTGCGCCTGGGCGAGCTGGCGGTGGGCGCGGGGCGCGGCGAGTGGTCCAGCCGGCTCGCCGACCGGGTCAGGACGGAGGAGCACGTCCCCGACCAGTACGACCCCCACCACGTCTACGCGGGAGCGGGCTGCTGACCAGGGGGCGGCCCACGAAGACCTACTGCGGGAGAACACACGCGAACGGCCCGGCGGGGCCCCGCTCGGCGAAGCGGGTCCGTGCCGGGCCGTTCCTGTGGTGCCGGGAGGGCGGCCGGTTCACAGTCCCTCCGTCCGCTCCCGTTCCATCCGGTGGATCTGGTCGACCAGCCGGGCCGCCATCGACTTGATGGTCTCCAGGCCCTCGCGGCCCCAGGGGCGCGGTTCGAGGTCCACGACGCACACCGTGCCGAGCGCCATGCCCGTACGGTCGATGAGCGGCGCGCCGAGGTAGGAGCGGATGCCGATCTCGTCGACGACCGGGTTCCCGGCGAACCGGGGATAGTCGCAGACGTCCTCCAGGACCAGCGCCTTGCGGCGCACGATGACGTGCGGGCAGTAGCCGTGGTCGCGGGCCATCACCCGGCCCGGCTGGGCGCTGGCGGGCGCGGGGCCCAGCTCGACGGGGGCCTGTTCCTCGGCCGGGGTGTAGAGCCCGGCGAAGTACTGGCGGTGCTCGTCGATGAAGTTGACCATGGCGTACGGGGCCTGGGTGGTCCGGGCGAGGTTGCGCGCGAAGTCGTCGAAGGCGGGCAGCGGGGCCTCGCCGATGCCGAGCGTGCGCAGCCGGGCGACGCGGGCCGGTGCCTCGTCGTCGTCCGGTGTCAGCAGCAGGTGCCGCGTGGGGTCGTAGGTGGCGGCGTGCAGATGGGACGCGGGGCGGTTCATGGCAGCTCCGGGGCGAGGGCGGGGGTCAGTAGGTGCTGGACGAGGGAGACCAGGACGTTCGTCGCCGAACTGCAGTGCCGGGCGTCGCACAGGACGACGGGGGTGCGGGGCGAGAGGTCTATGGCGGCGCGCACCTCGTCCGGTTCGTAGTGGAAGGAGCCGTCGAACTGGTTGACCGCGACGATGAACTCGATGCCGCGGCGCTCGAAGAAGTCGACGGCGGAGAAGCAGTGTTCGAGGCGCCGGGTGTCGGCGAGGACCACGGCACCGAGCGCGCCGGCCGACAGCTCGTCCCACATGAACCAGAAGCGTTCCTGCCCCGGCGTGCCGAAGAGGTAGAGCACGTGGTCGGAGCTGACGGTGATCCGCCCGAAGTCCATGGCAACGGTGGTGGTGGTCTTGTCCTCCACCCCGTCCAGGCAGTCGGTGCCGATGCTGACCTGGGTGAGCAGCTCCTCCGTGCAGAGCGGCTCGATCTCGCTGACGGCTCCGACGAAGGTGGTCTTGCCGACGCCGAAGCCGCCCGCGACCAGGATCTTCAGGGCGGCAGGAAAGGGATCGCCGCCGTCCGTGTGCGAAGTTCCGCCCTCGGCCGCGGTGTCCGGGGCGTACGGTTCAAAGGCGCTTGCGGAGTCCATGAAGCACCGCCTCCAGGAGGGCTCGGTCGGTACGGGGCGACGGGCCGTGCGGATCCTGCGCTGGGGCCCGGGCGGTGAGCGCTCCGCAGTCGACGAGGTCGGCGAGGAGCACCTTGGTGACCACCGCGGGCAGCCGTATGTGCGCGGCGACCTCGGCCACGGAGACCGGACCGCCGCAGAGCCCGAGGACCTGCATGTGGTCGGGGCCCCCGCACGCCACCGGCCGCTTGCCGGTGGCCATCACCATCGTCAGCAGGTCGAAGTGGGCGGTGGGCCGGGTCCGTCCGTTGCTGACGGTGTACGGACGGACCAGCCGGCCGGCCTCGTCGTCGAGCCAGAGCGGCTCCGACCCCTGTCGTCGCCGGCGACGTACCGCCATGTTCAGCGCCCGCCCGCCTGCGCCTGGTGCCGCGCGGGCGTGGCGAGGTAGGGCCGTACGCTCTTGACCAGCATGCCCATCTCGTAGCCGAGCACGGCGACGTCGGCCTCGCGGCCGGCCAGTACGGCGAGGTTGGCGCCGGAGCCGGCCGTGGAGACGAAGAGCAGGGTGGACTCCAGCTCGACGACGACCTGGAGGACGTCGTCGCCGTCGCCGAAGCGGACGCCCGCGCTGCGGGCCAGGCTGTAGAGGCCGGAGGCCAGCGCCGCCATGTGGTCGGCGCTGTCCGGCTCGAAGCCGTGTGCGGCCTTGACCAGGCCGTCGGAGGAGAGCAGCAGGGCGCTGCGGGCGTGCGGGACGCGCTGGACGAGTCCGGTCAGCAGCCACGACAGGTCGGACGCCGGCCGGCCGCCGTGTCGCTGGGGCTGTACGTGCAGGTCACTCACCATGGTTCTGGTCGTCTCCTCGGGGGCGGCTCGCGGACGTTCCGGTGCCGGTGCGGTCGTACGGGGCACCGCCGTCGTGGGCGGGCGCTGTCTCGTAGGCGGAGTCCTGGGCGGCGGTCGCGGCGTAGGTGTCGTCGGCGCGGGTGATGCCGCGCCGGAAGGCGGCCATCAGGCCGGGGTCGTGCTCGGGTTCGGGGCGTCCCGCGGTGCGGGTGCCACCGGGCGGGGTGGGGTCGCCGCGGAGTTCGGGGACGAGGTGTTCCTG
>NZ_PQSQ01000028.1 GCF_002920575.1 Streptomyces sp. Ru73 | reverse complement strand
GCGGGCGTGAGCCGTACGGTCACCTCGTCCCGCAGGATCGAGCGGGCGAACTGGGCGGCCCGCTCCTCCCAGAATGCGGGCAGGTCGAAGTCCGGGTCGCGGACGAAGCGGTCCTCGCCGGCGGCGACCGCACGGAACCGGTCTACGCGGTAGACCCGGAACTCCTCGCGCGCCTCCTGCCCGGCCCGCTGCGCACGGCCGCCGCTGCCGGCAGCGCCCCCGCCGCCGTCGGGCACCCGTGCCGCGAGGTACCACACGCCTGCCTTCAGGACGAGGCCGTACGGCTCCAGGACGCGGTCGACGTCGGTGTCCTTGCGGCCGTAGCGGGCGGTCAGTACGCGGTCGTCCCACACCGCCTCGGCGATCGCGGGCAGCAGCTCGGGGGTGCTCGGCTCGTGGTACCAGCCGGGCGCGTCCAGGTGGAAGCGCTGCGCTGCGCCGGTCGCGGCGTCCCGCAGCTCGGGGAGGAGGGCGGCCGACACCTTCAGCCGGGCGGCGGAGGCGGCGTCGGCCAGGCCCATCTCGCGCAGCGCGGCGGGCACGCCGGAGAGGAAGAGGACCTCGGCCTCGCTGCGGCCCAGGCCGGTGAGGCGGGTGCGGTACCCGCCGATGAGGCGGTAGCCGCCGGTACGGCCGCGGTCGGCGTAGACGGGAATGCCGGCCTCGGACAGGGAGAGGACGTCCCGGGCGACCGTGCGCTCCGAGACCTCCAGCTCGCGTGCCAGCTCGGCCCCCGTCATCGACGGCCGGGACTGGAGCAGCAGCACCATTTTGATCAGGCGGGCAGCGCGCATGCGGTCATCATGCCGCGCACCACCGACAGCCGGGCAGCTGCGCGCAGTCGGCGGCAGCGGCCCGGCCGGTGAAAGGGTTTCCCGTGCGGAGGTCCGGGCGCGGGTGGATTGCCTCCGCACGGGAGTTGGGGGCGTGCGGGCACGCGGCCCGCACGCGGGTGGGGCGGCGTCGGGGCTCCCTCACGGCCCCGGCGCCTGCCCCCGCCCCGCCGGTGCTCCCTCACGGCACCGGCCGGGCAGGTTGGCGTACGGCGCTTACAGGCCGTACTTCTCGGCGGCCTCCTTGACCGTCTCGGCCTTGACCTCGCCGCGCCGCGAGAGCGCCGCGAGCACCTGGACGACGACGGACTGCGGGTCGACGCCGAAGTAGCGGCGGGCGGCCTCGCGGGTGTCGGAGAGGCCGAAGCCGTCCGTGCCGATGGAGACCCAGTCCTGCTCGACCCAGGGGGCGATCTGGTCGGGCACGGCCCGCATCCAGTCGCTGACCGCGACGACCGGGCCCTCGGCACCGGCCAGCGCGCGGGTCACGTAGGGCACCCGGTCCTCGCCCTTCAGGCGCGCGGCGTCGCACTCCAGCGCGTCGCGGCGCAGCTCCGTCCAGGACGGCGCGGACCAGACGTCGGCCGCCACGTCCCACTCCTCGGCGAGGATGCGCTGTGCCTCGAGGGCCCAGTGGATCGCCGTACCCGAGGCCAGCAGCTGGGTCTTCGGGGCCTTGTCGGTGGCGCCCTCGGCCTGCTTGAAGCGGTACAGGCCCTTGAGGATGCCCTCCTCCACGCCCTCGGGCATGGCCGGCTGGACCTTGGTCTCGTTGTAGACCGTCAGGTAGTAGAAGACGTCCTCGGCGTTCTCGCCGTACATCCGGCGGAGGCCCTCCTTGACGATCACCGCGACCTCGTAGGCGAAGGCGGGGTCGTAAGAAATGGCGGCCGGGTTGGTGGAGGCGATGAGGTGCGAGTGGCCGTCGGCGTGCTGCAGGCCCTCGCCGGTCATCGTCGTACGGCCGGCGGTCGCGCCGATGACGAAACCGCGGCCGAGCTGGTCGGCGAGCGCCCAGAACTGGTCGGCGGTCCGCTGGAACCCGAACATCGAGTAGAAGATGTAGAACGGGATCATCGGCTCGCCGTGCGTGGCGTAGGCCGTGGCCGCGGCGGTGAAGTCGGCGAGCGCGCCGGCCTCGGTGATGCCCTCGTTCAGGATCTGACCGTTCTTGGCCTCCTTGTAGTACAGGAGCTGGTCACGGTCGACCGGGTCGTACGTCTGGCCCACGGGGGAGTAGAGGCCGGCGGACGGGAAGAGGGACTCCATGCCGAAGGTGCGGGCCTCGTCGGGGACGACGGGGACCCAGCGCTTGCCGGTCTCCTTGTCCCGCATCAGGTCCTTCACCAGGCGGACGAACGCCATGGTCGTGGCGATCTCCTGGCTGCCCGAGCCCTTTTTCAGCGCGTCGAACGCCTTCTCCGACGGCATCGGCAGCGGCTTCGGCGTGACCTTGCGGGCCGGGGCCGGGCCGTCGAGGGCCGCGCGGCGCTTGCGGAGGTACTCCATCTCGGGGGAGTCCTCGGCGGGGCGCCAGTACGGCACCGTGTCGCCTTCCAGCGCGCTGTCCGGGATGGGCAGCTCCAGGAGGTCGCGCATCGCGCGGAACTCCTCGCCGGTCAGCTTCTTCATCTGGTGGTTGGCGTTGCGGGACTCGAAGCCCGCACCGAGCGTGTAGCCCTTGACGGTCTGCGCCAGGATGACGGTCGGCGCGCCCTTGTGCTCGACGGCGGCCTTGTACGCGGCGTAGACCTTGCGCGGCTCGTGGCCGGCGCGGGAGGTCTGGAACAGCTCGATGATCTTGGCGTCGGACAGGCCCTGGCCGATGCGCTTCAGGGAGTCGTTCGCGCCGAAGAAGTGGTCGCGGATGTAGGCCGCGTCGCGGGTGGCGTACGTCTGGAACTGGGCGTCCGGGGTCTCGCGCAGGCGGCGGACCAGGGAGCCGTCGGTGTCCTGAGCGAAGACCGCGTCCCAGGCCCGGCCCCACAGGGACTTGATGACGTTCCAGCCGGCCGCGCGGAACTGGGCCTCCAGCTCCTGCACGATCTTGAAGTTCGGGCGGACCGGGCCGTCCAGGCGCTGCAGGTTGCAGTTGATGACGAAGGTGAGGTTGTCCAGACCCTCGCGCCCCGCCAGCGCCAGTGCGGCGGTCGACTCGGGCTCGTCCATCTCGCCGTCACCGAGGAACGCCCAGACGTGGGAGTTCGAGGTGTCCTTGATGCCGCGGTGCTCCAGGTAGCGGTTGAAGCGCGCCTGGTAGATCGCGGAGATCGGGCCGAGGCCCATGGAGACGGTGGGGAACTCCCACAGCCAGGGGAGGCGCCGCGGGTGCGGGTAGGAGGGCAGGCCCTCGCCGCCGGCCTCGCGGCGGAAGTGGTCGAGGTGGTCCTCGGTGAGCCGGCCTTCGAGGAAGGCACGGGCGTAGATGCCGGGGGAGGCGTGGCCCTGGATGTACAGCTGGTCGCCGGAGCCGTCGCCCTCCTTCCCGCGGAAGAAGTGCTGGAAGCCGGTCTCGTAGAGCCAGGCCGCCGACGCGAAGGTGGCGATGTGGCCGCCGAGACCGTCCTTGGAGCCGCGGGTCACCATGGCCGCCGCGTTCCAGCGGTTCCACGCGGTGATCCGGGCCTCCATCGCCTCGTCACCGGGGAACTCCGGCTCCTCGGCGGTGGGGATGGTGTTGACGTAGTCGCTCTCCAGGAGCTGGGGGAGCGCGCTGCCTTCGTTGCGCGCGGTGTGCTCCAGGGCGCGGCGCATCAGGTAGTCCGCGCGCTGGGGGCCCGCTGCCTTGGTGACGGCGTCGACGGACTCCCGCCACTCAGCCGTCTCCTGCGGATCCCTGTCCGGGAGCTGGTCGAGCTGGCTGTACGCGGGGCGTACGGGATCGGGCATGGATGGCCCCTTTCCGACGGAGGGAGGGAGGGTGCGAGGTCTTGCTGGCAGGCAGGGTGTCGCGCCCCGCTGACCGACGATACGCCCCTGATCGATGATCGATCAACGCTCCGCCGTGGAAAAACCGCAGGTCGGCACGGGGTGTCGCGGTTTTGGGCACCGCGTGCCAGCCTCAGATGAGCCCCCGGAGGCTCACTCCGCTACGCCCTCCCGTGCCGCTTTCCGGTCCCGCCGGCCCCCTCAGACGCGAGGTGCGCAGCTCAGGACGTGTGTCCGCAGGATTTCGCCGATCTTGGGGTCGCGCCGCCGGAACGCGTCCACGATCTCCTGGTGGTCCTGCGCGTGCGACCGCGGGTCCGGCGAGAACCACCGGATCGACAGTGTGGTCCACACCTCCACGCCCAGCGACTCCCAGGTGTGCAGCAGCACGTCGTTCCGCGCGGCCCGGACGATCTCCCGGTGGAAGGCCACGGTGTGCCGTACCTGCGCCTCGCCGTCTGCCGCCGCGTCCGCCGTGGTGAGCGCCGCCACCTCGCGCTCCAGGGCCGAGGTGTCGTCCGCCAGCCGGCCGGCCGCCAGCTCCGCCGCGACCTGCTCCAGGCCCGCGCGGACCGGGTAGCTCTCCTTGAGGTCGGCGGCGGTCAGGTTCCGTACGCGTACGCCCTTGTTCGGGGCCGACTCGATCAGCCGCAGGCTCTCCAGCTCGCGCAGCGCCTCCCGTACGGGCGTCTGGCTGACCTCCAGCTCCACCGCGATGCGCCGCTCGACGATCCGTTCGCCCGGCTGCCAGCGGCCGCTGACGATCCCCTCGAGGATGTGCTCGCGGATCTGCTCGCGCAGCGAGTGGACGACGGGTGGGGTCATGCGGGTGCTCCTTAGCGGCGGACGGGCCGGCGCACGGACGGGCAGGCCAACGGTTCATTATCTGCGCGGACGCAACGGGGGACGGCCCCGGTTCGCACGAACCGGGGCCGTCCCCTTCGTCACACCTGCTGAACGCGGGCCGGAATCAGAGGCCGATCTCGGTCTCGAACTCGGCGGCCTCCAGGATCTGCTTGACCGTGGTCAGGTAGCGGGCGGCGTCCGCGCCGTCCACCAGACGGTGGTCGTAGGAGAGCGACAGGTACGTCATGTGGCGGACCGCGATGGTCTCGCCCAGCTCCGGGTGGTCCACGACCACCGGACGCTTGACGGTGGCACCGATGCCCAGGATGGCGACCTGGTTCGGCGGCACGATGACCGTGTCGAACAGCGCACCGCGCGAACCGGTGTTGCTGATGGTGAAGGACGCACCCGACAGGTCGTCCGGGCTGATCTTGCTCTCGCGGACCTTGCCGGCCAGCTCGGCGGTCTTCTTCGCGATGCCCGCGATGTTGAGGTCACCGGCGCCCTTGATGACCGGGGTCATCAGGCCCTTCTCGTTGTCCACCGCGATTCCGACGTTCTCGGAGTCGAAGTAGGTGATGGTGCCCTCGTCCTCGTTGATCCGGGCGTTGATGACCGGGTGGGCCTTCAGCGCCTGGACGGCCGCCTTGACGAAGAACGGCATCGGGGACAGCTTCACGCCCTCACGGGCTGCGAAGGCGTCCTTGGCCTTGTTGCGCATCCGCATGATCTTGGTGACGTCCACCTCGACCACGGAGGTCAGCTGCGCCTGGCCGTGCAGGGCCTTCATCATGTTGTCGCCGATGACCTTGCGCATCCGCGGCATCTTGACGGTCTGGCCACGCAGCGGCGACGCCTCCAGGGCCGGAGCCTTGGACGCGGCGGCCGGAGCGGCGGCAGCAGCCGGAGCAGCGGTCTTCGCGGCCTCGGCGGCGGCGATGACGTCCTGCTTGCGGATGCGGCCACCGACGCCGGTGCCCTTGACCGAGCCGAGGTCCACGCCGTTCTCCTGGGCCAGCTTGCGGACCAGGGGGGTGACGTAGGCGCCGTCGGGCTCACCGGCCGGGGCGGCCGGGGTGACCGGGGCGGGCTGCGCGGCGGGGGCCGGAGCCGGAGCCGGGGCGGCCGGCTGCGGGGCCGGAGCGGGGGCCGGGGCCTCCTGCTTCGGCGCCTCCTGCTTGGGGGTCTCCTGCGGCGCGGGCTGCTCGGCGGCGGGGGCCGGAGCCGGGGCGGCGGGGGCCTCGGCCTGGGCCGGGGCAGCACCCTTCTCGCCGATGACGGCGAGCTTGGCGCCGACCTCGGCGGTCTCGTCCTCGCCCACCACGATCTCCAGCAGGGTGCCGGAGGCCGGGGCCGGGATCTCGGTGTCGACCTTGTCGGTGGAGACCTCGAGCAGCGGCTCGTCGGCCTCGACCTCCTCGCCGACCTCCTTCAGCCAGCGGGTGACGGTGCCCTCGGTGACCGACTCGCCCAGCGCGGGCAGCACGACGTCGGTACCGGAGGCGCCACCGGCCGGGGCGGCGGCGGGCTGCTCGGCCGGGGCCGGAGCGGCCTCGGCGGCGGGCTGCGGCTCGGGCTCGGCGGCCGGGGCCGGCTGCTCGGCGGCAGCGGGCTGCTCGGCCGGGGCGCCGGAGCCGTCGTCGATGATGGCCAGCTCGGCGCCGACCTCGACGGTCTCGTCCTCGGCGACCTTGATGGACGCCAGGACGCCGGCCGCGGGGGCGGGGATCTCGGTGTCGACCTTGTCGGTCGACACCTCCAGCAGGGGCTCGTCGGCCTCGACGCGCTCACCCTCGGCCTTCAGCCAGCGGGTGACGGTGCCCTCGGTGACGCTCTCGCCGAGCGCCGGAAGGGTTACGGAAACCGCCATGGTTCCAGTTGCTCCTAACGAATGGTGCGGATGTGGTCGCGCCCGGACTGGGGTCAGTCGTGGGAGTGGAGGGGCTTGCCGGCCAGCGCCAGGTGCGCCTCGCCGAGAGCCTCGTTCTGCGTGGGGTGCGCGTGGATCAGCTGCGCAACCTCGGCCGGCAGTGCCTCCCAGTTGTAGACCAGCTGGGCCTCGCCGACCTGCTCGCCCATACGGTCACCGACCATGTGGACGCCGACCACGGCACCGTCCTTGACCTGGACGAGCTTGATCTCGCCCGCGGTCTTGAGGATCTTGCTCTTGCCGTTGCCCGCGAGGTTGTACTTGAGAGCGACGACCTTGTCGGCGCCGTACAGCTCCTTGGCCTTGGCCTCGGTGATACCGACGGAGGCGACCTCCGGGTGGCAGTACGTCACGCGCGGCACGCCGTCGTAGTCGATCGGCACGGTCTTCAGGCCGGCCAGCCGCTCCGCCACCAGGATGCCCTCGGCGAAGCCGACGTGCGCGAGCTGGAGCGTGGGAACGAGGTCACCGACGGCGGAGATGGTCTCCACGTTCGTCCGCATGTACTCGTCGACGAGGACGTAGCCGCGGTCCATGGCGACCCCGGCCTCCTCGTAACCGAGCCCCTGCGAGACCGGGCCGCGGCCGATCGCGACCAGGAGCACCTCGGCCTCGAAGGTCTTGCCGTCGGCGAGGGTGACCTTGACGCCGTTCTCGGTGTACTCGGCCTTCTCGAAGAAGGTGCCGAGGTTGAACTTGATGCCCCGCTTGCGGAAGGCGCGCTCCAGCAGCTTGGAGCTGTTCTCGTCCTCGACCGGGACGAGGTGCTTCAGGCCCTCGATCACGGTGACGTCGGTCCCGAAGGACTTCCACGCCGAGGCGAACTCGACGCCGATGACGCCGCCGCCCAGGATGATCGCGGACTCCGGCACCCGGTCCAGCTTCAGCGCGTGGTCCGAGGAGATGATGCGGTTGCCGTCGATCTCCAGACCCGGCAGCGACTTCGGCACGGAGCCGGTCGCCAGCAGGATGTGGCGGCCCTCGACGCGCTGGCCGTTCACGTCGACGGAGGTGGGGGAGGACAGCCGGCCCTCGCCCTCGATGTAGGTCACCTTGCGGGAGGCGACCAGACCCTGCAGGCCCTTGTACAGGCCCGAGATCACGTCGTCCTTGTACTTGTGGACACCCTCGATGTCGATGCCCTCGAAGGAGGTCTTGACACCGAACTGGGCGGCCTCACGGGCCTGGTCCGCGATCTCACCGGCGTGCAGCAGCGCCTTGGTGGGAATGCAGCCGTTGTGCAGGCAGGTGCCGCCGAGCTTGTTCTTCTCGATCAGGGCGACGTCCAGGCCGAGCTGCGCCCCGCGCAGGGCAGCCGCGTAGCCGCCGCTACCGCCTCCGAGAATCACTAGGTCGAAAACGGTGCTGGCGTCGTTCGCCACGTCACGTCCTCCATGCATGGGTACGCCGGAGCCGGTCTCCGATGACCGGACGGCGGCTGTTGTTCGGCCGCTTGGTTCTTCGGCCCTTGGTAAGGGGGGCCCTGTCCTGCCAGGGCCCATCTTCGCACTTGTTGAACACGGACGGGACGGCGGGCCGGGCTCAGGACCCGCCGATCGGCTGCCCGGACCGCGTACCCGGCCGCACGACCGTACGGATTTCGTCGAGAGCGAACACCGCGGCCCGGGCGCACCCGAGGCCCCGGGCGGCACGCCCGGGACCTCGTGGTTCAGTGCCTGCGCCGCAGGTCAGAGCAGGTCGCCCGCCGCGGTGCGCTCGGCGAGCCGGACCAGCGTGCGGACGGCCGAGCCGGTGCCGCCCTTGGGGGTGTAGCCGTACGGGGCGCCCTCGTGGAAGGCCGGGCCCGCGATGTCCAGGTGTGCCCAGGCGATGCCCTCGCCCACGAACTCCTTCAGGAAGACGCCGGCCAGCAGGCCGCCGCCCATCCGCTCACCGATGTTCTTGAGGTCGGCGACCGGGGAGTCCAGGGTCTTGCGCAGCTCGGCCGGCATCGGCATCGGCCAGGACTCCTCGCCGACCTCCTCCGCGATCTCGTGGATCGCGGTGCGGTAGGCGTCGTCGTTGGCCATGATGCCGAAGGTGCGGTTGCCCAGGGCCACCACCATCGCGCCGGTCAGCGTGGCCACGTCCACGATGGCGTCCGGCCGCTCCTCCGAGGCGCGGGTGATCGCGTCGGCCAGCACCAGCCGGCCCTCGGCGTCGGTGTTCAGGACCTCGACGGTCTTGCCGCTGTACATGGTCAGCACGTCGCCGGGGCGGGTGGCCGAACCGGACGGCATGTTCTCGGCGAGCGCGAGCCAGCCGGTGACGTTGACCGGGAGGTCCAGCCGGGCCGCGGTGACGACGGCGGCGAACACGGCGGCGGCACCGCTCATGTCGCACTTCATCGTCTCGTTGTGACCGGCCGGCTTCAGGGAGATGCCGCCCGAGTCGTAGGTGATGCCCTTGCCGACCAGCGCGAGGTGCTTCTTCGCCTTGGTGTGGGTGTGGCTGATCTTCACGAGGCGGGGCGGGTTCTCCGAGCCCTGACCGACGCCCATGAGGCCGCCGTAGCCGCCCTTCTTCAGTGCCTTCTCGTCCAGCACCTCGACCTTGAGGCCGTGCTCCTTGCCCGCGGCCTGCGCCTGCGCGGCGAAGGACTTGGGGGTCAGGTCGTTGGACGGGGTGTTGATCAGGTCGCGGGCGCGGTTGACCTCGGCGGCCAGGGCCTGCGCGCGCTCGGCGGCGGCCTTGTGGGCCTTGTCGCGCGGCTTCGCGCCGAGCACGGCCACCTCGGCCAGCGGCGCGGACTTGTCGGCCGCGCCCTTCTTGGCGTCGCCGTTGTTGCGGTACGCGGTGAAGCTGTAGGCGCCCAGCAGCGCGCCCTCGGCGACCGCGGCGACCGCGGCGGCGTCCTCGACCGGCAGCGCGAAGGCGCCCTTCTTGGAACCGGTCAGCGCGCGCGAGGCGGCACCTGCGGCGCGGCGCAGCGCCTCGTGGTCGTAACCCTCGCCCTTGGCCGGGGCGTCTCCCAGGCCGGTCACCAGCACGACCGGCGCCTTGAGCCCGCCGGCCGCCGGGACCTTGGTCACCTCGCCCTCGGCCCCGCTCGCGCCCAGGGTCTCCAGGACGTCGGCCAGCTTGCCGTCGAAGGCCGCGTCCACGGCCTCGGCGCCGGGTGCCAGGACGGGGCCGTTGTCACCCTTGGCCAGGCCGACGACAACGGCGTCCGCACGCAGCGTCGCGGCGGAAGAAGTACTGAGGGTCAGTGCAGTCACGGTATTGAAGGTCCTGTTCCGTCCGGGGAAACTATGGGCGCTCGTGGCGCCGCTGGCGCTGAGCCTACGCTCGGGTGCCCCGCCCGGTCCCGCACGATGCCATACCGGTTCCCCCGGCTGACCGGTCGAAATGCCCCCTCTCCCGGCGAACTCCCCAATTTTTACTGTTACTTGGGCGGATTCCGGGTGCCGCGGCGGATTCCTCCGCAGGGCGGCGCAGGGCGGCGCGGGGCCGCGCGGGCAACCGTCCGCCGCCGGTCACCGTCCACCAGTGCGGGCGCGCGCCCGCACGCCCCGCTGGCACACCAGGAAAGTCGAGACCCCTCAGTGGAACGACCGGCAACCGACCGCAGACCCCGCCCCTCCCGGCCCCGCCGCTTCCTCCCGGGGCGGCGCGGCACCCGCCGGGCACCTCTCCTCCCCGTCGCCGCGGGGCTGGTGCTGGCCCTCGTGACGGCCTGCGGCGCTGCCCCCTCCGGGGACGGCAGCGGCGGCAGCGGTACGGCCCGGCCGGCGGGGGAGCGGTGGCAGCCGAAGCCCGGTACGGACTGGCAGTGGCAGCTGAGCGGCCGGCTCGACCGCGGCGTCGACGCGCCCGTCTACGACATCGAGGGCTTCGACCACACCAAGGAGACCGTCGCCGGCCTGCACCGCGACGGACGCAAGGTCATCTGCTACCTCAGCGTCGGCGCCTGGGAGGACTGGCGGCCGGACGCCGGTGACTTCCCGAAGTCCGTCATCGGCCGGTCCAACGGCTGGAAGGGCGAGCGCTGGCTGGACGTCCGGCGGCGGGACGTGCTGGAGCCGCTGCTCGCGAAGCGGTTCGACATGTGCCGTGACAAGGGCTTCGACGCGGTCGAGCCGGACAACGTCGACGGGTACGCGAACCGCTCAGGCTTCCCGCTGACCGCCGCCGACCAGCTGGCGTTCAACCGCATGGTGGCCCGCCTCGCGCACGAGCGCGGCATGGCCGTCGGCCTGAAGAACGACCTCGGCCAGATCCCCGAGCTGGTGGACGACTTCGACTTCGCGGTGAACGAGCAGTGCGCGCAGTACGGCGAGTGCGGCCGGCTCACGCCGTTCGTCCGCGCCGGCAAGGCCGTCTTCCACGTGGAGTACGAGCTGTCGCCGGACCGCTTCTGCGCCACCTCCCGGAAGCTGAAGCTCAGCTCGCTGGAGAAGAAGTACGACCTCACGGCCTGGCGGCGGACCTGCTGACCGGCCGAGCCGGGCGTCAGCCGAGGGTCAGCACCACCACGGTCACCAGCCCGGCCGTCTCCGCGAGCCCGCCGAACACATCGCCCGTCACCCCGCCGAACCGCCGCCGGCAGTGCCGCAGCAGCAGCTCGGCGGCGCCGAGGCCGAGGAGCACGGCGAGCGCGGCGTGCAGCGCGCCGTAGAGGCCGCCGCCGGCGTCCCCGAACAGCAGCGCGCCGTACGGGCTGCTGCCCGGGCTGCCGTACGGCAGCCCGCCGAGCGCCGCCGCCAGCAGGGTCACCAGCGCCGTCACGGTCAGGGCCGCGCGGCGCGGCACGGTGCCCGCGACCGCGGCGCCCAGGCCCTCGGGGCGCGCCGCCGGCACGTCCGTGCGGGAGGCGAGGGTCAGCGCCGTACGGGCGGCCGCCGCACCGGCCACCGCGGCGACGGCGCCGCGCGCCCAGCCGTCCGCGTACAGGTCCGCCAGCGCAGCGACCTGCGCGAGCAGCGCCAGGAGCAGCACGATCACGCCGAACGGGCCGATGTCGGACTGCTTCATGATGCGCAGCGCCTCCGCCGCCGGCTTGCCGCTGCCCAGGCCGTCGGCGGTGTCCGCGAGCCCGTCCAGGTGCAGCCCGCGGGTGAGCGCGGCGGGCACCGCGACCGTGCCCACGGCCGCCAGCAGCGGGCCGCCGCCCAGCAGGAGCAGGACCGTGCCGAGCGCCGCCGCGCACACCCCGACGACCAGCCCGGCGAGGGGCGCGCAGAGCATCCCGCCGCGGGCCGTGGCCCGGTCCCAGCGGGTCAGCCGTACGGGCAGCACGGTCAGCGTGCCGAAGGCGAAGCGCAGCGCGTCGGCGGTGGCCGGCGGCCCGGCGGGGGCACCGGACGGGCCGGGCGCGGAAGCCGCGGAAGGATCGGAGGGGCCGGCGGGGTCGGCGGGGGCGTCACTCACCGCGGCAGGCTAACCCGCGGCCACCGCGCCCAGGCGGCCCGGGCCTCCGCCACTGCGCAGCCCGCCAGCACCGCGATGATGGCCGCCAGGTGCTCCTTGCCCGCCAGGTTGGGCGCGACGGCGGCCTCGGCGGCCATCGCGGCCACCACCAGCGCGCCGGTCGTCCACGCCCGGTACCGCCAGCACACCGCCACCGCGAGGCCGACCACGGCCGCCGAAGGGCCCGCGTCGACCACCCAGCCGTCCCCGGGCGGCAGCCCGAACGGCACGTCAGGGCCGAGGGCCACGCCCAGCCGCGCGTACAGCGTCCCGGCGAGCGAGGCGGCGTACGCGATGAGCAGCGTGCGGCGCCGTCCCAGCACCGCCTCGGCGATCCCGAAGACCACCAGGATCTGGGCCAGCGCGCCCCAGACCGGCAGGTCCAGGGCCGGTACGAACAGCGACAGCGGCGTGCGCAGCAGCCCGGTCCACAGCGGCTCGCCCGCGCGGACGGCGCCGAGCCGCTGGACGGCCTCGTACCCCCAGGGCTGGTGCTGCGCGAACTGGCAGAACGCGGTGAGGGCCAGCGCGGTGAGCGTCATCGGGACCGCCCGCGGCACTCCGGCGCGGAACGCGGGCCGCAGTGCGGCCAGCAGCGGCCCCCACTCCGCGCGCACGGCGCGGTTCACATGATCACGTATGAGCGGGTCGACGGTGCACCACCGGGGCGAGGCGTGGGGGCGGCACCTCCCCTTCGGGCGGTACCGGGTCCGCGCCGGCCGCGCCGACCGTGTGACTAGACCGGTGCACACGGCAAGAGGTTGAGTGCACCGCCCGTGATCTACGCCTCTGCCCCGGTTTGCGGCCCGGACCGGCGGCTCAGCCGTCCGCGGAGTCTGCCCCTTCGACGGCCGGCCCCTCGCCGTCCTGGTCCTCGCGCACCGGCAGCTCGGCCGCCAGCGAGGCCGCCGCCTGCACCAGCGGCAGCGCCAGCAGCGCGCCGGTGCCCTCGCCGGCCGTGACGCCGTGGTCGAGCAGCGGCGTCAGTGCGATCCGGTCCAGCGCCTTGCCCTGCGCCGGCTCGCCGCTGGCCTGCCCGGCCAGCCACCAGTCCGGCGCCCGGAACGCGATCCGCTGCGCCACCAGCGCGCAGGCCGCCGAGACCACGCCGTCCAGGATCACCGGCGTCCGGCGCACCGCGCTCTGCAGCAGGAAGCCGGTGGCCGCGGTCAGGTCGGCGCCCGCGACCGTGGCCAGCAGCGCGAGCTGGTCGCCGAGGACCGGCCGGGCCCGGCGCAGCGCGTCCCGCACGGCCGCGCACTTGCGCATCCAGGCCAGGTCGTCGATGCTGGCGCCGCCGCGCCCGGTGACCACCGAGGCGTCGGTGCCGCACAGCGCGGCGATCAGCGTGCCCGCCGCCGTGGTGCCGCCCACGCTCAGGTCGCCCAGCACCACCAGGTCCGTACCGGCGTCCGCCTCCTCGTCGGCGATGGCCATGCCCGCGCGGAACGCCTGCTCGGCCTCGTCCGCCGTCAGCGCGTCCTCGACGTCGATCCGGCCCGAGCCGCGCCGCACCCGGTGCCGGGTGACGTCCTCGGGCAGCTCGCCGGGGTCGCAGTCCAGCGCCATGTCGACCACGCGCGGCGCGGCACCGAACCGGCGCGCCAGCACCGCCGCCGGGCTCGTCCCGTCCAGCACCGCGCGCACCAGGTCCACGGCGCTGCCCGCGGGCCGCCCCGAGACGCCCAGCCCGGCCACCCCGTGGTCGCCCGCGAACAGCACCGTGCTGACGCGGTCCAGGGGGCGGACCGGAACCTGCTGCTGCACGGCGGCCAGCCAGTCGCCCAGCTCGTCGAGGCGGCCGAGCGCGGCCGGCTGCACGAAGCGGCGCTCCCGCCGCTCCTCGGCATCCCGGCGCCGGCCGCCGTCGGGGCGCTCGATCAGGTTCGCGAAGTCATCGAGGTTCAGGGCGCTCATTCGGCGCAGGTTACCGGGAACGCGCCCCTCGGTGCGCGGTCGGCCGGTACCGGGGGCACGCGCGGCCTCAGAAGCGGAATTCGGTGAGGGCCGGCGCGGTGGCCGGCGGGAAGAGGGAGGCGCGCCGGGACCGCCCGCCGGCCACGCCGCGGCGCCGGAGCGGCGCGTCCAGCAGCAGCGTCGCGCCGGGCAGCCGACGGGCGCACAGCGCGCACAGGTCGTGCAGCGCGTCGGACGCGGGCGGCGGCCCGAAGGCGAGGACCAGGACGCCGAGCGCGGGGCGGGTCACGGCGGCGGGCCAGTGGGGCCCGGCGGGCCGTCCGGTGAGGGTGCGCCACCGCGGCCCGTCCGGCAGCAGCATCCGGCGCAGCGCGGCCGTCGCCGGCTCCTCGACGGTCAGCCAGCGCAACTGCCCGTTGTCCACCCGCCAGAAGCCGGTGTCCAGGCCCTCGCCGAGCGCCACCACCGTGGCCAGCGGGCGGTCCCGCAGGTAGCGGCGTACCGCGGCGTCGAAGCGGCCGTCAGGAGGCGGTGCCGTGCCGCCGGAGGACGGGGTCATGCCGTCAGGTGACGGCACGCGCGCCCGCCGGGCAAGGCGGACACGGCCGGTGCCCGCGCGCGTTCACCCGCGCAGCGCAAGCGCCTGGCCCGCGACGACCAGCAGGACGTGCTCGCACTCGGCGGCGAACCGGGCGTTCAGGCGGCCCAGTTCGTCCCGGAAGCGGCGTCCGGCCGGCGTCGCGGGCACCACCCCGGAGCCGACCTCGTTGCTGACCGCGACCAGCGGCCTGCGGGTGGCGCGCACGGCGGCCACCAGCTCGTCCACCCGCGCGTGCAGGGCCCGTTCGCCGCCGTTGGCCCAGGTCTCGTCGTCCCAGGCGCCCACCTCGTCCATGGCGTGCGTGAGCCACAGGGACAGGCAGTCGATCAGCAGTGGGGAGGCGGCGGTCTTCTCCGTCTCGCCGGGGCCGTCACCGTCCTCCTCCTCGCCGGCCAGCAGGGGGACCAGGTCGCAGGTCTCGGCGGTCCGCCAGGAGGCCGGGCGGCGCTCGCGGTGCGCCGTGACCCGCGCCGCCCACTCCGTGTCCCCGTCCCGCAGCCCGCCGGTCGCGACGTACAGCACGTCGGGGAAGGCCGCGAGCCGCCGTTCGGCCTCGACGGACTTGCCGCTGCGCGCGCCGCCCAGCACCAGCGTCCTGCGCGGCAGGTCGGGCACCGCGTGGTACTCGCCGACCAGGAGCGACGTGCCGTCCGGCACCGCGCGGGCGCCCACGGCGGCCAGCCGCCGGTGCAGCTCCTCGCCGGGCGGGGTGTCGTGGCCGATGTGCACCGCGATCACGTCGGTCGCCGCGTCCACCGCGCCGTTCGCCCGCAGCCTGGCCAGCGCGTCCGGCCGCCCCAGCACGTCCAGCACGACCATCTCGTACGGTCCCTTGCCCTCCGAGGCGCCGGCGGGGGCTGCCCCGGGCGGCAGGTACAGCAGCCGCTCGCCGTACGGGCCGCCGATCTCGTACCCGGTGCCCGGCACGTCCACCGCGACGGCCCGCACCCGGTGCCCGTCCAGCAGGGCCAGCTCCCGGCCGTCCGCGACCCGGCCCGGCTGGGGGAGTCCGGTGGGCACCTCGACGGCGGGTCCCTCGTGCGGGTGTGTCAGCAGCACCTGCCGCACCCCCGTGAGCGACTGCCCGGCGCGGGCCGCGGCGAAGGCGGCGCCCGGGGTGAGGTCGAGGAGGAGCGCGCCGTCCAGGAGCAGCGCGGTGGCCGCCCGCGCCGCGTCGCCCGTGGCGCCCGCACAGGAGGCGCAGGGGCAGCCGGGCCGGGGCAGGCCGTCGGGGGCTCCGGTGCCGAGCAGTGTCAGTTCCACGCGCCGATTTTCTCCTGTCCCCGGCTCCCGGGCGCGCGGGGGGACGTCTCGACACGGCCGTTAGGCTGCTGATCGTTATGGCAGCAGTACCAACCGGACATGACACCTGAGCAGCGAAACAGGGCATGACCACTGCACGGCACCAGCACGAGCACACACGTACCCGGTGGGACCAGGAGGCGGACATGGCGTGGACGTGGCGGTTCGAGAAGGCCGACGGTACGGAGGCGGCTCCGGGCACGGACCCGGAGGACTTCACCACGCAGGGGGACGCGGAGTCCTGGATCGGCGAGGAGTGGAAGTCGCTCCTGGACTGCGGCGTCGACCAGGTGACCCTGCTGGAGGACGGCGCGAAGGTCTACGGCCCGATGAGCCTGCACGCCGATGAGGGCGGCGAGGGCGCGGAGGCAGCGGAGGGCTGAGCACCGTCCCGGCACGGACGAGGGGCGGCGGGCCACCGGGCCCGCCGCCCCTCCCGGGACGTGCTTCAGCCGCGTACGCCGCAGAGGTGCAGCAGCGCCGCCACCGCGCGGTACGGGTCGGTGCGCCCCGCGCGCTCCTCGGCGGCCAGCAGCCGGGTCAGCTCCTCGACGGGCGGCGGCAGCGTGTCGTCGGCCGCGAGGTCGGTGAAGAGCCGCACGCCGTACCAGGCGTGCAGCGGGGCGCCGATCCCGGCGAGGGTGGCGGTCAGCTCCGACAGGTGGTCGGCGCGCACGCTCAGCCCGAGCCGGTTCTTGTAGCGCGCCGAGTCGAAGGCGGCCAGCGCGGTGTCCCAGTCGCCCGACAGGCCGGGGCGCAGCGCGAGCGCGTCGGCGTTACGCACCAGGACGGACAGCAGGCCGCCGGGCGCCAGCACGCGGGCCAGCCCGGCCAGCATCGGGTCGGGCTCGTCGACGTACATCAGGACGCCGTGGCAGAGCACCACGTCGAAGGTGCCGGGCAGGAAGTGCACGCCGGTCTCCCGGCCGTCACCCTCGATCAGCCGGACCCGCTCCTGGATGCCGGCCGGCTCGCCCGCCAGCGTGGCGCGGGCAGCGGCCAGCATCGTCGGGTCCGACTCCAGCCCGGTGACCTTGTGCCCGGCGCGGGCCAGGCGGAGCGCCTGGGTGCCCTGGCCGAGGCCGACGTCGAGTACGCGCAGCCGCTGGCCCACCGGGAAGCGCGCGGTGATCTGCTCCTCCAGCTGCCGGGCCACCAGCTCCTGCCGGACGGTGTTCCTGATGCCCCCCAGCTCGTCCAGCCAGGGTTCTGCTCCTCCGGCGAAGCCGGAAGAGGTGCTCAGGGCCGTTCTCCCCGCTTGACCTGCGGCTTGGGCAGCCGCAGGCGGCGCATCTGGAGGGTGCGCATCACGGCGTAGGGCTTGACGCCCTTGAGGTTCTCGTTCGGGAAGCGCTCCTTGAGGCGCTTGCCGATGCCGACCCAGATGACGATCGAGTCCAGCACGATCAGGACGATGACCACCAGCCACAGGAGCAGTGCGATGCTCTGGATCTGCGGCACCCGGACCATGGTGAGCACCAGGATGATCACGGCCACCGGCAGGAAGAACTCCGCGACGCACCAGCGCGAGTCGACGTAGTCGCGCGCGAAACGGCGCACCGGGCCCTTGTCCCGGACGGGGAGGTACCGCTCGTCGCCGTTGGCCAGCGCCTCACGCTGCTTGGCCATGTCGGCGCGGCGGGCCTCCCGCTGGGCCTTGACGGCCTCCTTGCGGTTGGCCGGTGCCGAGTGCGCGCGGGCACGGCGCTGGGACTGCGCCTGACTGCGCTTCGGCGTCGGGCGGCCCTTGGGGGCCTGCGGGTCGCGGGGCTGCTGGGGCTGGTCCGCGGTCACCTTGGAGGTCGCGGCCTGCTCATCCTTCGAACGGCTTCGGAACACGGAACCCAAGGGTACGCGGTCGCCCTCCGGGAGCCAGCGTCCGAGGGGAACGATCCGGCAACGGGCCGCCGCACGGCCGGCGCCGCCCCGTCCGTACCGGGATGAACCGGGCCGCGCGGCGGGTACCCGCACCCCGCCTACTCCCTGCGCCGGAGAAAGGGATGTACCTGATCGTCCTGCAGGAGGAGCGCATCCGGGTCCAACCAGTGCGGTAATGGAACCCGGGCCCGTACTGTGGGGTCTGTAGATGTGCTGGAGCCGAAGCCCGAAGAAACTCGGTCAGAAGGGGGCGCTCGAGGCCCATGAGCGACGGTGTCATGAAGCGGATGGGGATGATCTTCCGCGCGAAGGCCAACAAGGCCCTGGACCGGGCCGAGGACCCGCGCGAGACCCTCGACTACTCCTACCAGAAGCAGCTGGAGCTGCTCCAGAAGGTGCGCCGCGGCGTCGCCGACGTGGCCACTTCCCGCAAGCGCCTGGAGCTCCAGCTCAACCAGCTCCAGGGCCAGTCCGCCAAGCTGGAGGACCAGGGCCGCAAGGCCCTCGCGCTCGGCCGTGAGGACCTGGCCCGCGAGGCGCTCACCCGCCGGCAGGCCCTGCAGCAGCAGGTCACCGACCTGGAGACGCAGCACCAGACGCTCCAGGGCGAGGAGGAGAAACTCACCCTCGCGGCCCAGCGCCTCCAGGCCAAGGTGGACGCCTTCCGTACGAAGAAGGAGACCATCAAGGCCACCTACACCGCAGCCCAGGCGCAGACCCGCATCGGCGAGGCCGTCTCCGGCATCTCCGAGGAGATGGGCGACGTGGGCCTGGCCGTGCAGCGCGCCGAGGACCGGACCGCGCAGATGCAGGCCAGGGCCGGTGCCATCGACGAACTGCTGGCGTCCGGCGCGCTGGACGACCCGACCGGCATGGCCAAGGACGACATCACCGCCGAGCTGGACCGGATCTCCGGCGGCGGCGACGTGGAGCTGGAGCTGCAGCGCATGAAGGCCGAGCTGGCCGGCGGTTCGTCCGCGGGGCAGCAGGCCATCGAGGGCGGTCAGGCCGGCCAGGCCCAGCAGGGACAGCAGCAGGACCAGCCGCGCTTCGACAAGCAGTGACCGGCGGACGCGGATAGCCTCGTCGGGATCGCCGGACCGGACCAGAGGAGACCGTCGTGATCGTACGGATCATGGGCGAGGGGCAGGTAAGGGTGGCGGACAGCCACTTCATCGAGCTCAACAAGCTGGACGACGAGCTGCTCGCCGAGATGGAGCGCGGTGACCAGGACGGCTTCCGGCGGACCCTGGGCGCGCTGCTCGACGCGGTGCGGCGACTGGGCGATCCGCTGCCCGACGACTCCCTGGAGCCCTCGGAGCTGATCCTGCCCGGCCCCGACGCCACCCTCGACGAGGTCCGCGAGATGCTCAGCGACGACGGCCTCATCCCGGGCTGACCCGCCCGGCCCCGGCGCTCCCGTCCCCGCCCCGCGGGGACGCGGCCGCCCGGCTTCTTCCAGCAAGGCAGCGCCCCGGACCCCGGGCCGCCGCCCGCCGGTCCCCTCGGCGGGCCGCGCCCGGCGGCCGGGGCGCTACCGTTTCCTCCCGTGACTCCCCTCGCCACCGGACAGGCCACGCGGCCCGGGCCCGCCCTGCTCGCCCGGCTCCGTGCGCACCCCGTCGCACTCGACGCGGTCCTGGCGGCGGCCGTCTTCGCGGCCATCCTCATCGGCGCGGCGGCCGGCCCGCACCGCCGGTACTGGCCGCGCTTCGGCGACCGGCCGCTGGAGCCGGCCACCGTCCTGCTCGCCGCGCTCGCCTGCGCAGCCCTGGTGTTCCGCCGCCGCTACCCGCGCAGCGTCCTCGCCGTCACCTGCGCCATGACGCTGACCGAGCTGGTGACCGCCACCAGCCAGCCGCGTGCGCCCATCGCCGCCGCCTCGGTCATCGCGGTCTTCACCGTCGCGGCCCGCACCGACCGCCCCACCACCTGGCGGATCGGCGCCCTCACCGTTCTCGTGCTCACCGCCGCCGCGATGCTCACCGGCAGCCGCCCCTGGTACGCGCAGGAGAACCTGGCGATCTTCGCGTGGACGGGCATGGCCGCCGCGGCCGGCGACGCGGTCCGCAGCCGCCGCGCCGTCGTCGACGCGATCAGGGAGCGCGCCGAGCGGGCCGAACGCACCCGTGAGGAGGAGGCGGGCCGCCGGGTGGCCGAGGAACGCATGCGCATCGCGCGTGAGCTGCACGACGTCGTCGCGCACCACATCGCGCTGGTCAACGTGCAGGCCGGGGTCGCCTCGCACGTCATGGACAGCCGCCCCGACCAGGCCAAGCAGGCCCTCGCGCACGTCCGCGAGGCGTCCCGCTCGGCCCTGGAGGAGCTGCGCGCCACGGTCGGCCTGCTGCGCCAGTCCGACGACCCGCAGGCCCCCACCGAACCGGCCCCCGGCCTCGGCGTCCTGGACCAGCTGATCGACGGCTTCGCGCGCGCCGGGCTCCCCGTCGAGCTGGAGCTGCCGCCCGGCAGCCCCGAGGGCCTGCCCGCCTCCGTCGACCTGACCGCGTACCGCATCGTCCAGGAGGCGCTGACCAACGTGCACAAGCACGCGGGGGAGGGCGCACGCGCCACGGTACGGATCGTCCGCTCGGCCGAGGCGCTCACGCTGACGGTGCTGGACGACGGTGGCGGCCGGCCCGCCGGGCCGCGCCCGCGCCCCGGTGACCGCGAGGAGCCGGCGGAGCGCACGGACGGCGGCGGGCACGGGCTGATCGGGATGCGGGAGCGGGTCGCCGCGCTGCGCGGCACGGTGGAGACCGGGCCCCGCCCGGCCGGCGGTTTCAAGGTACGGGTACGGCTGCCGCTGCAGTCCGCGCGCACGGGGGAGACGACATGACGATCAAGGTGCTGCTCGCCGACGACCAGGCGCTGCTGCGCAGCGCGTTCAAGGTGCTGGTGGACTCCGAGGACGGGATGCGGGTGGTGGCCGAGGCGTCGGACGGCGCCGAGGCGTACGAACTGGCCCGCGCCACGGCGCCCGACGTGGTCCTGATGGACATCCGGATGCCCGGCACGGACGGGCTGGCCGCCACCCGCATGATCAGCGAGGACCCGGAGCTCGCGGACGTACGCGTGGTGATCCTGACGACCTTCGAGGTCGACGACTACGTGATCCAGGCGCTGCGGGCCGGTGCGAGCGGCTTCCTCGGCAAGGGCGCCGAGCCGGACGAGCTGCTGAGCGCCATCCGCGTCGCGGCGGCGGGGGAGGCGCTGCTGTCGCCGGTGGCCACCAAGGGGCTGATCGCGAAGTTCCTGGCGCAGGGGAGCGGTGCGGACGGCGACGGGGGCCCGGACGCCGAGCGGCTGGCGTCGCTGACCGGCCGGGAGCGGGAGGTGCTGGTGCTGGTCGCGGGCGGGCTGTCCAACGACGAGATCGCCGAGCGGCTGACCGTGAGCCCGCTGACGGTCAAGACGCACGTGAACCGCGCGATGGCCAAGCTGGGCGCCCGCGACCGGGCCCAGCTCGTGGTCATTGCGTACGAAACCGGACTCGTCCGCCCGCGGGTGTAGCAGCGGGTGGAGCGGGGCGTACTGCGGACGCGGTACGCCCCGGCCCCGGAAATGGACCTGGGTGCGAGGGAAAGGGCGCTTCCCGTACCGGATGGTGTAAGCGGGCCCGCCATGGGCCGCTGCCGGAAGCGTTCAGAACAAAAGAGAGAGACCCCACCCATGTTCAGGCTGTCCCGACTCAGCCTCGCACAACGGGGCCTGATAGCACTGATGTCGATCGTGGCGATCGTCTTCGGGGCCATCGCGATCCCACAGCTGAAGCAGCAGTTGCTGCCCTCCATCGATATGCCCATGGTGTCCGTGGTGGCGCCCTACCAGGGCGCCTCGCCCGACGTCGTCGAGAAGCAGGTCGTCGAACCGCTGGAGGACGGCATCCAGGCGGTCGACGGCATCACCGGCGTGACCTCCACCGCCAGTGAGGGCTCGGCCGTGGTCATGGCCCAGTTCGACTACGGCAACGACTCCGAGCAGCTGGTCGCCGACGTCCAGCAGGCCGTCAACCGGGCCCGCGCCAAGCTGCCCGACGACGTCGACCCGCAGGTGGTGGCCGGCGGCACCGACGACCTGCCCACCGTCGTGCTCGCCGTCGCCTCCGGCAGCAAGGACCAGCAGGCCCTCGCCGACCGCTTGGACCGCAGCGTCGTCCCCGCCCTGAAGGACATCGACGGCGTCGGCCAGGTCAGCGTGAACGGCGTGCGCGACCGGGTCGTGGCCGTCACCCCGGACGACGCCAAGCTCGCCAGGGCCGGGCTCACCCCGGCGGCGCTCGGCCAGGCCCTGGAGGCCGGCGGCGCCTCCGTACCGGCCGGTTCCTTCTCCGAGGACGGCAAGAGCCGCACCGTCCAGGTCGGCAACGGCTACACGTCGCTCCAGCAGATCAAGGACCTCACCGTCTCCCCGGCGGCGGCCGGAGCCGCGGCGGGCAAGGCCGGGGCCGGAGCGCCGGTCCGGGTCGGTGACGTCGCCACCGTCACGCAGGAGTCGGCCACCCCGACCTCGCTCACCCGCACCAACGGCAAGCCCAGCCTCGCGGTCCAGGTCACCATGGACCAGGACGGCAGCGCCGTCGCCATCTCCGACGCGGTCAAGGACAAGCTCCCGCAGATCCGCGCGGACCTCGGCAAGGACACGGACGTCACCGTCGTCTCCGACCAGGGCCCGCAGGTCTCCAAGTCCATCGAGTCCCTGACCACCGAGGGCCTGCTCGGCCTGGTCATGGCCGTGATCGTGATTCTGGTCTTCCTGCTGAGCCTGCGCTCGACGCTGGTGACCGCGGTGTCCATCCCGCTGTCCGTCGTCATCACGCTGATCGTGCTGTGGACCCGCGACCTGTCGCTGAACATGCTGACCCTGGGCGCGCTGACCATCGCCATCGGCCGGGTCGTGGACGACTCCATCGTCGTCCTGGAGAACATCAAGCGGCACCTGGGCTACGGCGAGGAGCGCAAGCACGCGATCCTCACCGCGGTCCGCGAGGTGTCCGGCGCGATCACCTCCTCCACCCTCACCACCGTCGCGGTCTTCCTGCCGATCGGCGTGGTCGGCGGCATGGTGGGCGCCCTCTTCGGTGACTTCTCGATCACCGTCACCGTGGCCCTGCTGGCCTCGCTGCTGGTCTCCCTCACCGTGGTCCCCGTCCTCTCGTACTGGTTCCTGCGCGCCCCGAAGGCCGACGGGGGCGGCGACCCCGAGGCGCTGCGCAGGGCCGCCGAGGAGAAGGAGAGCCGCAGCGCGCTGCAGCGGCTGTACGTACCGGTGCTGCGCTTCGCGACCCGGCGCCGGGCCACCAGCCTGCTCATCGCCGTGGTCATCCTCATCGGCACGTTCGGCATGGGCCCGCTGCTGAAGACCAACTTCTTCGACCAGGGCGACCAGGACACCCTCTCCGTCCAGCAGGAGCTGGCGCCGGGCACCGGCCTGGCCGCCGCCGACAAGCAGGCGAAGCGGGTCGAGAAGCTGCTCGCCGACACCGACGGCGTGCAGGACTACCAGGTCACCGTGGGCTCGTCGGGCATGATGGCGGCCTTCGGCGGCGGCGCGAACGCCAACCAGGCGTCGTACCAGGTCAAGCTGGCCGACTCGGAGGACTCCGACCGGGTCGTCGCGGACCTCCGGGACGGGCTCAAGAAGCTCGGCAAGGACATCGGCGACACCACCGTCTCGGCCGGCCAGTCCTTCGGCAACCAGGATCTGAAGGTGGTCGTCAAGGCCGCCGACGCGGACGTACTGAAGGACGCCGCCGAGCAGGTGCGCAAGAAGGTCGCGGGCCTGGACGACGTCACCGACGTCTCCAGCGACCTGGCGCAGAGCGTGCCGCGGATCTCGGTCACCGCGAACGCGAAGGCCGCGGCCGCCGGCTACACCCAGGCCACGCTCGGCCAGGCGGTCGCCCAGGCCGTGCGCGGCACCACCAGCGGCAAGGCGTTGCTGGACGACGCCGAGCGGGACGTGGTCGTGAAGTCGGCGCACCCGGCCACCACCGAGGCGCAGCTGAAGAAGCTGGCGCTGCCCGGCCCGTCGGGCATGGTGAAGCTCGGGGACATCGCCGACGTGAAGACCGTGGCGGGCCCGGTGCAGATGACCCGCATCGACGGCGCCCGGTCCGCGACGATCACGGCCAAGCCGACCGGCGACAACACCGGAGCGGTCACCACGAAGCTGACCTCAGCGCTGAAGGACCTGGACCTGCCCAAGGGCGCGACCGCCGAGATCAGCGGCGTCTCGGCCGACCAGGACGAGGCGTTCAGCTCGCTGGGCCTGGCCATGCTGGCGGCCATCGCGATCGTGTTCATGCTGCTGGTGGCGACCTTCCGGTCGCTGATCCAGCCGCTGATCCTGCTGGTGTCGATCCCGTTCGCGGCGACCGGCGCGGTCGGCCTGCTGGTCGCCACGGGCACCCCGATGGGCGTCCCGGCGATGATCGGCATGCTGATGCTCATCGGCATCGTCGTCACCAACGCGATCGTGCTGATCGACCTGATCAACCAGTACCGGGCGCAGGGGTACGGCGTGGTCGAGGCGGTCGTCGAGGGCGGCCGGCACCGGCTGCGGCCCATCCTGATGACGGCACTGGCCACGATCATGGCGCTGCTGCCGATGGCGCTGTCCGTGACCGGCGACGGCGGCTTCATCTCCCAGCCGCTGGCCGTGGTCGTGATCGGCGGCCTGATCACCTCCACCCTGCTCACCCTGCTGCTCGTCCCGACGCTCTACGCGATCATCGAGCTGCGCAAGGAAAAGCGGGCGGCGAAGAAGGCGGAGCGGGCCGGCGGCCCGGAGGCGGCCGACGAGGAGCGTGCACCGGAGCCTGCCGGGGTCTGACCCGCACAGCACGTGGGGCCCGTACCGAAGTCCGGTACGGGCCCCACGTGTGCGACGGCTACGGCAGCGCCAGCATGCGTTCGAGGGCGAGCTTCGCGAAGTCTTCCGTCTCCTTGTCGACCTCGATGCGGTTGACGACCTTGCCGTCCGCCAGGGACTCCAGGGCCCAGACCAGGTGCGGGAGGTCGATGCGGTTCATGGTCGAGCAGAAGCAGACCGTCTTGTCGAGGAAGACGATCTCCTTGTCCTCGGCGGCGAATCGGTTCGCCAGGCGGCGGACCAGGTTCAGCTCCGTGCCGATCGCCCACTTCGACCCGGCCGGCGCCGCCTCCAGGGTCTTGATGATGTGCTCCGTGGAGCCCACGTAGTCGGCCGCGGCCACGACCTCGTGCTTGCACTCGGGGTGCACCAGCACGTTCACGCCCGGTATGCGGGCGCGTACGTCCTCGACCGACTCCAGCGAGAAGCGGCCGTGCACCGAGCAGTGCCCGCGCCACAGGATCATCTTCGCGGCGCGCAGCTGCTCGGTGGTCAGGCCGCCGTTCGGCTTGTGCGGGTTGTAGACCACGCAGTCGTCCAGCGACATGCCCATGTCGCGTACCGCGGTGTTCCGGCCCAGGTGCTGGTCGGGCAGGAAGAGCACCTTCTCGCCCTGCTCGAAGGCCCATTCCAGGGCGCGCTTGGCGTTGGACGATGTGCAGATCGTGCCGCCGTGCTTGCCGGTGAACGCCTTGATGTCGGCCGAGGAGTTCATGTACGAGACGGGCACGACCTGCTCGGCGACGCCGGCCTCGGTCAGCACGTCCCAGCACTCGGCGACCTGCTCGGCGGTGGCCATGTCGGCCATCGAGCAGCCGGCGGCCAGGTCGGGGAGGACGACCTTCTGTTCGTCCGTGGTCAGGATGTCGGCGGACTCGGCCATGAAGTGCACACCGCAGAAGACGATGTACTCGGCGTCCGGCCGCGCGGCGGCGTCCCTGGCCAGCTTGAAGGAGTCGCCGGTGACGTCGGCGAACTGGATGACCTCGTCGCGCTGGTAGTGGTGGCCGAGCACGAAGACCTTGTCCCCGAGCTTCTCCTTGGCGGCGCGGGCGCGCTCCACGAGGTCAGGGTCGGAGGGCGCGGGCAGGTCGCCCGGGCACTCGACGCCGCGCTCGCTCTTCGGGTCGGCCTCCCGGCCGAGCAGCAGCAGCGCGAGCGGCGTGGGCTGCACATCGAGGTCCTGACGGGGCTGGGCGGTGGTCACGACACGCACCCTCTCTTTTCCTGGTCGAGCGCGGAGCCGCTCCGGTGGAGCCGGTGCCCGCACCGGGCTTCTCGTCTAAATGACGTTATCTATCATAGCGGCTTCACGTCAGTTTGACGATGGGCATTGTGTCGATGTGACGCATCACCCGGCCGGCCGTTCGCCGTCGGCCGCTGACCTTCCGGACGGTGTGTGCGAGCATGAGGAGGGGTGGAAAAATCCCCCAGAACTTCGAGCCCGCCCGGAATGAATCCGGGGCCCCGTCGGTTACTGCCGAGGGCAAGGGGTCCGTACAACCCGGGAGAGATGTAGATGAGCGTTCAGGACGAGACCACCGTCAGCGACGGCATCATCCTGTCCGACGCGGCAGCGTCGAAGGTCAAGAGCCTGCTGGAGCAGGAGGGCCGGGACGACCTCGCGCTGCGGGTGGCCGTTCAGCCCGGTGGCTGCTCCGGCCTGCGCTACCAGCTCTTCTTCGACGAGCGCTCGCTCGACGGCGACGTCGTGAAGGACTTCGACGGCGTGAAGGTCGTGACCGACCGGATGAGCGCCCCGTACCTGGGTGGTGCCTCCATCGACTTCGTCGACACGATCGAGAAGCAGGGCTTCACGATCGACAACCCCAACGCCACGGGCTCCTGCGCCTGCGGTGACTCCTTCAGCTGAGCCGGCCGGCTCCGGCACACGGAGAACAGACGAAGGCGGCGTTCCCCGAGGGGAACGCCGCCTTCGTCATGGCCGCCCGGCGGCCCTTCGCCGCCCGCGCTCAGCGGCGGCGGCCCGCCGTCACTTCTGCGGCACCGTCTCGCCGCTGGAGGCGTCGATGACCTCCCGGCCGTCCAGCGGGGTGTCCAGCGTCACCGTCTTGGTGAACTGCTTGGCGATCTTCACGCAGACCCCGCCCGGCTTCTTCTCCTTGCCCGTGACCTGCGCGGTCACGGCCGTACCCGACTGGTCGGCGCTGGCCGAGTAGTCGCTGCACACGCCGCCCCAGAAGCGCAGCGTCAGCTTCTTGCCGTCGTCCGAGACCGAGTACGACTCCAGGCCCATCGCGCCCTTCTCGTTCGCCTTGCCGCCCTGCGGCGGGTGCGCGGGACGCTGCGTCGCGCCCTGCCCGGCGTCCCGGTCCACGACGTACTTCGGGTCGACGGCGGGAGCCGCGACCGTCGTACGGGAATCCTTGCCGCCGGTCGAGCCGGGCTGCCGCACCTCGTACATCCACGACGGGACGAGCGCCTGGCTGCCGTTCACGAACTGCACCGACAGGCCGAACCTGGCACCGGTCACCTCGGCCGGCGAGGGCTTGCCGGGCGCGGGCTCGCACGGCGCGATGCCCTTGTCGTCCTTGCCGCCCGGCTCGCCCTTCTCGCCCTTGTCCGGCAGCGGCGTGGCGCACGTGCCGTCCGCGCCCTTGCTGTCGCCGGAGCCGGCCCCGCCGTTCAGACGCGCGAGCGTCTTCTCCGCGCTGAGCACCGGATACGTGTCGCCCTTGACCGGCCGCGCCAGCTGCCCGCTGCCGCCGACCACCCGGCCGTCCGCGCCGACCTGGAGGTCGCTCTGCCAGCCGTACGTCGGCAGGCCGCCGAACACCGGGTTCGCCGAGACGATCCGCACCGCGCCGGACAGCCCGCCGGCGTCCAGCTTCGCGTCCTGCTGGCCCAGCGCGGCGAGCACGGGCCCGACCGCCTTCTTGGCCTTCTCCTGGGAGACCGCGCCCTTGCCGCTGCCGTCGTCCTCGGTGCTGGCGTCCCGGCCGCGGTACGAGGGGCAGCCGGGCCCGTCGGAGGAGTGGCCGGTCTTGGCGTCCGCGGCCTTGCCCTTGGGCGCGGCCGGCAGCGCGCAGTTCACGCCGCCCGGCGTGCCGTACTGCGCGAACGTCCACGAGCCGGTGCCGGCCTTGGCCACCTGGAGCACGGGCCCGCGGGAGTCCTTGTCCTGGCCGCCGACCTTCCACGTGCCGCCCTCGGAGCGGACCTGGCCCGACACGTCCAGCGCCTTGGCCAGCCGGGCGACCGCGGCCTTGCCGACCGGGCCCTGCGGGCGGTAGACGGGCGCGTCGGCCGGGCCGTCCGGCAGATCGGCGACCGCGCGGTACCCGCCGCCCTGCGGGTTCGGCTCACCCGGCGCGATCCCCGCGTGCTGCGCCTGGCCGTACCCCTCCAGCGCCAGCGGCGGCGGATCGGCCGAGGCGCCGGGACCGCCTTCGCCGTCCTGGCCGGAAGCGCCCGACGCCCAGTACGCCGCGCCGCCGCCGGCCAGCAGCACCGCAGCGGCCATCGAGGCGACCACCAGCGGGCTGCGCCCGCGCCGCCGGGGAGTGGTGGGGGTGTCGGTGGGGTTCTTCCCGCTGCCCGTGGCAGGGGGAGTGTCCTCGGTGCTCACCGCATCGCTCCTTCGGCTCCGCTGAACAACTGATGCGCCATCCTCCGTGAGGGGGACGCCGATTGGACGGAGCCGGGCCGCGAGCGGTTCCGCCCGCGGCCCGAACGGGCCGCTGAGGGCCCGTGCAAGAGTGATGGAGGAGGCGGCTCGCCGTACTCAGTCGCCGTACTCGGACATCCCGTCCAGCAGTTTGGCAGAGGCGGCGGGGACCGTGATCCCGCGCAGCTCCGCGACGGGACGCGGCGCGGCGGCGAACGAGCCGTCGGGCCGCCAGTGCGGCGCCATCCGGGCGCAGTCGCCGCGCAGTTGCTCCAGGGAGTCCGGCTCGGCGCCGTCCGGGCGACGGCCGGCCGGGCGATCTGCTGTGACGGGCTTCACAAGTGGGGTCATACGCGCACCGTACGCACCCTTCGCCCCGCGAAAGAAGACCTACTATCGGGTAGTTTCGCCAGGTCGGAGGGGCGGGCCCGAACCGGTAGCGTTGGGTCACGTCCGTCACCGCCCCACGCCTCCCCGCAGGAGCGAATCGCCGTGCGTATCGCAGTCACCGGCTCCATCGCCACCGACCATCTGATGACCTTCCCCGGACGCTTCGCCGACCAGCTGGTCGCCGACCAGCTCCACACGGTCTCCCTCTCCTTCCTGGTCGACAAGCTCGACGTGCGACGCGGTGGCGTCGCCGCGAACATCTGCTTCGGCATGGGCCAGCTCGGTACCGCGCCGATCCTGGTCGGCGCCGCCGGCAACGACTTCGGCGAGTACCGCGCCTGGCTGGACCGGCACGGCGTGGACACCGCCTCCGTCCGGATCTCCGAGGTGCTGCACACCGCCCGCTTCGTGTGCACCACCGACGCCGACCACAACCAGATCGGCTCCTTCTACACCGGCGCCATGAGCGAGGCCCGGCTGATCGAGCTGCAGCACGTCGCCGAGCGGGTGGGCGGCCTGGACCTCGTCCTGATCGGCGCCGACGACCCCGAGGCGATGATCCGGCACACCGAGGAGTGCCGCTCCCGCTCCATCCCGTTCGCCGCCGACTTCTCCCAGCAGATCGCCCGGATGGACGGCGACGACATCCGCACCCTGATGGACGGCGCGACGTACCTCTTCTCCAACGAGTACGAGAAGGGCCTCATCGAGTCCAAGACCGGCTGGACCTCCGAGGAGATCCTCGGCAAGGTCGGCACCCGCGTCACCACCCTCGGCGCCAGCGGCGTCCGCATCGAGCGCGCGGGCGAGCCGGACATCGAGGTCGGCGTCCCCGAGGAGAACGCCAAGGCCGACCCGACCGGCGTCGGCGACGCCTTCCGCGCCGGCTTCCTCTCCGGCCTCGCCTGGGGCGTGTCCCTGGAGCGCGCTGCCCAGGTCGGCTGCATGCTGGCGACCCTGGTCATCGAGACCGTCGGCACCCAGGAGTACGAGCTGCGCCGCAGCCACTTCCTGGACCGCTTCACCAAGGCGTACGGCCACGAGGCCGCCGCCGAGATCCAGCAGCACCTGAACTGAGCCGTCCGGGTCAGACGCGGCGCCGCACCACGTACGCGGCGCCGCGCTCCGGGCGCTCAGCGCGTTCCCCCAAGTACTCCTGACCCTGGGTCCAGCACCACGCCGGGATGTCCAGCGCCGCCACCTCGTCGTCGGACAGCACCGTCACGGTCGTGCCGACCGGCACCCCGGCGACCGCCTTGGCCAGCTCGATCACCGGTACCGGACAGCGCGCCCCGAGCGCGTCCACGACGACCTCGCCGGCCGCGCCCTCCGGGGCCCGCGCCGGCCGCGCCGGGGCGCCCAGCTGCTCCCGCACCCCGGCCACCGCGTCCGGCAGCACCGCGAGGAAGCGGTCCACGTCCCCCTCCGTGGTCCCGGCCGGCAGCGACACCCGGACGTTGCCCTCGGAGAGCACGCCCATCGCCTTCAGGACGTGGCTGGGCGTCAGCGTGCTGGAGGTGCAGGAGGAACCGGAGGCGACGGAGAAGCCCGCCCGGTCCAGCGCGTGCAGCAGCGTCTCCCCGTCGACGTAGAGACAGGAGAAGGTCACCAGGTGCGGCAGCCGCCGCACGGGGTCGCCGACCACCGCCACGTCCGGCACCAGCTCCGGCACCCGGACCCGGATCCGGTCCACCAGACCGCGCAGCCGCGCCGCTTCGGCGGCGGCCTCCGCGCGCACGGCACGCAGCGACGCCGCGGCTGCCACCACGGCCGGGATGTTCTCGAAGCCGGGCGCCCGGCCCGACTCACGGGCGTCGGCCGGTCCCTGGTACGCGAAGCGAGTGCCCTTGCGGACCGCCAGCAGACCCACCCCGGCCGGGCCGCCCCACTTGTGCGCGCTGCCCGTCAGCAGTGACCAGGGGCCCGCCACCGGCCCCCAGGCCAGCGACTGGGCCGCGTCCACCAGCAGCGGCACGCCGGCCGCGCGGCACGCCTCGGCCGCCTCGGCCACCGGCTGTTCGGTCCCCACCTCGTGATTGGCCGACTGCAGGACGGCCAGTGCGGTGTCCGGGGTGAGCGCGTCGGCGAACTCCCCGGCGCCGACCCGGCCCGTACGGTCGCAGCCCACCACGGCCACGGTGCCGCCGGCCGCCTCGTGCGCCTCCGCCGCGTGCAGCACGGAGGAGTGCTCGACGGCGGAGTGGACCAGACGGGTGCCGGCCCGCCGCCGGCCGGCCAGCGCGCCCGCCACGCCCGTGTGCACCGCGTGGGTGCCGGAGGGGGTGAAGACCAGCTCGTCGGGGCGGCAGCCGACCGCCTCCGCCGCGGTCTCGCGCGCGGCGTCCAGCAGCAGCCGGGCCCGCCGCCCCTCCCGGTACAGCCGGGCCGGGTCGGCCCAGCCCTCGTCGAGCGCGGCGAACAGCGCGTCGCGGGCGACCGGGTGCAGGGGAGCGGAGGACGCGGCATCGAAGTAGGGCACGGCGGAACGCTAACGTGTCCGGGCCGCCACCCGTCCGGCGCACCGGGCCGGACCGGGAGCGTCACCCCCGCGCGGCGGGCGCGGCGTCAGATGCCGGGGGGAAGCGGGGAATCCGGATGTCGCGGGCGCCCAGAGGGAGGGGAGTGCCACCCCTTCGGGGGGTGACGCGCCGGGTAGGGCACCCTCCCCGCGCGACGCCAAATAGCGTCCAGTAGGGTTTGGTCCGCATAAACATCCAAACCCCTGCCCGTGACGGGCCGGCGACCGACCAGCTGAGACGGCCGCAGCCGGTTTTCTGCGGGCGAGACTCTCGGGAAGGCGCTACGTGAGTCCCAACGGCTCCGACCGCTCGTCGCGGCGCCCGATGCGGCGGAAGCTGCCGCAGGTGCTGGCTGCGGGCCTGGTCCTGGCGACCGCGACCGGTTGCACATACAAGGACTTCCCCCGCCTCGGCATGCCAACGCCCGTCACGGACGAGGCGCCGCGGATCCTCTCCCTTTGGCAGGGCTCCTGGGCCGCCGCCCTCGCAACGGGCGTGCTGGTGTGGGGCCTGATCATCTGGAGCTGGATCTTCCACCGCCGCAGCCGGACCAAGGTGGAGGTCCCCGCACAGACCCGGTACAACATGCCGATCGAGGCGTTGTACACCATCGTCCCGTTCATCATCATCGCGGTGCTGTTCTATTTCACCGCGCGTGACGAGAACGAACTCCTCAAGACTTCGAAGAAGCCGGACCACGTGGTCAACGTGGTGGGCTTCCAGTGGAGCTGGGCGTTCAACTACATGGAGGACGTGGACGGCAACAAGTCGACCACGAACATCAACTCCAAGGAACTCTCCGCGATCCCGGACAAGTGGAAGAAGTCGGCGCCCCAGGGTGCCGAGGGCGTCTACGACCAGGGCACGCCGGGCGAGCGGAACCCGCAGAACGGCGACCCGGGCCCCACCCTGTGGCTGCCCAAGGGCGAGACCGTTCAGTTCATCCTGACCTCGCGCGATGTCATCCACTCCTTCTGGGTGGTGCCGTTCCTCATGAAGCAGGACGTCATCCCGGGTCACACCAATGTCTTCGAGGTGACTCCCAACAAGGAGGGCACCTTCAGGGGCAAGTGCGCCGAGCTCTGCGGCGTTGACCACTCCCGGATGCTCTTCAACGTCAAGGTCGTGTCTCCCGAGCGGTACCAGGAGCACCTGAAGGACCTGGCGAAGAAGGGCCAGAACGGTTACCTGCCGGCCGGTATCGAGCAGACCGACCACGCCAGGAACGCGGAGACCAAGAACAAGTGAGCATCCTCAACGAACCTCAGGGTGCCGCCGCCGCATCGGCCTCGGCAGCACCACCCGTACGCAGGAAGCAACCCGGCAACGTCGTGGTGAAGTGGCTGACGACCACCGACCACAAGACGATCGGCACGCTTTATCTGGTGACGTCGTTCGCGTTCTTCTGCATCGGCGGCCTGATGGCGCTCTTCATGCGCGCCGAGCTGGCCCGTCCCGGCACGCAGATCATGTCGAACGAGCAGTTCAACCAGGCGTTCACGATGCACGGCACGATCATGCTGCTGATGTTCGCGACGCCGCTGTTCGCCGGATTCGCCAACTGGATCATGCCGCTGCAGATCGGCGCGCCCGACGTGGCGTTCCCGCGGCTGAACATGTTCGCCTACTGGCTGTACCTCTTCGGCTCGCTGATCGCGGTGGCCGGGTTCCTCACCCCCCAGGGTGCGGCCGACTTCGGCTGGTTCGCCTACTCCCCGCTGTCGGACGCGGTCCGCTCGCCGGGGGTCGGCGCCGACATGTGGATCATGGGTCTGGCCTTCTCCGGCTTCGGCACGATCCTCGGCTCGGTCAACTTCATCACCACGATCATCTGCATGCGCGCCCCGGGCATGACGATGTTCCGCATGCCGATCTTCACCTGGAACGTCCTGCTGACCGGTGTGCTGGTCCTGCTGGCCTTCCCGGTGCTGGCCGCCGCGCTGTTCGCCCTGGAGGCGGACCGTAAGTTCGGTGCGCATGTGTTCGACGCCGCCAATGGCGGTGCCCTCTTGTGGCAGCACCTCTTCTGGTTCTTCGGACACCCAGAGGTGTACATCATCGCGCTGCCGTTCTTCGGCATCATTTCCGAGGTCATTCCGGTCTTCTCCCGGAAGCCGATGTTCGGTTACATCGGTCTGATCGCGGCGACGATCTCCATCGCGGGCCTCTCGGTCACGGTGTGGGCGCACCACATGTACGTCACGGGCGGCGTGCTGCTGCCGTTCTTCTCCTTCATGACGTTCCTCATCGCGGTCCCGACCGGTGTGAAGTTCTTCAACTGGATCGGCACGATGTGGAAGGGCTCGCTCTCCTTCGAGACCCCGATGCTGTGGGCGGTCGGCTTCCTGATCACCTTCACCTTCGGCGGTCTGACCGGCGTCATCCTGGCCTCGCCGCCGCTGGACTTCCACATCTCCGACTCGTACTTCGTCGTGGCGCACTTCCACTACGTCGTCTTCGGTACGGTCGTCTTCGCGATGTTCGCCGGCTTCCACTTCTGGTGGCCGAAGTTCACCGGCAAGATGCTGGACGAGCGGCTCGGCAAGATCACGTTCTGGACGCTGTTCATCGGCTTCCACGGCACCTTCCTGGTCCAGCACTGGCTGGGCGCCGAGGGCATGCCGCGTCGTTACGCCGACTACCTGGCGGCCGACGGCTTCACCGCCCTGAACACGATCTCGACGATCAGCTCCTTCCTGCTGGGCCTGTCGATCCTGCCGTTCTTCTACAACGTCTGGAAGACGGCCAAGTACGGCAAGAAGATCGAGGTCGACGACCCGTGGGGCTACGGCCGCTCGCTGGAGTGGGCGACCTCCTGCCCGCCGCCGCGGCACAACTTCGTCTCGCTGCCCCGCATCCGCTCGGAATCCCCGGCGTTCGACCTGCACCACCCTGAGATCGCCGCGATGGACGTGCTGGAGAACGAGGACCAGAAGGACACGGCTCTCATGGGCGGCACGAAGGAGGCCGGCAAGTGAAGATCCAGGGCAAGATGTTCATCTGGCTCTCCGTCTTCGTCCTCGCCATGGCGATCGTCTACGGCGTCTGGTCGAAGGAGCCGGCGGGCACCACCGCGCTGTTCCTGGCGTTCGGTCTGTGCATCATGATCGGCTACTACCTGGCCTTCACGGCCCGGCGGGTCGACGCGGGTGCGCAGGACCGCAAGGACGCGGACGTCGCGGACGACGCCGGTGAGGTGGGCTTCTTCAGCCCGCACAGCTGGCAGCCGCTCTCGCTGGGCATCGGCGGTGCGTTCGCCTTCCTGGGCGTCGTCTTCGGCTGGTGGCTGCTGTACTTCTCCGCTCCGATCATCCTCGTCGGCCTGTTCGGCTGGGTGTTCGAGTACTACCGGGGCGAGAACCGCACGCAGTAACGGCGGTTCCGCACCGACGGGCCGGGCCCGGTCACTCCAAGGAGTGGCCGGGCCCGACCCATTTGCAGTCCTTCAACGCGCCGCTCCGGCGTGGCGCTTCCTATTTTGTGGTTATGAGCCATATGCCACGATCCCGGACGGTGCTCAGCTCAGCGCTCCTGCTGCTGCCCTTGGCGGCGGGGGTCACCGGGTGCGGCGGGGCGTCGTCAGATCCGCTCGCCGCCCAGCCCTATGACGCGGCCGGCCAGATCGCGGCCAACGCCCCGGCGGGCGAGCGGAAGGCCGATCCGGACAAGCCGCTGGAAGTCACGACCAAGGGCGACGAGGCGCGGATCACCGACGTCACCGCCACGGACGCCGCCGGCCGGTACATCCGCGGCCGGCTCAACGCCGACGGCACGCGCTGGCACAGCACCGTGCCGCTCGCCGCCGGCACCCGCTACACGGTCCACGTGAGCACCGAGGACGGCGACGGCAAACCGGGCCGCAAGGTGCTCCACATGGAGACGAAGGGCAACGGCGACCGGCGGCTGCGGGTGACCTTCGGGCCCGACAGCGGCACGTACGGCGTCGGCCAGCCGATCACCGCCGAGCTCAGCCGCCCGGTGCACGGTGCGCGGGCCAGGGCGCTCGTGGAGGGCGCCCTCAAGGTCGACAGCAGCCCCCGGGTGAGGGGTTCCTGGCACTGGGTGGACGACAAGACCCTGCACTACCGCCCGCGCTCCTATTGGCCCGCCCACGCCACCGTGGAGGCGTACAGCAACCTCCAGGGCCTGAAGGTCGCCAAGGGGCTGTACGGCGGGCCGGGCAAGCCCGTGAAGATCCGTACCGGCGACCGGGTCGTGGCCGTCACCGACGCCGCCGCGCACCGGATGACCTTCCGGCGCAACGGCAAGGTGGTGAAGACCCTGCCCGTCACCACCGGCAAGCCCGGCTTCGACACCCGCAACGGCATCAAGGTGGTGCTGGGCAAGGAAGCCTTCGTACGGATGAACAGCAACACCGTGGGCATCGCGCGGGGCAGTTCGGAGTCCTACAACCTGCCGGTCCACTGGGCCACCAGGGTCACCTGGAGCGGCGAGTACGTGCACGCGGCGCCCTGGTCGGTGGGCTCGCAGGGCGCGGCCAACGTCAGTCACGGCTGCACCGGCATGTCCACGGCCGACGCCCGCTGGTTCTTCGAGCACGTACGGGTCGGCGACGTCGTGCAGGTCGTCAACAGCAAGGGCGACGAGATGACCCCGTTCGACAACGGGTTCGGCGACTGGAACGTGCCCTGGGACAAGTGGCGCGCCGGCAGCGCCGACGGCAGCGCCATGAGCGGCGCCGGCAGCGGCGAGAAGGCCTCGGGGCCCGCCGGGGCGGCCAGGCTGCGGCCGGGGGTCTGAGCGGCCCGCAGAACGGCACACAGCGCCCCGGCCGGGCAGCTGCCGCCCGGCCGGGGCGCCGTGGTGTCCGGGGCCGGGCCCCTCAGGCCCCGGCGAGGAGGCGGCGGCGCAGCAGCCCCGCCAACGCGTCGGCGAACGCCACCGGGTCGATCGGGTGGGTCACCGCGGCGTCGGCCCGGCTCCAGGTCGCCAGCCAGGAGTCCTGGGGGCGGCCGATCAGGACCAGCACCGGCGGGCACCGGAAGATCTCGTCCTTGATCTGCCGGCAGACGCCCATGCCGCCGGCCGGGGCGCTCTCGCCGTCCAGGACGCAGGCGTCGATCCCGCCCTGCTCCAGGGCCGTGAGCACGGCCGGCAGCGTCGCGCACTCCACAATCTCCACCTGCGGCACATCGGCGGCGGGGCGCCGGCCGGCCGCGAGGCGGACCTGCTCTCGGGTGCCGGAGTCGTCGCTGTAGACCAGCACCGTGGCAGTCGCCTGCATCGTTCCTCCACGCTTTTGGGGAGCACCGTTCACGGGAGCACCTCGGGGGCCGGTCCCGTTCAGCGGATGCTACTGCCCGGACGGGCCATCGCAGGAGGGTCCGTACCGGAAGAAGATCTGTCCGACGGGCCGTCAGGACTGGTCGGAGCGGGGGTGGCAGGGGGGTGCGGAACCTGCGCTTCCCTCCTTTGGAGGACCCCGCCGCGGTGCCGTACGGGCCGGGCACACCCCCTTGACACACCGAACGGGACCCCCCGGAGTGAGCGCAAGATAAGCGACCGACATAATGTCGGTCGTGGCGACAGCAACAGCAGTAGAAACCGGGCACGCGCACCCGTCGGTCAATCGGCCGAACCTCACCAGCGTCGGAACCATCATCTGGCTGAGTTCCGAGCTGATGTTCTTCGCGGCCCTCTTCGCGATGTACTTCACCCTCCGATCGGTGACCGGAGCCGAGTATTGGAAGGAATCCGCCGATGCGCTGAATCTTCCGTTCTCCGCGACGAACACGACGATCCTGGTGCTCAGCTCCCTGACGTGCCAGCTCGGTGTTTTTGCGGCCGAGCGCGGCGACGTCAAGAAGCTCCGCGCCTGGTTCATCCTCACCTTCATCATGGGTGCGATCTTCATCGGCGGTCAGGTCTACGAGTACACGGAGCTGGTCAAGCACGAGGGTCTCTCGCTCTCGTCCGGCCCGTACGGCTCGGTGTTCTACCTGACCACCGGCTTCCACGGACTGCACGTGACAGGCGGTCTGATCGCCTTCCTGCTGGTCCTGGGCAGGACGTACGCGGCCAAGAGGTTCACCCACGAACAGGCCACCGCGGCCATCGTCGTGTCGTACTACTGGCACTTCGTCGATGTCGTCTGGATCGGCCTCTTCGCCACGATCTACCTGATCCGGTAACAGGTCCCGGACCGGACCCGCATTCGGATACAGACACAGCCAAAGCATCGACGCAGAAGATCCTGACACCGGGGTAATCCGTGAAAAAGCTCTCCGCACGACGGCGCCATCCGCTGGCGGCGCTCGTCGTCCTACTCTTCGCGCTGGCGGTCACTGGGGGGCTGTACGCCGCGTTCGCGCCGGCGGACAAGGCTCAGGCCGATGACACCGCCCAGTCTCTTGCCATCAAGGAGGGCAAGAAGCTCTTCGCCGTGGGCTGCGCCAGCTGCCACGGCACCGGCGGTCAGGGCACCTCCGACGGCCCGAGCCTGGTCGGCGTGGGCGCTGCCGCCGTCGACTTCCAGGTCGGCACCGGCCGTATGCCGGCGCAGCAGCCGGGCGCCCAGGTGCCGCGGAAGAAGAACATCTACAGCCAGGCCGAGATCGACCAGCTGGCGGCGTACGTCGCGTCGCTGGGTGCCGGTCCGTCCGTGCCCGGCAAGAACGACTACAGCAAGGACGGGGCGGACATCGCCAAGGGCGGTGAGCTGTTCCGTACGAACTGCGCGCAGTGCCACAACTTCACCGGTAAGGGCGGCGCCCTGACCAACGGCAAGTTCGCACCGTCGCTCGAGGGCGTGGACCCGAAGCACATCTACGAGGCCATGGAGACCGGCCCGCAGAACATGCCTTCGTTCGGTGACGGCACCCTCTCCAAGGCCAACAAGAAGGACATCGTCGCGTACCTCGGTGCGGTCAACGGCGACAAGACCGCGAGCCCCGGCGGCATGGACCTCGGTGGTCTCGGCCCGGTCAGTGAGGGCCTCTTCGGTTACATCTTCGGCCTGGGCGCACTGGTTGCGGTCGCCATCTGGGTCGCAGCCCGGACAGCGAAGGCCAAGAAGTCATGAGTGAGACTGGACGACACGCAGACGTGCCAGAAGAAACCCTTCCCAGTGAGCGCGACGGCGCTCACGGTGACGTGGCGACGAAGGACAACCCCTTCGCCGACCCGGGGCTGCCCCCCCACGAGCACCGCATCCAGGACATCGACGAGCGGGCCGCCAAGCGCTCCGAGCGCACCGTGGCTCTCCTCTTCACGGTGTCCATGCTCGCGACGATCGGCTTCATCGCCTCGTACGTGATCTTCCCGATCGACAAGATCGTCTACATCTGGCCGCTCGGCCACATCAGCGCGCTGAACTTCGCGCTGGGCCTGACGCTCGGCGTGGCGCTCTTCTGCATCGGCGCCGGCGCGGTCCACTGGGCCCGCACGCTGATGTCGGACGTGGAGGTCGCCCAGGAGCGGCACCCGATCGAGGCCGAGCCCGAGGTCAAGGCCAAGGTCATGGCCGACTTCCGGGAAGGCGCCGCGGAGTCCGGCATGGGCCGCCGCAAGCTGATCCGCAACACCATGTTCGGCGCGCTGGCCCTGGTGCCGCTGTCCGGCGTGGTCCTGCTGCGCGACCTCGGTCCCCTCCCGGAGAAGAAGCTCCGCACCACGGGCTGGAAGAAGGGCGTACGCCTGGTCAACCAGTCCACCAACCTTCCGCTGCGTCCCGAGGACATCGCGGTGGGCTCCCTCACCTTCGCCAAGCCCGAGGGCCTGGAGGAGAGCGACGAGGACTTCCACCAGAAGATCGCCAAGGACGCCCTGATGCTCGTGCGGATCCAGCCGCAGAACATCAAGGACAAGCAGGAACTTGAGTGGTCGCACGAGGGCATCGTGGCGTACTCGAAGATCTGCACCCACGTCGGTTGCCCGATCTCCCTGTACGAGCAGCAGACGCACCACGTGCTCTGCCCCTGCCACCAGTCCACCTTCGACCTTTCCGACGGTGGCCGCGTGATCTTCGGCCCGGCGGGTCACCCCCTGCCGCAGCTGCACATCACGGTGAAGGACGGCTACCTCGAAGCCGTCAGCGACTTCGCGGAGCCCGTCGGCCCGAGCTTCTGGGAGCGCGGATGAGTAACGAGACGAGCGCGACCAACGCGCGCCGCGGCCAGGCGCCGCGGGGCGAGCGGATCGCCGACTGGGCGGACGGCCGGCTGGGCATCTACAGCCTCGCCAAGTCCAACATGCGGAAGATCTTCCCGGACCACTGGTCCTTCATGCTGGGTGAGATCTGCCTCTACAGCTTCATCATCATCATCCTGACCGGCGTCTACCTGACGCTGTTCTTCCACCCGAGCATGGCCGAGGTCGTCTACCACGGCTCCTACGTGCCCATGCACGGCATCCGGATGACCCAGGCCTTCGAGTCGACGCTGGACATCAGCTTCGACGTCCGCGGCGGCCTGCTGATCCGGCAGATCCACCACTGGGCCGCGCTGGTGTTCCTCGCCGGCATGCTGGTCCACATGATGCGGGTGTTCTTCACCGGCGCCTTCCGCAAGCCGCGCGAGGTCAACTGGCTGTTCGGCTTCCTGCTGCTGGTGCTCGGCATGTTCACCGGCTTCACCGGCTACTCGCTCCCGGACGACCTGCTGTCCGGTACCGGTGTCCGGTTCATCGAGGGTGTCATCCTGGCGATGCCGCTGGTCGGCTCGTACCTGCAGATGTTCATCTTCGGCGGGGAGTTCCCCGGCCACGACATCATTCCGCGGTTCTTCTCGATCCACGTGCTGCTGCTGCCGGGCATCATGCTCGGCCTGCTGGTGGCGCACCTGATCCTGGTCTTCTACCACAAGCACACCCAGTTCCCGGGTGCCGGCAAGACCGAGAAGAACGTGGTCGGCATGCCGCTGCTGCCGGTCTACATGGCCAAGGCCGGAGGCTTCTTCTTCCTGGTCTTCGGTGTGATCTCGGTGATCGCCGCGATCGCGAGCATCAACCCGGTGTGGGCCATCGGCCCGTACCGCCCGGACCAGGTGTCCACCGGCGCCCAGCCCGACTGGTACATGGGCTTCGCCGAGGGTCTCGTCCGTGTCATGCCCGGCTGGGAGTGGAACATCGCGGGCCACTACACCGTGAACTTCGGTGTGCTGATCCCGATCCTCGTCTTCCCGCTGGTGCTGGTGGCCATCGCGGTCTACCCGTTCATCGAGTCCTGGGTCACCGGCGACAAGCGTGAGCACCACCTGCTGGACCGCCCGCGCAACGCCCCGACCCGTACCGGCTTCGGTGTCGCCTGGCTGATCGCCTACCTGGTGATGCTGGTCGGTGGCGGCAACGACCTGTGGGCCACCCACTTCCACCTGTCGATCAACTCGATCACCTGGTTCGTCCGGATCGCGTTCTTCGTCGGCCCGGTCATCGGCTTCATCGTCACCAAGCGGATCTGCATGGGTCTGCAGCGGCGCGACCGCGACAAGGTGCTGCACGGACGCGAGTCCGGCATCATCAAGCGGCTGCCGCACGGTGAGTTCATCGAGGTGCACGAGCCGCTCAGCCAGGAGCAGCTGTTCACGCTCACCCAGCACGAGCAGCCCAAGCCGCTGGAGATCGGCCCCGAGGTCGACGAGAACGGCGTGGAGCGCAAGGTCACGCGGTCGCAGAAGCTGCGCGCCAAGCTCTCCAAGGGCTACTACGGCGAGGACAACTACATTCCGAAGCCGACGGTGGAGGAGTACAAGGAGATCACCAGCGGCCACGGCCACCACTGATCTCCCCCGGGGTGCGGTGCCCGCACCGCACCCCAGCACGTAGCAAGAAACGCCACCCAGAGGGCCCTGTCCATCGAACGGACAGGGCCCTCCGGCGTACCGCGGGCCCGATAGGCTCGTCGTGAAGCAGTTGACATGAACCAGGAGTGTGGACCATGAACGTTGTGACCCCGGATGGCGGCGGCAGCGTGGCGGCCCGCACCTGGCCGGGCGTGCTGAACGCCCTCCTGGAAGGCCGTGACCTCTCCGCCGACTCCACCGAGTGGGCGATGGACCGGATCATGCGCGGCGAGGCCAGCGACGCGCAGGTCGCCGGGTTCGCGGTGGCGCTGCGGGCCAAGGGCGAGACCGTCGCGGAGATCTCCGGGCTGGTCCGTGCGATGTACGAGCACGCCAACCTCATCGAGGTGCCCGGTCCGAGCGTGGACATCGTCGGGACCGGCGGCGACGGCGCCAAGACCGTCAACATCTCCACGATGTCCTCGATCGTGGTGGCCGGCACCGGTGCGAAGGTCGTCAAGCACGGCAACCGTGCCGCGTCCTCGGCCAGCGGCGCGTCCGACGTGCTGGAGAAGCTGGGCGTGAACCTGGACCTCACGCCGCGCCGGGTGGTGGAGGTCGCCGAGGAGGCGGGCATCACCTTCTGCTTCGCGGTGAAGTTCCACCCCTCGCTGCGGCACGTCGCGGCCGCCCGCAGCCAGCTGGGCATCCGCACGACGTTCAACGTGCTCGGCCCGCTCACCAACCCGGCCCGGGTCGGCGCGCAGGCCACCGGCGTCGCCGACGCCCGGATGGCGCCCATCCTGGCCGGCGTGCTCGCCGAGCGCGGCTCCTCCGCGCTGGTCTTCCGCGGCGACGACGGCCTGGACGAGCTGACCACCACGGCCACCTCCAAGGTGTGGGTGGTACGGGACGGCGCGGTGCGCGAGGAGCACTTCGACCCGCGGGACGTCGGCATCGAGCTGGTACCGGTGGAAGCGCTGCGCGGCGCGGACGCCTCGTACAACGCGGACGTCGCCCGCCGCCTGCTGGCCGGCGAGCCGGGCCCGGTACGGGACGCGGTGCTCCTGAACTCCGCTGCGGCGCTGGTGGCCCTCGCGCCGACCGACGCGCCCCTCACCGAGCAGATCGCGGCCGGCATGGCGAAGGCGGCCGAATCCATCGACTCGGGCGCGGCGAGGACAGCGCTGGAACGCTGGGTAACCGCGTCCAACGCGTAGCGTCTTTCCGGTCCGCCGTGGCGAGCCCCTCGCGGCCGTCCCGGGACCGACGCACCGTCGTGGCTTGCCGCGCAGTTCCCCGCGCCCCCAGGGGCGCGGGGCCTTGCTTTTTGTGCGGCTCCGCCGCGTGGGCGCGACAAGCCACCGAGGCGCCGCACCCGGCAATGGAGAGAACGTGTTCCTCCCCGGGTGCCGGGGTGTCCGCATGGCGGACGTCCCTTGCGCCGCCGCGATCATGTGGCAAGATGCTCTCCAAGGTCACGAGCGACAGCGATACAGGCCCCGGCCCGCTGTCCGGCAACCCTCCGTCCGTGGCGGGGTGCCCCGGGTGATGACCAGGCCGCAGGCAGCAAGGCCCGCGGCAAGCGCGGATCCCTCCGCCAGGGATCCTGGTTATCGAGGGAGCTCTTCCGTGATGCAGCGAATGCGCTAGGGCCGGTCGGCCCCGTTCCTCCGCACACCCCGCCTGTGGCGCCCCGTCTCTCCGAGTCGTGCGCGGTGCCCGCGGGTTCCTCCACGCCCCGTGCGTGTCATTCGCCTACTCCGTGCGTTCCGCACGGTTTTACGCCTCCGGGAGACTCCGCCATGTCCGTGCGCCCTGACACCGCCCTCGCCACCGCCGACGCCGCCGGCACCGCCGACGCCGACCCCGCCGGCACCGCCGCCGCGCCGCTGCCCGTCCTCGGCCGCGATGTGCGCGTCCCGCTCGTCACCGGCGGCGAGGTCACCTACGCGGCGCTCGACTACGCCGCCAGCGCCCCGGCCCTGCAGCGGGTGTGGGACGACGTGGCCGCGTACGCGCCGTACTACGGCAGCGTGCACCGCGGCGCCGGGTACCTCTCCCAGCTGTCCACCGACCTCTTCGAGAACAGCCGGAAGACCGTCGCGGAGTTCCTGGGCTGCCGGGAGGCGGACCAGGTGGTGTTCACGCGGTCCACGACCGACTCGCTCAACCTGCTGGCCCGTGTGCTCCCCGCGGACACCCGGGTGTTCGTCTTCGAGACCGAGCACCACGCGTCGCTGCTGCCCTGGGAGCAGCGCGGCGACCTGACCGTCACCTACCTCGACGCGCCGAGCACCCCGCGGCAGGCGGTCGACACGCTGGAGAAGGCGCTCGCGGCCCGTGAGCCCTACGGCCCGGCGCTGGTGTGCGTGACCGGCGCGTCGAACGTGACCGGCGAGCTGTGGCCGGTACGCGAACTGGCGGCCGCGGCGCACGCGCACGGCGCGCGAATCGTCCTGGACGCCGCCCAGCTCGCCCCGCACCACCCCGTCGACATCGCCGGCCTGGACGTGGACTGGGTGGCCTTCTCCGGCCACAAGCTGTACGCGCCCTTCGGGGCCGGCGTGCTGGCCGGGCGCGCCGACTGGCTGCAGGCGGCCGAGCCGTACCTGGCCGGCGGCGGCGCCAGCCGCACCGTCGCGCGCCGCGAGGACGGGGGAGTGGCGGTCGAGTGGCACACCACGGCGGCGCGCCACGAGGCCGGCTCCCCGAACGTGATCGGCGCGTACGCGATCGCCTCCGCCTGCCGGGCGCTGACCGAGGCCGGCTTCGACGCGCTGGTCGCGCGGGAGCGGGAACTGATCGCGAAGGTGCGGGCCGGGCTGGCCGAGGTGCCGCAGGTGAAGGTGCTCTCGCTCTTCGGCGACGAGGCCGACCGGGTGGGCGTGCTGTCCTTCGTCGTCGAGGGCTGGAACAGCTCGCACTTCGCGGCCGCGCTGTCCGCGGAGTACGGCATCGGCGTACGGGACGGGCTCTTCTGCGCCCACCCGCTCGTGCGGACCCTGCTGGGCAGCGACCCGCAGGACCCGGGGGCCTGCGGCGCACCCGAAGGGGCGCCGGGCGAGCGGTCGCTGAACGCCATCCGGGTGAGCTTCGGGGCCGGCACGCCCGACGAGCACGTGGAGCGGTTCGTCGGGGCGGTCAAGGAACTGGTGACCGACGGCGCGCGGTGGTCCTACCGGACCGAGGAGGGGCGCTGCGTCCCGGACCGCGACGCGGCGGCCTGAGGACGCGGACGGCACTGAAGGCGGGGTCCCCTGTGGGGCCCCGCCGCCGCGTTGGGCGTCAGGCGTCCAGCCCGATCGCGAAGGCCGCTTCCAGGTCGTGCTGGGAGTACGTGCGGAACGCGATGTGCGTCTCGGTGGAGGCGACGCCGGGGACCTTGCTGATCCGGCCGGGGATGACGTCGGCCAGCTCGTCGTGCTCGGCCACCCGGACCATCGCGATCAGGTCGTGCGCGCCGGTGACCGAGTAGACCTCGCTGACGCCGTCGAGCGCCGCGATCTGCTCGGCGATCTCCGGGATCTGGTCCACGCTGGTCTTGATGAGCACGATCGAAGTGATCACGGTTGGCTCTCTCCCTCGGTCGGCCGTTCTGTGGCCTCCACCCTACCGGGGACCCCCGTGACGGCCTGCGGTGGAGCGTCCGGAGCGCGGTAGCGCACCCAGGCGTACAGGAAGCCGAGCAGGAACCCCACGACGTGGGCCAGGTAGGCGACGCCCGGGCCGTTGGCCGCGCGCTGCGCCGCCAGCCACTGCAGCACGAACCAGAAGAGCAGCACCGCCCAGGCGGGGAAGCGCAGCGGCAGGAAGAAGAGGAACGGGAAGAGGCTGGTCACGCGCGCGCGGGGAAAGAGGTAGAGGAAGGCGCCGAGCACGCCGGAGATCGAGCCGGACGCGCCGACCAGGGTCTGCCCGGACTCGGCGTGCGCGGCGGCGTAGCCCAGCAGGGCGACGTAACCGGTCAGGACGTAGAAGACCGCGAAGTGCAGCCGGCCCATCCTGGCCTCGGCCATGCCCCCGAAGACGTAGAGGAAGAGCATGTTGCCCAGCAGGTGCAGCCAGCTGCCGTGCACGAAGAGCGCGGTGAGCGGGGTGAGCAGGGCCTTCGGGTCGCCGCTCCACAGGTCGCGCGGGATGACGCCCCATCGGGCGAAATATGCGCTCTGTGCCTGAAGGAGCGCTTCGCCCGTGCCGTGTATCCGGTTCAGCCCCGAAGCGGGGCCGATGACGAAGACCACGCAGCAGATGGCGATGAGGATGTTCGTCATACGGGAGAACACGGTCCGCGGGGACAGGATCGAGGCCGCCATGAAGTGATCATGCCGTAATAGCCACAAAGGGGACAGAGTGCCTCGCCGTGTTCCGGCAGCCGGGCACGGACGGCGCCGGGCGGCCGCCAGGCCGTAGGGTTACGGGCAGTACTTTCCGTACTTCCGCAGTTCGACGGCGCACCGCGTGAACCCGCACAACCGCACGACGCTTGACGAAAGAGGACGACACAATGGCTGTTCCCCTGCCGACGGCCGAAACCCGGTGGCGCTGCACGCTGTGCGGCAACCTCACGCGTTTCGATGTGACCCGCCGGTCCAAGGTGGTGGAGTACGTCCACCTCGACCTGGCCGGTGAGCCCAAGGTCGAGGAGCGCGAGGTGCTCGATGAGAGCATCGAATCCGTCCGTTGCCGCTGGTGCAACGCGGTCGACCAGATCGAGCTGGTGGACCGGCCCGGCGCGGACGCCTGAGATCGGAGCGGGGCAGCAGTGGTGGAGCGGCCGGCGGAGCATGAGGGGGAAGAGCGCGACCCGGAGGCCGGTGCGGCCGACGAAGTGCTCGACCGTCCCCTGCCCGAGGGCGTGCGGCGCCGCGTCGTCGCGCTCACCGCGGAGTCCTTCGGCGGCCTGACGGTCGCCGAACTGCCGCCGCCGCTGCGCCAGTACGCCCGCTTCACGCCCTCGCGGCGGATCAAGTTCGCGGGCAACGCCATGGCGGCGGCGCTGGAGAGCGACCCGGTCTTCCGGCAGCGGATCGCGGCCCGGCTCCGCGAGACGCAGCGGGAGCTGGCCGACGCCCTCCAGCAGGGCACCCCGCCCGCCGCCGCCGACCCGCAGGACGTCGCGGCGGCGGCGTACGTGCTGCGCCCGCCGGGCTGGGCCAAGCTGGTCGCGGCGGCGGGCGAGGAGGTCCGGCGCGCCGACGAGCAGCGGGCCGGCGAGGAGGCCGAGCGCGAGCTCGCCCGGCTGCGCGAGGAGCTGGCCCAGGCGCGGAGCGCGGCCCGCGCCGAGGCCGACAAGGCCAGAGCCGACCTCGAAGCGGCGCGCAAGGAGAACGACGCGCTCCAGCGCAAGCTGCGCAGCGCCCTCAGTGATGTGAAGCGCGCCCAGGCGGCGGCGCGCAAGGCGGAGGCCGAGACCGAGTCGCTGCGCTCGGCCGCCGCCACGGAGAAGACGGCCGCCGACAGCGAGATGCGGCGGCTGAAGGCCCGGGTCGCGGAGGCGGAGTCGGCGCTGGAGGCCGGGCGCCGCGCCGCGCGCGAGGGGCGCAGCGCGGAGGACATGCGCCTCCGGCTGCTCCTGGACACCGTGCTGGACGCGGCCCAGGGGCTGCGCAGGGAACTGGCCCTGCCGCCCGCCAACGTCCACCCCGCCGACACGGTCGACGCCGTGGAGCCGGGCCGGATGACGCCCAAGGACGTCGCCAACCGCGCGCTGTCCGACATGGACCCGGCGCTGCTGGACCAGCTCCTGGCGCTGCCCCAGGCCCATCTGGTGGTGGACGGCTACAACGTCACCAAGACCGGCTATCCGACGATGCCGCTCGACAAGCAGCGGCTGCGGCTGCTGGGCGGGCTGGCCGTCCTGGCCGCGCAGACCGGCGCGGAGATGACGTGCGTCTTCGACGGTGCCGAACTGGCCGCGCCGGTACTCCTCGCCCCACCGCGGGGCGTTCGGGTTCTTTTCAGCAAACCGGGCGTAACGGCCGATGAGTTGATTCGTCAGCTCGTACGGGCCGAACCGCCCGGCCGCCCGGTCGTCGTGGTCTCCACCGACCGCGAAGTGGCCGACGGGGTCGCGAAGGCGGGCGCCCGCCCGGTCGCATCCGCCCTTCTCCTCAAGCGACTTGCCCGCACCTGAAGGCGCGCGGAACGCGTCGGGCGCCGTGTGGGATAGAACACTCCGATTGCCTTTCGCCGGTTCCTGAGCGTCAATTCCCTGCTACAGCCGGTGCGCTATTGGTAAAGGATGCTCGTGTGGCGAAATTTTTTCCCGTGAAGATTTGAAGCGATCACAACTCGGTTACTAAGGTCAGGCCTCGAACCTTCATGCAGTTGATCATCCAACCGGGATGAACAGTGAAGGAACCGCCGAGTCCGCGGCGTTCACGCGGAGCCGGGGACCCCAGTTCCCCCCACCACCCGGTAGGCGGCTGAAGGAAGAAGGAGCTCGCCCCCGTGGCGTCCCACCGTCGACCCAAGCAGCCGAGCCGCACGCGCGTCACCGTGTTCACCGCGACCGCCGCGGCGGCCGTCGCCCTCTCCTCCCAGGCCGCTCACGCGGAGCCGAAGCAGTCCAAGGAGGAAGTCAAGTCCGAGGTCGACAAGCTCTACGAGCAGGCGGAGCAGGCCACCGAGAAGTACAACGGGGCCAAGGAGGACCAGCAGAAGCTGCAGAAGGAGGTCGACACCCTCCAGGACAAGGTCGCCCGCGGCCAGGAGGAGCTGAACAAGCTCCGCAAGGGCATCGGCACCGTGGCCTCGGGTCAGTACCGCAGCGGCAGCATCGACCCCTCGGTCCAGCTCTTCCTCTCCGGCGACCCGGACACCTACCTGGAAAAGGCCTCCACGCTGGACCAGTTGAGCGGTAAGCAGGCCGCCCAGCTGAAGACCATCGCGGACAAGCAGCGCACCCTGTCCCAGGAGCGCGAGGAGGCCGCCGGCAAGATCAAGGACCTCTCCGACACCCGCAAGGCGCTGGGTGAGAAGAAGGACGAGATCCAGGGCAAGCTCGCCAAGGCGCAGAAGCTGCTCAACACCCTCACCGCCAAGGAGCGCGCGGAGCTCCAGCAGAAGGAAGCCCGCGCCAACCGCGCCAACAGCCGCGTCGACCTGGGCAACGCCGTCCCCAGCTCGCAGCGCGCAGCGGCCGCGCTCGCCGCCGCCAAGACGAAGATCGGTTCGCCCTACGTCTGGGGCGCCACCGGCCCGTCCTCCTTCGACTGCTCGGGCCTGACCTCCTGGGCGTACCAGCAGGCCGGCCAGTCCCTGCCGCGCACCTCCCAGGAGCAGGCGACCGCCGGCACCCAGATCGGCCGCGACCAGCTCAAGCCCGGCGACCTGGTGCTCTTCTACAGCGACCTGCACCACATCGGCCTGTACGCGGGCAACGGCCAGGTGCTGCACGCGCCCAAGCCGGGCGCCGCGGTGCGCTTCGAGTCGATGGACAACATGCCCTTCATGTACGGCGTCCGCGTCTGACACGGACGACGCCCGCGTCTGACGCTGGGTGACCGCGGCCGGGGCCGACACGCCGACGGCCTCCGGACGCGCCGCCCGATCGGGCGAATTGCGGCAGCCGCCGCTGACTTACCGCCTCGCCGGTGACCTGCGGAGTCACCGGCGAGGCGGATTTTTGTGCGGGTCCCGAGGTCTTTGGCCGGGATGTACCGCCGCGGTTACTGTCTGCCCTCGCAGCCGCCGGTCACCGACCGCCCGCCCCGGGCGGCAGGGGCTGCACGGGAAGGGAGTGCGGCCTCTCGTGGCGTCCCACCGCCGTTCCTCGCCGTCCGGCCCGCAGGGTCCGGCACGGATCACGCTGATGTCCGCAGCGGCGGCCACCGCAGCCGCGCTGACCGCGATCCCCGCGGCCGCCGACCCCGGCACCGGCCACACCGCCGGGCGCGCGCAGCTCACCTCGCGCGTCGACGCGCTCTACGCCCAGGCCGAGCGGGCCACCGAGAAGTACAACGGCGCCAGGGAACGCACCGCGGAACTGCGCGACCAGGTGGCCGTGCTCCAGGACCGCACGGCACGCGCCCAGGAACGGGTCAACCGGCTGCACGACCGGCTCGGCGCGATGGCCGCGGCCCAGTACCGCTCCGGCGGCGTGGATCCCTCGCTCGCCCTGATGCTCTCCGCGCACCCGGCCGACTACCTCGACAAGGCCCAGATGCTGAGCCGGCTGGGCACCGCGCAGGCCGGGCGGCTCAACCGCCTGGTGGACGCCGAGCGGGTGCTGAACCAGCAGCGCCGCGCGGCCGCCGGCCGGCTGACCCGGCTGGAGCAGGCCCGGCGCGACGTCGCCCGCCACAAGCACGCCGTCGAGCGCAAACTCGCCGCCGCCAAGCGGCTGCTGGACGCGCTGCCCGCGGGGGACCGGGCCGCGTACGACCGTGCCTCGCGCGGATCGCGGGACGGCTCGCTCCCGGAGCTGACCGAACTGTCCGGCCTCTCCGGCCGCTCCTCGCGCGCGGTGGCCGCCGCCCGGTCCGTGGTCGGCGCCCCGTACGTCTGGGGCGCCTCGGGCCCCGGCTCCTTCGACTGCTCGGGACTGATGCAGTGGTCGTACGCCAGGGCCGGGGTCTCCCTGCCGCGCACCTCGCAGCAGCAGCGGTACGCCGGGCAGCAGGTGCCGCTGTCCCAGGCCCGCCCCGGCGACCTGGTCATCTACCGCTCCGACGCCAGCCACGTCGGCATGTACGTCGGCAACGGCCAGGTGATCCACGCCCCGCACCCGGGCGCCCGGGTCCGCTACGACCCGGTCGGCATGATGCCGGTGTCGGGTGTGGTCAGGGTCTGAGCGCGAGCGCGGCCCCGGCGCACGAACCGGTGACCGCAGGCCGGATGTTGTCCGTCGGCATCCGCTCACGCATACGATTCGGCACGTGGCGGAAAAGCAGTGGCCGCGCCGGCGGCACAGAGCGGGGTCCCGGGCGGCGGGCGGGCTCGCGCTGCTGCTGGCGGTGGTCACGGGCTGCGCCGGCCCGGCCGCCGAGCGGACCGTCCCCGCCGCCGTGCAGCGGCTGCTGGACGCCCGCGCCGACGCCGTCCGCGACCGGGACGCCCGCGCCTTCCTGACCTCCGTCGACCCCGGTGCCGACGCGTTCCGTGACCGGCAGCGGCGGATGTTCGCGAACCTGCGCCGCGTGCCGCTCGCCGACTGGCGCTACCGCCTGGTGCGTACCGGCGCCTTCCGGCTGCCCGCCGAGGCCGGCGGCGGCCCCCGGATCGCCGCCGAGGTCCGGCTGCGCTACCGCCTCGCCGGGTACGACACCGCGCCGGTCACCGCCGTCCAGTACCTCACCTTCACCCGCCGCGACGGCCACTGGCGGATCAGCTCGGACACCGACGGCGCGGCCGAGGGCAAGCCGACGGCGCGTCAGCTGTGGGACCAGGGGCCGGTCCAGCGGGTGCGCGGCACGCACAGCCTGGTGCTGGGCACCGGGCAGTCCGAGGCGCGCCTGCGCGAGCTGGCCCGGCGCGCGGACGCCGCGGTGCCCGCCGTCAGCGACGCCTGGCCGGGCCGCTGGTCGCGCGAGGTGGTGATCGAGGCGCCGGACTCGGTGCGCCGCATGGCCGAACTGCTGGGCTCCCCGGACGACTCCGCGTACACCGGGATAGCGGCCGTCACCACCGGCGAGGCGGGCGCCTCGAACCGTGCCCCGGCGGACCGGGTGATCGTGAACCCCCAGGCGTACGGCGAGCTGAGCGCCCTCGGCCGGCGGATCGTCCTCACCCACGAGACCACCCATGTCGCCACCCGTACGGCGACCACGGCCGCCACCCCGCTGTGGCTCTCCGAGGGCTTCGCCGACTGGACCGCCTACCGCACCGCGCACCGCGGCCCGCGGGCCGCCGCACCCGAACTGACCCGCGCGGTGGCCGCCGGGCAGGTGCCGGACCGGCTGCCGACCACGGCGGACTTCGGCTTCGACGCGGGCGCCGACCGGCTGAACCGCGCGTACGAGGGCGGCTGGCTGGCCTGCCGCATGATCGCCGACACCTGGGGCGAGGACCGCCTGGTGTCCTTCTACCGGGCGATGGCGAAGGCCCCGGAAGGGGCGAAGGGCCTGGACCGCACGATGCGCAAGGAGCTGCACGTCCCGACGGCGGAGTTCACTGCGCAGTGGCGGACGTACGTGCAGCGTGTGCTGGGCTGAGCACGAGGCCCCCGCCTTTCCCGCCGCTGTGATTGCTCGCGCAGTTCCCCGCGCCCCTTACGGAGCGCCCTGCGGCCCACGCGCTACTGTCGGGCCCGATGGACAAGACCCTGATCGTCACGAACGACTTTCCGCCCCGCCCCGGCGGCATTCAGGCCTTCCTGCACAGCATGGCGCTCCGCCTCGACCCGGCGAAGGTCGTCGTCTACGCGTCGACCTGGAAGCGCGGCGCAGAAGGCGCCGAGGCGACCGCGGCCTTCGACGCGGCGCAGCCGTACCCCGTCGTGCGGGACCGCACCACGATGCTGCTGCCCACCCCGCGGGTGACCCGGCGCGCCGTCGGGCTGCTGCGGGAGCACGGCTGCCGCTCGGTGTGGTTCGGCGCCGCGGCGCCGCTCGGCCTGATGGCGCCCGCGCTGCGCAGGGCGGGCGCGCGCCGGATCGTGGCCACCACACACGGCCACGAGGCGGGCTGGGCCCAGCTGCCCGGCTCGCGCGAGCTGCTGCGGCGGATCGGCGAGGGCACCGACACGATCACCTACCTCGGCGAGTACACCCGCTCCCGGATCGCGCGGGCGCTGACCCCGGCGGCCGCCGGGCGGATGACGCAACTGCCGCCCGGCGTGGACGAGAAGACCTTCCACCCCGGCTCCGGGGGCGACGAGGTCCGGGCGCGCCTCGGGCTCGCCGAACGGCCCGTCGTGGTCTGCGTCTCCCGGCTCGTGCCGCGCAAGGGCCAGGACACCCTGATCGAGGCCCTGCCGCGGATCAGGGCCGAGGTGCCGGACGCGGCCCTGCTGATCGTCGGCGGCGGGCCGTACGAGAAGGACCTGCGCGCGCTCGCCGAGGCCCGCGGCGTCCGGGACGCCGTGCACTTCACCGGCGCCGTCCCCTGGGAGGAGCTGCCCGCGCACTACGGCGCGGGGGACGTCTTCGCGATGCCGTGCCGCACCCGGCGCGGCGGACTGGACGTGGAGGGCCTGGGCATCGTCTACCTGGAGGCGTCGGCCACCGGCCTGCCGGTCGTCGCGGGCGACTCCGGCGGCGCCCCGGACGCGGTCCTGGACGGCGAGACCGGCTGGGTGGTCCCCGGCGGCTCCCCGGCTGCCGCCGCCGACCGGATCGTCCCGCTGCTCAAGGACCCGGCCCTGCGCCGCCGCATGGGCGAACGCGGCCGCGCCTGGGTGGAGGAGAAGTGGCGCTGGGACCTGCTGGCCGAACGCCTGAAGGAACTGCTGTAGCGCCCGACGACAGGTGGCCGGCCCGGAGCCCCGGACCGGCCACCTCGTCGTACCTCGACCGCGCTCAGCCGCGGTACAGCGCCTCGATGTCCTCGGCGAAGTCCTTCGCGACGACGTTGCGCTTGAGCTTGAGGGACGGGGTGACGTGGCCCGACTCCTCGGTGAACTGGGTCGGCAGGACGCGGAACTTGCGGACCGACTCGGCGCGCGAGACCGCCGCGTTGCCGTCGTCCACCGCGCGCTGCACCGCGGCCAGCAGCTCCGGGTCCTCGGTGAGCTGCTCGGTGCTCAGGCCGACCTTGCCGTGCTCGGTGGCCCAGCGCGGCAGGAACTCCTCGTCGAGGGTGATCAGCGCGCCCACGAAGGGACGGCCGTCGCCGACGACCATGCACTCGGCGACCAGCGCGTGCGCCCGGATGCGGTCCTCGATGACGGCGGGCGCGACGTTCTTGCCGCCGGCCGTCACCAGGATCTCCTTCTTGCGCCCGGTGATGGCGAGGTAGCCGTCCTCGTCCAGCGTGCCGAGGTCGCCGGTGTGGAACCAGCCGTCGGACAGCGCGTCGGCGGTGGCCTGCTCGTTGTTCCAGTACGTGGTGAAGAGGTGCTCGCCGTGCAGCAGCACCTCGCCGTCGTCGGCGATGCGGACGACCGAGCCGGGCAGCGGCTGGCCGACCGTACCGATCTTCTGGCGGTCCCAGGGGTTGAACGCGGTGGCCGCACAGGACTCGGTGAGGCCGTACCCCTCCAGCACCGTGAAGCCGATGCCGCGGTAGAAGTGGCCCAGCCGCTCGCCCAGCGGCGCGCCGCCGGAGATCGCGTGCGTGGCGCGGCCGCCGAGGACGGCCCGCAGCTTGCCGTAGACGAGCCGGTCGAAGACCTTGTACTTGAGCTTCAGGCTCATCGACGGGCCGGCCGGGGTGTCCAGCGCGCGGCTGTAGGCGATCGCGGTGTCCGCCGCCTTGTCGAAGATCTTGCCCTTGCCGTCCGCCTGCGCCTTGGCCCGCGCGGTGTTGTAGACCTTCTCGAACACGCGCGGCACGCCGAGCACCATCGTCGGCTTGAAAGCGGCCAGTTCGTCGGTGAGGTGCTTGATGTCCGCGACGTGGCCCAGCTTGATCGGGGCCATCACGGAGGCGACCTCGACCAGCCGCCCGAAGACGTGCGCGACCGGGAGGAAGAGCAGGACGGAGGAGTCACCGGTACGGAAGAGGGGCCGCAGCCGCTCGACGATGTTGCCGCACTCGGCGAAGAACGCGCGGTGGCTGAGGACGCAGCCCTTGGGGCGGCCCGTCGTGCCGGAGGTGTAGACGATCGTGGCGGGGGAGTCGGCGTCGGCGAGGGCGCTGCGCGCGTCCACCTCGTCGTCGGACATCCCGTCGCCCGCCGCGTGCAGCCGGGGTATCGCGTCCCGCTCGATCTGCCAGATGTTGGCGAGGGCCGGCAGCCGGTCGCGCACCGACTCCACCGCGGCCTCGTGCGCGGGCGTCTCCACCAGGCAGGCCACCGCGCCGGAGTCGCCCAGGATCCACTGGATCTGCTCGGGCGAGCTGGTCTCGTACACAGGGACGGTGACCGCGCCCGCGCTCCAGATCGCGAAGTCCAGCAGCGTCCACTCGTACCGGGTGCGGGACATCAGGCCGATGCGGTCGCCCGGCCGGACGCCCGAGGCGATCAGGCCCTTGGCCGCGGCACGGACCTCGGTGAGGAAAGCGGCCGCGGTGACGTCCTGCCACTGTCCGGCGACCTTGCGGCCGATGACGGGCACATCGGGGTGCTGCGCGGCATTCCGGCGGATGAGATCCGTCAGGTTGCCGTCCGCGGGGACCTCGTACAGGGCCGGAAGGCTGAACTCGCGCAAGACTGCTGCTCCTCGGTGGCCGCCGGCGTCACCACGCTGTGCGTCAGGCCGGCTGCGGTCCATGATCAGGCAGGGGGGATTGGACTGCCCGGACGTTACCCATCGGTATGCCTTCGGGGATAGGGGGTCCCGCCCAGATGTTTTATGCGTCACACATCTCCGGACGGCTCCCGGGAAGCGTAGTCCAGGCTTTTGGTGACTCGGAAGTAACCGCAGGTCGGCGGGGTCTCCCGGGGGCGGCTCCGGCCGCCTAATCTGAGGCGTATGCGCGTACATGTGGTCAGTGACGTACACGGCAACGCCCGGGACCTCGCCGCCGCGGGCGAGGGGGCCGACGCCCTGGTCTGCCTCGGCGACCTGGTCCTCTTCCTGGACTACGCCGATCACTCGCGCGGCATCTTCCCCGACCTCTTCGGCACCGAGAACGCCGACCGGCTGGTCGAGCTGCGCACGGCGCGGCGCTTCGAGGAGGCCCGTGAGCTGGGCCGCCGCCTGTGGGCCGGGCGCGACAAGGACGCCGCCATCGAAAGTGCCGTACGCAAGCAGTACGCCGAAATGTTCGCCGCGTTCCCCACTCCTACGTACGCCACCTACGGCAACGTCGATCTGCCGCATCTTTGGCCGGAGTTCGCCGGTCCCGGCACCACCGTCCTGGACGGCGAGCGGGTCGAGATCGGCGGCCGGGTCTTCGGGTTCGTCGGCGGCGGCCTGCGGACCGCGATGCGCACGCCCTTCGAGATCAGCGACGAGGAGTACGCCGCGAAGATCGAGGCCGTCGGCGAGGTGGACGTGCTGTGCACCCACATCCCGCCGGACGTCGCCGACCTCTGCTACGACACCGTCGCGCGCCGCTTCGAACGCGGCAGCCGCGCCCTCCTCGAAGCCATCCACCGCACCCGGCCGCGCTACTCCCTCTTCGGCCACGTCCACCAGCCGCTGTCCCGGCGGATGCGGATCGGCCGGACGGAGTGCATCAATGTCGGGCATTTCAATGCCACCGGGACGCCGTTCGCGCTGGAGTGGTGACCCGCACGGCCGGCCGGTACCCCCGGTGACCCGCCCCGTGCGGCCGGACCGCGGGTCGGGGCGCCCCCTGCCGCGCGGTAGCCTTCAGCAGCAGGGCCGGCCCGGTTTCCGCACCGTCGGCAGCGGTCCGCACCAGTCGGCGCACCGGCACGAATCGGCATGGAGGAGTCACGGCGATGGCCGAACACACCAGCTCTAGCATCACGATCGAGGCGGCACCCGCCGATGTGATGGGAGTGATCGCCGACTTCGACCGCTATCCGGAGTGGACCGGTGAGGTCAAGGAGGCCGAGGTCCTGGAGAAGGACGACCAGGGCCGCGCCCGGCAGGTCCGGCTGGTCCTGGACGCCGGTGCCATCAAGGACGACCACACCCTCGCCTACACCTGGACCGGTGAGCACGAGGTCAGCTGGTCGCTGGTGAAGTCGCAGATGCTGCGCGCCCTGGACGGCTCGTACAAGCTCGCGCCGGTCGCGGGCGGCAAGCACACCGAGGTCACCTACCAGCTCACCGTCGACGTCAAGATCCCGATGCTCGGCATGATCAAGCGCAAGGCCGAGAAGGTCATCATCGACCGCGCGCTGGCCGGCCTGAAGAAGCGCGTCGAGAGCGGCGCCCCGGGCTCCTCCGACGAGGCCGCGAGCGGCTGAGCGTGCGTACGGTCCTCGTCACCGGCCCCGGCGGCGCGGGCCGCACCACCGTCGCCGCCGCCACCGCCGTCGCGGCGGCCCGGCGGCAGCAGCGCGTCCTCTTCCTCACGCTGGAGGGCGGCGTCCCCGAAGCGGCGCTCGGCACGCCGCTGACGGGTGAGCCCACCCGGCCGGAGCCCGGCCTGTGGGCCGCCCGCGTCGACACCGCCGACCACTTCCGCCGCGAGTTCCTGGCCTTCCAGGAGCGCGCCGCCGCCGCGCTCGACCTGCTCGGCGCCACCCCGCTGGACGAGGACGAGCTCACCGAGCTCCCCGGCGCGGAGATCTTCGCGCTGCTGCACGCGCTGCGTGCCGCGCACGAAGCCGGCGCCTGGGACCTGATCGTCGTCGACCTGCCGCCCGCCGAACGCGCCGTCCGGCTGCTGGCCCTGCCCGAGCAGGCCCGCCGCGGACTGCGCCGGCTGCTGCCCGCCGAACGCCAGGCAGCCCGCGCGCTGCGCCCGGTGCTCGCGCAGCTCGCCGGGGTGCCGATGCCCGCGCAGAAGGTGTACGAGACCGCCGCGCGCTGGGAGCACGAACTCGCCGCCGTACAGGCGGTCGTCGAGGACCCCGGTACGACCGTGCGGCTGGTCGTCGAGCCCGGCCCGGCCGGCGCCGCCGACCTGCGCACCGCCCGCGCCGGGCTGGCCCTCTTCGGGCACCGGCTGGACGCCGTGGTCGCCAACCGGCTGCTGCCCGCCGGCTCCGCCGACCCCTTCCTGGCCGGGCTCTCCGGCCAGCAGCAGGCGGCGCTCAAGACGCTGCGGGAGGACTTCGCCGGGGTGCCCGTGCACGAGGTGCCGCACCTGGGCCGCGACCCGCGGGGAACGGACGAGCTGGCCGAACTGGTCGAGCTGGCCGAACTGGTCGAGCCGGCCGACGGGCCGATGGGGGAGACGGACGGAACCGGGGCCACGGACGGTTCCGGCACTGACCGCGCGGACCTCGCCGGGACCGTGGAGGACCGGCTCGCCGAGGACGGGCTGCTGGTCTGGCGGCTGCCGCTGCCCGGCGCCGCCCGCGACACCCTCGGCCTGGTCCGCCGCGGCGACGAACTGATCGTCACCGTCGGCCCGTTCCGCCGCATCCGCACGCTCCCCTCCGTACTGCGCCGCTGCACCGTCTCCGGTGCCGGGCTGCGCGACGGCGCGCTGCACGTCCGCTTCGCGCCCGACCCGGAGCTCTGGCCCCGCGACCGCTGACCCCGGCGTACGGGCGCGCCCGCACCGCGCGCCCGTACGGAAGCGCCGCGCGCCCGCACGGTTTCCGTACGGGTGCGCACCGCGGGGCGTACGGGTACCGCCGTTCCGGTAACGTCGAAAGTGCCCGTCCTCCGACGTACCGCCGCCAGGAGCCCGTCATGACCGATGACACCGAGCGCCCCGCCGACCACGACTCCCGGGCGGACGACGACGCCTGGGAGCGGGCCTGCGCCGAGGACCTGGCCGAGGAGCGCGCCCGCCGGCGCGCCGAGCAGGGCCGGGAGCCCGGCAGCGCCGCCGAGGAGCTGCGCAAGCTCGCCGAGGCCGTCGGCGACAAGATCGCCGGAATCCAGCTGCCCGGCGCGCTCGGCGGCATGGTCGCGAAGGGCGCCGTCAGCCAGTTCGTCCAGCAGGCCAGGGCCGCCGTCGAGCCGGTGATCGAACGCAACCCCGAGGTCTTCGACCACCTCGCGGCGGCCGGCTCCGAGCTGCTCGCCGCGTACCGCTCCGCCGTCGAGGCGGGCGAGCGCCGCTGGACCCGCGGCGCTGCCGACGGCCGGGGCGCCACCGCGCGCGGGCCGCAGGCCGACGGCGCCGACGGGCCCGGCGCCGGACCGCACGACGACGACGGTCCCGCCGGCGCGTCCGGCAGCGAGCGGATCGACCTGGACTAGCCGCCAGGAGGCCACCGGGTGCCCGGCCGGTGATCCTTCCGGCCTCCGGTCGCCCCCCGGCTCCGGTACGGTTGTCCGTTGGCGGGGTTCGACCGGAAAACTGAGGGACACATGGGACTCACCATCGGCGTCGACATCGGCGGCACGAAGATCGCGGCCGGCGTGGTCGACGAGGAGGGCACGATCCTCGAGACGTGCAAGGTGCCGACCCCGCCGACCACCGAGGCGCTGACCGAGGCGATCGCCGACGCGGTCCGCACCGTCGGGGCCGACCACCAGGTGGAGGCCGTGGGCATCGGCGCCGCCGGATACGTCGACGAGAAGCGCGCCACGGTGCTCTTCGCACCGAACATCAACTGGCGCCACGAGCCGCTCAAGGACAACGTCGAGCAGCGCGTCGGCCTGCCGGTCGTCGTGGAGAACGACGCGAACGCCGCCGCCTGGGGCGAGTACAAGTTCGGCGCCGGCCAGGGCCACAGCGACGTCATCTGCATCACGCTCGGCACCGGCCTCGGCGGCGGCATCATCATCGGCAACAAGCTGCGCCGCGGCCGCTTCGGCGTCGCCGCCGAGTTCGGCCACATCCGGGTCGTCCCCGACGGCCTGCTCTGCGGCTGCGGCAGCCAGGGCTGCTGGGAGCAGTACGCCTCCGGGCGCGCCCTCCTGCGGTACGCCCGGCAGCGCGCCTTCGCCACCCCGGAGAACGCCGAGATCCTGCTCGGCCTGGGCGACGGCACGCCCGAGGGGATCGAGGGCCGGCACGTCAGCGAGGCGGCCCGGCGCGGCTGCCCGGTCGCCGTGGACTCCTTCCGCGAGCTGGCCCGCTGGGCCGGCGCGGGCCTGGCCGACCTGGCCTCGCTCTTCGACCCCTCCGCCTTCATCGTCGGCGGCGGCGTCTCCGACGAGGGCGAGCTGGTCCTGGACCCGATCCGCAAGTCCTTCCGCCGCTGGCTGGTCGGCAACCAGTGGCGCCCGCACGCGCAGGTCCTCGCCGCCCAGCTCGGCGGCAAGGCCGGCCTCGTCGGCGCCGCCGACCTGGCCCGCCAGGGCTAGGCAGCGGCCCTTCGCGCCCGGACCGGCGCCGCTCTCGCGGACCCGGCCGGGCGCCGCGGGAATTGCTCGATCGACGGTCGCGGCCATGGGTACCGCATGGTGACCGCGGTCGTCCCGCGTACTGCCCGCTGCGCCTTCCGGGGCGTGGCGGGCAGTGGCTTAGTCTGAGCCACCGTGACGCACCGGACCCCGGCGAGAGGACCTGGCACCTTGAGCATGTTCCCCGAGTCCCGTACCGAGTCCGACGGCTCCGCCGTCATCCGCGTGCTCAGCTACAACATCCGCTCGATGCGCGACGACCGGGCGGCGCTCGCCAGGGTCATCCGCGCCTGCGCCCCCGACGTCGCGCTCCTCCAGGAGGCGCCGCGCTTCTTCCGCTGGCGGAAGGCCGCTGCGGCCCTCGCCCGCGAGACGGACCTGGTGTACGCCACGGGCGGCGCGACCGCCTGCGGCCCGCTCGTCCTCACCTCGCTCCGCGCCCACGTGGAGCGCGCCGAGGACGTCCTGCTGCCCAAGACGCCAGGACTGCACCGGCGCGGCTTCGCGACCGCGGTGCTGCGCATCGGGGGAGCGCGGCTGGGGGTGCTCAGCGCGCACCTGAGCCTGAGCGCGGCGGAGCGGTACGAGCAGGCCGGGCTGCTCCTGGAGCGGCTCGCGCTGCTGGACGCGCCGCACGCGGTGGCCGCAGGGGACCTCAACGACCGGCCCAAGGGGCGCAGCTTCCGGCGGCTGGCCGGGGCGCTGACCGACGCCTGGGAGGCCGCGCCCTGGGGCGGCGAGTACACCTCGACGCCGCACGACCCGCACCAGCGCATCGACGGGGTGTTCACCACCGCCGGCATCGAGGTGCTGGCCTGCGGCGTGCCGATCGACCTCCCGGGCGTACGGGAGGCGGACCTGCTGGCCGCCACGGACCACCTGCCGGTGCTGGCCGCGCTGCGGGTGCCGGCCACTCCCTAGCGGCCCCGCGCGCGGCGGCCCGGCGCCCGGGCGCCCGGCGCCGTCAGACGACCGCGCCGCCCCCGGGCCGGGGCTCGTCGTCGTCATCGTCCTTCATCCGGGCGACCAGCGTCGCGAAGCCGCCCAGGAAGCCGCCGATGCCCAGCGTGGTGATCCACCAGGTGACCGGCCACTGGAAGATCATCACCAGGACGAGCAGCAGCGGGCCGCCCAGCACCGCGATCCAGGCGAACTTGGTCGTGACGTCGGCCTGCGGCAGCGGCGGCGGCTCGGGCGGGGTGAAGTGCCCCTCGTCGTCCTCGTCGAAGTCCTCGTCGGAGGGTTCGGCGGCCGACCAGTCGCGCGGCCCGACGCCCGGCGCGAACACCACGGAGCTGCCGGGCCGGTCACCGGAGACGTCACCGGGCAGGCCGGCGGGACCGCGCTCCGGCCGCTCGGCGGGTGGCGCGTCCTCCGCGCCCTCCCCGGCGCCCGGCCGCGGCGCGCCGTCCGTCCGCTCCCGCCCGGCGTCCGGGACCGGACCCGGCTGCTCGGGGGTCTCGGCCGGCTCCTTCGCCGTGCTCTTGTCCAGGCCCAGCTCCTTCTCCCAGTTCGCCAGGCCCTTCTCCAGGTCCAGGTCGGTCACCGGGCGGTCGTCCCCGGCGTCCGGCTGCCGGGAGACCGGCGCGGACGGCCGGTCCTCCGGCGCGGGAAAGGCCGGCTCCTCGCCGTAGGAGGCCACGATCTCGGCCCAGGCGGCGTCCTCGTCCAGAGGATCGCGCGGGTCACGCTCCACCACTGGTGGTCGTCCCCTCCCCCTTCACGGCCGGTGCGAGGCGGGCGATGAAGTCGTAGGTGTCGGCGAAGATCTGCTCGGCGTCGTGGTCCAGGGTCGCGACGTGGTAGCTGCGCTCCAGCAGCTTCTGCCGCAGGTCCTTGGACGAGACCCGGCTCATGATGCGCTCGGAGTCGGCCGGCGGCACGACGTGGTCCTGCGGGCTGGTCATCACCAGCAGCGGCTGGGTGACCTGCGGCAGCTCGGCGTCGACCAGCCGGAAGAACTGCCGCACCGAGTGCGCGGCGTGCAGCGGGACCCGGTCGTACCCGGTCTCCATGGCGTTCGCCTTGCAGATGTCGCTGGTCAGGCCCTTGGTGGAGCGGACGACATGGCGCAGCACCGGCAGCAGCGGGGCCGCCGCGTCGTGCACCTTGTTCGCCGGGTTCACCACGGCCACGCCGCTGATCGCGTCGCCGTGCCGCGCGGCCAGCCGCAGCGCCAGCGCGCCGCCCATGGACAGGCCGCAGACGAAGACCTTGTCGCAGCGGGCCGTCAGGGCGCGCAGCTCGCGGTCGACCTCGGCGTACCAGTCCTGCCAGCCGGTGATCTGCAGGTCCTGCCAGCGGGTGCCGTGGCCCGGCAGCAGCGGCAGCGAGACGGTGAGGCCCCGGTCCGCGAGGTACTCGGCCCACGGGCGTACGGACTGCGGGGAACCGGTGAAGCCGTGGCAGACGAGGACACCGACCTGACCGCCTTCATGGCGGAACGGCTCGGCCCCGGGAAGGAGCGGCACCGGAAGACTCCGTTCGGTAAAAGGGGAAGCGCCGGCCTGCGGCGAAAGCTGGTAACTGCAGGGTACGCAAAGCCCAGCCGCCCGGATAGGTCCGCAGGGGAGGGTGTGCCGCGCGGGGCGCGGCCGCGGCGCCACGCACGGTGAGGAGGGGGACCGCCGCGCGGGTTAAGGTCTTTGCGTCGGACACAGAAGGAGTGGCGTTGATCTACGGCGCAATGAAGTTTTCCGTCGGCAACTCGCTGAAGCTGGCGTTCCGCCCCTGGGTCGAGGGCCTGGAGAACATCCCTGCCGAGGGGCCCGCCATCCTGGCGAGCAACCACCTGTCGTTCTCGGACTCCTTCTTCCTGCCCGCGGTGCTCGACCGGAAGGTCACCTTCATCGCGAAGGCCGAGTACTTCACCTCGCCCGGTATCAAGGGCAAGCTGACCGCCGCGTTCTTCAAGGGCGTCGGCCAGCTGCCGGTGGACCGCTCCGGCGGCCGCGGCGCCGGTGAGGCGGCGATCAGGAGCGGCATCGAGGTGCTGGAGCGCGGCGAGCTGTTCGGGATCTACCCCGAGGGCACCCGCTCGCCCGACGGCCGGCTCTACCGCGGCAAGCCCGGCGGCCTGGCCCGGGTGACGCTGGCCACCGGCGCGCCGGTGATCCCCGTGGCGATGATCGACACGGAGAAGGTGCAGCCGCCCGGCAAGATCGTGCCGAAGATGATCCGGCCCGGCATCCGCATCGGCAAGCCGCTGGACTTCAGCCGCTACCACGGCATGGACGGCGACCGCTTCATCCTGCGGTCGGTCACCGACGAGGTCATGTACGAAATCATGAAGCTGTCGGGCCAGGAGTACGTCGACATCTACGCGACCGCGGCCAAGCGGCAGATCGCCGAGGCCGCGAAGAAGCAGGCCGAGGCGGAGAAGGCGGCGAAGAAGTCCGGGTCCGGGGCTCAGTAGCCCGGCGAGGGGGGTGGGCCGGATGGCATCGGAGGACCGGATACCCGCGGTGGCGGAGCCGGCGAGCACGGCGGCGGGGGCCGGGGGACGGGCCCGGCAGCCCCGGGTGCTGCGGATGTCCGTCGAGCTCCCGCTGTGGCGGGCGCTGACGGGGTACCGCGTGCTCACCCTGGTCTACGCCGTGGTGATCTTCTCGCTCAACTACACCGAGTACGCGCACCCGTTGGGCGGTGCCGCGTACATGGCGGCGCTCACCGCGTGGATGGTGCTGACCTGGCGCTGCACCACCTCCGCCGAGCGCTGCACCCGCCGCTTCCTCTTCGGTGACCTCGCCTTCGCGGTCACCGGCATCCTGGTCACCCCGCTCGTCGACACCCACGCGCGGATCGTGGGCGGCGCGCCCACGCTGCCGTCGATATGGACGGCCGGCGCCGCGCTCGGCTTCGCGATCAAGGGCGGCTGGCGCTGGGCGGCGGGCGCCTCCTCGGTGGTGGCGGTCGCCAACCTCGTGGAACGCCAGGAGTTCGCCCGCGACACCGTCCACAACGTGCTGCTGGTGTGGGTGGCGAGCGTCGCGATCGGTTACGTGGTCGAGGTGGCCCGCGCCAGTGAGCGCACCCTCGCGCGCGCCCTGCAGATCGAGGCGGCAACCCGCGAGCGGGAGCGGCTGGCCCGCGACATCCACGACAGCGTGCTCCAGGTGCTGGCGATGGTGCAGCGGCGCGGCGCCGCGCTCGGCGGCGAGGCCGCTGAGCTGGGCCGGATGGCCGGTGAGCAGGAGGTCGCGCTGCGCACCCTGGTCTCCAGCGGCCTAGTGCCGGCGCAGCGGCCCGTGCCGCCTTCAGGCGCGGCGGACGCGGCACACGGGGACGCAGCGGACGCGGCGTACGAGGACGGCGCGGACCCTGCGTACGAGGACGGCGCGGCCGACGGGCCTTCGTACGGGGACAACTGCGTGCCCGAGGGGGAGGAGTTCTCGGACGAGCCGTGCGACGTACGGGCGCTGCTCGCGCCGTACGCGGGCGCCGGGGTGACCTTCTCCGAGCCGGGCGCCCCGGTACTGCTGCCGGCGTCCCGTGCGGCGGAGCTGGCCGCGGCCGTCAGTGCCGCGTTGGACAATGTGCGGGTGCACGCGGGGGACGGGGCCCAGGCGTGGATCCTGGTCGAGGACGAGCCGGAGGCGGTGATCGTGACGGTGCGGGACGACGGTCCCGGCATCCCGGAGGGCCGGCTCGCCGACGCCGAGCGCGAGGGCCGGCTCGGGGTCGCGCTGTCCATCCGCGGACGGCTGCGGGACCTCGGCGGCACGGCCGAGTGGATCTCCGTCCCGGGCCAGGGCACGGAAGTGGAGCTGACGGTACCCAAGGGCGGCGTGCCCGAGGGCGGACGACGGGGGAAGGCAGGCGCATGAGCGAGCACCCGGGCGTGAAGGTCATGGTGGTCGACGACCACCCGATGTGGCGGGACGCGGTGGCCAGGGACCTGGCCGAGGCCGGGTTCGAGGTGGTCGCGACCGCGGGCGACGGCCCGCAGGCGGTCCGCAGGGCCCAGGCAGCGGCGCCCGACGTCCTGGTCCTCGACCTGAACCTCCCCGGCCTGCCCGGCGTCGAGGTCTGCCGCGAGCTGGTCGGCGGCAACCCCCGGCTGCGCGTCCTGGTGCTCTCCGCGAGCGGCGAGCACGCGGACGTGCTGGAGGCCGTGAAGTCCGGCGCGACGGGTTATCTGGTGAAGTCCGCGAGCACCGAGGAGCTGATCGAGGCGGTGCGCTCCACCGCCGCCGGCGACCCGGTGTTCACCCCCGGACTGGCCGGGCTGGTGCTCGGGGAGTACCGCAGGCTGGCCACCGAGCCCGCGCCGGCCACCGAGGACGAGCCGGGCGCGCCGCGGCTGACCGACCGCGAGACCGAGGTGCTGCGCCTGGTCGCCAAGGGTCTGTCGTACAAGCAGATCGCCGAGCGGCTGGTCATCTCGCACCGCACGGTGCAGAACCACGTGCAGAACACCCTCGGCAAGCTCCAGCTGCACAACAGGGTCGAGCTGGTCCGGTACGCGATAGAGCGCGGCCTGGACACGCCCTGACCACGGGCGGAAATCCGGCGCCGTTTCCGGAGCCGCTCGTACGAGTGAACGGCGGCGCCCAACGCCCCCGAAAATCACCGGAATCCGCCCCTCGTCCCTCTCCTGAGTGACCTGGATCACCATTAGCGTGACCCGCATCGGTCCAGGACGGGACGAAGGGAAGAAGCGATGCGGGTAGGAGTGCTTACCGGTGGCGGCGACTGCCCCGGGCTGAACGCGGTCATCCGGGCGGTGGTCCGCAAGGGCACCCAGGAGTACGAGTACGACTTCGTGGGCTTCCGGGACGGCTGGCGCGGGCCGCTGGAGGGCGACACGGTGCCGCTGGACATCCCCGCGGTCCGCGGCATCCTGCCCCGCGGCGGCACGATCCTGGGGTCCTCGCGCACCAACCCCTTCAAGCAGGAGGAGGGCGTCCGGCGGATCCGCGACAACCTCGCCAAGCACGAGGTCGACGCGCTGGTGGCCATCGGGGGCGAGGACACCCTCGGCGTCGCGGCGCGCCTGTCCAACGAGCACGGCATCCACTGCGTCGGCGTCCCCAAGACCATCGACAACGACCTCTCGGCCACCGACTACACCTTCGGCTTCGACACCGCCGTCGGCGTCGCCACCGAGGCCATCGACCGGCTGCACACCACCGCCGAGTCGCACATGCGGGTCCTGGTCGTCGAGGTCATGGGGCGGCACGCGGGCTGGATCGCGCTGCACTCCGGCCTGGCGGGCGGCGCCAACGTCATCCTCATCCCCGAGCAGCGGTTCGACATCGAGCAGGTCTGCGCCTGGGTCGAGTCCCGCTTCAAGGTGCGCTACGCGCCCATCGTGGTCGTCGCCGAGGGCGCCATGCCCAAGGACGGCGAGATGGTCCTGAAGGACGACTCCACCGACTCCTTCGGGCACGTCCGGCTCTCCGGCGTGGGGGAGTGGCTGGCCAAGGAGATCGAGCGGCGCACGGGCAAGGAGGCGCGCACCACCGTCCTGGGCCACACCCAGCGCGGCGGCACCCCCAGCGCCTTCGACCGCTGGCTGGCCACCCGCTTCGGGCTGCACGCCATCGACGCCGTGCGGGACGGCGACTTCGGGAAGATGGTCGCGCTGCGCGGCACGGACATCGTCCGGGTGCCGCTCGCGGAGGCCACGGCGAAGCTGAAGACAGTGGACCCGAAGCTGTACTCCGAGGCCGGGGTCTTCTTCGGCTGACGCGGCGGCACTGCCGGGCGGCGCGCCGCCCGCTCCGTACGGCGAGGCCGGGCGGTGGGCCGTATATTCGGCCCATCGCCCGTATGTCCGCAAACCGGTACAGATGGGAGCGCAGCGTGGAGATCGTGGCCTTCGGGGTGCAGGCGGACGAGCGCAGGCTGCTGGAGCACGCCTTCGACGGCCGTCATCAGATCCGCAGCCTCGACGTCTTCCTCAACGGAGACACCGCGCCCATCGCGGCCGGCTACGAGATCGTCAGCACGGCCGTCAACGACGAGCTGAACGCCGCTGTGCTCCAGGAGCTCGCGGCGGGCGGCACGAAAATGATCGCCCAGCGCTCCACCGGCTACAACAACATCGACCTGCGGGCCGCCGCCGACCTCGGCCTCACCGTCGCCCGGGTGTCCGCCTACTCCCCGTACTCCGTCGCCGAGTTCGCCTGGGGGCTCGCGCTGGCGGTGAACCGGCGGATCGTGCGCGCCGCCAACCGCACCCGGAACTTCGACTTCCGGCTGGACGGGCTGATGGGCCGGGACCTGCGCGGCCGCACCGTGGGCGTGGTCGGCACCGGCAAGATCGGCGAGGCGTTCACCCGCATCGCGCACGGCTTCGGCATGCGGCTGCTCGGCTGGGACATCGCCGAGAACCCGGCCTGCACGGAGCTGGGCATGACCTACGTCGACCGCGACCGGCTGTTCGCCGAGTCCGACCTGATCAGCCTGCACGTGCCGCTGCTGGAGGACACCCGGCACCTGGTCGGCGCCAAGGCACTGGCGGCGATGAAGGACGACGCGATTTTGGTCAACTCCAGCCGCGGCGGCCTGGTGGACACCGCGGCCCTCGTGGCGACGCTCAAGGCCGGCCGGCTTCGCGGCGTCGGCCTGGACGTCTACGAGGAGGAGGCCGGGCTGTTCTTCTTCGACAAGTCGCTCGAAGTCGTCGAGGACGACACCCTCGCCCGCCTGATGACCTTCGGGAACGTCCTGGTCACCTCGCACCAGGCGTACTTCACCGAGGACGCGGTCGGCCAGATCATCGACACCACCGTGGCCAATGTCGAGGACCACCTGGCCGGCCGCGCCGGCGCCAACTTCCTCGTCACACCAGAACGGCGGCCAGCAGCTGGGACGTGAGCGCGGCGCCGTCCAGCGTCAGCACCGACTCGGGGTGGAACTGCACCCCCGCGAAGCCGGGGCCGCGCAGCGCGTGCACGTCCCCGCTCGCCGGGTCCCGGCTCAGCTCCACGCGGTGCATGGCCAGCTCGGCGAGGGCCGCCTCGTCGCAGCGGGCGGTGAAGGTGTTGTAGAACCCCACCGTCTCCTCCCGCCCGAAGAAGTCGATCCGCTCCTGCGCGCCCTGGAACGGCACGTCCTTCCGGACGATCTCCAGGCCGAGCACCGCCGCGATCAGCTCGTGCCCCAGGCAGACCCCGAGCAGGCCGTGCTTGTGCTCCCGCAGCAGCTCGGCCGCCAGCCCGCGCAGCAGCCGCATCTTCGGGTCGGCCGCGTCCGAGGGGTTGCCGGGCCCCGGGCCCAGTACGACCGGCCCCTCGTGCGCGAGCGCCGTCTCCCGCAGCCCCGGCTCGTCGTACCGCCGTACCGTCACCTCCAGCCCCGACGTGCGCAGCAGGTGCGCCAGCATCGCGGTGAAGGTGTCCTCGGCGTCGATCACCAGCGCGTGTCCGCTGAGCGCCGCGGTCGGCGCGGTGGTCTGCATCCGCAGCCAGAACGGCGCGAGGCCGGCCCGGCGCGCGTCCAGCGCGGCGCGCACCCGCGGGTCCTCGGCCAGCCGCGGCGGCGCGGCGTCCGCGCGGCGGGCCGGCGCCTCCCGGACGCCCAGCGCGGTGAGCACCCCGGCGGCCTTGGCGTGCGTCTCGGCGACCTCGCCGGCCGGGTCCGAGCCGCGCACCAGCGTCGCGCCGACGCCCACCCGCAGCCGCCCGCCCGCGTCGATGTCGGCGGTGCGGATCAGGATGGGCGAGTCCAGACGCTGCGCGCCGCCCGCGTCCCGGTCGATCAGGGCCAGCGCGCCCGCGTAGTAACCGCGGCCGCCCGGCTCGTACCGCTCGATGACCCGGCACGCGTTCTGCACGGGCGAGCCGGTGACGGTGGCCGCGAACATCGTCTCCTTCAGCACCTCGCGGACGTCCAGCGTGGAGCGGCCGCGCAGCTCGTACTCGGTGTGCGCGAGGTGCGCCATCTCCTTCAGCCGCGGGCCGATCACCACCCCGCCCCGGTCGCCGACCGTGCACATCATCTTCAGCTCCTCGTCGACGACCATGGAGAGCTCCTCGATCTCCTTGCCGTCGGCGAGGAAGTCCAGCAGGTCGTCCGCGGTGGGGCCGTCGGCCGGGTAGCGGTAGGTGCCGCTGATCGGATTCATCACGACCGTGCCGCCGCTCATGCGGACGTGCACCTCGGGGCTGGCGCCTACCAGGGTGCGCTCGCCGGTGTGCACCACGAAGGTCCAGTACGCGCCGCGCTCCGTGGCCAGCAGCCGCCGGAAGAGGGCCAGCGCGTCGGCCCGGCCGAAGCCCGGGATCTCGCCCTGGAAGGTCCGCCGGATGACGAAGTTCGCGCCCTCGCCCCGGCCGATCTCCGCGTCCAGCACCCGTCCGACGATCCCCGCGTACTCCTCGTCGCTGACGTCGAAGCCGCCGTCCGTCACGGCCACCGCGTGGTCCGGGAGCTGCGCCAGAGCGTCGGCGAGCGGCAGCTCGTACCGCTCCTCGGGGGTGAGCGCCGCCAGCGGCGTGCCGTCGTCGCGCACGTCGAAGCCGCGCTCCCGGATCTGCCGGAACGGCACCATGGCCAGGCCCTCGGGGAGGTCGGCGAGCCGCTCGTACGGGGCGACCGGGCCGATCAGCACCTCGACGGTGTCGTGGTCGCGGCCGGGGGTGCGGCGGCGCAGCAGCGCGAAGGGCCGGTCGTCGGCGAGCAGCTCGGTCAGGTCCATGATCTCGTCCTTCTCACTCAGGGGCTGGGGGAGAGGGACGGGCCGGAGCCGGAAAGACCGAAGGCCGCCCCTCGGGCGGCCTTCGCAGGTTCGTGTGCGCGCGAATCAGTGGGCCGCCGGATGAGCGGTCCACCACCAGTTCAGGGTCGTCTGCGCGAACATGTGGTGCACCCTACCCGATGCCGCGCCGGGCGCTGTGCGTCCTGTCTCATACTGCGGTCGGCGTACTGGACGCCCGCGAAGACCCCGTAATGTTGACGAGGTGACCGTGAACGCTGAAATCCACGCCGGTGGCAACACCTGGCGAGACCTGCCCGCGGCGCAGCAGCCTGACTGGCCGGACCAAGAGGCTCTGCGCGATGTGATCGCGGAGCTCGAGTCCTATCCGCCGCTCGTCTTCGCGGGCGAGTGCGACCAGCTGCGTGAGCGTCTGGGAGCCGTCGCCCGTGGTGAGGCGTTCCTGCTGCAGGGCGGCGACTGCGCCGAGGCCTTCGACGCGGTGTCGGCCGAGCACATCCGCAACAAGCTCAAGACGCTGCTCCAGATGGGCGCCGTCCTCACCTACGCCGGGTCCGTGCCCGTCGTGAAGGTCGGCCGGATCGCCGGCCAGTACAGCAAGCCGCGCTCCAAGCCGACCGAGACCCGCGACGGCGTGACCCTGCCGACGTACCGCGGCGACTCCGTCAACGGCTTCGAGTTCACCGAGGCGGCCCGTATCCCGGACCCGCAGCGGCTGAAGCGGATGTACCACGCCTCCGCCGCCACGCTGAACCTGGTCCGCGCCTTCACCACCGGCGGCTACGCCGACCTGCGCCAGGTGCACGCCTGGAACCAGGACTTCGTGAAGTCCTCGCCCTCGGGCCAGCGCTACGAGGCGCTGGCGCGCGAGATCGACCGGGCGCTGAACTTCATGAACGCCTGCGGGGTGGACCCGGAGGAGTTCAAGACCGTCGAGTTCTACGCCTCGCACGAGGCGCTGGTGCTGGACTACGAGACGGCGCTGACCCGTACGGACTCCCGTACCGGCAAGCTGTACGACGTCTCCGGCCACATGCTGTGGATCGGCGAGCGGACCCGGCAGCTGGACCACGCGCACATCGAGTTCGCCTCGCAGGTGCGCAACCCGATCGGTGTGAAGCTCGGCCCGACGACCACGCCCGAGGACGCCCTCGCGCTGATCGACCGGCTGGACCCGGACCGTGAGCCGGGCCGGCTGACCTTCATCACCCGCATGGGTGCCGACAAGATCCGCGACAAGCTCCCCACGCTGGTGGAGAAGGTCACGGCCTCGGGCGCGCAGGTCGCGTGGATCACCGACCCGATGCACGGCAACACCTACGAGGCGGCCTCCGGCCACAAGACGCGCCGCTTCGACGACGTGCTGGACGAGGTCAAGGGCTTCTTCGAGGTGCACAAGGCGCTCGGCACGCACCCGGGCGGCATCCACGTCGAGCTGACCGGTGACGACGTCACCGAGTGCGTGGGCGGCGGCGACGAGATCTTCGTCGACGACCTGCACCAGCGGTACGAGACGGCCTGCGACCCGCGGCTGAACCGCAGCCAGTCGCTGGACCTGGCGTTCCTGGTCGCGGAGATGTACCGGGACCAGTAGACGGGCGCGTAGACGCAAGGTGGGGCGCGGATTCTGTGATCCGCGCCCCACTGCGTTGTTAAGCGCCCGCCATGGCGGGTAAGGTAAGGGTAACCTCACTCAAGATCAACCGAAGCTACGGGAAGGGCGGGGGTGACCGCGTGTACGTCTGCTCGTGCTTCGGCATCACTGAGGAACAGGTACGGGAACACGCGGACACGGGTGCCTGCACGCCGCGCCAGATAGCCTCCGCCTGCAAGGCCGGTACCGACTGCGGCGGCTGCGTGAAGCGCATCCAGGCCCTGCTGGGCCGCGGCGCCTGCCCCCGCCGGCAGCTGATCGACCAGGGCGCCCCCGCGCTCGAAGAGCTGCCCGAAGCCGCCTAGCGGCCGCCCGGGCGACGAGGCCGCCCGGTCCCGCTCACGCGTCCGGCGCGGTCTGCTCGATCAGTGTGGACAGGTAGAGCGCCTCGCCGAGCTTCTCGATCAGCTCCAGCTGCGTGTCCAGGTAGTCGATGTGGTGCTCCTCGTCGGCCAGGATCGCCTCGAAGACATTGGCGGACGTGACGTCGCCCTTGTTCCGCATCACCTCGATGCCGCGCCGCAGCCGGTCGATGGCCTCGACCTCGATCTGCCGGTCGGCCTGGAACATCTCGGTCACCGTCTGCCCGACGCGGACGTGGAAGAGCCGCTGGTAATTGGGCAGGCCGTCCAGGAGCAGGATGCGGTCGGTGAGGACCTCCGCGTGCCGCATCTCGTCGAAGGATTCCGCGCGCGTGTACTTGGCCAGCTTGGTCCAGCCCTTGTGGTCCTGCAGCTTGGCGTGCAGGAAGTACTGATTGATCGCGGTCAGCTCGGCGGTCAGCTGCTCGTTCAGGAACTCGATGACCTCGGGATCTCCCTGCATGTCTGCAAGGCTCCTTCCACGCGTCGACTGGACAGGTGCCGGGCATCCTTGCACCGGGATATATGGGGCGTCCAGTAAGTGCACGCTTAGTGGGAGTTGCCCGAATCCGCCCTGCCCTGGTCATCAGCACCCCTTCCGGTCTGCCACCATGGAGGCATGGGTCAGCCGGATAGCCGCGAAGAGGAGCTTCCTCAGCTGCCTCCGGGGCAGCGACTGCAGCGCGGATGGCCGGTCACGCACTACGGGCCCGTGCCCAGGTTCCGCCCCGAGCGCTGGGAATTCCGCGTATTCGGCGCCACGGCCGACGGTGACAAGCACTGCTGGACGCACGAGGAATTCACCTCGCTGCCGTATGCCACCGTCGTCGCCGACATGCACTGCGTGACGAAGTTCAGCATGCTGGGTGCCGAATGGGGCGGGGTGTTGACGCGTACGGTGCTCGACCTGGCGCCGCCCGCGCCCGATGTCACCCATGTGATGGTCTGGGCCGAGTACGGATTCAGCTCGAACCTCCCGCTCGCCGACTTCGCCGATGAGCGCTGCCTCTTCGCCAGCCACCGGGACGGCGAACTGCTCACCGCCGAGCACGGCTTCCCCGTACGGCTCGTCGTGCCGCACCTGTACGCCTGGAAGGGCCCGAAGTGGGTCCGCGGCATCGAGTACATGACGGCGGACCGCCGCGGCTTCTGGGAGGAGCGCGGCTACCACAACCTCGGTGACCCGTGGCGGGAGCAGCGCTACTCCTATCAGGAGGAGCCGGGCGACGGCCCGGAGCTCTGAGCCGCCGTACTCCTCAGTGGTACTGGTGCGCCACGGCGTGCCCCTTGCCGCGGCCGATCATCCACCGGTTGACGGGCGTGGTCACCAGGAACGCCAGGACCAGCGAGAACGCCAGCGTCCCCCAGAACAGCCACTCCGACAGGTGGGCGTCCATCGCGCCCGGCACGAGCGCGATCACGCCGTTGTCGATCAGCTCCATCACCGCGATCGAGAGGGTGTCGGCGGCCAGCGCGACCTTGAGGGCGGCCCGGAAGTCCAGCCCGGCCCGGAGGACGCCACGCAGGGTGAGCGAGTAGCCGAAGACGAAGGCCAGGGCGATGGCGAGGATCATCGTCGGCACGTTGTGCCAGCCCAGCGCGGTGCCGATCACCATGCCGAGGATCTCGCCGATGGCGCACCCGGTGAGGCAGTGCAGGGTCGCCCTCGCGGCCATGGCCCAGCCGGCCGGCGCGGGTGCGGTGTGGTGGTGCCCGGCGGATGCGTGCTGGTGCTGCATGGGAGTCCCCCTTCAGAAGGAACCGTTCTGCCGAGAGCGGGAACGGTATACCCCCCTGGGGTATTCATCAAGGTGTTCCGGGCGTGTCCCCGCCGTCCCGCAGCTCCTTCAGCCGTGCCACGTCCGCCGCGTGGCCCTCCTTGCCGCCCGGCGTCTCGATGACCAGCGGCACGCCCGCGGTCGCCGGATGCCGGAACAGCTCGCCGAAGGGCCCGGCGCCGATGTGACCGGAGCCGATGTTCTCGTGCCGGTCCTTGTGCGCCCCCGCCACGTCCTTGGAGTCGTTGGCGTGGATCAGCTTCAGACGGCCCTCGCCGGCCACCGCCACCAGCTCGTCCAGCAGCGCCTTCGTGCCGCCGGGAGCCGCCATGTCGTGTCCGGCGGCGAACGCGTGGCAGGTGTCCAGGCACAGCCCGGCGCGCGGGTGCCGGTCCAGCGCGTCCAGGTACGGCCCCAGGTCCTCGGCCAGCGAGCACAGCGAGGCGCCCTGCCCGGCCGTCGACTCCAGCAGCAGCCACGGGTCGTCGTCGTGCGTCAGCTCCTCCAGCAGCGGCAGCATGTGCTCCCGCACCTGTGCCAGCGCCACGGCCCGCTCCCGCCCGCCGGTCGCCGAGCCGGTGTGCACGACCACGCCCAGCGCCCCGATCTCCCGGCCGCGGCGCAGCGAGTGCCGCAGCGACTCCACGGACTTCTCGACCGTCACCGGGTTGTGCGAGCCGAAGTTGATCAGATACGGCGCGTGCACGTACGCGGGGATGTCCCGTTCCGCGCACGCCTGACGGAACGCCTCGTCCTGCATCGGATTGCCGGGCGGGGTGGCCCAGCCGCGCGGATTGGCCACGAAGACCTGGACGGCCTCGCCGCCGATCTCCTGTGCGTACGGGATGCCGACCTTGGCGAGACCGCCGGCCACCGGGACGTGGCCGCCGATCGGGTTGCGCTCACGGGCGCGCTGCGGGGAAGTGCTCACCTGTCAAGGGTGCCAGGCGGCCGGGGCTCCCCGGATGTCAGGTACGCCTCACAGCTTGCTGTCCAGCTCGATCGTGAGGGTGCTGCCCTTGGGCGCGGTGTCCCCGGCGTCGACCGACTGGCTCTTGACCGTGTCCGACGGGAAGAAGAGCGGCTTCTTCACCTCGACCTCGAAGCCCGCCGCCTCCAGCGTCTTCTTCGCGTCCTCGGCCTTCTGGCCCTCGACGTCCGGGACCTCGACCATCTGCGGCCCCTTGGACAGCGTGAGCGTCACCGTGTCGCCCTCGCCCAGCTTCTTCCCCTCACCGGGGGACTGCCGCGCGACCGCGCCCTTGTCCTCGTCCGAGTACACCGGCCGGTCGGCGAACGCGACCTTGAAGCCCGCCTCGCGCAGCTCGGCCGCTGCGTCCGCCCGCTCGTCGCCGACCACGTCCGGCACGTCGAGGGCGCGGCCCCGGCTGACGGTCAGCGCGACCGCCGTACCGGGCCGCCGCTTGGTCCCGGCGTCCGGGTCCGTACGGATCACCGAGCCCTTGGCCACCTCGTTGCTGAACGCCGTGCGCTCCGTACCCGGCGTCAGCCCCTTGTCCCGCAGCTTGCGCCGCGCGTCGGCGACCGGGGTGCCGGAGAGGTCCGGCACCGAGACGATGTCCGGGCCCTTGGACAAGGTGATCGTGACCGTGCCGGTGCCCCGGATGCGCTTGCCGTTCTCCGGGTCGGTGGAGATGACGTGGCCGCGCTCCACGGTGGAGCTGTAGGCGCGCTCCACCTTCACGTCCAGCCCCGCGTCGTGCAGCGTCCGCTCGGCCTTGGGCTGCGTCATGTCCAGCACCGCCGGCACGGTCGTGAACTGGCCCGTGGTGACGTACCAGGCGCCCGTGCCGAGCAGCAGCGCCGCCAGCAGCGCGATGGCCACCGTCAGCGCCTTGCGGCGCGGCGCCCGCGAGGTCTCGGCGCGCCCCGCGCCGCCCGCCGTGGGCAGCCGGTCCGTGCGCGCGTCCGCCGGTACCTCCAGCCGGCTGGTGCGCCCCGCGGCGGCGTCGGCGTCCACGTCGTCCGTGCCGGGCAGCGAGAGCTGTACGGCCGCCGCACGCTGGATCACGCTCGTGCGGTCCTCCGAACCCGCCGTGCCGGACGCCGGCTTCGCGCCCGGCGGCACCGCGTCCAGCTGCTCCTCGGTGAGCGCAGCGCGGGCGTTCCTGGCCAGCGCCAGCAGCGTGACCGCGTCCTGCGGGCGCACCTCGGGATTGCGCGCCGTCGCCTCGGTCACCAGGTCGTCCAGCTCCGGCGGCAGCCCCGGCACCAGCGCCGACGGCGCCGGCACGTCCTCGTGCAGATGCTGGTAGAGCACCTGGGCCGCGGTGCCGCCGTCGTGCGGCTTGCTGCCGGTGAGCATCTCGTACAGCGTCACGCCGCACGCGTAGACGTCCGCGCGGGTGTCCGCGCTGCCGTCCTCGATCTGCTCGGGCGCGAGGTAGGCGACGGTGCCCAGGACCGTGCCCGTGGACGCCGTGGTGTGCGTGTCCACCGCACGGACCAGCCCGAAGTCGGCGACCTTGACCCGGCCGTCGTCCCCGATCAGGACGTTCTCCGGCTTCATGTCGCGGTGCACCATGCCCGCGCGGTGCGCGGAGCCCAGCGCCGCGAGGATCGGCTCCAGGACGTCCAGCGCGGCACGCGGCTGGAGGGCGCCGCGCTCCCGCAGCAGGTCCCGCAGGGTGCAGCCCGCGACGTACTCCATCGCCAGGTAGACGTACGTACCGTCCGTGCCCTGGTCGAACACGCCGACCACGTTCGGGTGCGCCAGCCGGGCCACCGACTTCGCCTCCCGGATGAAGCGCTCGACGAACGAGGCGTCGGCGGCCAGGGACGGGTGCATCACCTTCAGGGCGAGCACCCGGTCCAGCCGCGTGTCGACGGCGCGGTAGACCGTCGCCATCCCGCCGGCGGCGATCCGCGCCTGTACGCGGTACCGGCCGTCGAGCAGCTGTCCGACCAGGGGGTCCTGAAGGGTGGTGTCCACGGCAGACGAGTCTACGAGCAGCCGTCCACCGCCCTCACGCCCCTGACGCAGATCGCTCAGAACGCGGGCCGCTCCGGGTCCAGCTCGGCCAGTCCCGCCGTCGGCGAGGACGCCTCGGCGAAGTGCCGGCGCGGAATCCGGCCCGCCCGGTACGCCAGCCGGCCCGCCTCGACCGCGTGCCGCATGGCGTGCGCCATCAGGACCGGCTCCTGCGCCCGGGTGACCGCCGAGGCCAGCATCACCGCCGCGCAGCCCAGCTCCATGGCCTGCGCGGCGTCCGAGGCGGTGCCCGCGCCGGCGTCCAGGATGACCGGCACCCCGGCCCGCTCGGTGATCAGCTGGAAGTTGTGCGGGTTGCGGATGCCGAGCCCGGAGCCGATGGGGGAGCCCAGCGGCATGATCGCCGCGCAGCCCACGTCCTCCAGCTTCCGCGCCAGCACCGGGTCGTCATTGGTGTACGGCAGGACCGTGAACCCGTCGTCGACCAGCGTCTCGGCCGCGTCCAGCAGCTCCACCGGGTCCGGCAGCAGGGTCCGCTCGTCGGCGACGACCTCCAGCTTCACCCAGTCCGTGCCGAGCGCTTCGCGGGCCAGCCGGGCGGTGAGCACGGCCTCGCCCGCGGTGTAGCAGCCCGCGGTGTTCGGCAGCGTACGGATGCCGTGCCGGTTCAGTACGGAGAGCACCGAACCCTGCACCGTCGGGTCCAGCCTGCGCATCGCCACGGTGGTCAGCTCGGTGCCCGAGGCGAGCAGCGAGCGCTCCATGATGTCGAGGCTCGGCGCGCCGCCGGTCCCCATGATCAGCCGGGACCGGAAGGCGGTGCCGGCGATGACCAGCGGGTCCGCTTCGGGTGCCGCGTCCGGCGCGTTTACGGGGGCGGCGGTCTCTTCGAGGGCGTGCGTATCGGTCATCTTCGGGTCAGCCTCCCTGGACGGCGGTGAGCACCTCGACGCGGTCCCCCGCGCCGAGCGGGGTCGCCGGCCACTGGCTGCGCGGCACGACCTCCTCGTTGACGGCAGCGGCGACCCCGCTCGACGCGCTGGTCAGCGTCGCCACCAGCCGGTCGAGCGGCAGCCCCGCGGGGATCTCGCGGGGCTCGCCGTTCACGGAGACGGTCACGGGTGCGGGCCCGGAGGCGGACTCGGGCGCCTGCTGGAGGGTCATGCGGTCTGCTCCTGGAGTGCGGCGCGCATCGGCGCGCAAGAGGGGGAGGCGGCGGCAGCGGGCCCGAAGCGCAGCGGCGTGAAGGGCCGCGCCTCCTCGGGCAGCTCGCCGGTGGTCAGCACGTGTGCCATGACGTCGCCGGTGACCGGGGTGAGCAGCACGCCGTTGCGGAAGTGCCCGGTGGCCATCAGGAGGCCGGGCAGCGCGCTGGCCCCGAGGAGCGGCGCGTTGTCGGGCGAACCGGGGCGCAGCCCGGCGATCGTCTCGGTCAGCGGCAGTTCGGTGATGCCCGGCACCAGCTCGTGCGCGTCGCGCAGCAGTTCATAGACACCGCCCGCGGTCACCGTGGTGTCCCAGCCCAGCTCCTCACTGGTGGCGCCGACGACCAGCTCGCCGTTCTCGCGCGGCACCAGATAGAGCGGCCCGCCGCGCACCACGGCACGCACCGTGCGGGACAGGAAGGGGCCGTAGGCGGCGGGGATCCGTCAGCCGCAGCACC
>NZ_PQSQ01000027.1 GCF_002920575.1 Streptomyces sp. Ru73 | reverse complement strand
GCGGCGTGCTGCCCGCCGTCGCCCTGCCGGACGAGGCCGCCCGGATCGCGGACCTCGCGGCGCGGTACCCCGGCACCAGCTGGGACCGGCTGCTGTTCAGCGCCAAGGAGAGCGTGTACAAGGTCTGGCAGCCGGTGACCGGTACCTCCCTCGGCTTCGAGGACGCCGAGGTGACGTTCGACCCGTCGGGCGGCTTCCTGGCCCGTGTCCGGCCGCACGGCGGCCCGGACGGCGGAACGGACGGTGGCCCGGACGGCGGGCTGCCGCGGGAGCTCGCGGGACGGTGGCGGGCGCGCGACGGTCTGCTGCTCACCGCGATAGCGGTGCCGGTGCCGTGACCCCGGCGGCGGGCCGTACGCCGTCGGCGGCCCGCGTGCCGGTGTCCGGCAGCAGCCGGAAGGGCAGCGGCGGACCGGACTTGTACTGCTCGGTGCTCATCGCCCAGGCGTAGGCGGCGATGCCGGCCTGCAGCCGGGACTCCACCCGCAGCTTGGCCAGGACCTGCGCCACATGGGCCTTCACCGTCCGCTCCGTGATGTGCAGACGGCCGGCGATCGTACGGTTCGAGGCGCCCTCGCCCAGCGCGCGGAAGACCTCCCGCTCCCGCTGGGACAGCTCCGGGATCATGGTGAACACCGCTTCCCAGTTGGGGACTTCGGGGCGGCGGTCGGTCGGTTTTCGGACGGCGGACGGCAGCGGCATGGGTGCTCTTCCTTCTGCTTCCCGCCGGTGTCGAGGGGCCGGCGGGTGAGGGGTGAGGAGGGTTGCGGGCCGCCGGGACGGTGCCGTCCCGGCGGCCCTTCGGTGCCCCGGCCGGAGCCGGGGCGGGACGGTCAGGCGCCCGAAGCGGCCAGCGCGACGGGTGCGTCGTGCCGGAGCACCGGGCGGATGGGCAGCCGGGTCAGGCCGTTGATGAAGTTCGACGCCAGGTGCTCCACGGTGCCGTCGATCTCGAAGGCGCTGAACGTGGCGGCCAGCTCCTCCACCAGCACGTTCAGCAGCGACCTGGCAGCGGGTCCGCCGATGCAGTAGTGGGCGCCGAGCGAGAAGGCCAGGTGCGGGTTGGGCTTGCGGTCCGGGCGGAAGCGGTACGGGTCCTCGAAGACCGACTCGTCGCGGTTGGCGGAGCCGATCCAGGCCGCGACGATCTCGCCCTCGCCGATCCGCACACCGTCGATCTCGACGTCCGTGGTGGTGCGCCGCATGACGTGGTTGGTCGGCGTCGCCCAGCGCAGCGCCTCCTCCACGCAGCCGGACACCAGCTCCGGGTCGGCGAGGACCATCCGCCAGGCGTCGGGGTTCTCCGCGAGCGCCAGGATCAGGTGCCCGGCGACGTGCGGGGTGGTGGTGTTGGCGCCCATCACCATGCTGTAGCAGTTCAGCAGCACCTGCTGGTCGTCGAACTTCCGGCCGTTCACCTCCAGTTGGGTGAGCAGGCTGATCAGGTCGTCCTTCGGGGCGCGCCGCCGTTCCGCGATGAGCTTGGAGAACATCGCGAACAGCTGGTAGTGCGCCCGGCGCAGGGTGCGCTCGTTGGAACCCTGGGCGTACACCGGGTCCTGCGGCGCCACGCCCGCCATGGTCCAGCCGGGGATGTCCTGCCACACCTCCTCGGGCACGCCGAGGATCTCGCCGACCGCGAGCATCGGCAGGTGCAGCATGATCTGCGCGAAGTCGACCGTCTCCCCGGCGAGCGCGGGCTCCAGCAGGCGCCGGATGCGGCGCCGGACGCCCTCGGAGCGGCGCCGCACGACCTGGGTGGACATGGTGCGGATGGCCGGCCCGCGTACCTGGCCGTGGTCGGGCGGGTCCATCAGGGGCATGGTCAGGCCGCCCGCGCTGTCCCCGTGCTCGGCCACGTCCAGCACGTTGCCGTGGGTGGAGGAGTAGCGCGCGGTGTCCTTGACGATGCGTACCACGTCGTCGTAGCGCGTGACGTTCCAGAACGCCGGCTGGCCGGGCCGGGCCTGCCGCCAGACCGGGGCCTCGGCGCGCAGCGTGTGCCAGATGGGGTGCGGCGGCACGGTCCGGAAGCGGACCGGGTCGAACAGGTCGATCTCGTCGAGCGGCGTGCGTGCGCCGGGCTCGGGGCCCTGCATCAGCATGGAGTCCTCCGTAAGGGGAGCGGCAGGTGTGTAGGGCTCATCGGCCCGCCGTGAACGTCATGGGCAGCCGGGTCAGGCCGTTGATCCAGTTCGAGTACAGGTGGGTGGGTTCGGCCGTCGGCGCGAAGCGGATGCGGCGCCGCGCGAGCTCCTCGAAGACGGTGGTCAGCGCGACCCGGGAGGCCGGGGCGCCGATGCAGAAGTGCGGCCCGACGCCGAAGCCGAGGTGCGGGTTCGGCTCGCGGTGCAGGTCGAAGGTGTACGGGTGGGGGAAGACCCGCTCGTCCCGGTTGGCCGAGGCCACCCAGACGCACACCCAGTCCCCGGCGGCCACCTCGGTGTCCCCGACGGTGACGTCGCGGGAGGCCCGGCGCACCAGGTGGTGGGTGGGCGAGACCCACCGGGCGCCCTCGTCCACGAGGTTGCCGGCCAGTTCCGGGTCCTCCAGGACGGCGTCCCAGACCTTCGGCTGGGTGGCCAGCGTGTGGAAGAGGTGCGAAGCCACGTGCGGCGTCGTGGAGTTGGCGCCCAGCGCGAAGCTGTAGCAGTTCATCAGCAGCTGCTGGTCGTCCATCGGACGGCCGTCGATCCGCACCGCGAGCAGCCCCGACACCAGGTCGTCGCCGGGGTCCCTGCGCCGTTCCTGGACGATCTCCGAGAAGGCGGCGAAGAGCTTGTGGTGGACCCGGCGCAGGGTGTCCTCGACGGAGCGCCCGACCGCGTACTCCGGGTCCTCCGGTGCGACGCTCGCCGTCGTGTTGAAGGCGACGGTCTCCCAGTACCGCTGCGGGAAGCCCATGAGCCGCCCCGCGGCGGCCATCGGCAGCCCCCGCATCAGCCGGGCCACGTCGTGCTCGCCGCCCGCCAGCAGCGGCGCGATCAGCTCACGCGTGCTGGCACGGATGTGCTCCGCGTTCTGCCGGACCACGGCCTGCCGCAGGTGCCGCATGGCGGGCTGCCGGAGCGTGGCGTGGTCCGGCGGGTCCATCAGCGTGATGGTCCTGCCGCCGGCCGAGTCGCCCTTGCCGACCGAGGCGAGGATCACGCCGTCCTCGGAGCTGAAGGACGCGGTGTCCTTGATGATCTTCGTGCAGTCCGCGTACGAGGTGAACGACCAGTACGGCGTGCCCCAGGGGGTGTGCTCCTTCCGTACCGGCGCGTGGTGCCGCAGGGTGTGCCACGCTCCGTGCTGGGAGCCGCGCAAGTAGGCACCCGGGTCGAAGAGTTCGATGGCGTCCAGCGGCACCGGGGTCGGTTCACCGGCGTCGATGCGCATGGTGTGTCCTTCCGGGCGAGGTGGGGGCGGTCACGCGGCGTCGGCGTCGGAGCCGTCGTGCCCGGCCGCGTACGCGGCGAGTTCGCGCACCGTCTGGTGGTCGAAGAGGGCCTCGGCGGGGATGGCGATGCCCTCCTCGGCGAGCCGCTGGATCAGTACGACGCTCCGCAGTGAGTCGCCGCCCAGGTCGAAGAAGTTGTCGTCGGCGCCGACCCGGTCCAGCTCCAGGGTCTGCGCCCAGACGGCCGCCACGGCCTGCTCCAGTCCGGCGGCCGGGGCTTCGAAGGGCACGTCGAGGCCCAGCTCGTCGCGGACCGCCCAGGGGTACGGCAGGGCCGCGCGGTCCGTCTTGCGGTTGGGGTCCAGCGGCATCGCGTCCAGGACGGTGAAGGCCGCGGGCAGCAGGTGCGCTGGCAGCCGGTCGGCGGCCCACTGCCGCAGCTCGGACACGGCCACGTCCGCGCCGTCGCGCAGGGTCAGGAACGCGGCGAGCCGCTTGAGCTGCGGCCCGTCGTCGAAGACCGCGACGACGGCCTGGGAGACGCCGGGGTGGGTGGCCAGCACCGCCTCGATCTCGCCGGGCTCGATCCGGAAGCCGCGGATCTTCACCTGCCGGTCGGTGCGGCCGTGGAACTCGAAGGTGCCGTCGGCGCGTTCGCTGGCCAGGTCGCCGGTGCGGTACATCCGGGCGCCCGGCGTGGTGGCGTACGGGTCGGGCAGGAAGCGCTCGGCGGTGAGGCCGGGACGGCCGAGGTAGCCGCGGGCCACGCCGCTGCCGGAGACGTACAGCTCGCCGACGGTGCCCTGCGGGACGGGCCGCAGGTCGTCGTCGAGCACGCGCAGCACGGTGCCCGCGAGCGCGCTGCCCAGCGGCACCGGGTCCGTCCGCTCCTCGGGGTCGATGCGGTGCAGCGACGCGAAGACCGTGGTCTCGGTCGGGCCGTAGGCCGCGTACGTGGCGCGACGGGTGGCCCGTGCGGAGATCTCCATGTGCTCGGGGGAGAGCACGTCGCCGCCGGTGATGACGGTGCCGACGGCGCCGAGCAGCCCGCTGTCCCGCTCGGCGAGCAGCCGGAAGAGGCCCGAGGTGAGGAACAGCCAGTCGGGGCGCAGCGCCCGGATGCGGCGGCCCAGGTCCTCGACGGAGACCGGCTCGGTCGGCACGATCGCCACCGTGGCGCCGCGGGCCAGCGCCGACCAGATCTCGAAGACCGAGGCGTCGAAGGAGGCGGGCGCCAGCTGCGCGACCACGTCACCGGCCGTGATGTCCAGCCGCTTGTCGTCCTGGACGAAGCGGACGACCTCGCTGTGCGGCACCATCACGCCCTTCGGCGTGCCGGTGGATCCGGAGGTGTAGACGACGTAGGCGAGGTTCCCGGGCAGCGGCTCGACGGCCGGACCGGCGGCCCCGCCATCGGCCGTCGGCTCCGCGTCCGGGGAGAGCACGTCCACGCCCAGCCCGTCGAAGGGGCCGGCGCCCGCGGCGTCGGTGACGACGAGCGCAGCACCCGCGTCCTCCGCGATGAAGCGCTGCCGCGCCTGGGGGTAGTCGGGGTCCACGGGGACGTAGGCGGCGCCGGACTTCAGGACGCCGAGCAGCGCGGCGACGAGCCGGGGCGAACGGGGGAGCGCGACGCACACCCGGTCCTCGGGGCCCACGCCGCGCTCGCGCAGCGCGGCGGCGAGCCGCTCGGCCTGCGCGTCGAGCTCGGCGTACGTCAGCTCGCCCGCGTCGGAGGTGACCGCGACGGTCCCGGGGGTGCGCCGGGCCCACTCCGCCACGAGCCGGGCGAGGTGGGTGGTGCCCGCGGGAATCTGCGCAGCAGTGGTTGTCATGAGCAGAACAAACCCTTCGGTGGGGTCGAGGGAGCGGGGATGGGTGAGGGAACAGCGGCGTGAAGGGTGCGGGGCCGCTCAGCCCCGCAGGCCGATCTGTCCGAGGACCAGGCGGACGACCTCGTCACGCCGGCTGTGTACGTAGAAGTGGTCGCCGGGCAGCACGGCGAAGCGGAACGGACCCGTGGTCTCCAGTGACCACGGCTCCACCCGGCGCGGCGGCGCGATGATGTCGTCCGCACCGGCGAGGGCCAGCACGGGGCAGTCCAGCGGACGGGCGAAGGACACCAGGTCGCTGGTCTCGGCGACGTGCATGTCGGCCCTGATGACCGGCAGCATCCGGTCGAGATAGGCGGAGTCGGCGGTGAACTCCTCGGGAATGCCGCCCAGTTCGTGCAGGTGTGAGATGAACTCCGCACGCTCCAGCCCGTGCACGGGCTGCCAGTCGTTGACGGTGGGCGCGGGAGTGCCGGAGAGGATCAGCCCGGCGGGCTCCGGCAGACCCCGGTCCCGCAGTTCGTGCGCGAGGGCGAACGAGACGCGGGCGCCCATGCTGTGCCCGAAGAGGTAGTACGGCGGCCGCAGCATCGGGGCCAGCTCGTCGGCCAGATCGGGGACGAGGACCTTCATGTCCTCGTACGCCGGCTCGCGGATGCGGTTCTCGCGGCCGGGCAGTTGTACGTAGCGGAGGTCCAGCTCGCCGGGCAGCAGCCCGGTCCACTGGCGGAAGGCCGAGGCGCTGCCGCCCGCGTAGGGGAAGCACCACAACTGGGCCTGGGGCGGGGCCGACCGGGGCGGCCGGCGTATCCACCGGCTCAAGAACGCTGTCCTTCCGCCCGGCCGTTCATCGCGGCAACCAGGCCCGCCGGACGCATGTCCGGCCAGCTCCGCTCGACGTACGCGACGGCTTCCGCGCGGCCGGCAGGCCCGAAGACGCTGCGCCAGCCGTCCGGCACCGCGCGGTGCGCGGGCCACAGGGAGTGCTGGCCCTCGTCGTTGACCACGACCCGGTGGCCGGTCCCGTCGCCCTCGTGGGGATGTGACATGAAGATGCCTCCTCAAGTGGTCCGGGGGTGCGCCACGGCAGCACTTGAGGGCATCGACGACCTGTTGGCACTGGTCGTGACGCGAACCCCCGTTCTCAAGGAGTGATCATGCAGTAACCCGGCCGGAAACTCCCGCGTTCGGGCTGGCCGGTCCGTGCCACGACACCTGGGTGCCATCCGCAACGGGCCGTTCTGGCTGGGAACGGTCGCGGAGACGGTGCAGAGTGGTGAATCACCGAGAGATCAACCGCGGTGCCTGCGTATGCCACATAAGATCTGGCGAGGCCGGGGTGACCGCGCCCGCAGTGCTCGCCGGCGTCCGGCCGGCCGCACCCCCCTTCCCTGCGCGTGGACGTGCTGAACCCTTGCGTGCTCACCGCATCGCCGATGGAACTGTGCCTGGAGGCGCCGTATGACCACCCCTCGAACCGCACCCAAGAGCCCGATGAAGGGCAGGCTGGGCAGCGTGGACAGCTCGCCCGTGCGGGACCTGCTCGCCCTCATCGACCGGCCCGAGGTCATCTCCTTCGCCGGCGGCCTGCCCTCGCCCGAACTCTTCGACCTCGACGCCCTCCAGCACTCCTTCCACGAGGTGCTCGGCCCCGCCACGGGCCGCCGCGCCCTGCAGTACTCGCCCACCGAGGGCGACCCGGGGCTGCGCGGCCTCCTCGCCCGCCGCCTGGCCGCGCGCGGCCTCCCCACCACCGCCGACGACCTGCTGGTGACCACCGGCTCGCAGCAGGCCATCTCGCTGGTCGCCACGGCCCTCCTGGAGCCCGGTGACGTGGTCCTGGTGGAGGAGCCCACCTACCTCGCGGCCCTGCAGTGCTTCCGGCTGGCCGGCGTCACCGTCGTGCCGGTCCGCAGCGACGAGGACGGCCTCGACCCGGCCGCCCTGCGGGAGGTCGCGGAACGCGAACGGCCCACGATGCTCTACCTGGTGCCCACCTTCGCCAACCCCACCGGCCGCACCCTCTCCGGCGAGCGGCGCCGCGCGGTGGCCGCACTCGCCCGCGAGCACGGCTTCTGGATCCTGGAGGACGACCCGTACGGCGAGCTGCGCTACCGCGGTGAAGCGGTGCCGCCGCTCAGCTCGTACCCGGGCGCCGAGGACAACTCCGTCTACCTGGGCAGCTTCTCCAAGATCGGCGCGCCGGGCCTGCGCCTCGGCTGGCTGCGCGCCCCCGCCGATCTGCTCCGCGCCCTGACCATCGCCAAGCAGGCCACCGACCTGCACACCTCCACCGTCGACCAGGCGGCGGTCGCGCACTACCTCGCCGGGGCCGACCTCGACGCCCGGGTGCGCACCCTGCGGGACACCTACCTGCCCCGCCGCGACGCCATGATGAAGGCGCTCGCCGAGACCATGCCGCCCGGCACCACCTGGAGCGACCCCGACGGCGGCATGTTCATCTGGGTGCGGCTGCCCGACGGCATGGACAGCGCCGAACTGCTGCGTACGGCGCTCCGCCACGACGTGGCCTTCGTACCCGGCAGCGCCTTCTACCCCGCCGAGCCCGACAACGCGACGCTCCGGCTGTCCTTCAGCACCTACCCGCCGGACGGCATCGCCGAGGGCATGCGCCGGCTCGGCGCGGCCCTGGCCGAGGTGCCGGCCCTGACGGGCACCCGGTGAGCGGCCTCGCGGGCCAGGGGCCCGAACAGGTGCTGCTCCCGCCCCCGGCGGCCGGCGACCCGGCCGTCGCGGAGCTGAACGCGCTGGTGGAGCGGGAGTTCCCGCTGCTCCCCGGGCACACCGTCCGCTCCCTCAGGGACGGCGTGCTGTCCCTGGACGCGGGGCCGGGCGACCTGATGCTGCGGCCGGGGGACACGGTGGCCGGCCCCGACCAGATGCGGGTCCTCGACCTGTCCGGGTACCTGCTGCTCAAGCACCTGGTGGGCCTGGACAGCTCGATCCTGCTGCGCAACATCAGCATGAGCCTGCTGCGGGCCCCGGCGCCCGGCACCCTCACCTCGGCGGTGTCCGTGCTCAGCCGCGGCACCCGGATGGCCGAGATCCGCGGGGACCTGCACGACGAATCCGGCCATCTGGTGTCCACCGCACTGCTCACCTTCTCCTTCCGGAAGGCGCCGGACGGCTCCTAGCCGGGCCCTAGTCGAGCAGCCCCTGCAGTACCGCCTCGACGCCGGCCTGGAAGCGGCTCGTCGCCCCGAGCCGCACCATCAGGTCGGCCGTCAGGCGCCGCAGGGTACGGATGGAGATGCCGAGTTCGCGCGCGATCGCCTCGTCCTTGCGCCCCGCCGCCAGCAGCCGCAGGGTGGAACGGTGCTGGGGGGTGAGCTCGGTGCCTCCTCCGCACGGACCGAAGCTCTTCAGCGGGGTCGCGGTCTCCCAGAACATCGTGAAGACCTTGGTGAGTAAGGACGTCAGCTCCTCGCCCCGCACCACCATCATGGTGTCCGGGACGTCCATGTGCAGGGCCGGGACCAGCGCCTGCACCCGGTCGACGACCACCATCCGGAACGGCAGCGCGGGCGCGAGCCGCACCTGCGCGCCGGCCTCCTGCAGCTGCTCCAGGTGGGCGGTGGTGTGCGCGAGCCGCGTCATCGGGTGCAGGTGCATGCTGCGCACGACCACCCCGCGCTGCAGCAGCCTGCGGTAGCGGCGGGTGCGGAAGTCCAGGTCCTCGGTGGGCAGTACCCGGCCGGGGTGCATGGCGAGGACCTCGGACGAGGCCATGTCCACGATGTCGTTGAGGACGGCGGTGATCCGCTCGTCCCCGGTGATCATGTCGAGGCCGGGGCCCGCTGCGCGGGCCAGCTGGAGCGGGAGGAACGCCTCGCGCAGCTCCCTGATCTGCCCGTGCACCTCGCGGATGCGTACCGAGAGGTGTCCGGTCAGCTCCTCCTCGGCGGCGAGCAGCCGGAGCAGGGCCGCTTCGGGGGCGGTCGCCCGCGGCGTGGCGGGTTCTCCTTCCGGGATGCGCAGGAGACCGAGGCGCAGCAGCTCCTCCTGGGCCTCCGCTGCCTCCCCGGGGGACATGCCGAGGTCCTCGCAGGCGTCCGGCAGGGTCCAGTGGTCGTGCGAAGAGGCGTAACTGAACAATCGAAGTGAGTGTGGAAGCACCGGCGTTCGCCAAGGTAGGGGGAGGGTGGAGTGCTGCCGGGAACACTCGGTTGTGCCGCGGTTCCCCAGGCGCAGCGGGTGGCTTCACCGGGTCAGGGAGCCGGTACCACTCTAGTACGCACGCTTTTCCGCGCCGTCCGGGCCTTACCCGGCGGCGGACGCGTTACCGCAGGTCACGGACGTGCCGGCGGAGCCGGCACGGGGACGCGGCAAACCTTCAGTGGACTGGACCTCAGGAGTTTTCCACAGGCATGGTCCGGGCCGGTGCCGTCGCGTAACGTGACCGGGAGTGAAGATCCCCGTGGCGTGCGGGGGTCGTCCGCTTCGGGCCGGTGACCTGCGATAGGACTGGTGCATGGTGAAGATCCTCATCTCCGCTGACATGGAAGGCGCGACCGGCGTGACGTGGCCGGCGGACGTGCTGCCGGGGGCGAGCCAGTGGGAGCGCTGCCGTCATCTGTTCACCTCGGACGTCAATGCCGCGATCGCCGGGTTCTTCGACGGCGGTGCCGACGAGGTCCTGGTCAACGAGGCGCACTGGACGATGCGCAATCTGCTGCTGGAGAAGCTGGACGAGCGGGCCCAGATGCTGACCGGCAAGCACAAGGCGCTGAGCATGGTCGAGGGCGTGCAGCACGGCGACGTGGACGGCATAGCGTTCGTCGGCTATCACACCGGCGCCGGCACGGAAGGCGTGCTCGCGCACACCTACCTCGCCAATTCGATCACCGGCGTGTGGGTCGACGGCGTGCCGGCGAGCGAGGGCTATCTGAACTCCCTCGTGGTCGCGGAGTACGGCGTTCCGGTGGTCCTGGTGACCGGGGACGACCGGACGTGCGAGGACGCGAAGGGGTACGCGCCCGAGGCGCGGGGCATCGCAGTGAAGGACTACGTGTCGCGGTACGCGGCGGTCTGCCGGCCGCCCGCGCGCACCGTGGCCGACATCAGGGCCGGCGCCCGGGAGGCGGCGGCGCTGGCGCGGCGGCACGAGCCCGTGCGGCGCGGCCCGTTCACCGTGGAGGTGGAGTTCGACGCCGAGCACCTGGTGGGCGCCGCCACGGTCGTGCCGGGCGTGGAGCGCAGCGGCACCCGCCGCGTGAAGTACGAGAGCCCGACCATGTACGAAGGTATCCGCTGCTTCAAGGCGGTCACCACCCTCGTCTCGTCCGCCGTGGAGGAGCAGTATGGCTGAGCAGATGACCGACCTGGCGGAGCTGGCCGACGGCGAAAGACCCGCACCGGGCGCCCGGCCCGGCAGTGCCGTGGACGCCCGGACGCTGGAGGAGGTGGTCACCTTCACCTCCGAGCTGATCCGGATCGACACCACCAATCGCGGCGGCGGCGACTGCCGCGAGCGCCCGGCCGCCGAGTACGTCGCGGAGCGGCTGGCCGAAGTGGGGATCGAGCCGGCCCTGCTGGAGCGCACCCCCGGCCGGACGAACGTGGTGGCGCGCATCGAGGGCACCGACCCCGCGGCCGACGCACTGCTGGTCCACGGCCATCTGGACGTGGTGCCCGCGGCGCCCGAGGACTGGAGCGTGCACCCCTTCTCCGGCGAGGTGCGGGACGGCGTGGTCTGGGGCCGCGGCGCCATCGACATGAAGAACATGGACGCGATGGTGCTGGCCGCGGTGCGGGCCTGGGCGCGGGCCGGCGTCCGGCCCCGGCGGGACATCGTGCTCGCCTTCACCGCCGACGAGGAGGCCAGTGCCGAGGACGGCTCGGGCTTCCTCGCCGACGCGCACCCCGGCCTCTTCGAGGGCTGCACGGAAGGCATCAGCGAGTCCGGCGCCTTCACCTTCCACGCCGGCGACGGACTGCAGCTGTACCCCATCGCGGCGGGGGAGCGGGGCACGGCCTGGCTGAAGCTCACCGCGACGGGCAAGGCAGGCCACGGCTCCAAGGTGAACCACACCAATGCCGTGAGCCGCCTCGCCGCTGCCGTCGCCCGCATCGGCGCCCACGAATGGCCGGTGCGGCTCACCCCCACCGTCCGGGCCGCGCTCACCGAGCTGGCCGCGCTGCACGGCACCGAGGCCCGGCTCGACGCCACCGACCCGGAGGCCCTCGCGCGCGACGTCGACGCGCTGCTGACCGCCCTCGGCCCGGCCGCCGACCTGGTCGCGCCGACCGTGCGCAACAGCGCCAACCCCACGATGCTGGAGGCCGGTTACAAGGTCAACGTCATCCCGGGGAGCGCCACCGCCTTCGTGGACGGCCGGGTGGTGCCGGGCGGCGAGGAGGAGTTCCGCACCACCCTCGACCGGCTCACCGGGCCGGACGTGAGCTGGGAGTTCCACCACGGCGAGGTGGCCCTGCAGGCCCCGGTGGACGGCCCGACGTACGCGGCGATGCGGGCCTCGATCGAGCGCTTCGACCCGCGGGCCAGGGTCGTGCCGTACTGCATGTCGGGCGGCACCGACGCCAAGCAGTTCTCCCGGCTGGGCATCAGGGGGTACGGCTTCTCGCCGCTGAAGCTCCCCGAGGGCTTCGACTACCAGGCCCTCTTCCACGGCGTGGACGAGCGCGTGCCGGTGGAGGCGCTGCACTTCGGGGTGCGGGTGCTGGACGACTTCCTGGTGCACAGCACGGGATGAGGGCACGCGGGAGCAGCCCGCGGCCGAGACGACCTGACGGAGACGAACGGACTGAGAGGAACACCGCCATGGTGACCACGGCGCCCTGCGGGACCTGGCCGTCACCCATCGACGCCCGCCTGGTGGCCGCCCACGACGGCCGCCCGGAGTACCTCGGCGTGGTGGGCGAGGAGGTCTGGTGGACCGAGCCGCGGCCCGAGGAGGGCGGCCGCCGCGCCCTGGTGCGGCGCGGCCCCGAGGGCACCGAGGAGTCGGTGCTGCCGCCGCCGTGGAACGTCCGCAGCCGCGTCATCGAGTACGGCGGCCAGCCCTGGGCCGGCGCCCGGGACGCGCACGGCGGGACGCTGCTCGTCTTCGTCCACTTCGCCGACCAGCGGCTGTACGCCTACGCGCCGGACGGGGGCGGCGAGCCGCGGCCGCTCACCCCGCTCTCCGCCGTCGGCGGCGGGCTCCGCTGGGTGGACCCGGTGGTGCTGCCGGGCCGCGGTGAAGTCTGGTGCGTGCTGGAGGAGTTCACCGGCGAGGGGCCGTCGGACGTACGCCGGGTGCTCGCCGCCGTACCGCTGGACGGCTCGGCGGCGGACGACCGCGCGGCCGTGCGCGAGCTGACCGACGACCGGCACCGCTTCGTCACCGGGCCGCGGCTCTCCCCGGACGGCCGGCGCGTGGCATGGCTCGCCTGGGACCACCCCCGGATGCCCTGGGAGGGCACCGAGGTGCTGCTCGCGGAGGTCGCCGGGGACGGCACGTTCACCGGAGCGCGCGCGGTGGCCGGCGGCCCCGAGGAGTCGGTCGCGCAGGTCGAGTGGGCGGCGGACGGCACCCTGCTGTACGCCTCGGACGCCGCCGGCTGGTGGCAGCTGCACCGGCTCGACCCGGAAGCGGCGGACGGCGGGGCGGCGGCCGGCACGCCGCTGCACCCGGTGTGCGGCGAGGAGTTCGGCGGGCCGCTGTGGAAGGTCGGGCTGCGCTGGTTCCTGCCGTTGGAGGGCGGCACGATCGCCACGCTCCACGGCCACGGCGCGAACGCCCTCGGCATCCTCGACCCGGTCACCGGTGAGCTGGTCGACGCGGTCGGGCCGTGGACGGAGTGGGCGCCCTCGCTCGCCGTGCACGGCAGCCGGGTCATCGGCATCGCCGCGAGCCCGCGCAGCTCCTACGAGATCGTGGAGCTGGACACGGTCACCGGCCGCGCGCGGGTGATAGCGGCCCGGCACACCGACGCGCTGGACCCGGCGTACTACCCCGAGCCGCAGGCGCGTACGTTCACAGGACCCGACGGCCGCGACATCCACGCCCACGTCTACCCGCCGCACAGCCCCACGCACGCCGCGCCGGAGGGCGAGGCCGCTCCCTTCGTGGTGTGGGCGCACGGCGGCCCGACCGGCCACGCCCCGCTCGTCCTGGACCTGGAGATCGCCTACTTCACCTCGCGCGGCATCGGCGTGGCCGAGGTGAACTACGGTGGCTCGACGGGGTACGGCCGGGAGTACCGCGAGCGGCTGCGCGGGCAGTGGGGCGTGGTGGACGTCGAGGACTGCGCCGCGGTCGCCGAGGCGCTGGCCGCCGAGGGCACCGCCGACCGCTCCCGGCTCGCGATCCGCGGCGGCAGCGCCGGCGGCTGGACCACCGCCGCCTCCCTCGCCACCACCGGGCTCTACGCCTGCGGCACGATCAGCTATCCGGTCCTGGACCTCACGAACTGGGCGTCCGGCGAGACCCACGACTTCGAGTCGCGGTACCTGGAGTCGCTGGTCGGCCCGATCGACGAGGTCCCCGACCGGTACCGCGACCGCTCGCCGCTGCACCACGCGGGGCGGATCACCGCGCCGTTCCTGCTGCTCCAGGGTCTGGACGACGTGATCTGCCCGCCCGCGCAGGCCGAGCGCTTCGTGGCGAGGACCGCGGAGTACGGCATCCCGCACGCCTATCTGACGTTCGAGGGCGAGGGGCACGGCTTCCGCCGCGAGGACACCATCGTCCGCGCGGTCGAGGCCGAACTCGCGCTGTACGCGCAGACCTTCGGCATCGAGCGGACGGACGTCCCGCCGCTGGAGCTGCACAAATGAGGCGCGTCCGGCCGGCGGTCGGCGCCGGGGAGCCGCGATGACCGTGCGGGCGGGGATCCGGCCGCCGCGGCTGCGGCCGGGGGACCGGGTGGCCGTGGTCGCGCCGAGCGGCCCGGTCGCCCCCGAGCGGCTGGACGCGGGGCTGGACATCCTGCGCGGCTGGGACCTCGACCCCGTGCTGATGCCGCACGTCGCCACCGGCCATCCGGAGCTGCCGTACCTCGCGGCGCCGGACGAGTGCCGGGCCCGGGACCTCCAGGACGCCTGGTGCGACCCCGGCGTGGCCGCGGTGTTCGCGGCCCGCGGCGGGTACGGCGCCCAGCGCATGGCCGACCTGGTGGACTGGGCCGCGGTCCGGGCCGCGCGGCCCAAGCCGCTGATCGGGTTCAGCGATGTGACGGTGGTGCACGAGGCGTTCGCGCTGCGCGCCGGGGTGGCCACGCTGCACGGCCCGGCGGTGGCCGGCGAGGTCTTCCTCAAGGACGAGCCGACCCGCGAGCATCTGCGGCGCACCCTCTTCGCCCCGGAGGACCCGGCCGTGACGAGGCTCGCGCCCGGCACGGCACGCACGCTCGTGCCCGGGCGGGCGCACGGCGTCACCTTCGGCGGCTGCCTGGCGCTGCTGGCGAGCGAGGTGGGCACGCCGGGCGCCCGTACGGACGCGGCGGGCGGCCTCCTGCTGCTGGAGGACGTGGGCGAGTCGCCGTACGCCCTCGACCGGGCGCTGACCCAGCTGCTGCGCTCGGGCCTGCTGGCCGGCGTGGCCGGGGTCGTGCTCGGGTCCTGGGCGCGCTGCGGCCCGTACGACCGGGTCCGTGCGGTGCTGGTGGACCGGCTGGGCGGGCTCGGGGTGCCGGTGGCCGAGGAGTTCGGCTTCGGGCACGGCGACTCGGCGCTCACGGTGCCGCTGGGCGTGCCGGCCACGCTGGACGCGGACGCGGGCACGCTGACGTTCGACGTGCCGCCGCTGGGCTGACGCGCCGCGGCCCGGCCGGGCACACGCGGTTGGACTGACGGGCCGTCATGAGCTGCGCGGGGCAGGCCGGTGGCCGTGACCAGCGGTAACTGACGCACCGGTAAGAACTCTCGTCAACTCCGTTGACATGCCTGAATCTCATACCGGACCATGAGCCCGCCGTACTGACTGGTAGGTATGGCGTGTCTCTGTGGAGGTCAGCGTGTACCGAGCAGTGTCCCGCCCCGTTCTGCGCAGCGCACTCGCCCTGTTGGCCGCCGTCACGACGGCAGCGCCCCTCGCCCTCGCCGCCCCGGCAGCGGCCGCCGATCCGTACGACGTCACCGCGGTGAAGCTGACCGTCAGAGCCGGCGACCGCGACTGCGCGGTGGACGCCGACCTCTACCGCCCGGCCGGCGCCGACGCGGCACACCCGGCGCCCGCGATCCTCACCACCAACGGCTTCGGCGGCAACAAGGCGGACGGCTCGACCGCCGCCACCGCCAAGGCGTTCGCCGCCCGCGGCTATGTCGCGCTGTCCTACTCGGGGCTCGGCTTCGGCAAGTCCGGCTGTCCGATCTCGCTCGACGATCCGCGGATCGACGGCAAGGCCGCCAGCCAGCTGATCGACTTCCTCGCCGGCACCCGGGCCGCCGACGACGGCACCCGCGTCGACTACGTGGCCAAGGACGGCACGGGCGGGGCGCGGGGCGCCGATCCGCGCGTCGGCATGATCGGCGGTTCGTACGGCGGCGCGATCCAAATGGCCACCGCCGCCGTCGACCACCGCGTGGACGCGCTCGTCCCGCTGATCACCTGGAACGACCTGGCGTACGCGCTGGACCCCAACAACGCCGACCAGCCGGCCGGCAGCGTCAGCAACGACGTCCCCGGCGTCTACAAGAAGGAGTGGACCAACGGCTTCTTCCTGCTCGGCGAGGCCCAGGGGCTGCTCAACCCGAGCCTGGACCCGTCCCGGCTCGGCGGCGCCGGCTGCCTGCACTTCGTCGCGAGGGCCTGCGAGACCAAGCGCCGGCTGGACTCGGGCCGGTACCCGGACGACACCACGAAGCGCATCCTCGACTACGCGCGCAGCGTCAGCCCGGTCTCGTACCTGAAGGACGTGAAGGCACCGACGCTGCTGGTGCAGGGCCAGGCGGACAGCCTCTTCAACCTCAACGAGGCGGCGTCCACCTACCGGACGCTGACGGCACAGGGCACCGACGCCAAGATGATCTGGCAGTCCTGGGGCCACAGCGGCGGCATGACCGACCCGGCGTCCGGGGAGCTGAACCTCGCCGAGGGCAACCTGGAGACGAGCTACGTCGGGCAGCGCATCCTCGCCTGGTTCGACCGCTACCTCCAGCACAAGAAGGGCACCGACACCGGGCCCGCCTTCGCCTACTACCGCGACTGGATGCCGGCCGGGCAGACGTACGGCACCTCGGACACCTTCCCCGCGAGCGGCGACTCCTGGAAACTCTACCTCTCCGGCGACGGCAAGCTCGTCGACGACCGCGCGAAGGTGGTGCGCGGCAGCCGCGAGTACCGCAACGCACTGGTGGCCACCAGCCACTCGGAGAGCCAGCTCGCGGGCCTGCTCGGGCTGCCCGACCCCGCGCCGTACGACCTGAAGGGCACGTACCTGGACTGGACGTCCGAGCCGGTGAAGGGCGCGCCGGTGGACGTGGTGGGCGCCCCGAAGGCCCGGCTGAAGGTGGTCTCGCCGCGCACCGAGCGGGTGCAGCACTCCGGTGACGCGGCCGACAAGCTGGTGCTCTTCGCGAAGCTGTACGACATCGCGCCGGACGGCTCCAAGACCCTGGTGCACCGGCTGGTGGCTCCGGCCCGGGTGCCGGACGTGACCCGGCCGTTCACCGTCGAGCTGCCCGCCATCGTGCACCGCTACCAGCCCGGCCACCGGCTGCGGTTCGTCCTCGCGGCGAGCGACACCGCGTACTACGGCAACAGGGGCGTCAAGCCGGTCACCGTCGTGAGCGCCCCGGACGACACGGGCAGTCTCGAACTCCCGCTGGCCGGCCGGTAGCCGGGCGGCGGGCCGGGTCAGTCCTCCGACACCGTGATCGCCTGCACCGGGCAGGCGCGGGCCGCCTCGCGCGCGAGGGGGTCGGCGGGGGCGCCCGCCGGCTGCGGCACGAGTGCGCTGAAGCCGTCGTCGTCCTGCGTGAAGGTCCTGGGCGCGGTCAGGGCGCACTGCCCCGAACCGATGCAGCGGTCCGTGTCGATGGAGATGTGCTGGGTCGTCGGCATGGTGGGTCCCTGAAGTCCGTGGGTGGCGTGGGGGAGAAGGGGCCGGCCCGGCGCGGTGTGGTGCTGCCGTGTCGGGGACGGGGCCGGCTCCGGTGGTGCGGAGCGGTGCACTGCGGTCGTGCCGTCTATTGCGCTTCGGTCAACTGCTACCAGGCGACGGGGAGTTCCACCATGCCCTGGATGGTGTCGCCGGGCTTGAACGGGATCTCCTCGGCCGGCACCGCGAGGCGGAGGCCGGGGAAGCGCGCGAAGAGCGAGTGCAGCGCGATCTCCAGTTCGGCGCGGGCCAGGTTCTGGCCCAGGCACTGGTGGATGCCGAAGCCGAAGGCGACGTGGTGCCGCGCCGAGCGGTGCCAGTCCAGCTCGTCCGGCGACTCGTACGCCGTGGCGTCACGGTTGACCAGCGAGGTGGACAGCACCACGCCGTCGCCCTTCGCGATCGTCACGCCGCCGACCTCGATGTCCTCGGTCGCCACCCGCAGCATCCCGTCCGCGATGGAGAGGTACCGCAGCAGCTCCTCGACCGCGCCGGGCATCAGCGAGGGGTCCTCGCGCAGCGCGGCCAGCTTCTCGGGGTGGTGCAGCAGCGTGAAGGTGCCGAGCGAGATCATGTTGGCGGTCGTCTCGTGCCCGGCCACCAGCAGGATCAGCGCCATGCCGACCAGTTCTTCGCGGGACAGGTCGCCGGGGCGCAGCCGGTCGGCGATCAGGTCGTCCAGCAGCCCGTCGCCCGGCTCGGCCTCCTTCCGGGTGATCAGTTGGCCGAAGTACTCCTCCAGGTCGTCGCGGGCCTTCCGCGAGTCGTCGGCGGTCGGGCCGCGCAGCAGGCGCCGCGACGCGTCTTCGAAGAACTCGTGGTCGGCGTACGGGACGCCGAGCAGCTCGCAGATGACCATGGACGGCACCGGCAGCGCGAACGCCGAGACCAGCTCGGCCGGTTGCCCGCCGGCCACCATGTCGTCCAGCAGCCGGTCGACGATCTGCTGGATGCGCGGGCGCATCCCCGCGATCCGCTTCAGGCCGAAGCTGGGGATCAGCATCCGCCGCTGGACGTTGTGCTCGGGGTCGTCCACCCCGAGGAGGATGGCCTTGCGCTGATCGTCGCGCAGGCCCTCGAACCGGGGCGAGGGTGCGGGGAAGTCGGGGTTCAGCCGGTCGGACGACAACCGCTGGTCGGTGAGCAGGGCGCGTGCCTCGGCATGCCCTGTCACCATCCACACCTCCCGTCCGTCGTAGAGGTGGACACGGTTGAGGGGCTTCCCCTGGTCGCGCAGGGGCGCGTAGGCGGTGGGCGGCTGGTAGGGACAGGTGCGGTCCTGCGGAAACGCGACGGTTTCCGGTGCCGCTTCCGATATGGCTTCCGACACGGCGTACCTCCGGTGCGCTAACTCGGTCGTACCGCTTCTCATTTCATGTCATCTCGGGAGGAATCGCTACCCCTGCTTCGGCCAAGTGGCCTTTTATTGCCACGAGTTGACCGTCGGATCTGCTAGGGGGCTGCTGAGCAGGGACTGCCGGGGCGCGGCAAGGGGCGCGGGCGTCCGCCGGGCGGCCGGGCGAGGGGCGGAGCTCCGGTACGGCGCCGTCCGGCCGGTCCCGGAGTGGCCGAGAAGTGCCCTGCGCGGCGCGCACTTCACGCCGTTCCCGGCCCGCGGCCCGGCCCACTTCTCGCGGGTGGCACTCAGTGCCACACTGGCCGCATGGACGACGACGCGAGGTACCGAGGTGACGCGACGGCCCTGGCGTGGGCCGCGCTCGGCGGCGAGGCGGGGCTGACCGGACGGGTGCGGTACGGCGGTGCCCGCGGGCTGCTGCCGGCCCGGCTGCCGGTCATGGACCTGGCCAGGGCGGCCGTCGCGGTGTGCGCGCTGGCCGCTGCCGAACTCACCGCGGCCCGCACCGGCGGCCCGCTCCCGGCCGTGACGGTCGACGACGGCGCGGTGGCCACCGCCTTCCTCAGCGAACGGCACCTGCGCGTCGACGGCCGGGCGCCCGCGTCCTTCGCACCGCTGTCCGGCTTCTGGTGCACCGCCGACGGCTGGCTGCGCACCCACGCCAACTACCCGCACCACCGCGCCCGGCTGCTCGCGGCGCTCGGCCTGCCGGACGGCACGGGACCCGCGGAGCTGGCCGCCGAGCTGGCGGGCCGCGGCGCCGCGGAGACCGAGGAGGCCGTGTACGCGGCGGGCGGCCTCGCCGTCGCCGTACGGGACGCCAAGGAGTGGGCCGGCCACCCGCAGGGCGCGGCCGTGGCCGGACGGCCGCTGCTCACCCTCGCGCCCCTCGGCGCCGCCACACCGCCGCTCCGGCCGCCCGCGCCGGCCGGCGACCCGCTGCTGCCCGCCGCCGGGCTGCGCGTGCTGGACCTGACGCGGGTGATCGCCGGGCCGGTCGCCACCCGCACGCTCGCGCTCCTCGGCGCCGACGTGCTGCGCCTCGACGCGCCGGGCCTGCCCGAGAGCCAGGACGCGCACGGCGACACCGGCTTCGGGAAGCGCTCGGCCGTACTGGACCTGGGCTCGCGCGCCGGGCGCGCCACCTTCGAGGAACTGCTGTCGCGCGCCGACGTGGTCGTCACCGGCTACCGGCCGGGTGCCCTGGACCGCTTCGGGCTGGCCCCCGAAGCACTCGCCGAGCGCCGCCCGGGGCTCGTCGTCGCCCGCCTCTCCGCCTGGGGCGAGTACGGCCCCTGGGGCGCCCGCCGCGGGTTCGACAGCCTCGTACAGGCCGCGACCGGCATCGCCGTGACCGAGGCGGCGGCCGACGGTACGCCCGGCGCGCTGCCCGCCCAGGCCCTCGACCACGGCACCGGCTACCTGCTGGCCGCCGCCGTGCTGCGGGCGCTCACCGAACGGTCCCGCACCGGCGGCGCACGGCTGGCGACCCTGGCCCTCGCGCAGACCGCCGCACTGCTCACCGACGTCCTGCCGCGCCGGACCGCGGGCCCCGCCGACGCGTACGACCCGGCAGGACGGCTCGCCGAGACCGACAGTCCAGTGGGGCGGCTGCGGTACGCGCTGCCGCCGGTCTCCTTCGCCGGCGGGCCGACGGACTGGTCCGGGCCGCCGGGGGAGTGGGGCACCGACGCGCCCGCGTGGTGGTGAGGGCACCGCTGCCGCGCGGACACCGCGGGCCGTACACCTGCCCGATATGATCCGACGATGGCCGACGACCGACGCTCCCCGACCCGCACCGCACCGGAGACCGACCCCTACCTCGCCCGCGGACAGCGCGTGGGCATCCGGCCCTTCCGCCGCGCGGACGCGGCGGAATTCACCGCACGCGCCCGGGAGAGCACGGAGCTGCACCGGCCCTGGCTCTTCCCGCCGGTCGACGACGCGGCCTACGAGGCGTACTTCGACCGGCTCCAGGACCCGTCCCGCGAGGGCTTCCTCATCTGCGAGCTGGCCGACGACCGGATCGCCGGCTACCTCACCATCAACAACATCGTGCACGGCGGCTTCCGCTGCGGCGCGGCCGGCTACGGGGCCTTCGCGCACGCGGCGGGCCGCGGGCTGATGAGCGAGGGCCTGCAGCTGATCCTGCGGTACGCCTTCGGGCCGCTCGGACTGCACCGCATCGAGGTCAACGTCCAGCCGGAGAACACCGCTTCGCTCGCGCTCGCCCGGCGCAACGGCTTCCGGAAGGAGGGCTACTCGCCCGACTTCCTCTTCGTCGACGGCGCCTGGCGGGACCACGAACGCTGGGCGATCACCAGCGAGATGCTGCCGCCCGGCGACCTCTGACCTGCCCCGCACCGGCCCGCCCCCCTCAGCGCCGCTTCCGGTTGACCTTCACCGTGTCCATGTCCGTGGCCGAGGAGCGCAGACCGCGGTGGCCGAGCCCGGCCTCCCGCAGCGCCCGCTCGGCCTTCTCCTCGGCCAGCGCGGCCGCCATCTCCTCGCCGTCGGCGGCGTCCGAGACGATCTCGTAGCGGTACGTGAACGAGGTCAACGACCGGTCGTACGCGAGCGATCCCTCCGGCGTGAACCGCAGCTGCGCCAGGCCGTGGTCGTCGGCCGCGGCCAGCAGCCGGGCCCGGGCCTCCTCGGGCAGTCCGTCCCACGTGCCGCGCACGATCACGCGGTAGGTGTGCTCGGTGACCATCCTGTGTCTCGCCTCCGCCGTCCCCGCCAACGCTGCCGCCAACGTTGTCCATACGGTGTACAAGACAAGCATCCCGCATCCCCGCCGTCCTGTCGCGCGAATTCTTTTTGCGCAAACCTGACCGGAGGACGCCCTGTTCAGGGCCGCCGCGAACGGGTTCCATGGTCACCGGACGGCCGCCACGACCAAGGCGGCCCGCTGCGACTGCGAGGTGCCGTGACCCCGAGCACGCGACGCACCACCCTCACCGTCCCCACGGCGGCCGTGGGCCCGGACAACCCGCTGCCCGCGCTGGCCGGGCCCCGTGACGTGCACCGCGTCACCGTGCCCGACGCCGGACTGCCCGCCGACATGGCCCGCCAACTCGGGTACCGCCCGCTGGACTCGCTGCTCCCCGTCCGCCGCCGGGACGGCTACACGCGGCACCGCGTCCCCACCGGCCTCGACGCACTGGTCCTGGAGAACGACCGGCTGCGCGCCACCGTCCTGCCCGGCCTCGGCGGCCGCGTCCACTCCCTCTTCCACAAGCCCACCGGACGCGAACTGCTCTACAGCAACCCCGTGCTGCAGCCCGCCGACTTCGCCCTCAACGGCGCGTGGTTCTCCGGCGGCATCGAGTGGAACATCGGCGCCACCGGACACACCACACTCTCCTGCGCGCCGGTGCACGCGGCGCGCGTGCCCGCGCCGGACGGGGGAGAGATGCTGCGCCTGTGGGAGTGGGAACGCCTGCGCGACCTGCCCTTCCAGGTCGACCTCTGGCTGCCCGAGGGCTCCGACTTCCTGTACGTCGGCGTGCGCATCCTCAACCCGCACCCCCACACGGCGCCCGTCTACTGGTGGTCCAACATCGCCGTCCCCGAAGCCGCGGACACCCGGGTCCTCGCCCCGGCGGAGGCGGCCTGGCACTTCGGGTACGAGCGCACCCTGCGCCGGGTGCCGGTCCCGGAGTCCGACGGCGCCGACCGCACGTACCCGCTGCGCAGCGAGTACCCCGCCGACTACTTCTACGAGATCGCGCCGGGGGAGCGGCGGTGGATCGCCTCGCTCGGCGCCGACGGCCACGGCCTCGTCCACACATCCACCGACACCCTGCGCGGCCGCAAGCTCTTCCTCTGGGGCGCGGGCCGGGCCGGACGGCACTGGCAGGAGTGGCTGACCGAGCCGGGCACCCCCGGGTACGCCGAGATCCAGGCCGGCCTCGCGCGCACCCAGCTGGAGCACGTACCGCTCGAAGCGGGCGGGGAGTTCGCCTGGCTGGAGGCGTACGGCCCGCTGACCGCCGACCCGCGCGCCGTGCACGCCGCCGACTGGAGCGCGGCCCGTGGTGAGGTCGCGGACCGGCTCGAAGCAGCGCTGCCGCGCGCCGCCGTGGACGAGGCGTACGCCGCCTGGCGCCCGTACGCCGACCTCGAACCGAAGGAACGGCTCGCCACCGGGTCGGGCTGGGGCGCGCTGGAGGTGGCCCGCGCCGGGTACGACCTGCCCGGCCTGCCCTTCACCGAGGACACCCTGGGCGAGGAACAGCGGCCGTGGCAGGAACTGCTGCACACCGGTGACCTCCCCGACGAGCCCGGCGTACCGGGCCCGACGCTGGTCGCCCCGCCCTGGCGCGACCTGCTGGAGTCCGCGCGGCCGAGCGGGACGGCCGACTACCACCTGGGCGTCGCGCAGTGGCACGCGGGCGACCGGGCCCAGGCCGTCCGCAGCTGGGAGCGCGCCCTGGCACGCGGCCGGAGCTGCTGGCCGCTGTACTGCCTCGCGGTCGCGGAGGCCGTGGCGGGGGAGACGGACCGGGCGGCCCAGCGGTACGCCGAGGCCGTCGCGTGCGCGGCCGAACAGACCGAACGGGCGGAGCGCGCGGCGGCGGATGACGGCGCGGACGCGGCAACGGTCCGGCGGGCCCGCGCCTGGCTCCCGGTCCTGCCCGCACTCGCCCGGGAGGCGGTGCCGGCCCTGATCGCCGCGGGCCGCGCCGACGACGCGGCGGCCGTCCTCGCCCGCTTGCGCCCCGCCGACCGCGCCCGCGGCCGCTTCCGCCTGCTGGCCGCACAGGTCCTGCTCGCACAGGGCGACGCGCCCGCCGCCCGCGCGGTCTTCGACGAGGGCTTCGAGGTCGCTGACCTCCGCGAGGGCGACGAGACCCTCAGCGACACCTGGTACGCCATCGCCGAACGGCTCGTCGCCGGCGACGGCCCACTGACCGAGGTCGTACGCACCAAGGCCCGCACGGACCACCCCCTCCCGGAACGCTACGAGTACCGGATGCGCCCGGCTTGAGGGACGGCGGGGCGGCCGGGGCGTCGGCGTGCGGGGCGGGGCGTTGGTGTGCGGGCCGGGGGTTGGCGTGCGGGCCGGGGCGTCGGCGTGCGGGCCGGGGGGTTGGCGTGCGGGCCGGGGCGTCGGCGTGCGGGCCGGGGCGATGAGCGCTCGCGCACCGGGTGCTGGCGCGCCCGCACGCCAGCCTGCGCACCCGCCCACCTGCCTCCGCACTCTCACACCTGCCTCCGCGCCCGCGCACCGGCCGGCGCGTCACCCGTACGCACGGCGCGCGGAATGATCAGGCGCCGTCACTCGTTGGACCGCGACATGAAGGCAATCACCGCGAACAAGTACGGCGACCCCGACGTCCTCGAACTGACCGACCAGCCCGATCCGAAGCTGGGACCCGACTCGGTCCTGATCCGGGTGAAGGCGGCCGGCGTCAACCCCGTCGACTGGAAGATCCTCGCCGGCTACCTCGACCCGATCCTGCACGTGCACTTCCCGCTGATCCCCGGCTGGGACGTGGCGGGCGTCGTCGAGGCGGTCGGCGCCGACGCCACCGAGTACCAGGTCGGCGACGAGGTCATCGGGTACGTACGCAAGGACGAGGTCCAGCACGGGACCTTCGCCGAGCTGGTCGCCGCGCCGGTACGCACCCTCGCCCACAAGCCGGCGGCGCTGGACTGGCAGCAGGCGGCCGGCGTGCCGCTGGCCGGGCTCACCGCGTACCAGACCCTGAAGCGGCTGGGCGTGAGCAGCGGTGACACGGTGCTGGTGCATGCGGCGGCCGGCGGCGTCGGCACGTTCGCCGTACAGATCGCGGTGGCCTGGGGCGCCCGCGTCATCGGTACGGCGGGCGAGCACAACCACGACTTCCTGCGCTCGCTGGGCGCCGAGCCGGTGACGTACGGCGACGGCCTCGCCGACCGGGTACGCGCGCTGGCCCCGGACGGCGTGGACGCCGCGGCGGACTTCGTCGGCGGCGACGCGGTCGACGTCTCCCAGCAGCTGCTCAAGGACCGCTCGCGGGTCGCGTCCATCGTCGAGAACGACGTCACCGACAAGGGCGGCCACCTGGTCTGGGTCCGCCCGGACAGCGCCGACCTCACCGCCCTGGCGGACCTCGCCGACGCCAAGAAGCTCACCGTCAACATCGACACGGCCCTGTCGCTCTCCCAGGCGGCCGAGGCCTTCCGCCGCAGCCAGTCGGGCCGAGCCCGCGGCAAGATCGTCCTGACGGTGGACTGACACGTCGCGTGCCGTCCCGGTGTCGGCCACCCGGACCGGGACGGCATGCGGTGGGCGGCGGCCGGGGCGGCTCAGCACCTACCGCGCGAGACCCGCACGTCCGTCCGGTGTTCCGGAACCGTCATGGTCGTCCCGTCGCCGCCCGGGACGAGAGTCCCGTGTCCGGTCTCCACGTCATGCATGCTCATGCAGAAGCGCGTTTCGACCCCCGCCGCCCTGATGTCGAAACGCTTTCCCCTGCCGTCGGCTTCCGCCACGTCCAGGGCGTCCACCGCCCCCTTCCCGCCGGACGCGTCCGCCAGCGCGAGCTCGACCTCGAAGCCGGCTTCGGCTCCGCCCTTCTCCTGCAGCGCCTTGCCCGCCGCATGGACGGCGCCGCTCAACTCGTCCTCGGACCAGACCTCGTCGGCGTACCAGTGCACGCACATCACCCCGGCACCCGCCATGATCGCGGCCGCCACGAATGCCATGAATCGGCTGAAGACGTTCGCGGAATCGGACGGCTCATGAGCCGCCGGATCGCGGTACTTCCCCGCCATGTGCTTCCAGTACAGCTTCCGCTGATCGGCACACCCCACCCCCACCAGCACCAGCGCCGCAATGAAGAAAAGAACGGCAAACCCGATCACCCCCGCACCGCCCCGGAATCGGGGAGGCCGGGCAGAGGCGGCCGGTCCTCGGGAATGTCGTCGGGGTCCAGCGCCGCACGTGCCTGTTCCTTGAGGTCGAGGAGGGTGTCGCGGAGTTCCGCCAGGCCCGACTGCTCCTCCTGCAGCCGGTGGTCCAGTTGTCCGGCGTGCCGCGCCCAGTCCCTGTGCCGGCGTTGGAGGCCCGCGGCGATGCCCCAGTCGCGCAATTCGCCGGCGCCGCGCCCTGTGACCTTTGCCGTGTCGTCGGCGGCGAGGATTCCGGCCTTGTGGGTGTCCGGGCCCAGGTGTTCATGGATGCGCCGGGCGGCCGCCTTCTTCGCGGCCTCCGAGTGTGTGAGGTCGCTGTGATCCCCCATCGAGTCCCCTCTGTGGCGTTGGGCGGCGGGCTCGTCGGAGGTCCGAGGAGCCCGAACCGTTCACCGTACACAAGGGTGCTCAGGGAAATGACGGGGGATCAGATTGCGTGACCGGGCGGTGTGGACGGCACGCCTCGGGACGTCAGCTGATGGCCACCCGGTCGACGTATTCGAAGATGGAGCCGTCCGGGTGGCGGGCCACCATGTTGCGGCCGGCGGGGCTGGCGAGGGGGCCGGCGATGACCTGGCCGCCGACTGCCTTGAGGTCGTCGACGGCCTGGTCGACGTTGGTCACCGCGATGGTGGCGGTGATCTTGCGCAGTACGGACAGCTCCGCCTCGGGGCCGCTCATCAGGAAGAAGCAGCCGACCGCGGCGACGGCGACGCCGCCGCGCTGGAAGCGCTGCGCCTCTGCGCCCGTCAGCCGTTCGTACACGGGGATCGCGGCATCGAGGTCGTCGACGCACACGCGCAGTGAGGTTCCCAGAATGTCCATGGGGCGAGCCTAGTTGGCACAGCGTGACGACGCGATCATCCGACGGAAGCACCGGGCGACCTTCAGGAAGTCCTCACACGCGGCACAGGATTTCGCCGTGCAGCACCCCGAACCAGCCGTCCTCGCGGGTGCCCCACTCCCGCCAGGCGGCGCTGATCGCCTCCAGTTCGGCCTGTGTCGCGTGGCCGCCTTCGATCGCCCGCCGGGCGTACGCCGGGGTCAGTGTGCGGTCCGCCCACAGGCCACTCCACCAGGCGCGTTCCTCGTCGGTCGAGTAGCACCAGGCGCTCGCGGTGCAGGTGACGTCCGCCGGCGCGAAGCCGGCCTCCAGGGCCCAGGAGCGCAGCCGGCGCCCGGCGTCCGGTTCGCCGCCGTTGGCGCGGGCCACCCGCCGGTACAGGTCCAGCCACTCGTCCATGCCCGGGACCGCCGGGTGCCAGGTCATCGTGGCGTAGTCGCCGTCGCGCACGGCGACGATGCCGCCCGGCTTCGTGACCCGGCGCATCTCGCGCAGCGCCTGTACGGGGTCGCCGACGTGCTGCAGTACCTGGTGGGCGTGGACGACGCAGAAGGAGTCGTCCGGGTAGTCCAGGTGGTGGACGTCGCCGACCGCGAAGTGGACGTTGGTCAGGCCGCGTTCGGCGGCCACGGCACGGGCCTGCGACAGGACGTCCGGCGCGTGCTCCAGGCCGGTGACCGAGCCGTCCGGTACCAGGGCCGCCAGGTCGGCGGTGATGGTGCCGGGGCCGCAGCCGATGTCCAGCACCTTCATGTGCGGCTTCAGCGAATCCAGCAGGTAGGCGGCGGAGTTGGCGGCGGTGCGCCAGGTGTGCGAGCGCAGGACGGACTCGTGGTGGCCGTGGGTGTAGACGGCGGACTCGTGCGGCATGGCTGCTCCTTCGCATGGTCGGCGCGGTCACGGCGCGCTGCCGCGCCGTGATCACACCGTACGCTGCGATCTCGGAGTATGAGAGTCCCGTCTCATTATTCGGGCGACGGCATGTGGCGCCGCCGGTCGGTCACTCCGGGAGGAGGCGGTAGACGACCAGCGCCTCGTTCTCCTTGTCGATCGCCAACTCCTCGGCGGCCGCGGCCACTTCACCGTCGTACGCCAGGTCGGTGCCGGAGCTGAGGCCGCCGATCCGCAGGGTGCGCAGCCGTGCCTCGCTGAGGACGGGGGAGTGGCGCAGCGCGCCGGTCAGTGCCGCGGTGAGCAGCCGGGTGCGGGCCAGCCGGCCGCCGTGCACCATCCGTACGTCCAGCACGCCGTCCGCCAGGTCGTGCCGCCGTACCGGTGCCGAACCCAGGCCACGGTAGGCGCAGTTGCCGACGAACAGGGTCCACAGCTCGCGTCGCTTGCCGTTGATCTCGACGGACACCGGTTCGGCCGTGCGCAGCACCCGCCAGGCCGCCAGCACTCCGGCCGGCCAGGCGCCGATCCGGCCTGCCCACTCCTCCCTGATCCGTACCAGCTCCGGGTAGGCGCCGATCGAGAAGGTGTTGAGGAAGTACGTCGACTCCTGCCCGGCGCCCGGGCGGAACCGCGCCAGGTCCACCGCGACGGCCTCGCCCGTCTCCACCGCCCGGGCCGCCTCGGCGATCGTCTCCACGCCCAGGTCGTACGCGAAGTGGTTGTGCGTGCCGCCGGGCAGCACCGCCAGCGGCACGCCGTGCCGCCGGGCGACCGTCGCGGCCGCGTTGATGGTGCCGTCCCCGCCCAGTACGCCGAGCGCCCCGCCGCGCTCCGCGGCCCGCTCGGCAGCGGCCTGCAGCGCCTTGTCCAGCGGCGCAGCGCCCTGGTGGCCGCACTCGGTCACCTCGGCCTGCGGCAGTACGTCATGGATGACCTGGGTCTGGTCGCTGTGCGAGCCGGTGCGCTGGCCCGAGCCCTGGTTGGTGACGACGAACAGCCCCTCGCCTTCCGGCAGCGCGGGCGCGTCGGCGCGCGGCCGGGCGGGCGGCGCCATCTGCGCGCGGGTCGGCGCCAGCCCCCGGACCGCGAACGCGGCGCCCGCGCCCAGCGCCGCGCCCGCCAGCACGTCGCCCGGGTAGTGCACGCCGGTGTAGACGCGGGAGAAGGCGACCGAGGCGGCGACCGGCGCCAGCGCCAGCCCCCACCACTTGTTCTCGAAGGCCACACCGGTCGCGAAGGCCACGGCCGAGGCGGCGTGTCCCGAGGGGAAGGAGGTGGTGAAGGGCTGCTTGGCGAGCTGCCGTATCACCGGCACCGCGTCCATGAGCGGCCGCTCCCGGCGTACCGAGCGCTTGCCCAGGGTGTTCACCGTCAGGGACGCCACCGCCAGCGAGGCCACGCCGCGCAGCGCCGCCCGGCGCGCGGGCCGCCCGCCGCAAGCGGCCACGGCCGCCGCCGACCCCAGCCACAGCAGCCCGTGGTCGGCGGCCCGGCTCAGTTTCGGCAGGATCCGCTCGGCGCCGGGCCAGTGCCGGGCGGCCACCCCGTTGAACGTCTTGCGGTCCCAGGTGCTCAGTACAGTGCGCATGAGCCACGTCTACCCCAACGCGGCCCCCACAGGCGACAGCGGCCCCGGCCGCGTCACCCGCGGCCGGGCGCGCCGCCGGGCCCGTCGTCCGGCGCGGCGCCGCTGATGTCCGCCAGCGCCGAGTCCGGGTCCTGGGCCCGGGCCAGGTCGCCGATGCTCACCATGCCGACCGGGGCGCCGTCCTGGACGACCGGCAGCCGCCGTACGGCGTTCCGGCGCAGCAGCGTCACCGCGGCCGAGACCGGTTCCTCCGGGCCGACGGTGACCGGTTCCGGCGTGCACACCGAGTGGCAGGGCACGCTCAGCGGGTCCACCCCGTCCGCCACCGCGCGCAGCACGATGTCCCGGTCCGTGACCAGCCCCACCAGCTTGCCGTCCTCCGAGAGCAGGACGTCTCCGATGTCGTGCGCGCGCATCAGCTGTGCCGCCTCCACCAGCGAGGCATCGGGGTGCACCGCGGTCACGGCCGGCGTCATGACTTCCCGTACCAACTGTGCCATTGCCTGCTCGCCTTCCTTTTTCCGCTCCTGCGCTCACGCGGGCCGACTGCGGGATCGCTGGAGGCTGTACCCGGCACGCCCGCCGCCATGCCCGCCCCGTGGTTCGATGGCCGGATGATCAGACGACGGGCAGTGGCGGACCTCCCCGCGTGCGTACGCGTGCTGCGCGCGGTGCACCTGCACAGCGGTTATCCGTACGCCTGGCCGGCCGATCCGGCGGCCTGGCTGACTCCTGAGGGGCTGACCGGAGCCTGGGTGGCCGAGGACGCGGACGGCCGCGTCGCGGGCCACGCCGCGCTGTGCGGGCGCGAGGTGAGCAGGCTCTACGTGGACCCGGCGGCGCGTGGCCAGGGGCTGGGCGGCCGGCTGCTGCGGGCGGTGACGGAAGCGGCGGCGGCCGGCGGGCTGCGGCCCGTGCTGGCCGTCCACGCCGCCGACACGGCCGCCATCGCGCTGTACGAGCGGCGGGGCTGGCGGTGCACCGGGACCGAGCGGCAGGACTGGGGCGGGCGGTCGCCGGTCACCGTCCGGTACTACGAAGCGCCCGTGGCCCCGCCGCGGACACCCGGCTGAGCCGGCTCGCCCCGGCGAAGGACCGCGCGCCGGGCGGTTTTTCGTACCGGCCGAGCGGTGTGGGGAACCGGGATGGGGTAACTCCGGCGGGGAGTACGGCCGGTCGGGAGGCGGCCGGGAGGGCGGGGCGCGTAAGCGCGCGGTGCGCACGGTGCGAAGAGATCTGCCCGGCCCGTGTTTACGGCCAAGGGGGCAGGGCACGCGAAAACCGTGCTTCGGACCGGAGGCACGCCCGTGGAAAGTCGTGTGACTGATGACGGGTGCGCCTCTGCCGGTCGCGCTTCCACGGGTTCGACGGACTCTGAGTCGACGGATCAGGGAGCCCAGACCATGCCCATGACATCCCAGGCCGAGCAGCACACCCCAGAACGTCCCGAGCAGCGCACCACCACCCGTCGGCGGACCGAGCAGGCCCCGAGCCGGCCGCCGGGCAAGCCGGCCCGCCGCAGCAAGCAGCGCCGGGTCACGGCGGGCAAGGCCCCGCCGGCGCCCCGGCAGCGCAGCCGCCACTCACACCACGACGCGCCGGACACCACCGGCGACTTCCGGCGGCTGGTGTCGCTGCCGGACGGCCCCGAACGCCAGGAGCTGCGGCAGCGCGTGGTCTGCGCCTGGCTCCCCATGTCCGAGCGGCTCGCGCTGCGGTTCCGCAACCGCGGCGAGGCCGCCGAGGACCTCCAGCAGGTCGCGGCGCTCGGCCTGGTGAAGGCCGTCGACCGGTACGACCCCGACCGGGGCTGTGCCTTCGAGAGCTTCGCCGTGCCGACCATCGTGGGCGAGGTCAAGCGCCACTTCCGCGACCACATGTGGGGCCTGCACGTGCCCCGCCGGGTGCAGGAGCTGCGCAACCGCGTGCGTACCGCGCGGCAGGAACTGACCCGCAGCGTGGACGACCGCGGGCCCACCCCCGAGGAGATCGCCGAGCACACCGGCATGTCCCTGGAGGAGGTGCTGCTCGGCAGCCAGGCGCTGGAGAGCTTCACCACGCTCTCCCTGGACGCCGAACTGCCCGGCGCCGACGACGGCTACTCGCTGGCCGACACGCTCGGCTCGCTGGAGTCCGGCTTCGACCTCGTCCTGGACCGTGAGGCGGTCAAGCCGAAGCTGCGCAAACTCCCCGAGCGCGAGCGGGAGATCCTCTACATGCGGTTCTTCTGCGACATGACGCAGAGCCGGATAGCGGACCGGCTCGGCATCTCCCAGATGCACGTCTCCCGGATCATCAGCCGCACCTGCCGGCGCCTCGCCGACCAGGTCGGCGCACGGCAGGGCGAGTACGCCACGTCGTGAGCGCGGTGCCGGACGGCGCTCCTCAGGGCCGGGTGTCGCGCAGCGCCAGTCCCAGGTGGCGCGACAGCCGGTCCACCACCCCGGCCTCCGCGAGGCTGAACGCCCGCCGGGCGCCCGTGCGGAAGAGCGTGAGCACGCCCCGCACGGGGCCGTCCGGCTCGCGCAGCGGTACGCACAGCAGCGAGGTGACGGCGGCGCGCGCGAGGAAGTGCGCGCCCTTCTCGTCGTGGCCGAAGGCCGCCATGTCGTCCGGCCGCGCCTGGAGCGCCCTGCTGCCCGTCCGGGCGGCGTTGTCGACCAGCGGGCAGTCGGCCGGGTCCTGGCCGGCCAGGGCCGCCGCGAGCGCGTCGTCCTCCTTCGGGCCGAGGACCAGCGTGCGGCGCAGCGCCCCGTGCGCGTGCCCGTCCGGATCCGGCTTCTCCGCGGGGGCCGCCTCGTCCAGTACCACCCAGTCGGCGAACCGGCCGGCCAGTACCCGCACCGCCCGTTCCACCGAGGCCGGGGGCGTGCCGGGGTCGGCGGCCGGGCCGGCCGGCGGCCCGGACAGCAGCGCGGTGGTGGTGTCGTCCAGCAGGTCCAGCAGCTCGGCGCCCTGCGTCACCTCCGCGAGGTGCGCGCGGGAGACGCGCCGGGGAGTGTCGGGGACCCGCCGGGCGGGCGGCACGGTGCGCCGCGCGGGCGGCGCCGCGGCACAATCCCGCTGGTGCTCCGTATGGTTCACCGGATGTTCGTCCTCGCGCCACGTCCTGTTCCCCGACAGCATGTCGTGCGCGGGGAAGGCGCCGCCACCGGTGTGGAAGACGGTGAGCACGGCGTTGCCCGGCTCCTGCGGGGGCCGCAGCGCCGTCATCGTCGCGCGCAGCGGCTCGCCCGGTCCCTCCGGCGTACGGAGCAGCCGGACGGCCATGCTGCGGTCCCCCTCGTTCCGGGCCACCGCGGCGACCTGGGAGCGGAAGGCGGCCCTGACCTCGGGCGCCAGCGAGCCGGTGAGCGGCCGTCCGGTGGCGTACCCCGCGCGCATCCCGAAGAGGATCGTGCCCGCGAAGTTGAGCCGCCGGACCACCGTGTCCGGGTCGAGCAGCGCGACGACGCACGGCGTGCGCTGGAACAGCGCGCGCAGCAGCTGCTGTTCCTCCGTCCCCGCGCGCGGCCCGTTGCTGCGGCCGGCCGCGGCGGCCAGCTCCTCATAGCGCGGCAGCAGCACGTCGACGACGTGCTGCAGCTCGAAAAGGGCAGCGTCCAGCATCGGCTGCTGCTCCTGCGACGGAAGCGTGCGCGCACTCCGCAGCTCTTCTACCCGCTTGCGGAAGTCCGCGAGCTCTCCACCAGCTGACTGTTCTGCACCGGCCATGCCCACACCGTAACCGGACCGGTGGCTACCGGCTGCGCCCGTGACCGAGCACGGCCGGAAGAGCTCCCCGGCGTTCGGCCCCGGCCGGGGTCCGGGCGTACGGTGGGGCGTGTACGAGGGCTGCGGCAGGCCGGAAAGGGCCGCGCGTGCGCACGTACTGGGGAGTTGGCACGAACGGGCCGGACCGCCGGCGAACGCCGCCCGATCGACGCGATACCGGCGTTTCCCCGTCCGCCCACCGGGAAACCGACTCCGTACGGGCCTGGCCCCCGACATATGCGGGGGCGACCGCGGCACAGCGTCCGTGCCGCGCTGCTTGCCCTATGCACCGATCGAGGGATTGACAGCTATGGCGACCCACACCCTCTGCCCGGTGGACGAGCCAGGTGCCCAGGGCTCGTCCGCCCGCAGTCTGGCGAACCTCGCGGACGTGGCCGCGCGGTGCACCCCGGACAGCTGCGGCGCCACGGCCACCGTCACCACCGGCGAAGCGGCCGCCGACCCGCCCGCAGCCGTCACGCACCCGGACCTGTCCGCGCTGGTCAGCGTTCAGTGGGAGACCGGCGAGGGCCCGATCAGGGCCGCTCTGGACACCGGGCGCCCCGTCTCCTCCGAAGACCTGCTGCACGACGACCGCTGGCCCGCCTACCGCACCGAGGCGCTGGAGGCCGGGGTGCGTTCCAGTACGACCCTGCCGTACCTCCGGGACGGCATGGCCATCACCGTCACCGTCTACGGCTTCCGGCCCGGGATCACCGCCGAGTCCGGCGAATGCGCGGCCGCCGCGCTCGGCGACCTCGCCGCCACGGGCCTGGCCCGCGACCGCCACTACCGCAGGGCGCTGGCCGAGGTCGGCCGGCTCGACGCCGCGCTGCGCTCCCGGCCGGTCGTGGACCAGGCCTGCGGGATCATGATGTACGTGCTCGGCTGCGACGCGGACGACGCGTTCACCATGCTGCGCAAACTCTCCCAGCGCACCAACCGCAAGCTGCACGACCTGGCCGCCGGCGTCGTCCGGACCCGCGGCCGCGGCCTGGAGCGGGAGTTGCGCGTCATGCGCGAGGAGACCGCCGGGCGCTGACCCGGTCCCGCGGTCCCGGCGGTGACGTGTCCTCCCGCCCGGCACCTCCCCGATCTGCGAGGGTGGTCGGGGCCCGCGCGCCGCGGGCCCCGGCGCACCGCCGTGGAGAGTGGAGGTACGGATGCAGCCGAGCGCCCCGGAGCCGCACCCGGTTCCGGATCCGCCCATGGGACTGCCCGTCCTCCCGGAACTGGCCGCGCACCTCGCCGCAGCCGCCGACCGCACGGCCCCCGAGCCGCCCGGCGGCGCCCCGGCACTGCGCGCCGCCGCCTGCGGCTACTTCGAGCGCCGCGGCCTGTGGACCGTCGCCGACCGGGTACTGGCCGCGCCCGGCGCGCCCGCGTTGCTCCTCGCACTGCTCGCCGCTGCCGGCGGTGACGTCGTACTGCCCCGGCCCTGTGCCGCCTGGTACGCGCCGCAGGTCCGGCTGCTGGGCCGGGCCGCGCACCCGGCACCGGTGCCGGCCGAGTCCGGGGGAGTGCCGGACCCGGTGACGCTCCAGGAGGCGGTGCACCGGGCCCGGGACGCGGGCGACGACCCGCGGGTGCTGCTGCTCTCCGTCGCCGACGACCCCACCGGCACCTGCCCGCCGCCCGAACAGCTGCACGAGGTGTGCGAGGCGGCGGCCGGCGAGGGGCTCTGGATCATCAGCGACGAGACCCGCCGCGACCTGCTGCACGACCCGCACGACACGGTGGTGCTCAGCCCCGCCGAGATGCTGCCCGGCAACGTCGTCGTCCTCGCCGACCTGCGGGCCACACTCGTCCCCGCTTCCTGGCCCGCAGCCCTCGCCCGCTTCCCCGCCACCGGCCCCGGTGAGGAGCTGTGCGCCGCCGTGCGAGGCGCGCTCGCCGGGCTGGCGACCCCGCTGCCGGCCCCGCTCGCCGCCGCCGTCGGCCACGCGCTCACCGAGCCGGCCACCGTACGGGAACGGACCGCGGCGGCGGCCCGGCTGCACGGGCGGCTCGCCGCCGGGCTGTACGCGACGCTCACCGCCGCGGGGGCGGTCTGCCGCCCGCCGCACGCCGGCAGCCATCTGTACGCCGACCTCGAACCGCTGCGCCCCGTGTTCGCCGCCCGCGGCGTGACCGGGCCCGCCGCGCTGGAGCGGGCACTGGCGCCCTGGGCGGCCCGCGGCGGCCACCGCTTCGGCGACGACCCCAAGGCGCTGCGCGTCCGGCTGAGCACCGAGGCGCTGCTCGACCCGGACCCGGACCGCCGCCGGCGCCTGCTGGCCGCCCCCGACCCGCTCGAAGTCCCGGCCGTGGCCGAGTCGTTGCGGGAACTGGGCGTGGCACTGACGGCGGAGGGCGAGCCCGCGCCGGAGGAGTGACGGGCCGTCAAGTCGTCACGTACGCAGAGGACATGGCGAGTACGCGTACGGCCCGGGCGGTGTGCCCGTACGGCTCAGGCCGACCGGTCGTGCGGCCCGCGAACGCGCCGCCAGACCGCCGGTGCCGCGCTGACCAGCACCGTCAGGCCCACCGCAGCGGCCACGCCCTGCCACGGCTCGCTGAACAGCGAGCCGCCGAGTATCCCGATGAGCTGGTACGTCGCCGCCCAGGCGAGGCAGGCCGGCAGGTCGCCCCGCGCGAACCAGCGGACCGGCTGCCGCGCCAGCAGGCAGGCCAGCATGATGGGGATGCGCCCGGCCGGCACCAGCCGGGACAGCACGAGCACCAGCACGCCGTGCTCGTCCAGCCGCTGCTGGGCCTGGGCCAGCCGCTCCGGCGCCGACCGCTCGCGCAGCCGCTCCAGCCACCGCGAGCCGTTCTTCGACCGGACCCCGCGCGCGCCCAGCCAGTACAGGCCGAGGTCGCCGAGGAAGGCGGCGGCCGACGCGACGAGGAAGACCAGCAGCAGCGCGAACGGCGAGGTGTGGTGGAAGGCGACCGCGGCGGCCGAGCTGACCAGCGCGCCCGTCGGGACCACGGGGACGAGCGAGCCGAGGACCACCAGGACGAAGAGGGAGGGGTAGCCGGCCGCCTGCTGGGTGCTCTCCGGCGGTACGACGGCCGCCAGCCGGTCCGCCAACTGCGGTGCGTGCGCGGCGAGTTCGGCCAGGGATTCGGGCGCGCGGGAGGCGTTCACCGGCCGGCCGCCAGCCGTACGGAAGCGCCGTGCCCCAGCTCGTGCACGGTCACCCCGGGCGCGAGCAGCGCCGCCTGCCGGACGAACTCCTGCCCGGGGGCGTGGAACTCGTGCGGCCGGACCGCGTCCATGCCGATCGGCCAGTACGTGCCGTAGTGCACCGGCACCGCGTCGCGCGGCGCGAGCCGGGCCGCCGCCACCGCGGCACGGTGCGCGTCCAGGTGCCCGTGGCCGAGGAACGGGCCCCAGCCGCCCACCGGCAGCAGCGCCACGTCGCACGCGCCGACCTCGTCCGCCATCCCGTCGAACAGCCCGGTGTCCCCGGCGAAGTACGTCGTGGCCGAGCCGCTGATCACATAGCCGAGCGCGGGCACCCGGTGCGGCCCGTACGGCAGCCGCCGCCCGTCGTGCGCGGCGGTCACCGCCCGTACGGTCAGCGCGCCCACCGCCGTCTCCTCGCCGGGCCCCAGCTCCGTCACCGGAAGGCCGCGGCCCGCCGCCGTCCTGCGCAGGCCCGGCAGCGCCGCCGGGGCGCCGCGCGGCACGACCAGCCGGGTGCCGGGCGCGAGCCGGGCGAGCGAGGGCAGGTGGAGATGGTCGGAGTGCAGGTGCGAGATGAGTACGGCGTCGGCCGCCGCGGCCCGGTCGCCGGGCACGGCACCGCGCCGCCGCCGCAGATGGGCGAGGCGCCGGACGAAGAGCGGATCGGTCAGCAGTCGGGTGCCGGAGTCCTCGACCGTAGCGGTGGCATGCCCCCACCAGGTGACCTCCACCGACACCCGTGACCTCCGTACGCTCCCGTGCCGCGCGACGGCAGTCGCGCCCCTCCCGAGCGTACGCCCCACGGCCGACGGGCCGCGGAGCCGGCCGGGCGCGGCCCGCCGGTCAGCGGCCGGTCAGCGGGCGGCCGCCCCGGGTGCGTCGATGACGTAGACCCGCACCGCCCGGCCGCACGTCGGGTCGACCGTCTCGCGGTCCAGCCGCATGCCCAGCTTCTGCATGATCCGCTCGGAGGCGTCGTTGCCGCGCTGCGCGATGCTGATGATCCGTTCCAGGCCGCGCTCGCGGAACCCGTAGTCCAGCGCGGCCCGTGCCGCCTCCGTGGCGATGCCCCGGCCCCAGTACGGCCGCCCCAGCCGCCAGCCGATCTCCACGGCGGGCAGCACCTCCGGCAGGAAGTGCGGCACCGACAGCCCGGTGAACCCCGCCAGCTCCCCCGTCTCCCGCAGCTCCACCGCGAACAGCCCGAAGCCCTCGATGTCCCACTCCTGCTCCCAGGAGGAAATGCCGGAGGCGGTCTGCGACAGGCTCCGCGTCGTGCCGCTCCCGATCCAGCGCATCACGTCCGGGTCGGCGTTCACGGCCGCCATCGGCTGGAGGTCCCCGGGGAGCCAGCGGCGCAGTGCAAGCCGCTGCGTATGCAAAGTGATCACACCTCATCCTGCCAAATCTCGGTCCCGGCACGGCCGGACGTCAGCGAATGCACTGCCCGCCGCGGACCGCGGTCACCGTCCTCATGCCCGATGTGCACCTGTGACGTAACGCCGCGATCCGGCCGCTCCCCGCGGTGTGGCACGCTGAGGCGCGTACCGGACATCCGGGCCGGACACGGGCGAGGAAAGGTGAGTGCGCGGTGCGGCGACCACGATGGCGGAGAGCGGGCCGTGCCCTGCTGCGAGTGATCGCGGTCTGGGCGGTCTCGACCGTCGCCATGCTCGTGCTGGCCGGCGCGCTGCCCGACTTCCGGCTCCAGTCGGCCGACGGCGACAGCGCCACCCGCATCGCCGTCACCGCGGCCCTCGCCGCCGGCGTCTTCGGCCTGCTCGGCGCGGTGGTGTGGCCGCTGCTCGTACGCACCCTGCTGCTGGTGCCCGCGCTCGTGCTCGGCCTGCTGGTCTTCGCGCTCAACGGCTCGCTGCTGCTGGTCGCGCTCTGGCTGGTGCCCGACGGGCGCGGCGCCGCCTCACCGGAGACCGCCGTGGTGGTCGCCGCCGTGATGTCGGCGGTCTCCTCGGCGACCGGTGCGGCCCTCGCCGTCGGGGACGACGACGCGTACCGCAGACGGCTGGCCCGGCTTGCCCTGCGGCGCCGCAGGGCGGTGGTGCCGGACCCGGCGGGCGCCCCGCCCGGCACCCTCTTCCTCCAGCTCGACGGCGTCGGCCACGACGTGCTCGCCGACGCGCTGGCCGGCCCCGACCCGCTGATGCCCACCGTCGCCGCCTGGGCCGGCACGACCCATACGCTCACCCCCTGGCGCACCGACTGGTCCAGCCAGACCGGCGCCAGCCAGCTCGGCATCCTGCACGGCACCAACCACGACCTGCCCGCCTTCCGCTGGTACGAGAAGGAGACCGGCGAGGTGATCGTCAGCAACCGGCCGACCAGCGCGGCGGAGCTGCAGCGCCGCGCCATGGTGCGGACCGGCGACGGCGGCCTGCTGACGGTGGACGGCGCCAGCCGCGGCAACCTCTTCAGCGGCGGCGCGGCGCAGCTCGCGCTGGTGCTCTCGGTCGCCGCCCGGCGCGGCCGGTACAACCGCTCCCGGGCCGGCTACTTCGCGTACTTCTCCGACCCCGCGAACGCCACCCGCACCGCCGCCTCCTTCGTCGTCGAGGTGTGCCGGGAGATCGGCCAGTCGCTGCGCGCCCGCTTCCGCGGCACCGGGCCGCGGGTCAAGCGCGGCGGCCTCTACCCCTTCGTGCGGGCCTTCGCGACCGTCGTCGAGCGGGACGTGGTGGTGGCCGCCGTGATCGGCGACATGCTCGTGGGCCGTACCGCGATCTACGCCGACCTGGTCGCGTACGACGAGGTCGCGCACCACTCGGGCCCGGAGAGCCGGGACGTCCGGCTGGTGCTGCGGCGCCTGGACCGCTCGCTCGCGCTGATCGCCAAGGTCGCCCGGCACGCGCCGCGCCCGTACCGCATCGTGCTCCTCTCCGACCACGGCCAGAGCCCGGGCGAGACCTTCGCCGGGCGGTACGGGCTGACGCTGGAGGACCTGGTGCGGGCGGGCTGCGGGCTGCCCGTGTCGCGGCGGGCGCGCCGCAGCCCCACCGGGGCCGAGGCCAGGAACACCGCGCGCGCCGCGCTGCGCCGGCCCGAGGAGGAGGAGCCGGAGGAGACCACCCGGCGGGCACGGCGGGCGGCCGAGCCGATCGTGCTGGCCTCCGGCAACCTCGGCCTGGTGTCCTTCCCGTCGATACCGGGCCGGGCGACCCGCGAGGAGATCGACCGGCGCAACCCGGCGCTGCTGAGCACCCTGGCCGAGCACCCCGGCATCGGCTTCCTGCTCGTCCGGTCCGAGAAGCACGGCGCCGTGGTGCTCGGGCCGCGCGGCGGCGCCCACCACCTGGACAGCGGGCTGGTCGTCGGCGAGGACCCGCTGGCGCCGTTCGGGCCCGGCGCGGCGGACGCGGTACGCCGGACCGACGGCTTCCCGCACGTCGCCGACATCATGATCAATTCGGCGTGCGATCCGGAGACGGGCGAGGTGCACGCCTTCGAGGAGCAGATCGGCTCGCACGGCGGGCTCGGGGGACCGCAGTCCCGGGCGTTCCTGCTGTGGCCCGAGGAGCTGACGCCGCCGGTGGGGGAGGGCGCGGAGCTGGTCGGCGCCGAGCGGGTGCACCGGGTCTTCCGGCGCTGGCTGGGCGAGGGCGGCGGCCCGGCGGTACCGGTGGGGGAGCCGCACGGTACACGGGAGCGCCCGGCCGTACGGGAGCGCCAGGCCACTCCTGAGCCGGCGGCCGGGGAGCCGAGCGGGGCACGGGAACCGCAGGTCGGGGGCGTGTCCGCCGAGGGAGCTGCGCGACCCGGTGCGGACGAAATGCGGCCGCGGGGTGCGGCGCCCGAAGCTTTTGCGCCCACCGACGGCACCCCGCAGGACAAACAGCACTGATTTGGAGGTGGCCTCCGGGGTCCCGGACCATGGGGGAGAGCCCGCTGCCGTCCGGCCGGGCGCGGCGCACGGGAGCCGACTCGGGCCCCGGAGCGCAGGGGCGTCCGGTGACCCCGGGCGCAGAGCACAAGAGAGAGCCACCACTCGCCATGCACGACCGGCACACCCGCCGCTTCGGTCTGGGGACCGCCACCGCCCTGGTGATGGGCAACATCATCGGCGGCGGCATCTTCCTGCTGCCCGCCTCGGTCGCCCCCTACGGCACCGTCAGCCTCGTGGCCTTCGGCGTCCTGACCGTGGGCGCCCTCGCGCTCGCCCTGGTCTTCGGGCGGCTCGCCGAGCGCCATCCGGACACCGGCGGTCCGTACGTCTACGCCCGCGAGGCGTTCGGCGACTTCGCCGGCTTCCTGTCCGCCTGGTCGTACTGGACCATGACCTGGGTCAGCAACGCGGCCCTCGCCGTGGCCGCCGTCGGCTACGTCCACGTGCTCTTCCCCGGCCACGCCTCCAAGGGCATGGACCTGGCCGTCGCGCTCATCGCGCTCTGGCTCCCGGCGCTCTCCAACTTCGCCGGCACCCGCTACGTGGGCGCCGTGCAGCTGGTCTCCACGGTGCTGAAGTTCCTGCCGCTGCTGTTCATCGCGATCGCCGGGCTGTTCTTCTTCGACCCGCACAACCTCGGCTCCTTCCACGCGGGCACCGGCAGCTCGCTCGGCGGGCTCTCGGCCGCCGCCGCGATCCTGCTCTACAGCTACGTCGGCGTGGAGTCGGCCGCGATGAGCGCGGGCGAGGTGCGCAACCCCCAGCGCAACGTCGGCCGGGCCACCGTCCTCGGCGTCATCGGCGCCGCCGTCGTCTACCTCCTCGGCACCGTCTCGGTCTTCGGCACCGTCCCGCACGACAAGCTGGTGAAGTCCCAGGCGCCGTTCTCCGACGCGATGAACGCGATGTTCGGCGGCACCTGGGGCGGCACGCTGATCGCCGCGGCCGCCGTCGTCTCGATCGTCGGCGCGCTGAACGGCTGGACGCTGATGAGCGCCCAGTCCCCGTACGCCGCCGCGCAGGACGGCCTCTTCCCGGCCGCCTTCCAGAAGAAGCGGCGCGGCGTGCCGACCTTCGGCGTACTGGCCTCGACCGTCCTGGCCACCGCGCTGACGGTGATCAACTACGTCTCCGGCGCCGGCGGCGTCTTCGAGATCCTGGTCCTGATCACCACCTTCTCGGCGACCGTCCCCTACCTCCTCGCCGCGGGCGCGCAGGTCTACTACCTGCTCACCGGCCGCCGCGACGAGGTGCGCCCCGGCCGCTTCGCGCGCGACCTGGTCCTCGCGCTGGCCGCCTTCGGCTTCACCTTCTGGCTGGTGGCCGGCGCCGGGTACGCCGCGATCTACCAGGGCGTGCTCTTCCTCTTCGCCGGCATCCTGGTCTACGCGTGGATGCGGGCCCGCCGCACCGTGCGCGAGCGGGAGGCCGCCGAGGCCCCCGCGGCGGACGAGGAGGCGCCGGAGGGGATACTGCTCCCCTGACAGCGCCACCCCGAATGGAGAGCTGAGAGCACGATGCCCCGTACCCTCGCCACCGCCCCGATCCTCGTCCTCAACGGCCCCAACCTGAACCTCCTCGGCCAGCGGCAGCCGGAGATCTACGGCTCCGACACCCTCGCCGACGTCGAGGCGCTGTGCGCGAAGACCGCGGCGGCCCACGGCGGCACCGTGGACTGCCGCCAGTCCAACCACGAGGGCGAGCTGATCGACTGGATCCACGAGGCCCGCACCGAGCACGCCGGCATCGTGATCAACCCGGCCGCCTACTCCCACACCTCGGTGGCCCTCCTCGACGCGCTGAACACCTGCGACGGCCTGCCCGTCATCGAGGTGCACATCTCCAACATCCACCACCGCGAGGAGTTCCGGCACCACTCCTACGTCTCGCACCGCGCCGACGGCGTCATCGCGGGCTGCGGCGTCCAGGGGTACGCCTTCGCGGTCGAGCGGGTCGCCGCGCTCGTCGCCGCGCGCCGGGACGGCTGACACCGGGCGCCCCGCCGGGTCGCACATTGGCGCGAAAGCGGGTTCGGCGTGCGAGGGTGGAGGGGAAAGCCAGAACGCAACGACGCACGCGACGGCTGAGAGGCGGCACGGCATGAACGGTCAGGTGGACCCGCTCACCGACAAGGAGATCGAGGACCGGCTCGCTGAGCTGCCCGGCTGGACGGTGGCCGACGGCCGGCTCACGCGCACGTACCGCTTCGACAGCCACCTGCCGGCCGCCGCGATGGTCATCCACGTGGCCCAGATCCAGGAGGAGCTGGGCCACCACTCCGAGCAGACGCTCGGCTACAACACGCTGGCCATCGCGGTGAACACGCACAGCGCCGGCGGGGCGATCACCGACCTGGACTTCGGCCTCGCACAGCGGATCGAAGCCGTCGCAGCGGGCCACGGGGCCCGCTGATCCGGCCCCGCGCGAGCTGCGGCGCCGCCCGCGTCAGCTCCGCGTTGAACTGCGCGCCGGTCAGCAGGGACAGGTGGGAGAACCACAGCCAGATCAGGAAGACCACCGGTCCCGCGAGCGAGCCGTACAGCCGGTTGAACGTGCCGACGGCCGACGCGTACAGCGCGAAGCCCGCCGAGGAGACCAGCCACAGCAGGACCGCGAGGACGCCGCCGGGCGCTCCGCGCCGCACCCCGCGCGAGGCCGGCGGCCCCGACCGGAAGAGCACCAGCACCAGCACGGTCGCCAGGCACAGCAGCAGCGGCCACTGCACGACGTTCCAGGTCGCCGCGGCGGCCCGGCCCAGGCCCACCGCGCGGCCGATCGCCCGCGCCAGCGGCCCGCTGACCAGCAGGGCCACCGCGCTGGCGATCAGGGATGCGAGGAACACCAGCGCCGTGCAGAAGATCCGCGGCGCCTTGCGCCACGGCGGCCGGTCGTCCTTGACCCGGTGCATGGCGTGCAGCGCCCGCCGGAACACCGCCAGGTAGCTGCACGAGGACCACACGGCGCTGACCGTCGCGCCGCCCACCAGCAGCCAGGCGGCGGTCCGCTGGTGCGACATGGAGACCAGCGCGCGGTGCAGCGTCGCGCCGGACTGGGCCGGCGCGAGCGCGCTGATGTGCGCGATCAGCTGTTCCGTCGCGGGCGGGTCGGCCAGCCCGATCAGCGACACCGTCACGATCATGGCGGGCAGCAGCGCCAGCACCGAGTAGTACGTCAGGCTCGCGGCCCAGTCCGTCAGGTCGTCGTTCCACACCGACACCGGAGTGCGGCGCAACGCGGTGCGCCACTGGCGCCAGGTCGGCAGCGAGCGCCCCGCCCCCGTGTCCGGTCCGGCCCGCTCCGGCGTCTGCTGTGCGGGTACCCGGCGCTCATCGCCGACCTCCATCGTGCTGGTCTTCCTTTCCGTACGGGCCGTTCCGCTTCCGGCCAGTGCCCCATCCTGCCCCGTCCCGCGGCTTCTCCGTACTTCCGTCGGGCCGCCGTACCGGGCGAAGGATCGGATAATGGGCGTAATCGGAGCGCTTTGTGCGTGCCGTACCGGGACATCGGGCGCGAGGCGTGTCCCAATGGGGCCCGGGGCAGTGATGCCTGGCACGGATGTTCCGCGGTACCGACGGAAGGAGCGGACGGGTGCCCGAACCCGGCGATGGTCTCCTGGCCGCGCGGGCCGCAGAAGGGGACGAAGGGGCGTTCGAGGTGCTCGTGCGGCGGCACGGCCCGTCGCTGCTGCGCCTCGCGACCCGTCTCCTGGGCAGCAGGACGGACGCGGAGGACGCCGTGCAGGACGCGTTCGTCAACGCCTGGCGGCGCATCCCGGAGTTCCGCGGCGACGCCTCGTTCTCGACGTGGATGTACCGCATCGTCACCAACCGCTGCCTCAACATCCTCCGCGCCCGCCGCCCCACCCAGGACCTCGGCTCGGTCCCCGAACCGCCCGCGCCCGAGCACGCCTCGTCGCCGGTGCGCGCCGCCGAGTCCCACGCGGCCGTACGGGCGCTGGGTGACGCGATGCAGGGACTCACCCCGGAGCAGCGCGCCTGCTGGGTCCTGCGCGAACTGCAGGGCCTGCCCTACGACGAGATCGCAGAGATCGTCGGCAGCACGCACCAGGCGGTGCGGGGCAGGGTTTTCCGGGCACGCCGTTATCTGACGGAGGCGATGAGCGCATGGCGCTAGGCGACGCGTACGAAGAGGACCCGGCACTGCCCTGCGGCCGCACGCTCTCGGAGGTCTGGGAGACGGCGGAGGAGTCGCCGGACGACCCGCACGCGGCCGGGTGCCCGCACTGCCGGGAGGCGCTGGCGCAGCTGGGGATACTGGACGACTACGTGCGGGAGGCCCGGGAGAGCGCCAGTGACGCCGCGGCGGACGCGGCGGCCGCCGACCGGCTCACATCGCGGGTGATGGACCTGGTCAGAACCGAGCTGCGGCCCGGCCGCACGCTGCCGCTGGGCGAGCCGGCGGACGACGCCTGGATCACCGAGGCGGCGGCGGCGAAGGCGTTCCGCGCGGCCGCCGAGACGCTGCCCGAGGTCTTCGCCGGCAGCTGCCGGGTCACCCTGACGGCGCCCGATGGCCCGATGACGGTGAGCCTGGAGGTCGCGGCGGGCCTCACCTGGGAACTGCCGGAACTGGCGGAAGAGGTCCGCCGGCGGGTGCGGGCAGCGGCGGACGAGGCGGTCGGCATGACCGTTTCCGCCGTGGACGTCGCCGTCGTCGACCTCATCGTCGCGGACGCGGGGGAGGAGCGGGCATGAGCGGGACACAGCGGGCCGAGGGCCCGGGCAGGACCGACCGGGAGCTGCGGACGCTGCTCCAGCGGACCGCGGCCGAGGCGGCCCGCAGCACCTCCGGAGTGGCGTTCCTCCGCCCCGGCCTGGGCGACCTCGTCCGCGGCGCGGTGCCGCTGCGGGCCGCCGCCGACGGGCCGCGCGTCTCGGGCGTCCGCGTCGAGCCGGGTGACGCGCCGGGCCTGTGGCGCCTCCGCATCCACCTCGCCGTACGCCGCGGCCACCGGGCCCTGGACGTCACGCGCGCGGTGCGTACCGAGGTGCTGGCCGCGGTGCAGCGCGTGTTCGCGCCGGACGGCCCGGAGCGCCACGGCGTCGCGTCGCTCACGGTGACGGTGACCGTGACGGACCTGGCCTGAGCCGCGGCGGTCATTGCCCTGCGGCGCGCGGTGCCCGAGGCTCGGACCATGACCGACGCGCATCCGCACCACCACTCGCACGGGCCCGGGCACGGCCACGACCACGATGCCGCGCACGTGGACTGGGACGAACTGGCCCCGCACCTGGAACGCCAGGCGGAGATCGCCACCCCGATGTACGAGCAGGCCGCCGACTGGCTGCGCACACTCCTGGGCGCTACGGAGGAACACGCGTCGGGGACGGTCCCCGTACGCCGGATCTGGGACGTCGGCTCGGGGCCCGGCGTGCTCACCTGCCTGCTGGCGCGGGCCTTCCCGGACGCCGAGGTGGTGGCGGTCGACCCGGCACCGGCGCTGCTCGCCCGCGCCCGGGACCGCGCCGCGCGGCTCGGGCTGGCCGACCGGGTCCGTACGCACGAGGCCGAGCTGCCCGGCGGCCTCGACGGGCTCGGCACGGCCGACCTGATCTGGACCAGCAAGGTGCTGCACCACGTCGGTGACCAGCGGGCCGCGGTGGCGCTGCTGGCCGGGCTGCTGCGGCCCGGCGGGGTCCTCGCGGTGGCCGAGGGCGGGCTGCCGGAGCGGGTGCTGCCGCGGGACATCGGCATCGGCCGGCCCGGCCTCCAGGCCCGGCTGGACGCGGCCCAGGAGGAATGGTTCGCGCGGATGCGGGAGGCGCTGCCGGGGCACCGCGCGACGGCCGAGGACTGGCCGGCGCTGCTGGCCGCCGCGGGCCTGCGCGACACCGGCAGCCGCAGCTTCCTGCTCGACCTCCCGGCACCGCTCGACGGCACCGCGCGCGACCACGTCGCCGACCGGCTCTCCCGGGCTGCCGAGAGGTGGGGCGAGCTGCTGGACGAGAGCGACCGCGCGGTACTCGCGCGCCTCACCGACCCGGCCGACGAGGCATCCATCGCCCACCGCCCCGACGCCTTCCTCCTCACGGCCCAGACGGTCCACGCGGGCCACGCGGACTGACCGGCAGGCGCGCCTGACGCGCCGTCAGCGCAGCGACCCGACCCCGGTGGGAAGCACGTCCACCGGGGACGGCTCGGGAGACACCGGGAACAACCCGAAGTCCGGCTTCGGCTCCGACTCCCGTTCCGGGGGCGGCTCGGGAGACATCGAGAACCACCCGAACTCCGGCTCCGGTTGCTGCGAGGGCGCGTCCGCCCCGCCGTTCAGCCACAGCGTCACCCCGCCCGCGCAGACCACCAGCACACCCCACCCCGCAACCAGCCACCGCTTCCCCCGCCGCGACATTCCTGCCCCCTGTTTCCCGACTGCCGTAGATCGTATGACGGTTCGCGCCGGGAGGCGGTATCGCGCGGGCCCCGTCGCGGCTGGCCGAGTGGTGGGCGCGGTGCGCCCCTCCTCTCGGCCCTCCTGGGCACCGCCGGTGCCACCGCAACGGCCCCGCCGCCCGGACGTCCGGGCGGCGGGGCCGTTGGGTGAGCGCTCGGCTCAGGCCACGTCGAAGGTGGCCGGGTCCGGGCCGAGGCGCTTGCCGGCGTCGAGGCCGGCGAGGGTCTGGAGGTCGTCGGCGTCCAGCTCGAAGCCGAAGACGTCGAAGTTCTCCTTGATCCGGGACGGGGTCGCGGACTTGGGGATGACGATGTTGCCGAGCTGGAGGTGCCAGCGGAGCACGACCTGCGCCGGGGTCTTGCCGTGCTTCTCGGCGAGCTTGCCGATCGTGGCGTTCTCCAGGAGGCCCTTGCCCTGGCCCAGCGGGGACCAGGCCTCGGTGGCGATGCCGTGCTCGGCGTGGAAGGCGCGGCTCTCGGCCTGCTGGAGCTCGGGGTGCAGCTCGATCTGGTTGACCGCGGGGACGACCGAGGTCTCGTTCAGCAGCCGCTGGAGGTGCGGGGGCTGGAAGTTGGAGACGCCGATGGCCTTGGCGCGGCCCTCCGACTGGATCTTCTCGAACGCCTTGTAGGTGTCGACGTAGGTGTCCCGGGCCGGCAGCGGCCAGTGGATCAGGTACAGGTCGACGTAGTCCAGGCCCAGCTTGGCCAGCGAGGCGTCGAACGCGCGCAGGGTGGAGTCGTAGCCCTGCTCGGAGTTCCACAGCTTGGTGGTGACGAACAGCTCGTCACGGGCGATGCCGGACGCGGCGAGGGCCTTCCCCGTGCCCTCCTCGTTGCCGTAGATCGCGGCGGTGTCGATGCTGCGGTACCCGGCCTCCAGCGCGTGGCCGACAGCCTTGAACGCCTCGTCGTCCGGGATCTGCCAGACGCCGAAGCCGAGCTGCGGCATGGTGACGCCGTTGTTGAGGGTGATGTTGGGGACCTTGCTCACGGGCGATTCGATCCTTTGGTCGGCGTACAGGTTCTACAAGATCCAACGATCAACCGGACCCATGCATTCCCGCGACCGCCGAAAGTTCCGCGGTCACCCGTACGCGGTCCCGCGGCCACCCGTACAGCCCCGCCGTCTCAGTACGCGGCCCCGCCGTCATCCGCCCAGCTCGCCGTCTCCCGTACGGCGTCGCGCACGTTACCCGTACAGCGCCGCCACCTCGGCCTCGTACGCCGTCTCGATCGCCTTGCGCTTCAGCTTCAGGGACGGCGTGAGCAGCCCGTGCTCCTCGCTGAACTGGCTGGCCAGTATCCGGAAGGTGCGGATCGACTCGGCCTGCGAGACGAGCGTGTTCGCGGCCACCACCGCACGCCGGATCTCGGTCTCCAGGTCCGGGTCGCGCACCAGGTCGGTCGGCGGCATCGCGGGCTTGCCGCGCATCTGCAGCCAGTGCGCCACCGCCTCCGGGTCCAGCGTGACCAGCGCGGCGACGTACGGCCGGTCGTTGCCGACCACGATGCACTGGGCGACCAGCGGATGCGCCCGCACCCGCTCCTCCAGCGGCACCGGCGAGATCGTCTTGCCGCCGGAGGTCACCAGGACCTCCTTCTTGCGGCCGATGATGGTGAGGTAGCCGTCCTCGTCCAGCTGCCCCAGGTCACCGGTGGCCAGCCAGCCGTCGTGCAGCGTGGCGTCGGTGGCCTTGGGGTTGTTCAGGTAGCCCTGGAAGACCTGGCCGCCGCGCACCCAGATCTCGTTGTCGTCCGCGATGTGCACGGTCGTGCCCGGGATGGGCAGCCCGACCGTGCCGAAGCGGGTCTGCTCCGGCGGGTTGGCGGTGGCGGCCGCCGTGGTCTCCGTCAGGCCGTACCCCTCGTAGATCGTGACGCCCGCGCCCTCCCAGAAGAGGCCGAGCCGGCGCTCCATCGCCGAGCCGCCCGACATGGCGTGCCGCACCCGGCCGCCCATCGCCTCCCGCACCTTGCTGTAGACGAGCTTGTCGAACAGCTGGTGCTGCATGCGCAGCCCGGGGCCCGGTCCTGAGCCGGTGCCGAAGGCCTTGTGCTCCATCGCCTCCGCGTACCGCCGCGCCACGTCCACGGCCTTGTCGAACGGGCCGACCTTGCCGTCGGCCTCGGCCTTCCGGCGCGCCGCAGCGAACACCTTCTCGAAGATGTACGGCACGGCGAGGATGAAGCTCGGCTTGAAGGACTGCAGGTCGGGGAGGAGCGCGGTGGCCGAGAGGTTCGGCTGGTGGCCGAGCTTGACCCGGCCGCGGATCGCGGCGACCTGCACCATCCGCCCGAAGACGTGGGCCAGTGGCAGGAAGAGCAGGGTGGACGCCTCGTCCCCCGGCTTGGAGTGGAAGACCTTCTCGTACCGCTCGACGACGTTGTCGGCCTCGGCCATGAAGTTGGCGTGGCTGATCACGCAGCCCTTGGGGCGCCCCGTGGTGCCGGAGGTGTAGATGATGGTCGCGGGCGCGTCCGGGGTGACGGCCATGCGGTGCCGGTGCACCACGTCGTCCTCGATGTGCCGGCCGGCCTCGGTCAGCTCGGCGACCGGGTCGGCGTCCAGCTGCCACAGCAGCCGCAGGTGCGGCAGCCGGTCGATGACCGAGCCGATGGTCATGGCGTGGTCCTCGTGCTCGACCAGGCAGGACGAGACGGCCGAGTCGTGCAGCATCCAGAAGACCTGCTCGGCGGAGGAGGTCGGGTACAGCGGCACGGGCTGGGCGCCGATCGACCACAGGGCGAAGTCGAACAGCGTCCACTCGTACCGTGTCCGCGACATGATCCCGACGCGGTCGCCGAACCGGACTCCCTGTGCCAGCAGGCCCTTGGCGACCGCCATCACCTCGTCGCGGAACCGTGCGGCGCTGACGTCCTCCCAGCGTCCCGCGGCATCCTTACGGCAGAGCGCGACCCGCTCGGGGCCGGACTCGGCATTCTCGTAGACGGCGTCCGCCAGACCACCGACACGGGGCGCCGTCGCCAGTGGGGGGACGGAGTACTCGCGCAATGACCCGCTCCTCGTGGTGCTCCTAGCAGCGCCGAGACCGTACCCCACGAGAACGGTCATTCGGCAGTGGCTGCCAAACGTCCGAACCGTTGCCATAGGCCCAGGTCATCCGGCGAAAACGGGCTACTTCGGAGAACCCCGGACATGAACCCGTGAGTAACATGCGGATCGATCACGTCACAGGGACTGTTTCTGCACTAAATCTTTCCGTTTCCCCGTGCGACGATCCGCCGTTCCTGGGCACCCCCGCGCCGCCCTTCCGCCTCCGGGGCACGACCGCGTGCCCCGGAGGCAAAGCGGAGGGCGAGATTCAGCCACCTGTGGAGGGGCCCGAGCGGACGCGGAACGGCCCGGCGGCCGCCGCTCGGGGGAGCGGGGCGCGCTGGGCCGCCGGTGCGGGACGCGTCAGGTCTCGTCGGTACGGTCGCGGTCGGTCAGCGAGTCCTTGACGCCCTCGCCCTGGCCCTTGACCTCGTCCATGGCGTCCTTCGCCTTGCCCTTGGTCTGGTCGGCCTTGCCCTCGCCCTTCATCCGGCGGTCGCCGGTGGCCTTGCCGGCCATCTCCTTGGCCTTGCCCTTGAGCTTGTCCATGGCGCCCTTGTCAGCCATACCGGCCTCCTTCGTCTCGTCCGGCGGGACGCAACCACGTTGCCCCACCCCTGGCCGGCCCGCACCCCGGGAAGGGCCGGGCCGGTACGGTCACCGCCGCTGGACTCTTCCTGACAGCCCCCATCTGGTCCTGTCACGGCGGACACGGAGCGGGCAGCATGTCGGAAATCCCGTCCCGACAGGCAGGCCCCGTTCCGCGTCAGGTGGTGACCGCCCAGTGTCCGAGGTACCCCGTACCGCCGATTCATGCATGGCAGCCGACCTCGTCCTGCTCAACGGCACGATCCGCACGATGGACCGGGCGGGCACGACCCGTACCGCGCTCGCCGCCCGGGACGGACGGGTGCTCGCCGTGGACGGCGACGCCGCCGTGCGCGGGCTCATCGGCCCGCACACCCGCGTGCTCGACCTGCAGGGCCGCTGCGCGGTGCCCGGCTTCATCGAGACCCACAACCACCCCGCGTTCTTCGGGCTGACGCTGGCCGCCGAGGTCGACGCGGGCAGCCCGCCCAACGCCACGATCGCCGACATCGCGGCCCGCGTGGAGCAGGCCGCAGCCGACGCCGAGCCGGGCACCTGGGTGCGCGGCTACCGCTACGACGACTCGCTGCTCGCCGACGACCGGCACCCCACCCGCGCCGACCTCGACCCGGTCTCCCGCGGCCGGCCGGTCTGCCTCCAGCACATCTCCGGCCACTTCTGCGTACTGAACTCCGCCGGGCTGCGGCTCCTCGGCATCGACCGGCACACCCCCGACCCGGTCGGCGGCGCGATCCACCGGGACGCGGACGGCGAGCCGGACGGCGTGCTCGCGGAGACCGCGGCGTTCGCCGCGTACGCCGCCATGCCCCAGCCGGAAGCCGCCGACCTCGCCGAGGCCATCGGGCTGGCCGGGGACGCCTACCTGGCCGCCGGGGTCACCACCGTCCACGACACCGGGCTCGGCCTGGTCGGCGGGCCCGCCGAACTGGGCGCGTACCAGCTGGCGCGCCGCACCGGCCGGCTGCGCAACCGCGTCCGCGCCTACCTCGTGCAGGACCTCTTCCCCGGCCTGTCGCGCGGCGAGCTGAGCCCCGTCGAGGCGGGCGTCGCCGGGCTCGGCGACGACCTCTTCCGGATCGGCGGCGTGAAGATGTGGGCCGACGGCTCGCTCCAGGGGCTGACCGGCTGCGTCTCGGAGGGGTACGCCTGCGCGCCGGACAAGAACGGCCTGCTGATCTTCCCGCAGGACGACCTCGCCCGGCGCGTGGCCACGCTGCACGAGGCCGGCTGGCAGGTCGCGATCCACGGCAACGGGGACGCCGCGATCCAGGCGGTCCTGGAGGCGTACGCCAAGCTCGGCCTGGACCCGCAGCAAGGCGACCGGCGGCACCGCATCGAACACTGCCAGATGGTCAGCGAGCGGCAGCTGGACCGGATGGCCGCCGCCGGGGTCCTCGCGTCCTTCTTCATCAAGCACGTCTACTACTGGGGCGACCGGCACCGGGACCGCTTCCTCGGCCCCGAGCGGGCCCGCCGCATCGACCCGCTCGCCTCGGCGCGCAAGCACGGCGTCACCTTCGGGCTGCACTCGGACACGCCGGTGGTCCCCGTACCGCCGCTGGAGGGCATCTGGTGCGCGGTGCGCCGCACCACCCGCGACGGCCACGAGCTGGGGCCCGAGCAGCGGGTGGACGTGGACACCGCGCTGCGCGGCTACACCAGCCAGGCAGCTCACCTCGGCTTCGAGGAGGACCGCAAGGGCAGCCTGGAGCCCGGCAAGCTGGCCGACATCGCGGTGCTCTCCGGCGACCCGGGCACCGTCGCGCCGGACGCGCTGCGTGACCTCCGCGTCGACGCCACCGTCATCGGCGGCGAGGTGGTGTGGGGCGGCGCGGGCCTGGACGCCGGGCGCCCGGTCGGGGCGGGGGAGGCCCGGTGAAGCAGAGCCGGAAGAGCCTCGCCGTCGGGCTCGGGCTGCCCGTCGTGGCGATCCTCGTCGTCATGCCGCTGCTCGCGGACACCGGGGTCTACGTCCTCGGCATCCCGCTGCTGTGGCTGTGGATGTTCGCATGGTTCCCGCTCACCAGCCTGTGCCTGTGGGTGGCCTGGCGGATCGACGAGCCGCGGTACCGGGAGGACCCGGAGGCGGGCACGGCGCGAGAGGCGGCGGGGCGATGACAGCGGCGATCTTCTTCGGCGTCATGGCGCTCTCCGTCCTGGTCGCCTTCAGCGCGCGGCGCGGCATGAAGAACATGTCGATCGGCGAGTACCTGGTCGGCGGCCGGTCCTTCCCGCCCTGGCTGCTGTACTTCCTCGCGGTCGGCGAGATCTACAGCATCGGCACCATGATCGGCTTCCCCGCCGGCATCTACGCGGGCGGTGCGAGCTACGGCATCTGGTTCCTCGGCTACATCCTGCTGGCCTATCCGCTGGGGTACTACATCGCGCCGCTGATCTGGCGGGCCGGCGTGCGGTACGACGCGATGACCGTGCCGGACGTCTTCGGGCGGCACTTCCGCAGCCGGAGCCTGGAGCTGGTCACCGCGGCCGCGCTGCTGATCGCGCTGGTGCCGTGGGGGCAGTACCAGTTCATCGGCATGCAGGTGGTGCTCGGGGCGCTCGGGCTGCCGATCAGCCCCGTGCAGTCGGTGGTGCTGGCCGGCGTGATCGCCTTCCTGTACCTGGCGGTCTCCGGGGTCCGCTCGCCCGCCTTCGTCGCGATCCTGAAGGACGTGCTGATGGTGCTGGGCATCGTCGTCGTCGGGGTGGTGACGGTGACGGCCGGCGGCGGCCCGGCGGAGGTCTTCGGGCCGCACGCGGTGCCGCGGGCGCAGGTGACGATGAGCGGCTCGCCGATGGTGTTCGCGCTGACCACCATCGTGTTCCAGAGCGTCACCTTCTACCTGGGCTTCTCCGCCGCCTACGTCTTCACCGCCAAGTCCGAGCGGGCGATCAAGTCCTCGACGGTGTGGATGCCGGTCTACATGCTGATGTATCCGTTCCTGGTCGCCACCGCCTACTTCGCCTTCGCCGACCGGCCGGACGTGAAGGACCCCAACACCGTCTTCATGGCCGTGGTCCAGGACCGGCTGCCGGACTGGGCGGTGGGGGTGGTCGCGGCGGGCGCGGGCCTGTCCGGCGTCCTGGTCCTCGCCGTCACCGCGCTCACCATCGGCGGCATCGTCTCCCGCAACCTCGCCCCCCACGTCCGCCCCGAGGCGCAGCGCCGTACCACCACGGCGGTGGTCGCGGTCTTCCTGGTCGCCGCCGCCGTCCTCACCCTCACGGCCTCGACCCTGATGCTGACGGTGCTGAACCTGACGTACTACCTGCTGGGACAGCTCGTGCCGGGCTGGCTCGCACTGATGTTCTGCCGCCGGGTGCAGTCGTGGGCGGTGTCCGCCGGCATGCTCGGCGGGATCGCGGCGTCCATCGCGCTGTACGTCACCGATCCCGGCCTCGGCGGCATCAATGCGGGGCTGGTCGCGGTGGCCTTCAACTGCGTACTGATGTTCGGGCTGAGCCGGCTCCGGCCGGGGCCGGTCACCGAGCCACTGTCGGCGCTCCCGCCGGTGACGTCCGGTCAGGACGCGAAGGAGTCCCCGGGGAGGGTGGGCGGCCGCACCGGGTGAGCCGGCCGCGCGGTGCTGCGGCGGGCGGGAGGCAGCGGTGTTAGAAAGTGCATATGGCGGGAATGCGTCGGATCCGGCACCGGGCGAGGCCGCGCTCGTTGCTGAGTCCGCGCAGCCTCGCCGGCCAGGTGTTCGTCCTCCAGGTCCTCGTCGTGGTGCTGCTGGTGGTCGCCGCGGTCTCGGTCCTCGCCCTCCAGGCCAAGCGGGACAGCAAACAGGCGGCCGAACGGCGGTCGCAGTCCGTGGCCGAGACCTTCGCCGCCTCGCCCGCCGTGGCCCGGGCGATGGACGGACCGCACCCGACGGCGGTGCTGGAGCCGCAGGCCGAGAGGGTGCGCAAGCGGGCCGGCGTGGACTACCTCGTCGTCTTCAACCTGGACGGCATCCGCCTCACCCACCCCGACCGCAGGCTGATCGGCAAGCACGTGGTCGGTGCCTTCGGCGCCGCCCTGGAAGCCGCCCGCGAGGACCGCCCGTACACCGAGATCGTCGACGACGGCCCGCTCGGCCCCGCGGTCGACAGCACGGCCCCCGTCCGGCGGACCGACGGCTCCCTCGTCGGCATGGTCTCGGCCGGCATCACCCTGGAGCGCGCCGAGAACACCGTGGACCGCCAGATGCCGGTGCTGCTCGGCGCCGCCGGGCTGGGCCTGGCGCTGGCCGCCGGGAGCACGGCGCTGGTGAGCCGGCGGCTCCGCCGGCAGACGCACGGCCTGGGCCAGGCCGAGATGACACGGATGTACGAACACCACGACGCGGTTCTGCACGCCGTGCGCGAGGGCGTGGTGATCCTCGGGCCCGACGGCCGGCTGGTGCTGGTCAACGACGAGGCGCGGCGCCTGCTGGACCTCCCGGAACGCCTCGACGGCCGGGCCGTCGACGAGGTCGGGCTGCCGGACCGGCTGGTGGCGCTGATGCGGTCGGGCCGCTCGGCCACCGACGAGGTGCACCACGTGGGCAACCGCCTGCTGGCCGTCAACGTACGTTCCACCGACCGCGACGGCGGACCGCGCGGCAGCGTCACCACCCTGCGCGACACCACCGAGCTCACCGCGCTGACCGGCCGCGCCGAGGTCGCCAGGGAACGGCTGCAGCTGCTCTACGAGTCGGGCGTGCGCATCGGCACCACGCTGGACGTGGTGCGCACCGCAGAGGAACTGGCCGAAGTGGCGGTGCCGCGGTTCGCCGACATCGTCACCGTCGACCTGCTGGAGGCGGTGACGGAGGGCGACGAGCCCTCGGTGCACGCCGGATGGCGGATGCGCCGGACGGCGACCAGGGGCGGGCCGGGGGAGCCCGGCATCTACCCCATCGGTGAGGTCATCCACTTCGTGTCGACCACCCCGCAGGCCCGGGCGCTGGAGACCGGCCGGGCGGCGCTCGTGGCGGACCTGACCCGGACGGTGGAGTGGTCCGACCAGGACCGGGCCCGGGGCGCGGCGCTGCTGGACGCCGGGGTGCGGTCCCTGGTCACGGTGCCGCTGCGGGCCCGCGGCGTGGTCCTGGGCATGGCCAACTTCTGGCGCTCCGAGGACTCCCCGCCCTTCGAGGAGGAGGACCTGTCCTTCGCCGAGGAGGTCACGGCACGCGCGGCCGTCTGCATCGACAACGCCCGCCGCTACGCCCGCGAGCACGCCATGGCCGTGACCCTTCAGCGCAGCCTGCTGCCGCGTGGCCTCCCGGAGCAGGACGCGCTGGAGGTGGCCTGGCGGTACCTGCCGGCCCAGGCCGGGGTGGGCGGCGACTGGTTCGACGTCATCCCGCTGCCCGGCGCGCGGGTGGCGCTGGTGGTGGGCGACGTGGTCGGGCACGGGCTGCACGCCGCGGCGACGATGGGGCGGCTGCGGACCGCGGTGCACAACTTCTCCACGCTGGACCTGCCGGTGGACGAACTGCTGGGCCATCTGGACGAGCTGGTCACCCGGATCGACAGCGAGGAGGGCACCGGCCAGGAGCGGCGCGACTGGGAAGGTGTCACGGGCGCCACCTGCCTGTACGCGATCTACGACTCGGTCACCGGGCGGTGCACGGTGGCCAGGGCCGGCCACCCGGGGCCCGCACTGGTCGGTCCCGACGGCAGGGTCAGCCTGCCGGACGTACCGCCCTCCCCGCCGCTCGGGCTTGGCGGCCACCCCTTCGAGACCACCGAACTGCGCCTGACCGAGGGCACCGACCTGGTGCTCTTCACCGACGGCCTGGTCGAGGACCGCGGCCGGGACATCGACACCGGCCTCGCCATGCTCGGCGCTGCGCTGGAGGGCGCCGCGGGCCGCAGCCCCGACGAGATGTGCCGGGCCGCCGTCGAGGCGATGGTGCCCGAGCGCCCGTCCGACGACATCGCGCTGCTGATCGCCCGTACCCGGCTGCTCCCGCCGACGCGGGTGGCGGAGTGGGAGGTGGCGCAGGACCCGGCGGAGGTGGGCCGGCTGCGTGCCGAGTGCGGCGCGAAGCTGCGGGAGTGGGGGCTGGCCGACATCGGGTTCAGCACGGAGCTGATCCTCAGCGAGCTGGTCACCAACGCGATCCGGTACGGCGCGCCGCCGGTCCGCCTCCGGCTGCTGCGCGACCGCACGCTGATCTGCGAGGTGGCGGACGGCAGCAGCACGGCACCGCATCTGCGCCGCGCGACGAGCATGGACGAGGGCGGCCGCGGGCTGTTCCTGGTGGCCCATCTGGCGCAGCGCTGGGGGACCCGGTACACCCCCGGCGGCAAGGTCATCTGGACCGAGCAGCCGCTGAACGGCGGCGGCGCGGTGCCGGACGAGACCCCGGCCGACGTCCTCCTGGACCAGTTCGACGACAGCGGGTTCTGAGAGCCGACGGCAACGGCTTCCGAGAGCCGACGACAGCGGGCTCCGAGAGCCTGTGCCGCAGCCGCAGCCGCAGCCGCAGCCGCAAGCCCCGGCCGGGCGCCGCCGGGCGTCAGAGGTGCAGCCGGTCGCCGCCCGCCAGGATCGCCGCGGCCAGCGCCTCGGCCGGGCGGCTCGCCGGGCCGTCAGGCCGGCCGTGCACCAGGACGAAGTCGACGCCGCCGAGATCGGGCAGCCCGGCCCTGGCCCCCACCCGGACCAGCCCCGGCGGGATCATGCCGAGCGAGTGCGCCATCACCCCCAGGCCGGCACGGGTCGCCGCGATCAGGCCGTTCAGGCTGCCGCTCGTACAGGCGATGCGCCACTCCCGGCCCTGCTCCTCCAGCGCCTGGAGCGCGCGGCCCCGGGTGAGCGCGGGCTGCGGGAACAGCACCAGCGGCACCGGCCGCTGCGGGTCCAGCCGCAGCCGCTCGCTGCCGATCCAGACCAGCTTGTCCCGCCAGATCAGCCGGCCCCGCGGATCCTCCGGGCGGCGCTTGGCCAGCACCAGGTCCAGCCGCCCGGCCGCCAGCCGCTCGTGCAGCGTCCCCGACAGCTCGACCGTCAGCTCCAGGTCGACCTCCGGATGGTCCCGGCGGAACCCCTCCAGCACCTCCGGCAGCCGGGTCAGTACGAAGTCCTCGGACGCGCCGAACCGCAGCCGGCCGCGCAGCCGCGTCCCGGCGAAGAAGTCCGCCGCCCGCTCGTTGGCCTCCAGGATCGTGCGCGCGAAGCCGAGCATCGCCTCGCCGTCCTCGGTGAGGTCCACCCCGTGGGTGTCCCGCGCGAACAGCCGGCGCCCGGCCGCGGACTCCAGCTTCCGCACGTGCTGGCTCACGGTCGACTGCTGCACGCCGAGGCGCTGCGCCGCCTGCGTGAAGCTCAGGGTCTGCGCCACGGCCAGGAAGGTCCGCAGCTGTACCGGATCGAACACGCCCCCGACCCTACCCCCGCCCATCACGAAACGGCATCACAGTGAGTACGGTAAGAGGGCTTCCCGATGGCCGCAATCAGGAGCACCCTGGAGAGGGCACCGTCCATGCCCTGGGCCGTGATCACGCAGCACGCCCAGCCCGAGCCGCCGACCGATAGAGAGACCATGCGCCGCCCTCAGCTGAAGATCCCCTCCTGGCTCCCCGTGGACGGATACATCCTCGCGCTCATCGGCACGGTCGTGCTGGCGGCGCTGCTGCCCGCGAGAGGTGCCGTGGCCACCGGCGCCGAGGGCGCCTCGACCGGCGCCGTCGCCCTGCTCTTCTTCCTCTACGGCGCCCGGCTGTCCACGCGTGAGGCGATGGACGGACTGCGCCACTGGCGCCTGCACCTCACGGTGCTGGCGTTCACCTTCGCCGTCTTCCCGCTGCTCGGCCTGGCGGCGCGCGGCCTCGTGCCGTACCTGCTGACGCCCCAGCTCTACACCGGGCTGCTCTTCCTGTGTCTGGTGCCCTCCACGATCCAGTCCTCGATCGCGTTCACCTCCATCGCGCGCGGCAACGTCGCCGCGGCGATCTGCGCGGGCTCGTTCTCCAGCCTGGCCGGCATCGTGATCACGCCGCTGCTGGCCGCCGTGCTGCTCGGCGGGGACGGCGGCGGGTTCTCCGCCGACTCGCTGCTCTCGATCGTGTTCCAGCTGCTGGTGCCGTTCCTCGCCGGGCAGCTGTTCCGGCGCTGGATCTCCGGCTTCCTGACCCGGCACAAGAAGGTGCTCGGCTACGTCGACCGCGGCTCGATCCTGCTGGTCGTCTACACCGCGTTCAGCACCGGCATGGTCCAGGGCATCTGGAGCAAGGTCTCCTTCTGGCGGCTGGTGGAGCTGGTGGCCGTCGAGGCCGTGCTGCTCGCGGTCATGCTGACCCTGACCACGTACGGCTCGCGGAAGCTCGGCTTCCCGCGCGCCGACCGCATCGCCATCACCTTCGCGGGCTCCAAGAAGAGCCTGGCGGCCGGCCTGCCGATGGCGAGCGTGCTGTTCGGCGCGCAGGCCAGCCTCGCGGTGCTGCCGCTGATGCTCTTCCACCAGATGCAGCTGATGGTGTGTGCGGTGATCGCCAAGCGGTACGCACGCCGGGCGGAAGCGGCCGAGGCGGCCGAGTCGCCGGAGCCGGTGGCGGAGCGCACGGCGGACGCCGGGCCCGGCGGGGCGGACGGCACGGCCGGCGCCGTGTCGGCCGCCGACACGGTGGGAGCCCGCCGCTAGGGTGCCTGCATGACGGGCCATCACGTCCTCACCTGGGACGTCAGCGCGAGCAAGGGCATCGAGACCGCGTGGGTCGACCTCGGCGAGCGGACGCTGTCCGCGCACGGCCGGGCGGTGGGCACCGTACCGGAGGCCTACTGGATCACGTACGAGCTGGAGACCGGCGAGGACTTCGTGACCCGGCGGCTGCGGGTACGTGCCGAGAGCGCGGCCGGCAGCCGCGAGCTGGACCTGCGGCGGGACGACGACGGCCGGTGGACCGCGGGCGGTGAGCCGCTGGCGGGCCTGGAGGAGGCGCTCGACTGCGACCTCGGGCTGTGCCCGCTCACCAACACCATGCCGCTGCTCCGGCACGGGCTGCACCGCTCGCCGGGCGCCCACGACTTCGTGATGGCGTGGGTGTCGGTGCCGGACCTGGCGGTCCGGCCGTCCCGGCAGCGGTACGAGCACCTGGCCCGTACGGAGGAGGGCGCACTGGTGCGGTACGGCTCCGGCACCTTCCAGCGCGACCTGGAGTGCGACGGGGACGGCCTGGTCGTCGACTACCCGGACCTGGCGCGGCGCGCGCAGACCCGCTGACCGGCCGTCCCCGTCCTCCGCTCAGCCGCCCCGCACCCGGTCCAGCGGCAGCCGGAGCACGGCCGGCGCCGCGGCCGGCATGTTGTGCTCCCGGACCATGTCCAGCTCGCCGTCGCTCAGGGCCCGCCCGTAGACGCGTACCTCGTCCAGCGCGCCCGTGAAGAACGAACGGGCGTCCGGCTTCTGGCCCAGGTGCACGCCGAACGTGTCGTTCCTGCTGACCGACCCCGGCACGTCCGCCGCCGACGTGGACTTCCCGTCCACGGTGAGCGTCAGCCGGCCGTCGGACCGGCGCAGCGCCAGGTGGTGCCAGGCGCCGTCATTGGCCGCGCCGGCCGCGGCGACCTGCGCGGACTTGGCGGGCCCGGCGCCGGTCAGCGCCGTGATGTCGGCCGTCAGCCGGTCCTTGGCGGGGTCGGCACGGAGCGCCACCTGCGGCGCCCTGCTGCCCACGCCGCCCATCCAGAGCAGCGGCTGCTCACCGCTCTTCGCCGTGTACCGGAACCACAGGCTGCACGTGAAGTCGCGGTCGCCCAGCGGCAGCGAGGAGCGGAACGGCAGCCGGACGGCATCGTCCCTGCCGTCGAACGCCAGCCCCTGCCCGTACCGGCCCTCCGTGTTCCGGGCGCCGCCCAGGACGGCGGCCGGGCGGGCGCCGACGCCGCGGTCCGGCGTCGTCGGGTCCGGATCGCGGCGCGGCCCGAGCCAGTCCTCGGTGAACCGCGCGAAGCGGATCTCGTCCCGCGCGTCCACCGCGCCGCCTTCGTAGAGCAGTCCGACCTCGCCGGGCGCGATGTTCACCATGTCCGAGTAGCCGGACCAGTCGGTGGTGACCCGCGCGCCCCGCTCGGCGCCCTCCCACGTACGGCCGTCGTCCCAGGAGGACCGGACGGTCATGGTGCGCCGCCGGTCGGGGTCGGCGGGCGCGGCGAACAGCAGCCGGCCCGGGCCGTCGGGCGACCGCGACCGCAGCCGCAGCAGGGAGCCCTGGACCATGGGCGAGTACAGGTCGGGGATGGCCTCGAACGGCCGCGCGAAGGTCTCGCCGCCGTCCCGGCTGATGGCCGCCGTGCGGTGGCCCAGGTCCGTGCCGTCCTGCTCCCGTCCGTTGACGTAGATCGTGCCGTCCGCGCGCTCCACGAGCGTCATCTCGGACGGCTTCTGACGGAACGTCCCGTCCGGTGCGGTGCGCCAGGTGTCGAGGGCCCCGGTGTGCCACTTCCGGCCGCCGTCGTCGCTGTACATGAGGGCGGCGTGGTTGGCTGTTATCCGGCCGTCCGCGTAGCTCTCGGCGTTGACGGTGTAGACCATCCGCCCGGCGTGCCGTCCGTGCGTCAGCTGGATGCCGTGCACGGGGCCCGTCGCGTACCAGGAGTTCCACGACGGCGGCCGGAGCACCGGGGTCATGTCGGCGGGCTCGGACCAGGTGCGTCCGTCGTCGTCGCTGTACTGCATGTGCGGCCTGCGGTCGCAGGGCACGTCGCAGCCGGCCGCGTCGTCGCGGCCCTTGTTGTAGGTCTCGGCGAGGACGACGCGGCCGGTGCGCCGGTCCACGATCGGCGCCGGGTTGCCGTGCGTGTCACCGCCGCCCTCGTTGACGACCTGGAGCGGGCCCCAGGTGCGGCCGCCGTCGGTGGATCGTTTCACCACCAGGTCTATGTCGCCCGCGTCCCCGCAGTTCTTCACCCGGCCCTCGGCGAAGGCGAGGAGGGTGCCGCGCGGGGTGGTGACGATCGCGGGGATGCGGAAGCAGGAGTAGCCCTTCTCCTCGGAGGCCTTGAAGAGCACCTGCTGGTCGAGGCCGGCGGGGGCGGCCTCCGCTGTGGACTGCGCACTGGCGGGGATCGGGGGGAGGAGGGCGAGCGCCGCGGTGGCCAGCAGGGCCGGCCAGCGGCGTCGCACGGGTCTTGGGCCGGGACTGTTGTGTTCGCTCGATTCTGACGTCATGGTCCGACCTGCCCTTCGAGGCATCGGCGAGGCATCGGCGTCGGCCGCGCGACGGGTCCGGGAGCTCCCGGTGGCCCGCCGGACGGGTCATCTGGACATCCCACGTATGGACATCCCACGTCCCATGTTCGTGCGGAGGAAGGTACTTGTCCCGCAGGCGCCCCGGCAAGGAGTGTGCGTCACTCGGATTGGCCGGAAGGGAGGGCACGGCCTGACCTGCCGTCACCCCGCCGAGGCTGCTGGTCTGTTGGGGCACCCAACGGCCTTGCGTGCGCTCGATACGCTGAGGGTATGGCCGAAACCCCCTACGTCCCCGCGCGTATCCGCGCCCTCCCCAGCTGGCTCCTCGGCCGTGCCGCCGCCCGCAGCCACCGGCTCGTCGCCGAGGCGCTCGCCCGCGAGGGCCTGCGGATGACACATCACGCCGTACTCGCGGCCGTCGCCGAACTCGGCCCGGTCTCCCAGGCCGACCTGGGCCGCAGCCTGAGCATCGACCCCAAGGACATGGTCACCACCGTCAACGACCTGGTCGCCGACGGGCTGGTCACCCGCGCACCGGACCCGCTCGACCGCCGCAAGAACGCCGTCACCATCTCGCCGGCCGGCACCCGCACCCTGCGCCGTACGCAGAAGCTCGGCGACGCGGCCAACGCGGAACTGACCGCCGCGCTCACCCCCGCCGAGCGCGACCAGCTGATCGACCTGCTCACCCGGATCGCCGCACCCGGCCTGGACGACGGCAACTGCTGACCGCCACCGCTGTGGCGCCTGCGGGTCCCGTGGCTCCTGCCGGCCCATGGCGCCTGCCGGACCCGCGGTGCCTGCCGGTCCCACGGCGCCTGCCGGTCCGTCAGCCGAGCGAGTCCAGCGCGATGCGGTGCTCGCCCGCGTAGATGTTCATCGAGCTGCCGCGCAGGAAGCCGACCAGGGTGAGGCCGGTCTCGGCGGCGAGGTCGACGGCGAGCGAGGACGGCGCGGAGACCGCGGCGAGCGCGGGGATGCCCGCCATCACGGCCTTCTGGGCGAGTTCGAAGGAGGCACGCCCGGACACCATCAGGACGGTGTCGGACAGCGGCAGCCGGCCCTGCTGCAGCGCCCGCCCGATGACCTTGTCGACCGCGTTGTGCCGGCCCACGTCCTCCCGCAGGTCCAGCAGCTCCCCGTCCGGGCTGAACAGCCCCGCAGCGTGCAGCCCGCCCGTGCGGTCGAACACCCGCTGGGCGGCGCGCAGCCGGTCGGGCAGCGCGGAGAGGGTGGCCGGCTCGACGGCCATGCCGTCGTTCTCCTTGAGCGCGAAGCGTGCCGTGGTCCGTACGGCGTCCAGGCTGGCCTTGCCGCACAGTCCGCACGAGGAGGTGGTGTACACGTTGCGTTCGAGGCTGATGTCCGGGACCGCGACACCGGGCGCGAGCTGTACGTCGACCACGTTGTAGGTGTTGCTGCCGTCGTCCGTCGCGCCGGCGCAGTACACGATGTTCGCCAGCTCGTCGGCGCTGCCCAGCACGCCCTCGCTGACCAGGAAGCCGGCCGCGAGCGCGAAGTCGTCCCCCGGCGTGCGCATCGTGATGGCGAGCGGCTTGCCGCCGAGCCGGATCTCCAGCGGCTCCTCGGCCACCAGGGTGTCCGGGCGGGTGCTCACGGCTCCGTCGCGGATGCGGATGACGCGCCGTCGCTCGGTGACCCTGCCCATAACTGATCCGTCCCGGTTCTTACGAGGTGGTGGCCGGCGGCTCGGCCCTTGCTCCCATTGTCCTGTACGCGGCACTGACCGCGAAGGGGTGTCCCGCGGACGACGGAACGGCCCGGCCGGAAGGATCTCCGGCCGGGCCGTCGTCCCGGCGCCGCGCGAGGGCGGTGTCCGGGTTGTTCCCCGGGAGTGGTGCCCCGGGTCAGACCTCGCCGCGCCAGGCGCCGGTCTCCGTACCGCGGGACTCGATGAACTTCTTGAAGTTGTTCAGGTCCGTCGTGGCCTTGCTGCGCACGAAGCCGAGCTTGTCACCGACCGTGTCGGCGATCCCCTCGGGGTCGTGCTCCAGCTGGAGCATCACCTTGGTGTGCTGGTCGTCGAGGCGGTGGAAGGTCACCACGCCGGCCTGGCGCGCCTCACCGGCCACCGTGGTCCAGGCGACCCGCTCGTCCGGGATCTGCTCGGTGATCTCCGCATCGAACTCGCGGGTCACCCCGCCGACCTTGGTGACCCAGTGGGTCAGCGTCGGCGTCTTCTGCTCGATGCGTTCGACCCCGTCCATGAAGCGGGGGAACTCCTCGAACTGCGTCCACTGGTTGTAAGCCGTCGTCACCGGGACGGCCACCTCGACCGACTCTTCGATCTTCGACATGGTCCGGGCTCCTCCTCTCTCGGAACGTGCAGGGTCCCCCGCGTACCCGCGGAGCCGGGCCCGACACAGCGAATACGGGCCGGGGAGGAGACGGCCGGGTGACGCAGATCACCGGAGCGCGCGGTGTCGGGCAGGTTGCGCTCGGTAGACTGTAGACGATAACCAATCCCGGAGCCTTGGATCCGAGACGTAGAGGGGGACCGCGATGCTGTCCGCTGGACTGCCGCAGGGGACCGTGCCGAAGCTCGAACGCCCCGGCCCGCTGCGCGAACGGGTCTACGAAGCGCTGCTCGAACTGATCACCACCCGCGCGCTCCAGCCGGGCCGGCACCTGGTCGAGAGCGAGCTCGCGAGCCAGCTCGGCGTGTCCCGCCAGCCGGTGCGCGAGGCGCTGCAGCGGCTGAACACCGACGGCTGGGTCGATCTGCGCCCCGCGCAGGGCGCGTTCGTGCACGAGCCGACCGAGGAGGAGGCCGACCAGCTGCTGAGCGTACGCACCCTGCTGGAGGCCGAGGCGGCCCGGCTGGCCGCCGCGCACGCCACGGAGGCCGGCATCGAGGAGCTGTCCGCGCTGTGCGACCGGGGTGAGCAGGCAGTCCGCGAGGACGACGTGGACCTCGCCGTCGCCACCAACGCCGCCTTCCATGCCAAGGTGATGGAGCTGGCGGGCAACACCGTGCTCGCCGGGCTGGCCGACCAGGTCGGCCGGCGGGTGCGCTGGTACTACACCCCGGTCGCCCGGCAGCGCGGCAAGCGCTCCTGGGTCGAGCACCGCGAGCTGATCGACGCGATCTCACAGGGCGACGAGCAGCGGGCCACCGAGATCATGCGGGCCCACACCGAGCACACCCGCCGTACGTACCACGAGCGCGAAGGCGCCAAGTAGCCGCGGCCGAGCCGGAGACGGCACACGCCCCTTCTTTGTCCTGAGACAGGAGAAAGTGCTGACGGATTCCGTCCGTAGTACTTCCTCCTGCGGACAAGCGCTGCTACGTTCCCCTCGAAAGCCCGGCCGGAACGGCGCGCACCGACCCGTCCGTCCGTGCCGGGGCGAGCGATGTCGGTCTATGCCGAGTACGGCTGGGAGGGCGGCGTGAGGCGCATGACGGCCAGGCCCGCGAACGCGCATCAGGCGCGGCTCCTCCGCCTGCTGCGCGACCAGGGGGCCAACTCCCGCGCCCAGCTGGGCGATCAGGTGGAGCTCTCGCGCTCCAAGCTCGCCGTGGAGGTCGACCGGCTGCTGGAGACCGGGCTCGTCGTCGCCGACGGGCTCGCCGCCTCCCGCGGCGGCCGCCGCTCCCACAACATCCGGCTCGCGCCCACACTGCGCTTCCTCGGCGTGGACATCGGCGCGACCTCCGTCGACGTGGCGGTCACCAACGCCGAACTGGAGGTGCTCGGACACCTCACCCAGCCGATGGACGTCCGCGAGGGACCGGTCGCCGTCTTCGAGCAAGTACTGGCGCTGGCGCAGAAGTTGAGGGACAGCGGGCTCGCCGAGGGGTTCGACGGCGCCGGCATCGGCGTGCCGGGCCCGGTCCGCTTCCCCGAAGGCGTCCCCGTGGCGCCGCCGATCATGCCGGGCTGGGACGGCTTCCCCGTACGGGAGGCGCTCAGCCAGGAGCTGGGCTGCCCGGTCATGGTCGACAACGACGTGAACCTGATGGCGCTGGGGGAGCAGCACGCCGGAGTGGCCCGCACCTCGCAGGACTTCATCTGTGTGAAGATCGGTACCGGCATCGGCTGCGGCATCGTCGTCGGCGGCGCGGTCTACCGCGGTACGACCGGCAGCGCCGGCGACATCGGCCACATCCAGGTCGAGCCGGACGGCCGCCGCTGCGCGTGCGGCAACGCCGGCTGCCTGGAGGCGTACTTCGGCGGCGCCGCGCTCGCCCGGGACGCGGAGGAGGCGGCGCGCGAGGGCCGCTCGGCCACGCTCGCGGCCCGCCTCGAGGCGGCGGGCGCGCTCGAAGCGTCGGACGTGTCCGTGGCCGCCTCGGCCGGTGATGCCACCGCACTGGAGCTGATCAAGGACGGTGGCACCCGCACCGGGCAGGTCATCGCCGGACTCGTCAGCTTCTTCAACCCCGGCCTCGTGGTGATCGGCGGCGGGGTGACCGGCCTCGGTCACACCCTGCTGGCCGCGATCCGCACGCAGGTCTACCACCAGTCGCTGCCCCTGGCGACCGGCAACCTCCCCATCGTCCTGGGCGAGTTGGGCCCGCTGGCCGGCGTGACCGGCGCGGCCCGGCTCATCAGCGACCACCTGTTCTCGCCGGCCTGAGCCGGCCCCGGCTTCCGGGCCGTGCTGACGCACCGTCAGCCCGGTCCGGCGTTCGACCCGCACCACCGCACCACCGCACCACCGCACCACCCCGCTCCGCCGCGCGACCCGCACGTCCGCAGCACCGCTCCGCCCGCGTGACCGGTACGTCAGCTCCACCTGTCCGATCCGTACGCCGTACGAGCCGCAAGAGCAGTAACAGCAGTACGAGCAGTACGAGCCGCCGCGCCGGCCGCCAGGGCCGCCGCACCCGTACGAGCCGCACCACAGCACCAACCCCCCATGCGCCGTTCCGCGATGCCGCATGCCCGCATGCGCCCCGCTCCGCCCCGCCCGCTCGCCGGCGTACCGCCGAGGAGGCCCGCCATGGCACCAGCGCACCGCCCCGCACCGCCGCCGCCCGCGGCACACGAAGCCACCGGACCGCTGCTCACCATGTCCGGCATCACCAAGTCCTACCCCGGCGTGCGCGCCCTGGACGGCGTGGACCTGGACGTGGCGGCGGGGGAAGTGCACTGCCTGCTCGGCCAGAACGGTGCCGGCAAGTCCACCCTGATCAAGGTGCTGGCCGGCGCCCACCAGCCGGACGGCGGCGAGATCCGCTGGCGCGGCGAAACGGTCTCCCTGAAGTCACCGATCGCCGCCATGCGGCTCGGCATCGCCACCATCTACCAGGAACTGGACCTGGTGGAGCACATGTCCGTCGCCGAGAACGTCTTCCTCGGCCACGAACGCGCCACCGGCGGCTTCCTCCGCACCGGCGAGGCCCGCGACCGCACCGCCGAACTCCTCGCGCGGCTCGGTCACCCCGAGATCGACCCCGGCACCCTCGTCGGCCGGCTCTCCGCCGCGGGCCAGCAGATCGCATCGATGGCCCGCGCCCTCTCGCACGACGTACGGCTGATCGTCATGGACGAGCCGTCCGCCGCGCTCGACCCCGACGAGGTCGACAACCTCTTCCGCATCGTCGCCGCCCTCACCGCCTCCGGCGTGGCCGTGGTGTACATCTCGCACCGCCTGGAGGAGATCCGCCGGATCGGCGACCGGGTCACCGTACTGAAGGACGGCCGGACCGCGGCCCGCGGCCTGGACGCGCACACCACCCCCACCCGCGACATCGTCGCCCTGATGACCGGCCGCGACGTCGAGTACGTCTTCCCCGGACGGCGCGCGGCCACCGACCGCGCCGCACCCGTGCTCAGCGCCGAAGGGCTCGCCCGTGAAGGGGAGTTCGGGCCCGTCGACTTCCAGCTGCACCCCGGCGAGATCCTCGGCCTGGCCGGGCTCGTCGGCTCCGGCCGCTCCGAGATCCTGGAGACCGTCTTCGGCGCCCGCCGGCCCACCGCCGGCCGGGTCGTGGTCGACGGCAGGCCGCTGCGCCCCGGCAGCGTCACCGCCGCCGTACGCGCCGGACTCGGCCTCGCCCCCGAGGAACGCAAGTCACAGGCGCTGCTGCTCCTGGAATCCGTCAGCCGCAACGTCTCCGTCTCCTCGCTGCCGCGCTTCGCGCGGGCCGGCTGGCTGGACCGGCGCGCCGAACGGGCCGCGGCCCGCGCCGCCACCCGCGACCTCTCCCTGCGCCCCGACGACCCGGAGCGCCCGGTCCGCACCCTCTCCGGCGGCAACCAGCAGAAGGCCGTACTGGCCCGCTGGCTGCTCCGCGGCTGCCGGGTCCTGCTCCTGGACGAGCCGACCCGCGGCGTGGACGTCGGCGCGCGTGCCGAGCTGTACGCGCTGATCCGGCGGCTCGCCGACGACGGCGTGGCCGTCCTGCTGGTCTCCAGCGAGGTGCCCGAAGTCCTCGGCCTCGCCGACCGGGTGCTCGTCCTGCGCGAGGGCCGGGTCGTGCACGAGGACGCGGCGGCCGCGCTGGACGAGCACCGGGTGCTGGACCTGGTCATGAGCGAAGGGCCGGGGCCCACGCCGGCCCCGGCAGGCACCACCCCCGAGGAGACGCCGGCCCCGACACCGCGAGGAGACCGCCCGTGAACACCTCCGAAGGACACGCCCTCCCGGCCGAGGCGGGCAGCGCACCGCCGGGCCCCGCCGCACCGGCCGCCGATGACACCCGGCACGCCCGCCCCCGTCACCGCCCCGACCTGCGCAACCTCTCGCTCGTCGGCGTGCTCGCCGCCCTCGTGCTGGTCGGCGCGCTCACCAAGCCCGAGCAGTTCCTGAGCGTGCAGAACCTCCAGCTCGTCCTCACCCAGGCGTCCGTGATCGGCGTCGTCACCGTCGGCGTGACCTTCGTCATCATCGGCGGCGGCATCGACCTGTCGGTCGGCGCGATGGTCGCGCTCGCCACCGTCTGGGCCACCACCGTGGCCACCCAGAGCTACGGGCTCGGCGGCATCCTGCTGTGCGCGCTGTGCGTGGGCCTGGGCTGCGGCCTGGTCAACGGGCTGCTCGTGTCGTTCGGCGGCATGGTGCCGTTCATCGCCACCCTCGCCATGCTCGCCTCGGCCCGCGGCCTCGCGCTCCAGATCAGCGAGGGCCGCACCCAGATCGTCAGCGTCGAGCCGGTGCTGGAGCTGGGCCGCCGGGACGCGTACGTGCTCGGCATCCCGCCCATCGTGTGGGTCTTCGCCGTCGTCACCGTCGTCGGCTGGCTGCTGCTGAACCGTACGACCTTCGGCCGGCGCACCGTCGCCGTCGGCGGCAACCCCGAGGCCGCCCGGCTGGCCGGCATCGACGTACGCCGCCAGCGGCTGCTGCTCTACCTGCTGTCCGGGCTGTGCTGCGGCATCGCGGCCTTCCTGCTGCTCGTGCTCACCGGGTCCGGCCAGAACACCAACGGCAACCTCTACGAACTCGACGCCATCGCCGCGGCCATCATCGGCGGCACCCTGCTCAGCGGCGGCCGCGGCACCATCACCGGCTCCCTCCTGGGCGTCCTCGTCTTCACCACCATCAGCAACCTCTTCGCCCTGAACAACCTGGAGACCGCCGTCCAGCAGATCGCCAAGGGCGCCATCATCGTCGCCGCCGTACTGGTACAGAAGGGCCGCAAGCAATGACCGAGCGCACACCGGGAATGCCGGGAACCAGCCGCAGGAACATGCTCTTCGGCGCCGCCGCCGTCTCCGCCGGCGCCTTCCTCACCGCCTGCACCAGCAACGAGAACAACACCCCCGCCGGCGCCGGCAAGCAGCAGCAGGCCGGGGGAGTGGACGACAAGCCCGGCAAGAAGGTCACCATCGGCTTCGCCGGGCCACAGGCCGACCACGGCTGGCTGAACGCGATCAACCAGAACGCCAAGGACCGCGCGAAGCAGTACGAGGACGTCACCCTGGAGATCACCGAGGGCTCCAATGACACGGCCCAGCAGATCGGGCAGATCGAAACCCTGATCAACAAGAAGGTCGACGTCCTGGTCGTGCTGCCCGCCGACGGCAAGGCGCTCACCCAGGTCGGCCTGAAGGCCATGCGGGCCGGCATACCCGTCGTCAACCTCGACCGGGTCTTCGCCTCCCAGCAGGCCTACCGCTGCTGGATCGGCGGCGACAACTACGGCATGGGCCTGAACGCCGGGCACTACATCGGCGAGCAGCTGAAGGACAAGAAGAACGCCAAGGTCGTGGAGCTGGCCGGGATCGACAACCTGGAGCTCACCCGGCAGCGCACCAAGGGCTTCGACGACGCCCTGAAGAACTACCCCAACATCAAGAAGGTGGGCCGCCAGGCCGCCGAGTTCACCGTCGAGTCGGGCCAGTCCAAGATGGCCGGGCTGCTCCAGGCACACCCCGACTTCGACGCCCTGTGGAACCACGACGACGACCAGGGCGTGGGCGCCGAGCGGGCCATCGAACAGGCGGGCCGGGACGGCTTCCTGATGGTCGGCGGCGCCGGCTCCCGCAAGGTCATGGACACCATCAAGGCGGACAACTCCGTCCTGAAGGCCACCGTGCTCTACCCGCCCACGATGTCCGCCTCCGCCATCGACCTGGCCCGCGCGCTCGGCCAGGGCAAGGGCATCGGCGGCATGGCCGAGCTGGAGATCCCCGCCTCGATCACCCTGTACTCCGCCGTCGTCACCAAGGACAACGTCGACGACTACCTCCCGACCGGCTTCAACTGACGCGGCGCGCCCCGTCGGCCAGCGCCGCGGGGCCGTGCCGTACCCCCACACTGACCAGCACCGATGAGGTGATGCATGGACGACAACGCGCAGGACCCCACCCCCGACGGCCGCCCCGTACTGGGCATCGGCATGGTCGGCTACGCCTTCATGGGCGCGGCGCACTCCCAGGGCTGGCGGACCGTCGCCCGCGCCTTCGACCTGCCGCTGCGCCCGGCCATGAACGCCGTCTGCGGCCGGGACGCCGACGGCGTGCGCGCCGCCGCCGACCGGCTCGGCTGGGGCGCGGCGGAGACCGACTGGCGGGCGCTGATCGCCCGCGACGACGTCGACCTGGTCGACATCTGCACCCCCGGCGACAGCCACGCCGAGATCGCCATCGCGGCCCTCGAAGCCGGCAAGCACGTGCTGTGCGAGAAGCCGCTGGCCAACACGGTCGAGGAGGCGGAGGCCATGGTGGCGGCAGCGGAGGCGGCGCGGGCCCGCGGCCGGATCGCCATGACCGGTTTCAACTACCGCCGTACGCCCGCGATGGCCCTCGCCCGGCGGTTCGTCGCGGAAGGCCGCATCGGCACACTGCGCCACCTGCGCGCCAGCTACCTGCAGGACTGGCTGGTCGACCCGCAGGCCCCGATGACCTGGCGGCTGCGCAAGGACAGCGCGGGCTCCGGCGCCCTGGGCGACCTCGGCGCGCACATCGTCGACCTCGCGCAGCACCTGGCGGGGGAGCAGCTGGCGGGGGTCTCCGCTGTCACCGAGACGTTCGTCCGGCGGCGCCCGCTCGCCTCGGGCGGCACGGACGAGGTCACGGTGGACGACGCCGCGCTGTTCACCGGCCGGTTCGCCTCAGGGGCGCTGGCGTCCTTCGAGGCCAGCCGGTACGCGGCGGGCCGCAAGAACTCCCTCCGCGTCGAGCTCAACGGCGACCGCGGCTCGCTCTCCTTCGACCTGGAACGCCTCAACGAGCTGTCCTTCCACGACCACACCGAGCCGTCCGTCGCGGCCGGCTTCCGCCGCATCCTGGTCACCGAGCCGGACCACCCGTACCTGGAGGGCTGGTGGCCGCCGGGCCACGGCCTGGGCTACGAGCACACCTTCGCGCACCAGGCCCGCGACCTGGTGCACGCCATCGCCGCCGGCACCGACCCCGCGCCCTCCTTCGCCGACGGCCTGCGCGTGCAGCGCGTCCTGGCCGCGGTCGAGGAGAGCGCCGCGAAGAACTGCGTCTACACCCCCGTACCGGCCTGAGGAGGTCCCGTACCGTGCCACGCCAGTTCACTCTCTTCACCGGCCAATGGGCCGACCTGCCCCTGGAGGAGGTCTGCCGGCTGGCCCGCGACTTCGGCTACGACGGCCTCGAACTCGCCTGCTGGGGCGACCACTTCGAGGTCGACAAGGCGCTGTCCGAGCCCGGCTACCTGGACGGCCGGCGGCAGCTCCTGGACAAGTACGGCCTGAAGTGCTGGGCGATCTCCAATCACCTGGTCGGCCAGGCGGTCTGCGACGCGATCATCGACGAGCGGCACAAGGCGATCCTGCCGGCCCGCATCTGGGGCGACGGCGAGCCCGAGGGCGTACGGCAGCGCGCCGCCGCCGAGATCAAGGACACCGCGCGCGCCGCCGCCGCCTTCGGCGTCCGCACCGTCGTCGGCTTCACCGGATCCGCCGTCTGGCACCTGGTCGCGATGTTCCCGCCCGTCGTGCCCGGCATGATCGAGCGGGGCTACGAGGACTTCGCCGCGCGCTGGAACCCCATCCTGGACGTCTTCGACGCCGAGGGCGTCCGCTTCGCCCACGAGGTGCACCCCAGCGAGATCGCGTACGACTACTGGACCACCCAGCAGGCCCTGGAGGCCGTCGGCCACCGCCCTGCCTTCGGCCTCAACTTCGACCCGTCCCACTTCGTCTGGCAGGACCTGGACCCGGTCGGCTTCCTCTGGGACTTCCGCGACCGGATCTACCACGTGGACTGCAAGGAGGCCCGCAAGCGCCTCGACGGCCGCAACGGCCGGCTCGGCTCCCACCTGCCCTGGGGCGACCCGCGCCGCGGCTGGGACTTCGTCTCGGCCGGCCACGGCGACGTGCCCTGGGAGGACTGCTTCCGGATGCTGCGTTCGATCGGGTACGAGGGACCGGTCTCCGTGGAGTGGGAGGACGCCGGCATGGACCGGCTCCAGGGCGCCCCCGAGGCGCTGGCCCGGCTCAAGGCGTACGACTTCGACCCGCCGTCGGCCTCGTTCGACGCGGCGTTCGGCGGCTCGGACACCTGACGGACCGTCCGCCTTTGTCCTGCTGACGGCAGAAGTCGTCATCCCTCATGTCAAAGGTCTATCCACAGCGAGCGAAGGCAGCTATTTTCGCCTCTGGTGTCACGTACACGTACATGACGGCTCGCACGGCGCACTGAACTCCCCAGCACCGCCCACCGCACGGCACTCGACCCGCCCGGGAGGCACCGCGTGCACAGAAGACGTCGCAGAATCCGCTCCACCCTCGCCCTGTTCGCCGGCGGCCTGCTCGCGGCCGGCTCGCTCTCGCTCGGCAGCACCCCCTCGGTCGCCGCACCCGCCGCGGACCCGGCACCCACCGCCGAGGACTTCCAGCAGGTCACCCTCGCCAAGGGCGCGGCGGAGGTCGGCGAGCCCATGTCCCTCGCCGTCCTCCCCGACCGCTCGGTCCTGCACACCGCGCGGGACGGCACGCTCCGGCTCACCGATGCCACCGGCGACACCAAGGTCGCCGGCAAGCTCCCCGTCTACACCCACGACGAAGAGGGCCTCCAGGGCGTCGGCGTCGACCCCGGCTTCAAGGACAACCGCTTCATCTACCTCTACTACGCACCCCCGCTGGACACCCCGGCGGGCGACGCGCCGGACAACGGCACCGCCGCCGACTTCGCCAAGTTCGACGGCGTGAACCGGCTCTCCCGCTTCGTCCTCAAGGACGACGGCACGCTGGACACCGCCAGCGAGAAGAAGATCCTGGAGGTCGCCACCTCCCGCGGCACCTGCTGCCACGTCGGCGGTGACATCGACTTCGACGCGCAGGGCAACCTCTACCTCTCCACCGGCGACGACTCCAACCCCTTCGCCTCCGACGGTTACACGCCCATCGACGAGCGCGCCGACCGCAACCCCGCATACGACGCCCAGCGCAGCGCCGGCAACACCAACGACCTGCGCGGCAAGATCCTGCGCATCAAGGTCAACGAGGACGGCTCGTACGACATCCCCGAGGGCAACCTCTTCCCGCCCGGCACCGAGAAGACCCGTCCCGAGATCTACGCGATGGGCTTCCGCAACCCCTTCCGGATGAGCGTCGACAAGCCCACCGGCATCGTCTACGTCGGCGACTACGGTCCCGACGCGGGCGCCGCGAACCCCAGCCGCGGCCCGGCCGGACAGGTGGAGTTCGCGCGCGTCACCAAGGCCGGCAACTTCGGCTGGCCGTACTGCACCGGGAACAACGACGCCTACGTCGACTACGACTTCGCCACCGGCAAGTCCGGCGAGTCCTTCGACTGCGCCGCACCCAAGAACACCTCGGTGCACAACACGGGCCTGACCGATCTGCCCCCGGCCCAGCCCGCCTGGATCCCGTACGACAACGACTCCGTACCGGAGTTCGGCAGCGGATCGGAGTCCCCGATGGGCGGCCCGGTCTACCGCTACGACGCCGGCTCCGACTCCAAGGTGAAGTTCCCCGAGTCCTACGACGGTGACTTCTTCGCCGGTGAGTTCGGCCGCCAGTGGATCAAGCGGATCGAGCAGGACGCGGACGGCAAGGTCCAGTCGATCAACCCGTTCCCCTGGTCCGGCACCCAGGTGATGGACATGGCCTTCGGCCCGGACGGCGCGCTGTACGTGCTGGACTACGGGCTGAGCTGGTTCGGCGGCGACGAGAACTCCGCGCTGTACCGCATCGAGAACGCCACCGACGGCCACTCACCCGTGGCCGACGCGAAGGTCGACCGGACCTCCGGCAAGGCGCCCCTGAAGGCGAAGTTCAGCGCGACCGCAACCGACCAGGACGGTGACGCGCTCACCTACTCCTGGGACTTCGGCGACGGCACCAAGTCCACCGCGCAGAACCCCACCCACACGTACAAGAAGAACGGCACCTACACGGCGACCGTCACCGCCAAGGACCCGTCAGGACGTACTGGTTCGGCCAGCGTGCACCTCACCGTCGGCAACACCGCGCCGACCGTGACGCTGCAACTCCCCGGTGACGGCCAGCTGTTCACCTTCGGCGACAAGGTGCCGTTCAAGGTGAAGGTCACCGACCCCGAGGACGGGAAGATCGACTGCTCCAAGGTCACCGTCACCCACATCCTCGGCCACGACAACCACGGCCACGCCGTGACGTCCGCCAACGGCTGTGAGGGCACCATCCAGACGCTGGCCGACGGCGAGCACGACCCCAACGCCAACATCTTCGGGGTCTTCGACGCCGAGTACACCGACAAGGGCGCGAACGGCCAGCCCGCGCTGACCACTCACGATCAGAACGTCACCCAGCCCAAGCACCGCCAGGCCGAGCACTTCAGCACCTCCAAGGGCGTCAAGGCGGTCGACCACACGCCGGCGCACGGCGGCAAGACCGTCGGCGACATCCACAACGGCGACTGGATCGGCTTCACCCCCTACCTCGTCTCCAACGCCACCGAGCTGACCGCCCGGGTCGCCTCGGCCGGCGCCGGCGGCACGCTGGAGGTCCGCACCGGCACGCCCGACGGCAAGCTGCTCGGCACGGCCAAGGTGCCGGTGACCGGCGGCTGGGAGACGTACACCGACGTCCGCACCGCCATCGCCAAGCCGCCCGCCGGGACGACGACGCTCTACCTCGTCTTCAAGGGCAGCGGCACGGACGCGCTGTACGACGTGGACGACTTCGAGTTCACCACGAAGTGACGGAGTAGCGCGCCCGCGCACCGACAGGGGCGGGCGGTCCCCGTGGCCCGCCCGCCCCGCACCGCCCCACCGCTCGGGTCCCGGCCCCGTCCGCTCGGGTCCCGGCCCCGTCCGCTCGGGGGCCGGCACCGCACCCCGCTCAGAGATCCCTTGCCCAGCCACCCCCCGCTGCTGGAGGAAGGACTCCACACATGCACCCGCACCAGCCCACCGCAAGACAGCACACCGGACGTCGGCACACCGCTCGCCGGAACACCGCAGGGCGGCCCACCGCACGACGGCACACCGTACGTCGGCTCGGTGTCACCGCAGCGGCAGCCGCGGCCCTGCTCGCCTCCATGGCACTGCCCGGCACCGCCGCGCCCCAGGCCGGCGGGGGCAAGGCCGACGGCACCCGGGTCCTGGTCTTCTCCAAGACCGCCGGCTTCCGCCACGACTCCATCCCCGAGGGCATCACCACGGTCAAGGAACTCGGCGCCCAGCACGGCTTCGCCGTCGACGCCACCGAGGACGCCGGCGCCTTCACCACCGCCAACCTCGCCCGCTACGACGCGGTGGTCTTCCTCTCCACGACCGGCGACGTGCTGGACTCCGCCCAGCAGACCGCCTTCGAGAAGTACATCGCCGCGGGCGGCGGCTATGTCGGCGTGCACGCGGCCGCCGACACCGAGTACGACTGGCCCTTCTACGGCGGCCTGGCCGGCGCCTACTTCCAGTCGCACCCGGCGATCCAGCCCGCCACCCTGCGCGTCGAGGACCGCGCCCACCCCGCCACGGCACACCTGGCGGCCGCCTGGGACCGCACCGACGAGTGGTACAACTACCGCACCAACCCGCGCGACCGCGCCCACGTCCTCGCCACCCTCGACGAGACGACGTACACCGGCGGCACGATGGGCGGCGACCACCCGCTGGCCTGGTGCCAGGAGTACAACGGCGGCCGCGCCTTCTACACCGGCGCAGGGCACACCAAGGAGTCGTACGCCGAGCCCGCCTTCCGCACCCACCTCCTCGGCGGCATCCGCTACGCCACCGGCCTCGCCCAGGCCGACTGCCGCCCGGAGAACGGCTACACCGCCCTCTTCGACGGCACCCGGAAGAGCCTCGACGGCTGGAAGCAGGCGGGCCCCGGCTCCTTCACCCTGAACGAGGACGACGCGACACTCACCTCCGACGGCGGCATGGGCATGCTCTGGTACGCCGCGAAGGAGCAGCACGGCTACTCCCTGAAGCTCGACTGGAAGATGGCGAGCGCGTCCGGCGACGACAACTCCGGTGTCTTCGTGGGCTTTCCCGCCTCCGACGACCCCTGGTCGGCGGTGAACAACGGCTACGAGATCCAGATCGACGCCACCGACGCGCCCGACCGCACCACCGGCTCCGTCTACGGCTTCCAGGCCGCGAACACCAAGGCCAGGGACGCGGCCCTGAGCCCGCCGGGGGAGTGGAACACCTACGAGATCCGCGTCCAGGGCGAACGCCTGAAGGTCTTCCTCAACGGCCGCAAGATCAACGACTTCACCAACCACGATCCGGCGCGCTCCCTCCGCCAGGGCTACGTCGGCATCCAGAACCACGGCCCCGACGACAAGGTCTCCTTCCGCCACATCCGCCTCAAGCCGCTGGGCCCGGGAAGCACCGGGCAGTGACGGGCGAACCGGGGGGAGCGGGCCGAGTGGGGCGAGCGCGCTTCGGCTCGGCGGGGCGAGCCTGCTTCGGCTTGGTGGGGCGGGCCCGCTTCGGCTTGGTGGGGCGGGCCTGCACCGGCTCGGTGGGGCGAGCGCGCGTAGATGGCCGCCGGGTCGGCGGGGCGGGCGGATAGCGGCTCGGTCGGGCGGACGGATACGGGCTTGGCGGGGCCGATGGACATCGGCTCGGCGGAGCGGACGGATACCGGCCCGGTGGGGCGGGTGGATGCCGGCTTGGCGCGGCGGGTGACACCGGTTCGGCGGGGCGGAGGGACACCGGCTCGACGGAACGGACAGATACCGGCCCGGTGGGGCGTATGGATACCGGCCCGGCGAGGGCCGGACGGACACCGGCTCAGCAGGGCGAGCGAATACCGACACGGGAGGGCGTATGCGTACGGGAAATGGCTCCGCACCGGAGAGTGGCCGCACCGGAGTGTGGCTGATCGGCGCGCGGGGCTCGGTCGCCACGACCGTCGTCGCGGGCTGCGCGGCACTCGCCGCGGGCCTGCACGAGCCGACCGGCATGGTCACCGAGACGGCGGCCTTCGCCGACGTCCCACTGCCGCCGCTCGCGTCCCTCGTGTTCGGCGGCCACGACATCGCCTCCTGCCCACTGCCGAAGCGCGCCGAACAACTCGCCGCCAGCGGTGTCCTGCCCCACGGCCTGCCCCGCTCGGTACAGACCGAACTCGCCGCCGCCGACGCGGAGATCCGCCCCGGCGGCCCCCAGCCGGGCGACACCCGCGACGAAGAGACCCTGGTGGCCGCCTTCGCCACGGACCTGCGCACGTTCCGCGAGACGCACGACCTGGAACGGGTCATCGTCATCAACGTGGCGTCCACGGAGGCGGCGCCGGGGGCCGGGGCGGCGACGGAGGCGGTTGCCGGGAGCGCGTCACCCGAGGGCGCGTCCGCCGGTGAGGCGGGTGTGGGGGGCGCGTCCGCCGGTGAGGCGGGTGCCACTGGTACGCGTGCCGGTGGGACAGGTGATGAACGGTCACCGGCCACGGCCCCCCTCCCTCCAGCTCCCTCTACGCGCTGGCCGCCCTCCGCGCCGGCTGCCCGTACGTCAACTTCACCCCCTCCACCGGCCTGCACCACCCCCAACTCCGCGACATGGCCCGCTGCAGCGGCCTCCCGTACGCGGGCCGCGACGGCAAGACCGGCCAGACCCTGCTGCGCTCCGTCCTCGCGCCGATGCTGGCCCAGCGCGCGCTGACCGTACGGGCCTGGTCCGGTACGAACCTCCTCGGCGGCGGCGACGGCGCGGCCCTCGCCGACCCCGCGGCCGCCGCGGCGAAGAACGCCGGCAAGGCCGCCGTACTCCGCGACACCCTCGGCGAACTCCCG
>NZ_PQSQ01000026.1 GCF_002920575.1 Streptomyces sp. Ru73 | reverse complement strand
AATCCGGGGCCGACCGCAGCGCCGCCCGGGTACGGCACGGTCCGCGATCCGCAGGGCTTCGCGCTGGCGGTGCCGGACGGGTTCACGCGTGCGTACGAGAAGCCGCGGGTGTACTACTACTCGGCGGGCAAGCGGTTCCGGCTGGGCATCCGGGTCCGGCCGCCGCAGCCGGGCGGGCCGCTGGCCATGCTGCGGGAGGCGCACCGGACGGGGCCGCGGAGCTATCCGGGGTACCGGGACGGCCGGGTCACCGCCACGTACCACCAGGGGCATCCGGCGGCGCTGTGGGAGTTCACCTGGGACGGCGGTGCCGGGGGCGGCGGGCCGCGGCACACGTACGACATGAGCTGGGCCGAGGGCGGCCGGACGTACGACGTGTGGATCTCGGCGCCGGTGGCCGACCGGGCGGAGGCGAAACGACACTTCGATACCGCGCTGGCCACCTTCCAGGTGCTGCGTACCCCGGCCACGGGCTGACCGGCCGCCGCCCGCCGGCATCGAATCCCCTGCCCAGCGGCGTTCTGGCCAGCGATTACTGGCGTAATTGTGGGCGGCCGGTGAAAACCTATTACCGGCGGGTACACAAAGCGTTCCCGTGGGCATACCCTCGGCGCCATGACGGACTCGCTGGACACCGCACAGACCGCCCCCGCCGACGGCAACCCGGTGGCCTCCGCCGCCGCGGGCACCCGCACCGCCGCCGACGTGGTCACCAAGGACCTCGTCGCCCGCCTCACCCGCGGCGTGGTGGGCAGCGGCCGGACGGCGAACCACACGCCGTTCACCGGCGAGGTCCTCGCCGAGCTGCCCGAGTCCACCCCCGAGGACGTCGCGGACGCCTTCGAGCGGGCCCGCGTCGCACAGCGCCAGTGGGCGGCCACCCCGGTCCGCAAGCGCGCCGCGATCCTGCTCCGCTTCCACGACCTGGTACTCCAGCGCCAGGCCGAGGTGCTGGACCTCATCCAGCTGGAGACCGGCAAGGCCCGGCTGCACGCGCACGAGGAGGTCCAGGCGGTCGCCGTCGCGGCCCGCCACTACGGCCGCAAGGCCCCCGCCTACCTGAAGCCCCAGGGCCACACCGGCGTCGTGCCGACCCTCACCAAGGTCACCGAACTCCGCAGGCCCAAGGGCGTGGTGGGCCAGATCGCCCCCTGGAACTACCCCTTCGAGCTGTCCGTCGGCGACGCCCTGCCGGCCTTTGTCGCGGGCAACGCCGTCGTGATGAAGCCCGACACCGAGACCGCGCTGACCGCCCTGTGGGCCCGCGAGCAGCTGATCGAGGCGGGTCTGCCGCCGGAGGTCTGGCAGGTCGTGATCGGTGACGGGCCCGTCGTCGGCCCCGAGGTCGTCAAGCACGCCGACTACGTCTCCTTCACCGGCTCCACCCGCACGGGCCGCGAGGTCGCCCAGGGCGCGGCGGCCCGGCTGGTGGGCTGCTCCCTCGAACTCGGCGGCAAGAACGCCATGCTGGTGCTGCACGACGCGGACCTGGACAAGGCGGCCGCCGGCGCCGTGCGCGGCTGCTTCTCCTCCGCCGGCCAGCTCTGCATCTCCATCGAGCGGCTGTACGTCCACGAGTCGGTCGCCGATGAGTTCGCCGAGCGCTTCGTGGCCCGCGTGAAGGCCATGCGCCTGGGCAACGCCCTGGCGTACGGCGCCGACATGGGCTCGCTGGTCGGCGAGCGCCAGCTGGAGACCGTCGTCCGGCACGTCGAGGAGGCCGTGGCCAAGGGCGCCAAGGTGCTCACCGGCGGCCGGCCGCGCCCCGACATCGGCCCGCTCTTCTACGAGCCCACCGTCCTCGACGGCGTCGAGGCCCCGATGGCCGTCTGCAACGAGGAGACCTTCGGCCCGGTCGTCTCGCTCTACCGCTTCCGCGACGAGGACGAGGCGGTCCGGCTCGCCAACGCCACGCCGTACGGCCTGAACTCCAGCGTCTGGACGAAGGACGGCCGCCGCGGCCGCAGCATCGCCGCCCGGCTGAACACCGGAACCGCCAACGTCAACGAGTCCTACGCGGCGGGCTACGGCAGCGTCCAGTCCCCGATGGGCGGCATGGGCGACTCCGGCCTCGGCCGCCGCCACGGCTCCGAGGGCATCCTCAAGTACACCGAGGCACAGACCGTCGCACACCAGCGGATCATGCCGCTGGCCCCGGCGTTCGGCATGGACGACGAGAAGTACGCGGCGTTCATGACCCTCAGCCTGAAGGCCATGAAGGCCCTCCGGCTCCGCTGACCCAGGACCACGAGACACCCCAACCCCTCACATCCAGAAGGCCGCACCCGCACCCGTACCGCACCCGCGCGAACCCGAGGAGAGCCGATGCCAGGGGAGAACTCTGCCCAGAGCCAGGAGCAGAAGACGGCGCACGGACCGTCGTACGACTACGACGTCCTCGTCGTGGGCAGCGGCTTCGGCGGCTCCGTGTCGGCCCTGCGGCTGACCGAGAAGGGATACCGGGTCGGCGTCCTGGAGGCCGGCCGCCGCTTCACCCGCGAGACGCTGCCCAAGAACTCCTGGGACCTCCGCAACTACCTCTGGGCCCCGGCCCTCGGCTGTTACGGCATCCAGCGCGTCCACCTGCTCGGCAATGTCATGGTCCTGGCAGGCGCCGGGGTGGGCGGCGGCTCGCTCAACTACGCCAACACGCTCTACGTGCCGCCGAAGCAGTTCTTCGACGACCAGCAGTGGGGCCACATCACCGACTGGCAGGACGAGCTCAAGCCGTTCTACGACCAGGCCCAGCGCATGCTCGGGGTACGCCTGAACCCCACCGTGACCCCCTCCGACGTGCACCTCAAGGCCGCCGCCGAGAAGATGGGCGTCGGCGACACCTTCCACCTCGCGCCCGTCGGCGTCTTCTTCGGCGACGGCAAGGACGCCGACGGCACGACGCGGACCGCACCCGGCGGCGAGGTGCCGGACCCCTACTTCGGCGGCGCGGGCCCGTCCCGCACGGCGTGCCACGAATGCGGCGAGTGCATGACCGGCTGCCGGCACGGCGCGAAGAACACCCTCACCGAGAACTACCTCTACCTCGCCGAGAAGGCGGGTGCGGTCATCCACCCGATGACCTCCGTCGTCGCCGTCACCGAGGACTCCCGCGGCGGCTTCGCCGTCAAGACGCTGCCCACCGACGACAAGCGCAAGGGCAAGGGCCGCACCTTCACCGCGCGCCGCGTCGTGCTCGCCGCCGGCACCTACGGCACCCAGACCCTGCTGCACCGGATGAAGGACACCGGCCTGCTGCCCCACCTCTCGCCCAAGCTCGGCGAGCTGACCCGCACCAACTCCGAGTCGCTGGTGGGCGCGCTGACCGACAACCGCCGCTACCGCAAGAAGACCGGCGAGAAGAAGGTCGACTTCACCCGCGGCGTCGCGATCACCTCGTCCATCCACCCCGACGCCGACACCCACATCGAGCCCGTCCGCTACGGCAAGGGCTCCAACGCGATGGGCGGCCTGTCCATCCTCCAGGTGCCGCTGCGGGACGGCGCGGCGGCCCGGGTCCTCGGCTGGCTCGGCCGGACCGTGCGCCACCCCGTGCTCACCGCCCGCGCGCTCTCCAACCGCCGCTGGTCGGAGCGGACCATCATCGGCCTGGTCATGCAGTCCCTGGACAACTCCCTGACCACGTACCGGAAGCCGGGCGGCATCGGCAAGGGCCTGCTCACCGCGCGCCAGGGCCACGGCGCGCCCAACCCGGTGCAGATCCCGGCCGCGACGCAGGCCGCCTCGCTGATCGCCGAGGACATCAACGGCTTCGCCGGCAGCAACATCGGCGAGCTGATGGGCACCCCGCTGACCGCGCACTTCCTCGGCGGCTGCCCGATCGGCGAGGACGCCGACCACGGCGTGATCGACCCGTACCACCGGCTCCACGGCCATCCCGGCATCTCCGTCGTCGACGGCTCGGCGGTCTCCGCGAACCTCGGCGTCAACCCGTCCCTGACCATCACCGCGCAGGCCGAACGCGCGATGTCCCTCTGGCCGAACAAGGGCGAGGCCGACCCCCGCCCGGCCCCCGGCCGCCCCTACCAGCGGCTGGCCCCGGTGGAGCCGCACCACCCGGCGGTCCCGGAAAAGGCCTTCGCGGCCCTGAAACTGCCCTTCGTACCGGTGCCCACGGTGCCGCCGAAGACGGCCTGAGCCGGGCACATCGAGCCCGTCCGGCGGTTGAGGACGTCTTTGACGTGTACGACGAGGGGCCGCACCCGGCAGTCCAGGTGCGGCCCCTCGCAGCTCAACCGGCTTTCAGCCGCCGTCAGGCGGCAGCCGCGCCCTCCGTCTTGCGACGGCGGACGACGAAGATCGCACCCGCGCCCACGGCCATCGTGACCCCGGCCACCGCCGCGATCGTCGGCAGCGCCGAGGACGAACCGGTCTCGGCGAGCTTGCCGGTGACCGGCAGCTCCTTCAGACCGCCCTGCGGGGCGGGCTTGTTCGGCTTCTTGTCACTCGGCCGCGGCTTGGCGGGCGGCACGGTGCCGGTGTCGCTGCCCGCGACCAGGATGTCGAAGTCGTACTCCGAGCCGTCGGAGTAGCCGCAGTCGCCCTTCGCGTTCTGGTAGGCACCGATGGCGAACGCGAAGCCGTAGCTGCCCGGCGTCTTCGCGTCGACCTTCAGCCGCAGCTTGGCGTCGGCGTACTCACCGGGCGCGAGGTCGGCGAGGGAGGCGAAGTAGCCGTACTCGTCAACGTTCTCCCAGACGCCCGCGCCCTCGTCGTACCACTGCACGGTCAGCAGGTGCGAGACGTCGTCGAAGTCCTCGTTCTCGATGGCCGAGAGCATGACGTACGCGTCGACGGACGTCATCGCCTCCTCGGAGACGTTCGTCGCGCGGAACGTGAAGTTGTGCCAGCCGGAACCGGCCACGACCTTGCTGGGCAGCCCGCGCAGCGTGGTGGTGATCGCCGCCTTGTCCGACGGGGTCTTGCACTCCGCGGGCTCGGTGGGCTTGTCGGAGGGCGTGGCCGGCGGGGTGGTGGAGGGCTCCTCGGTGGGCTTCTCGTCACCGGGCTTGTCGTTCCCCGGCTCCGCGTCGCCCGGGTTGTCGGTCGGCGTCTCGGTGGTGGCCCCGTCGGTGGGCTTCTCCTCGCCGTCCTTCGGCGGGTCCGTCGGGCCGGCGCTGTCCGAGGGCTCGGCGGACTCCGTGGACTTGTCGTCCGTGGCCGGGGTCTCCGTCTTTGAGCCGTTGTCGTCCGGCGTCGCCGGGCCGGCGGACTGCGTGGTGCCGGGGTCGTCGTCCGTCGCGTACGCGGCGGGTGCCGCGAGCAGCGCGGCGGGCGCGAGGACGGCCGCCGCTGCGGCAGCCGTCAGTGCACGGCGAAGCTTCATCGTGTCAAGACCTCTTCGGGGTCCGGAGTGCCGAGTGGGCGGCACGAAAGTGTGGCGGGCCGTCGCGGTGGGGCGCGGTATGGCCGTGCGTTTACACGTACATGACCACCGCAGTACCGAAAAGGTTGTACGTGATCTTCGGGGGCCGCCGGTGGGGGCCGGGGCGGGCAGAGCGAAGGGCCCCGAGGCGCCGTCCGCGAGGGGGGTGCGGGCGGCCGCGGGGCCCTTGCTGCCCGGCGCCGACGTCAGGGCAGCGGCGGCGCCGAAGGAAGGCGCCCGGGGGGTGGCGCCCGTAAAGCTCTTGGTCGTGCTCCGGCCTGTCGGCGCGGATCGTGCGGGGTACCGCTCGCGCACGGTCTGCAGGAACCATTCGTTCCATGGTGTAGACCAATGGCAGTACCAGAAGCCACCTCTGCGCGAGGTACTTGGCTCTTCATGCATCGTGGTGGATACGCCTCACCCGGCGCAACCGTTTCGACCGGATGCGGTCGGCCCCAGGCGTCCCCGGGGCCGACCGCCCCATCGGATGTGGCCGGGCTGCTGTCCCCTGCCGACCGGCCACAGCACCGCAGCGAGGTCCCACGGCGCCGTCCGCATCAACGCGGCCGGCGTCTCATCGCTGCGGCGGTTCCCGCCCACGGGCGGCGTCTACGCGTAGTCCTGCAGGCCGCGCCTGGCTGGCGTGGCACCGGGAACAACGAAGCCCCGCGCCGACCGGTCACGGTCCGTACGGGTGAGACGCCGCCCGAACGCAGATGCGCCCACGTCACGCACCCGCCCGCACGGGCCCGGCCGGCCGGGCCCGTGGAGCAGCGCCCGTTCAGACGTGCCGTTCAGATGCGCCCGCGGCACAGCTCCAGCAGCGTCATCGCGAGCGCCGTGCCGGGCCGGCCCAGCTGCTCGCGGAAGTGCTCCAGGATCTCCATCTCGCGGGAGAGGCTGACCCGGCGCCCGCCGGAGGCGATCCGTTCCCTCTGGATGACGGCCGAGACGGCCATCCGTTCCTGTACGAGGCCGATGATCCGGCCGTCGATATCGTCGATCCGGCGCCGCGCGTCACCGATCAGCGCGGCGGCCTCCTCGGTCCGCGCGCCGGTCTCGGGCCGCGGCCGGGCCGCCGCCGGCGCGGCCGCCGCGCCGCCCGCCGCGGGGCGTCCGGGCGCCGTGGCGTCCGTCACGGTCCGCGCGCGGGTGGCCGTCGTGGTCGCTGCCGTCCGGGTGCTGCTCGTCATGTCCGTCTCCTCGGGGTCTGAGTGCCCCGGATCCGCACCGCCCGGAGGAAAACACCAGCGCCCCGGGCCTTGTACGGCCCGGGGCGCCTGGTAAGTCGCTCGTCGCTGGTGTCAGCGGTTCGTGCAGCGCGACCTGTGGCAGCCGGACGGGCCGGTGCCATAGGTAAAGACGAAGGTCAGCTGCGTGAACATGGGGCTCAGTATGTGCCCGGTAGAATCGAAAGCACAACCCCGTAGCTCCACCACCGCCGGAAGGCCGCCGAAGTGTCAGCAGCGCCCCCCGCCGCCGCCCCGGATGTCGTCCTCGTTGTCGACTTCGGCGCGCAGTACGCCCAGCTCATCGCCCGCCGTGTCCGCGAGGCGCGGATCTACAGCGAGATCGTCCCGTCGACCATGCCGGTCGAGGAGATGCTCGCCAAGAACCCCAAGGCCATCATCCTCTCCGGCGGTCCGTCGTCCGTGTACGAGGAGGGCGCGCCGAGCATCGACCGTGCCCTGTTCGAGGCCGGTGTCCCGGTCTTCGGCATGTGCTACGGCTTCCAGCTCATGGCGGTGAAGCTCGGCGGCAAGGTCGACAACACCGGCGCCCGTGAGTACGGCCGCACCCCGCTGGCCGTCTCCAAGAACGCCTCGACGCTCTTCGAGGGCACCCCCGCCGAGCAGTCCGTGTGGATGTCGCACGGCGACGCGTGCTCCGCGGCCCCCGAGGGCTTCACGGTCACGGCCTCCACGGACGTCGTCCCGGTCGCCGCGTTCGAGAACGACGAGAAGAAGCTGTACGGCGTGCAGTACCACCCAGAGGTGATGCACACCACGCACGGCCAGCAGGTGCTGGAGCACTTCCTCTACCGCGGCGCCGGCATCGAGCCCAACTGGACGATGGGCAACATCATCGAGGAGCAGGTCGCCGCGATCCGCGAGCAGGTCGGCTCCAAGCGCGCGATCTGCGGCCTGTCCGGCGGCGTGGACTCCGCGGTGGCCGCAGCGCTCGTCCAGAAGGCCATCGGTGACCAGCTGACCTGTGTGTACGTCGACCACGGCCTGATGCGCAAGGGCGAGACCGAGCAGGTCGAGAAGGACTTCGTGGCCGCCACCGGCGTCCAGCTGAAGGTCGTCGACGCCTCCGAGCGCTTCCTCTCCGCCCTCGCCGGGGTCTCCGACCCCGAGGAGAAGCGGAAGATCATCGGCCGCGAGTTCATCCGCGTCTTCGAGCAGGCCCAGGCGGAGATCATCGCGGAGGCCGGCGCGGCGGGCGAGCCGGTCGAGTTCCTGGTGCAGGGCACGCTCTACCCGGACATCGTCGAGTCCGGCGGCGGCACGGGCACGGCCAACATCAAGTCCCACCACAACGTGGGCGGCCTCCCCGAGGACCTGGAGTTCAAGCTCATCGAGCCGCTCCGCCAGCTCTTCAAGGACGAGGTCCGGATGGTCGGCGCCGAGCTGGGCCTGCCGGAGGAGATCGTCCAGCGCCAGCCGTTCCCCGGGCCGGGCCTGGGCATCCGCATCGTCGGCGAGGTCACCAAGGAGCGGCTCGACCTCCTCCGCGAGGCCGACGCGATCGCCCGCGAGGAGCTGACCGCGGCCGGCCTGGACCGCGACATCTGGCAGTGCCCGGTGGTGCTCCTGGCCGACGTCCGCTCGGTCGGCGTCCAGGGCGACGGCCGCACGTACGGCCACCCGATCGTCCTCCGTCCCGTCTCCTCCGAGGACGCGATGACGGCCGACTGGACCCGCATGCCGTACGACGTGCTGGGCCGCATCTCCACCCGCATCACCAACGAGGTCAAGGACGTCAACCGCGTCGTCCTCGACGTCACCAGCAAGCCCCCGGGCACGATCGAGTGGGAGTGACTTGAGGGTCCCCCCCCCATCGGTAACGCCGGCGCCGCCACTCATTCGTATGAGTGGCGGCGCCGGCGTTCTTGCTGGGTACGCTGACCGCACGGCCCAGAATCCCGTCCATGGGAGGACTCATGACCGCCGAGACCGAGCACCACTGGCCGGTGCCGCCGCAGGACGGTTACACCGTGGACGACCTGCTGACGCTGCCCGACCTCCCGCCGCACACTGAGCTGCTCGACGGGAGCCTGATCTTCGTGAGCCCACAGCGCTACTTCCGTAGCATTGTGATCGACCTTCTGGCGAACGGGTTGCGCCGTACGGTGCCGCCCGAGCTGAAGGTCGTGCGCGAGATGACTGTGGTCATCGACAAGCGCAACGGTCCGGAGCCGGACATCGTCGTCGTGCGTACCGTTGCGGCGCGCTCTCGTACGCAAACCCAGTTCCAGGCCAGGGACGTGCTCCTCGCCGTCGAGGTGGTCTCCCCTGAATCCGAGGCCCGCGACCGCGACACGAAGCCGCACAAGTACGCGGGCGCCGGCATCCCCCACTTCTGGCGCGTGGAGATGTCCGGCATCGACGACCGCCCGACCGTCCACGTCTTCGAGCTCGACAAGGAAGACCGGACGTACTACCCCGTCGCAATCCACCGCGACCGCCTCAAGCTCGCCGCCCCCTTCGACATCGACATCGACCTCGCGGAGATCGACAACCTGTGACATGGCCGGAGTGGTGGCCCCACCAGCGTCCCGTTCCTCCGCCGGGCGGCTTCACCTCGGACGACCTCGACCGGCTGCCGGGGCTTCCCCGGCGTACCGAGCTGTTCGACGGTGACCTCGTCGCCCTCGAGCCCCGGACGGTGTGGCACTCCCGCGTCCTGAGCCTGCTGGAGCACGCGCTGGCGGGGCAGGCGCCGGACGGGTTCGAGGTCTTCCGGGAGTTCGACGTCAGGCTGGACGGGCGCAACCGCGTCGCCCCCGACGTCCTGGTGGCCACGGCCGGTGCCGATACCGGGCCGAAGGGCACCTGGCTGCGGCCCGAGGACGTCCTGCTGGCCGTCGAGGCCGTCTCGGACGATTCTGTGGAACCCGCAAGTACGCTGCTGCGGGCATCCCGCACTTCTGGCGGGTCGAGCGGAGGGCCGGACTGCCCGTCGTGCACGTCCATGAGCTCGGCGCGGCGACCGGGGACTACGCGCTCACCGGGACCCAGTACAACCGCCTCGGGACGGCGGCTCCCTTTCCCGTCGTCATCGACCTGACGGCGGTCGGCCGCAGGCGTGTCCGGCGGGCGATGGTTGACGCCCCACCCTCCGCTGCGGAAAATTGATTCCGTACTACGAAACAAGACTCCGCGATGCGGAAGTGAGTGGGGCGTACGGCATGAGCACCATCGGTTTCATCGGACTCGGGATCATGGGCAGCCCGATGGCGGTCAATCTGGCGAAGGCCGGGCACACCGTGCGCGGGTGGAACCGCAGCCCGGGGAAGGCGGGGGCGCTCGTCGAGGCCGGCGGGACCGAGGCGGGGAGCATCGCCGAGGCCGTCCGGGACGCCGACGTCGTCATCACGATGGTGCCCGCCTCGCCGCAGGTCGAAGAGGTCGCGTACGGCGAGGACGGCATCCTCGCGCACGCGAAGGACGGCGCGCTGCTGATCGACATGTCCTCGATCACCCCGCAGACCTCCATCGAGCTGGCGGCCCGTGCCAAGGAGCACGGCGTGCGGGTGCTGGACGCGCCCGTGTCCGGCGGTGAGGCCGGCGCGGTCGAGGGCGTCCTCTCGATCATGGTCGGCGGTGAGCAGGCGGACTTCGAGGCCGCCCGCCCGGTCTTCGAGGCGATGGGCAAGACCATCGTGCACTGCGGCCCGCACGGCGCCGGCCAGACCGTGAAGGCCGCCAACCAGCTGATCGTCGCGGTCAATCTGGAGGCGTGCGCGGAGGCCATCGGCTTCCTGGAGAAGTCCGGCGTCGACCTGCCGGCGGCCCTTGAGGTGCTGAACGGCGGGCTCGCCGGCTCGGCCGTCCTCACCCGCAAGATGGCCAACTTCCTGGAGGGCGACTACCGCCCCGGCTTCAAGCTCGCGCTGCACCACAAGGACATGGGCATCGTCACGGACGCCGCCCGCGCGGTCGGCGCCACCCTGCCCGTCGGCGCGACCGCTGCGCAGCTCGTCGCCTCCGCCGTGGCACGCGGCGACGGCGACCTGGACCACTCGGCGCTGCTCCGCGGCGTCCGCCTGATGAGCGGCGAGGGCGAGAAGTAAGCGGGGGAGCGGACCCTGCCGGGCGGGCGGGTGCCGGGAGTTCACACCACCTCCACGGCAACCGCCCGCCCCATGTCTGGTCTCTTCACGTACCCCGGCGTAGCTTCCCGAGCGAGTCGCACACGAGGAGAGCCGGGATGCCGTACCCCACGCCGATACCCACCGAGCAGCTGCAGTTCGCGATGCCCCCGACGCACGCGACCGTCGAAGAGGAGCGCCGCCACCGCAAGGAGCGGCTCGCCGCGGCGCTGCGGCTCTTCGGGCGGTACGGCTTCGAGGAGGGCGTGTCGGGCCATCTCACCGCCCGGGACCCGGAGTTCACCGACTGCTTCTGGGCGAACCCCTTCGGGATGTCCTTCCGGCACGTCAGCGTCAGCGACCTGCTCCTCGTCGACCGCGAGGGACAGGTCGTCGAGGGACGCCACCACGTCAACCAGGCGGCCTTCGCCATTCACGCGCAGATCCACGCGGCCCGCCCCGACGTGGTCGCCGTGGCCCACAGCCACTCCACGTACGGCCGGGCGCTGTCCGCGCTGGGCGAGCTGCTGGAGCCGATCACCCAGGACGTCTGCGCGTTCTACGAGGACCACGCGCTCTTCGACGAGTACACCGGCGTGGTCGTGGACGAGGCGGAGGCGCGGCGGATCGCGGCGGCGCTCGGCCCCCACAAGGCGCTGATCCTGCGCAACCACGGGCTGCTGACGGTCGGCGACTCGGTGGACGCCGCCGCCTGGTGGTTCCTCACGATGGAACGGTCCTGCAAGGTGCAGTTGACCGCGAAGGCGGCGGGCAAGCCGGTGCTCATCGACCACGGCAGCGCCATGCGCACCCGGGAACAGCTCGGCAGCGACCTGGTGGCCTGGATCAACCACCAGCCGCTGTACCAGCAGATCAGCCGCGAGGAGCCGGACCTCTTCGGCTGAGGCGGGCCACCGCACCCGGCCGGCGCCCCGCCCGCCCCCGGCCCGCACCCCGGCCCCGTGACCGGAGCGCACCCCTCCGGAGCAGGGCGGTTGGCGCCGGCCTCGCCCGCTCGGCACAATGCGTCGCCAGCGCTGCCGTCAAGGGAGCGGTGGACGGCGACTACGGGTGGCGGGCGGTACGGGAAGTGTCGGTGGACGCGGCGGGCCGGCGGGCCGGGCAGCACGGGCAGGCCACGGCGGACGGACGCGGCCGGGCAGCCCCGGCCGCGGGAACGAGTACGAGCAGTACGGGCACGAGTACGGCCACGGGCGCGCCGGACACGGGGACGGGGTGCACGTGCGGGGACTGCCCGCACGGCGCCCGCACGGGACACCGGCAGGCGGTCGCCGCGTTCGTCGCGCTGCGCGAGGACTGCGCCGCGGGCCGCGGCGTACCGGCCGGCCTGGCGCACTCCGCCGGCGCGGCCCGCCAGTGGATCTCCGACGAACTCACCCAGTCGGCGCGCACGGTTGCCGAGCGCGCCGCCGCCGAGGGCCGTGCGCGCCGGGAAGCCGCCCGGCGCCGTACGCCGCCGGTCCTGTGGGGCGCGGTCGGCGTGCTGCTCATCGGCGAGGCGCTCACCGCGATCGCCGCCGGCTGGACGGACGCCCGTACGGCGGCGCTGGCCGCGGCCGTCGTGCTGGCCGCGCTGCTCACCGCGCTCGCCGTGCGGCACCGTGCGCACGGCGGCCTGCTCGCGCCGCTGACCGGTGAGGACGGCCGGCTGTCCACCTCCCGCACGGTCGCCACGGCCTGGCTGCTGCCCGTCGTCTGGCTCGTTCTGATGTACGCGGCGCGGCTGGCGCTGGCCCCGGACGCCGCCGAGCGCCGCCGGCTGCTCGCGGGGCTCGACCTCGCGCGCGGCGCCGGACTGCTCACCGTGGTGGCGCTCGCCTGTGCCGCCGCGGTCGCCGCCGCCCGCCTGGTGTCCGTACGGATCCGTGCCGGGCGGCTGCAGAAGGTGCCGGCGGAGTATCCGCGCGCCGGTGACCTGCTGACCGACGACGCGGGCCGCGGCAGCTTCGCGGACGCGCAGTACGTGCTGCTCAACGCGGTCGCCGTGGTGTTCGCCGCGGTCCGCCTCGCCGTCGAGCCCGACCGGCTCCCGGACCTCCCGTGGGGGCTGGTGGTGCTGGCGGCGGTCAGCGCGGCCACGTACCTGGCGGGCAAGTACGCGGAGGGCGGCCGCCCGGTCGTGCTGTCCGTCGTGCGGGCCCGCGAGATCGGCGGCCTGGACGGGCCCGTCCGCACCGGCGACGACATCGAGATCCGCGGCAGCGGCTTCGTGCCGCCGGGTGCCCAGCCGCCGCACCGGCTGGCCGGCACGGTCGTCCGCATCGGCACGGTCGACGTCCACGTGCCGCTGGTGCCGGTCCCGGGCGGCTTCGCCAACCCCTCGGACAGTGCGCTGGTCGTCCCGGTCCCGGCCGACGTGGAACCGGGCCGCGCCGAGGTACGCGTCATCACCGCGTCCGGCGCCGAGTCCGCGGCGTACCCGCTGTTCATCCAGGACTGACGGCCCGGAGGTGCGCGGGGAGCGGCCGCGCGTGACAGTGGCAGGAGAAGCCACGGACCGGTCAGGAGTGGCGTACGGAGGCTCGGCGCACCCTTGATCCGCCCGCTGCCGTTGAATGTTCTGTGACGCCCGGTCCGTATCAGTCTTCGAACGCCCGCCTGCGGGCAGAATCGTCCGCGCCGGGCGGCGACGGAGAGGCGGGAGGACATCATGGTGCACTCGGGAAGATCGCTCGCGGTCGACCACGGAGGATCGGGCGGCGGGCACGGTCCCGGCGGGCTGCGCGGCCTGCTGGGCCGGTACGCGCTGCTGCCGCTGCGGATCTTCCTCGGCGTCACGTTCATCTACGCGGGCCTGGACAAGCTCACCGACCCCGGCTTCTTCGCGGCCTCGGGCAACGGCTCGATCGGCGAGCTGATGCGGCAGTCGCGGGACTCCGCCGGTGTGCCGGCGCTGGTCGACCTGGCGCTGCACGGCCCCGCCGCCTTCGGCTACGCCATCGCAGCGGGCGAGCTGGCGGTCGGCGTCGGCGTGCTCCTCGGCGTCCTCGGCCGGCTCGCGGCCTGCGGCGGCGCGCTGATCTCGCTGAGCCTCTGGCTGACCGTCAGCTGGTCGGCCACGCCGTACTACTACGGCAACGACCTCGCGTACCTGATGGCGTGGCTGCCGCTGGTGCTGGCCGGCACGCCGTACCTCTCCCTCGACGCCCTGTACGCCCGGCGCCGCCGCCGCTTCGGCCGCCACCTCATCGGCTGACGGCGGCCTTCCGGGCCTTCAGGAGGCCGGTCGGCCGGTGGGGTCCGGGTCCGCCGGCGGCAGTTCCCCGCCCCGCCGGCGGCGGACCAGGCCGTACAGCGCCGAGACCCCGCCGCTGAGGAACAGCCCGGCGGGCAGCGCGATCAGCGGCCAGGCGCCGGGTACGTCGACGCGGCCCGCTGAGTCCAGCAGGTACACCCCGCCGATGCCGAGCGCGGTCAGGCCCGTGACGAGCCGCGCGGGCTGGAATTCATGCCGCATCATGGTCGGCCGCCTCCTGTCGCTGCGGTACGGCCGGAACCTCCGCCGCACCCGGTGCCGCCGCCCCGGCGGGTGTCTCCGGCACCTCCGCCGTGGGCGTCCCCGGCACCGCCGGCGTGCCCGTCGGCAGAACATGGTCCACCTCGGCCTGGCCGAGCCCCACTTCGAGCCGCAGGTCCAGCGTGCCGTGCGGCCGTTCGCCCTTCTCGAGGCCGTGCGCGGGCAGCGTCACCGTCCGCGTCCGGTCCGCGTGGACGTCCACGTTGTCGGGCGCCTCGTCCGGCAGCTGGATGTCGCCGAACCCGACCTCGACGTGCAGCCGCGTCCGTACGCCCTCCGGCAGCGTCACCCGCAGCAGCCCGGCGCCCACCTCGGCGCGCGTCCGGACCGTCTCGCCGTCCTTCGGCCGCAGCCCGCTGAGGTCCAGGTGACCGCGGCCCGCGCCCAGTTCGTACGAAGGGCGCAGCTCGGCGGGGGTCGCTGCGGTCCAGGTACGGGCGTCCCAGTCGGTGGTGAGGTTGCGCGGCAGGACCGCCGCCGCGCCCAGCAACAGCGCGGTGAGCACCACCATGAAGACCGTGCCGCCGCCGGTCCGGCCCAGCCACGCGCTCAGCACCAGCCCGAGCCCGAACACCACCAGCGCCGCCGCCAGCCCCGCCTGCAGGCTGCCCGGCAGCGAACCGGCGTGCCAGGAAGGGGCCGCGGCCGCCGCGCCCGCGGCCAGCGCCAGCAGGAAGGTGAGGCCGCCGATCGACCGGCCGGACCGCTTCGCCCGCCGCGGCTCCCCGGCATCCGGCCGCACCGTGGCCCCCGCGCCGGCCCCGCCCGTGCCGGCGTGGCTCCGCCCCGGTACGTCGTATCCGGCCGCCGCCGCTTCGTACGACGGGGTGTCGGCGGGCCCCCACAGATAGCCGGTGCGCCCGGTGTGCGGGCCCGCCGCCGTGCCGTCCTTGGCGAGCGGGTCCCGCCACCAGGAGGGGCCGCCCGGCGTGGGCGGCGCCTGCGTCTCGGGCGGCGCGTCCGCGACGGCCTGCGCGGTCACCGGGTCCACCGGGCCGGGGCCCCGCGTCGCCGTCCGCCGGTGCTTGGACCAGTACGCCGAGCCGGCCACCGCGAGCGCGAGCATGACCGTGAACGCCATGCCGCCGCCCCGGCCGAGCACCGACAGGAAGAGCCCGCAGCCGACCAGCGCCGTCAGGATCGCGGTCAGCGCGGTGCCCTCGACACGCCCGGACAGCAGCCGCCGCCCCTCGTTCTCGTCCTCGCCCTCCACCGGGATCAGCAGCCAGGCGAGGCCGTACGCGATGAGGCCGATGCCGCTGCTGACGGCCAGCACCGCGAGCACGATGCGGAAGATCACCGGGTCCAGGTCCCAGTGCCGCCCCAGGCCGCCGCACACCCCGGCCACGACCTTGTGGCGGCTGCGCCGCAGCGGGGGCGCGACCGGGGGCGGCGGGTCGGCGGTGGCGCCGGCCGGCGGCCCGGAAGGAGGAGCATCGTTCATGCGCCCATGGTGGCAAGCGGAACCGCCGCCCGGTATCAGTGACAACCCTGGCCGGTCCCTGAGATCCCGGACGGCGCATCCCCGACACGGAGGACACTCCTGACACCCCCGGCAATTCCCGGGGTCCGGAGTGTGTAACGGGCTCGACCGGCCGGTAACGCGTGGGGCTCCGTTGACTATCGTTGTCCTCTGACGGGTTATGGGGGAACCGGAGGACATGCGGTGCTGGAGGCTGCGGTGGACGAGGGTCGGCTGGTCGCCGGGCGGTACCGCCTGCTCGAACGGATCGGCCAGGGCGGGATGGGCACCGTATGGCGGTCCCAGGACGAACTGCTCGGCCGCCAGGTCGCGGTCAAGCGGCTGCACGCCTCGTCGCTCCAGCTGGAGCCGGACGAGCTGGCCATGCGCAACGAACGCACCCGCCGCGAGGCACAGGCCGCGGCGCGCATCAACCACTCCAACGTGGTCGGCGTGCACGACGTCGTGGACGACGCCGGCCTGCCCTGCATCGTCATGGAGTACGTCCCGTCCGTGACGCTCGGCGACGTCATCAAGGAGGCCGTGCTCTCCGGCGGCGGCATACCGCCCGCCGAGGCCGCCCGCATCGGCCGCGGCATGATCGCCGCGCTGCGCGCCGCGCACTCGGCGGGCGTCCTGCACCGCGACGTCAAGCCCGGCAACGTGCTGCTCGGCGAGGACGGCCGGGTGGTGCTCACCGACTTCGGGATCGCGGTGGCCAGCGGCACCTCCACCCTCACCAAGACCGGCGAACTGGTCGGCTCCATAGACTATTTGGCGCCCGAGCGGGTCAAGGGCGGTACGCCGGGCCCGGCTTCCGACCTGTGGGCGCTGGGCGCGACGCTGTACCAGGCGGTCGAGGGCCGGCCCCCGTTCCGCAAGAACACCGCGGTCGAGACGGCGTACGCGATCGCCGTCGACCCGCTCGAACCGCCCCGCAACGCCGGCCCGCTCACCGCCCTCATCGAGGCGCTGCTCGCCAAGGACCCGGCGGACCGCCCGACCGCCGAGGCCGTCGAGCGCACCCTCCGCGCGCCCGCCTCCGAGGCCATGACGGAACTGATCACGGTCGAGGGCTTCCCGACGACGGCCACGGGACCGGGAGCGAGTACGGAAACGGGAGCGACCACGGAACCGGGTGCGGGGCCGGGCACGAGGCCGGGCCCGGCAATGGGCACGTCGTCGGTACCGGCCACCGGCAGTACGACGGCCACGCCCCCGTCCGCGCCGGTCGTCTGGCCGACCGTCGTGCCGGGCGCCGGAACGAGCGGCACCGGCACGGGAAGCGGCACCGGTTCTCCCACCGGCACGGGCGCGGCGACCGGTACGGGCACCGGCGCCGGCAGCGGTACCGGCGTGCCCCTCCCCTCCGTCCCCGCCCAGCGGGACACCACAACCAGCCCCGTCCCCGTGGAGGGGGCCGCCGCCCCCGCGCGCCGCCGTCCGCTGCGCTTCGTCCTGTGGGGCGCGGTGGCCCTGGTGACCGCCGGGGCGGTCACGGCCGGGGTGCTGCACTTCCTCCGGGACGGCGGCGGGGTCCAGTCGGCCCCGGAGCCGACCGCCTCAGCGAGCGCGGGCAAGCCGGCCCGGCCGAAGGTGCCGAAGGGCTACCACCTCGTCACGGAGAAGAAGTTCGGCATCTCCTTCCCGGTGCCGAACGGCTGGACCCGCCAGTACATGCCGGACCGTTCCGAGGTGGACTACCTCCACCCCAACGGGCTCGTCGGCCTGAAGGTCAGCGTGCTGAACTTCGCCAGCTCCAACCACGTCCGCCACTTCGAGCAGGTCGAGCAGCAGCTCCGGGCCAAGTCGCAGGGGTACGAGCGGCTGCGGCTGCAGGACACGCTGTTCCGGGGGCAGCCCGCCGCGATCTGGGAGTTCAGCTTCCAGGGCAGGGCGCGCGACTTCCGCGCCATCGACCTCGGCTTCGGCAAGGAGGGCGACGACGAGTACGCCATCTACCTGTCGGCCCCGAAGGCCCAGTGGGCGAAGTACGTGAACGTCTTCAACGTGGCCCGCGACGGCTTCCGCGACAACCGGCCCAACGACTGAGGCCCGACGACCGAGGCTCAACGACCGAGGCTCAACGACCGAGGCCTAACGACCGGCGCCCGCCGACCGGGGCCGCGGCCGACGGCCGCCCGCCTCTCACGGGCGGCCGGCCGCGACCGATCAGGGGACCGTCAGGGTCGACCCTGATGCCCGGACGTCCGTCCGCATGTGACGATCGGGACCATGACGACCGCACCGCCCCGCACCGAGGGCCCGTACGCCCCGGTGCCCGACCCCGCAGACCTGCCCCCGCGCCGCCTCTACCGCAGCGCCGACGGCCGGCTCCTCGGCGGCGTCGCCCGCGGCCTGGCGGGCCACCTGGGGCTGCCCGTCTCCTGGGTGCGGATCGTCTTCGTCGCGCTCTTCGTGGCACAGGGCATGGGCGCCCTCCTGTACGCCGCGTTCTGGTTCTTCGTGCCCCTCGGGGTCGGCGGCGTCGACGACCGCCGGCAGGCGGCACACGGCTGGTACGCCCCCGAGGGCACGGCCGCACCGGACGGGCGCCGCCGCCGGTTCCGCCGCCCGGACAAGGGGCAGATCTTCGCGCTGATCGCGCTGGTCATCGGCGCCTCCGTGCTCGCCTCCAACTTCCAGCTCGGCCGGGCCAACGCCTACCTGTGGCCGGTGCTGCTGATCGGCGCGGGCGTCGCCCTCGTATGGCGGCAGGCCGACAACGCCCGCCGCGCCCAGTGGCTGGAGCTCGGCCGCCGCAAGGGCGTCCTGCCCTTCGTGCGCGGCGCTGCCGGCGTCCTCCTGGTCGGCATCGGCGTCACCGCCATCGTGATCCTCCAAGGCTCCGTCCGGAACCTCGGCTCGGTCCTGCAGGCCGCGCTCGCCGTCGTCGTCGGCATCGCCCTGCTCGCGGGCCCCTACCTCGTCCGCATGACGCAGGACCTCTCCGAGGAGCGCCTGATGCGCATCCGCGCCCAGGAGCGGGCAGAGGTCGCGGCCCACGTCCACGACTCCGTCCTGCACACCCTCACCCTCATCCAGCGCAGCGCCGACGACCCCAGGGAAGTCGCCCGGCTCGCCCGCGCGCAGGAGCGGGAGCTGCGCGCCTGGCTGTACAAGCCGGAGGGCCGCGGCAAGGACGAGGCCGAGGAGCCGGACCGCCTCGCCGACGCCGTCCGCAAGGCGGCGGCCGAGGTCGAGGACGCGCACGGCGTGCCGATCGAGGTCGTGGTCGTCGGCGACTGCCCGCTGGACGAACGGCTCGGCGCCCAGTTGCAGGCCGCGCGCGAGGCGATGGTCAACGCCGCCAAGTACGGTGGCAGCGGCGGTGCCGTGCAGGTCTTCGCCGAGGTCGAGGACGGGCGGGTCTTCGTGTCGGTACGCGACCGCGGCCCCGGCTTCGACCTGGACGCGGTGCCGGCGGACCGGATGGGCGTACGGGAGTCCATCATCGGGCGGATGCGCCGCAACGGCGGTACGGCACGGCTGCGCTCGGCCCCGGACGGGGGGACGGAAGTGGAACTGGAGATGGAGAGGGCCGCGGAATGAACGGCACGGAAGCAGCGCAGGGGAGCGGTGGCGAGGGGGCGGCCCGGCGGGCGCGGGTGGTGCTCGTCGACGACCACCGGATGTTCCGCACGGGCGTGCAGGCCGAGATCGGGCAGACCGACGTGACGGGCGTCGAGGTGGTCGGCGAGGCCGCCGACGTCGACCAGGCGGTCACGGTCATCACGGCCACCCGCCCCGAGGTCGTCCTGCTCGACGTGCACCTGCCGGGCGGCGGTGGCGTCGAGGTGCTGCGCCGGTGCGCTTCCCTCATGGCCGACCCGGAGCGCCCGGTCCGCTTCCTGGCCCTGTCGGTCTCGGACGCGGCGGAGGACGTCATCGGCGTCATCCGCGGCGGCGCGCGCGGCTACGTCACCAAGACGATCACCGGTGCCGACCTGGTCGACGCGATCTTCCGCGTGGCGGACGGCGACGCGGTCTTCTCGCCGCGGCTGGCCGGCTTCGTCCTCGACGCCTTCGCGTCCACGGACGCCCCGCCCGTCGACGAGGACCTCGACCGGCTCACCCAGCGCGAGCGCGAGGTGCTGCGGCTGATCGCCCGCGGCTACGCGTACAAGGAGATCGCCAAGCAGCTCTTCATCTCCGTGAAGACGGTCGAGTCCCACGTCTCCGCGGTCCTCCGCAAGCTCCAGCTCTCCAACCGCCACGAACTCACCCGCTGGGCGACGGCCCGCCGCCTGATCTGACGTCACGGGGGAGGGGCGAGCGGGGCGGGCCGGTCCGGCGGGAGTCCGCGGAGTCCGCCGGGCCCGCCCGTGCGGCGGGCAGTGTACGCGCCCTTCCGGCGTTCCGTGTGCCGCGCGCGAAACGCCACCCGATGTCCTGAGTGTTCCCCCGGTCATATGCGGAAGGTCACCGCTCGGGCTTACGTTATGGAGTCACGGCCCGTGTACACGACGGCGTGGTACACGGCGCGCTTCCCCGGAGGTGGGCTGTGACGGACGCCCGGCGCTACGGCGGCAACCGGATCGAGCTGTGGCGGAGGCAGGCGGGAGTCCCCGCCGCCTTCCACTGAACCGCGATGAGCGACCGCGGCGGTGCTCACCGCGTGCCACGTCTGCGGAGCACCGCAGTGGTCACCGGGGAGTGCAGTTCCCAGCCCATGGCCCGGTACAGGGACAGGCCGTCGTCCCGGGCCACCAGGACGCCCTGCGTGGCGCCCTGTTGGGCGGCGCGGGCCGCGAGGGCCGTCATCACGACCCGGCCCAGGCCCTGCCGCCGGTGTGCCGGGTCGGTGGTGACCTGGTCGAAGACCGCCGTCGCGCCGGCCAGCGCGACGCGGCCGCCGGCCGCCACCTCGCCCGTCGCGGCGAAGGCGCGCGCGTCGACGATGCCGCCCTGGGCGACCGTCTCGACGACGTACCCGCCCGGCAGCACGGCCGGATCGGGCGGCGGCGCGGGCGCGGCACCCGGCACCAGCCCGTCCCGCAGCCCGTCGGGCACCCCCGTCGTCCGCGCACCGTCGCGCGTCGTGCGCCCCAGCGGGGCGGTCATCAGATACTCCGGTGCCTGGAACTCCCAGGAGGCCGGCAGCGCGGGCTCGACGGCCGAGCGGGGCGCGCAGACCTTCAGCCACAGGCCCGGCGTGATGAGCGCGACGGACAGGCGGCGCAGCACCGTGGGGTCCGCGGCGGGCAGGACGTACCGCGCGACCTGGTCGGTGCGGCCGACGGCTATCCGGAAGCCGCCCGGCACCTCGACCGCGCCGTCCGTGCCGCGCGAACGCACCCAGCCGTCGACCCAGGCACGCACGACCTCAGGCCGTGCAACAGGCACGCGGTGGTGCTCGGTCATCGTGTCCACGGACCCGATCGTATTGCGAAACCTTCGCAATAGTGACGGTCGAATTCGGCCCCCTTGCATAACGCTGCGGAGGCCGACGGAATCCTTGGAAAATCAGGCTACTTGAGAGAGGTCAAGGGCCGTGCGGGTACATATCGGTGATGGTGTTCGGCTCTACTTCGATGTGGAGGGGGCCCAACTGGTGACGGACGGGCCGGACATGGCCGAACGTCCGACGATCGTCCTGCTCCACGGCGGGCCCGGCGCTGATCACACCCTGTTCAAGCCGGAGCTTTCCGCCGCGGCCGGTTTCGCCCAGGTCATCTATCTCGACCAGCGGGGGAGCGGCCGGTCCGTGCGGGGCGGGCCGCGGCAGTGGACGTGGGAACGCTGGGCGGACGACGCGCTCGGCTTCTGCGACGCGCTGGAGATAGAACGGCCCGTCCTGGTCGGCACGTCCAGCGGGGGCTGGGTGGCGCTGCTGGCGGCCATCCGGCACCCCGACCGGTTCGCGGGGCTGGTGCTGGACAGCGTGATGCCGGGCGACACGTACGAGCGGCTGGAGATGTTCGAACGGCTGGGTGGGCCGGAAGCGCGTGACGTGGCGCTGCGGTACTGGGCGGGCGACACCGGGGACGAGATGACCGACGCGTGGGAGCGGATCTGCCTGCCGCTGTACTCCCGGCAGCCGGGCGGGGAGGCGAACGGGCACGACCGGCTGCGCCGGGTGCGCTGGAACGACGACGTGCTGGAGCACTTCCGCACGGTGCTGGCGCGGGAGTTCGACCCGTGGCGGGGGCTGGACCGGCTGTCCTGCCGGACGATGATCCTGGCGGGCGAGCAGGACCCGGTGGCGACCGCCTCGGCGGCGCGCCGCTTCGCGCACCGGCTGAGCCATACGGACGTACGGCTGCACGTACTGGCGGAGGCGGGGCACGGGGTCTTCCACGAGGCGCCGCGGCAGTCGATGGACCTGCTGCGGGACTTCGTGGTGAGCGGTCACGTACCCCGTCTGCATTGAGCCGTATCCGCCCCCCATTCCTGTGGCCGAATGTGATCGGCGGGTTTCGTGTGACCGGCGGGCCGAGTGAGCGGAGAAGGCAGAATGCGACCGGGCGGTCGAATTCCACACCGCCCGCGTTGCTTTGATCGACCGCTGAACCAAACCGAAAGCCGGGGAGCGGCGTCGGCGCCTTCTTCTGCTGAGGAGGGGACGTGGGCCATCTGGCCATCCGGGGGCCTGAGCCTGGCTCGCGAGTACCGGCTATCCCGTAGGTATCGCATATCCCGTAAGTACCGGGTGTCCCGTGAGTACCGGATATCTCGTGAACACCGGAAGCATCCTCGCTTCCCTCGCGTCAGCAAAGCATCAGAACACCCCCGAGCTATCAGCCTCGAAGTATCAGCCCTGAGGCATCGCCCCTGAAGTATCGGCCCTGAGGCATCGCCCCTGAAGTATCGGCCCTGAGGCATCGGCCCTGAAGTATCGACCCTGAAGTATCGGCTCACCGCACCCGGCACTCCCGTTCCCCCTCGCACGTTGATCCGGCAAGGGGGGCCACCCGCCGAAACGTTGCCGCCGCACCCCCGGCACCCTCCCTCCTCCCGCCCCCTCGGTACGGCGGCGGCCCGTGTACAAGGGGGAGCGGGCCGCCGCCGTACCTTCGGCGGGAGCGGCCGGCGGCCGCCGGGGCGGATCCGACGGCGGTGGGGAGCCGGCCGCCTGGTTGAGGACGCTAAACCTCCCGGCGGTCGAAAGGCGGGCCAATGCCGGTGATTGGCTGTTCCCTTACGGGGCCGTGCCCGCTTTCAGCCACGGGTGAGCCGTTCTGACCGGTCGCGTACGAGAGCGTGGCCCAGAAGCGCGCGGCAGTTCGAGCCGGTGGGCGCCCGGCGGCGGTCACGCCGGACCGGCGGCGGGTGGACCTGCCCGCTGCGGCGCGACGGGCCGGAGCTACGATCGACCACTATGGACGTAGTGATCAATGTGTTCGTCGCCCTGCACATCATCGGCATCGCCTCGCTGCTCGGCGGCTTCCTCACGCAGATGAAGGCGATGGGCGCGGGCACCGCCCGCTTCGTGCCCGCGATGCTGCACGGCGCGATCACGATGCTGGTGACCGGCGTCATCCTGGTCGGCCTGAACCAGATGCAGGACTACTCGGTCAACAACATCAAGATCGGCGTCAAGCTCGCCGTCCTGATCGTCATCCTCGGCCTCGTCTACGTGAAGCGCGACGAGGAGAAGGTTGAGAAGCCGCTCTTCGGGCTCGTCGGCCTGCTCACGGTCGTGAACATCTTCATCGCCCTGCTCTGGACCTGATCCCCGGCCCGCCCGGAGCCGGAAGATCCCCGGCCCGCCCGGGACCGGAAGGCGGACACACGAAGTGCGCGGCAGCCCCAGGGGGCGCCGCGCACTTCGTCGTTCAGAGGACCGGAAGCACCGCTCAGGCCGGTCGCACGCTCCCGTAGATCGGCATGTAGTAGATCGACTCCACGCGGACGCTCGCGCCCGGCTTCGGGGCGTGGATCATCTTGCCGTCGCCGATGTACATCCCGACGTGGCTGATGTCGTTGTAGAAGAAGACCAGGTCACCGGGCTGGAGGTCCTTCGTCGCGACCCGCGTGCCGGTCTTCACCTGGTCCCAGGTCGTGCGCGGCAGCGAGACGCCGGCGGCCTTCCACGCGGCCTGGGTGAGCCCGGAGCAGTCGTACGACGTGGGGCCGGTCGCGCCCCACACGTACGGCTTGCCCAGCTGCGCGCGGGCGAAGGCGAGCGCCTTCTCCGCCTTCGTGGAGTATGAACCGCCGGGCAGTCCGGAGCCGGTGCCGGAACCGGTACCGCTGCCCGTCCCCGAGCCGGACCCGCCGCCGGTGCCGTCCGACCCGCCGCCCTGCTGCTGCCGCTCGCGCTCGGCCTGCTCCCGGGCCAGCTTCTCCGCCTTGCGCTTGGCCTCGGCCTCCTTCTTGCGCTCCAGCTCCGCCAGCCGCGCCTTCTCCTGCGCGGTCAGCCGGGACAGCAGCTGCCGGGCCTCGGTCAGCTTGGTCTGGACGTCCTGCTTGGCCGTCCTCAGTGAGTCCTGGGTCTTCTGCAACTCCTCCAGGCCCTTGGTGGCCTGCGCCCGTTTGCGCGCGGCCTGCGCCTGCTGCTCCTGGTAGTCCGAGACCGCCTCCTGCTGGCGGCCGGTGAGCCGCTCCATCAGGTGGTTGCGGTCCACGAACTGCTGCGGATCCCGGGCCAGCATCAGCTGCGCCGTCGGGCTCAGCCCGCCGGACCGGTACTGCGCGGAGGCGAAGGTGCCCAGCTCCCGCCGGGCCTCGTTCATCTTCTCGGTCCGCCGGGCCGCGGCGTCCCGGAGCGCGTCGACCTTCCCGCGCTGCGCGGCCGAGCGCTCCTTGGCGGCGTTGTACTTCTGCGTGGCCACCTCGGCCTGCCGGTACAGGCCGTCGACCTTCTTCTTGACCTCCGTTATGGAGGGCTCGGGCTTCCGCGGGGACGCGTCCGCCGTCTGCGTGAGCAGCGTGACCGAGGCCAGCGCGGCGGTGGTGAGCCCGGCCGCCGTACGGCGGTGCGCGGGCACGGCGAGCATGCGGGTGCGGGGCTTGCGATGAGACGCCAAGGCAGGCGACTCCTTCCGTGGACCGCCTACCGGGTTAGCTGTCGGGTTCGGGCGCGGACGGCGCGTGCGTGGGGCGCGCGCCCACTGGTGCTACGGAAGGTGCCCTACGGCCGTACGGATCGCTCCGTGGCGGCCGATTCACCCCGGTCGTGCGTGTGGGTCCCCGGCTCCGGCTGTCGTGCGTACGGACAGCTGCCGTGCGGTACGGGCGGTGCCGTGACTGTCAGCAGCGCCGTGCGTACGGACAGGCCGGACTCGGCGGGGCGGCCCGTGCCGGCGCTGTCGCCGGGCGGTGGGGCGGGCTGCCCGGTCGGCACCGTAGCCAACTCGTGTGACTTCTGTGAAGGCTGATGTTCGATTTGCCCGCAATCTTTTCGTGACCTGATCGTGTCCGCGCCGATGTGGGACCGGCTTCGACCACGGAAAGTCCGGTGTCGTTGTCCGTCCGTGACCGGATGCCGCGTGCACTACCCTGCGCGGTCGCCAGGGCACGGGCGCCGGGTGTGTCCTTGCCCCGGATTTTCGCGGCCGGGGCCGGGTTGTCGGTGGGGCGGCCTAGACTCGGTGGGCGATGAGCAGCCTCTTTGACGACAGCTTCCTGGCGGACCTCGAGCCCAAGGACGAGGAGCCGCCGCCTCCCGAGGACGAAGACCGTCCGGCAGCGGAGGAGGTGCCGCACGACCTCTTCGGCGGCCGCTACGACGCGCCCGCGCCGAGGGACGCGTACTACCGCGACGGCGCCGCTCGCCCGGCGGTCGACCCGGCCGCGCTGCTGGAGGGGCTGAACGACCAGCAGAAGGCCGCCGTCGTGCACACGGGCTCGCCGCTGCTCATCGTCGCCGGCGCCGGCTCCGGCAAGACCCGCGTCCTCACGCACCGCATCGCGCACCTCCTCGGCACGCGCCACGTCCACCCCGGCCAGATCCTCGCGATCACCTTCACCAACAAGGCGGCCGGCGAGATGAAGGAGCGCGTGGAGGAGCTGGTCGGCCCGCGTGCCAACGCCATGTGGGTCTCCACCTTCCACAGCGCCTGCGTGCGCATCCTCCGCCGCGAGTCCAAGAAGCTGGGCTTCACGTCGTCGTTCTCGATCTACGACGCGGCCGACTCCAAGCGTCTGATGGCCCTGGTCTGCCGTGATCTGGACCTCGACCCGAAGCGCTTCCCGCCCAAGTCGTTCAGCGCGAAGATCTCGAACCTCAAGAACGAGCTCATCGATCACGAGGACTTCGCCGCGACGGCCGCCGACGGCTTCGAGAAGACGCTGGCCGAGGCGTACGCGATGTACCAGGCGCGGCTGCGCGAGGCCAACGCGCTGGACTTCGACGACATCATCATGACGACGGTGAACCTGCTCCAGGCGTTCCCGGACGTCGCGGACCACTACCGCCGCCGCTTCCGGCACGTCCTGGTCGACGAGTACCAGGACACCAACCACGCGCAGTACACCCTCGTGCGCGAGCTGGTCGGCCCCGGGACGCCCGAGGTGCCCGCCGCGGAGCTGTGCGTCGTCGGCGACGCCGACCAGTCGATCTACGCCTTCCGCGGCGCCACCATCCGGAACATCCTCCAGTTCGAGGAGGACTATCCGAACGCCACGACGATCCTGCTGGAGCAGAACTACCGCTCCACGCAGACGATCCTCTCGGCCGCCAACGCCGTCATCGAGTGCAACGAGAACCGCCGCCCGAAGAACCTCTGGACGGACGCCGGCACCGGCCCCAAGATCACCGGCTATGTCGCCGACACCGAGCACGACGAGGCGCAGTTCGTCGCCGACGAGATCGACCGGCTCACGGACGCGGGCGAGACCCGGGCCGGCGACGTCGCGATCTTCTACCGCACCAACGCCCAGTCCCGTGTCTTCGAAGAGGTCTTCATCCGGGTCGGCCTGCCGTACAAGGTCGTCGGCGGCGTGCGCTTCTACGAGCGCAAGGAGGTCCGGGACGTCCTCGCGTACCTGCGCGTGCTGGCCAACCCCGAGGACGCCGTCCCGCTGCGCCGCATCCTGAACGTCCCCAAGCGCGGCATCGGCGACCGCGCCGAGGCCATGATCGAGGCGCTCGCGCTGCGCGAGAAGATCACCTTCCCGCAGGCGCTGCGCCGCGTCGACGAGGCGTACGGCATGGCGGCCCGCTCCGCGAACGCCGTCAAGCGCTTCAACACGCTCATGGAGGAGCTGCGGACCGTCGTGGAGTCCGGCGCGGGGCCCGCCACCGTCCTGGAGGCGGTCCTGGAGCGCACGGGCTACCTGGCCGAGCTCCAGGCGTCCACGGACCCGCAGGACGAGACCCGCATCGAGAACCTCCAGGAGCTCGCCGCGGTCGCCCTCGAATTCGAGCAGGACCGTGCCGAGACGACGGAGACATCGGGGGATGCCGCCCCGGGTCCCGGGACGCTCTCCGACTTCCTGGAGCAGGTCGCGCTGGTCGCCGACTCCGACCAGATCCCCGAAGAGGACGAGGAGGGCACGGGCGTCATCACGCTCATGACCCTGCACACCGCCAAGGGCCTGGAGTTCCCGACCGTCTTCCTGACCGGCATGGAGGACGGCGTCTTCCCGCACATGCGCGCGCTCGGCCAGACCAAGGAGCTGGAGGAGGAGCGGCGGCTGGCGTACGTCGGCATCACCCGCGCCCAGGAGCGGCTCTACCTCACCCGCTCCACGATGCGCAGCGCCTGGGGCCAGCCGCAGTACAACCCGCCGTCCCGCTTCCTGGAGGAGATCCCCGACCAGTACGTCGAGTGGAAGCGGACCGGCCCGGCGACGCCGTCCGCCTCCATGGGCGGGCTCTCGTCCGGCCTGTCCGGCGGCGGCTTCGGGTCCTCGTCCGGCTCCTCGCGGAGCAAGGCGGGGCCGAGCGGCTTCGCGACCCGGCGGGCGAAGGACCGGCAGGTGGTCTCGCTGGCCATCGGCGACCGCGTCACGCACGACAGCTTCGGGCTCGGCACGGTCGTCGGCGTCAAGGGCAGCGGTGACAACGCCGAGGCGACGATCGACTTCGGCGGCGAGAAGCCGAAGCGGCTGCTGCTGCGGTACGCACCGGTGGAGAAGCTGTAGCCGTACGCATACGCCGGTGGCCCGGACCCTGCGGGGTTCCGGGCCACCGGCGTATGCGCGTGCGCGTCGCTCAGTTGGGGTCGAGGCCCTTGGAGCGCAGCCAGGGGAGCGGGTCTATCGCGTCACCGCCGCCCGGGTGCACCTCGAAGTGCAGGTGGGGGCCTGTGGAGTTGCCGGAGTTGCCGGAGTACGCGATCACGTCGCCGGCCTTGACCGTGCCCGAGCGGATCTTGGCGCTGCTCAGGTGGCAGTACCAGGTCTCGGTGCCGTCGGGCGCGGTGATCTCCACCATGTTGCCGTAGGCGGGGTTCCACTTGGTGACGACGGTGCCGTCGGTCGCGGCCATCACGGGCGTGCCGTAGCTGACCGGGAAGTCGATCCCGGAGTGCAGCGACATCCAGTTGACGCCGGCCTGTCCGAAGAGCGCGCTCAGCCCGTGCTGCTTCACCGGCAGCGCGAACTTCGGCCGGAGCGCCTCCTTGCGCGCGGCCTCCTCGGCCTTGCGCTTCTTCTCGGCGGCCGCCCGGGCCTGCAGGTCGAGACGTTCCTGCGTACGGCTGGCACGGTCGGCGAAGTCGTTGGCGTCGGCGCTGAGGTTCGACAGCTGGGAGTCCAGCTTGTTGTTCGCGGCCGACGGCTTCACGGCCGAGGCGTCGGACGCGGCCTGTACGGCGGTGTCCTCGTCCTTGTCGGTCGCGCCGGAGACGGAGGCGGCGGCCACCGCGCACACGCCCATGGCGGCCACGGACGGCACGGCGACGGTCAGCAGCGCGGACTTCTTCGCCGGGCGCCGCCGGCCCCTGCCGCCGCCGCTGCCGTGCGCCTCACGCCGCGCTGCCCGCCGGCCGCCGGAAGCGGCCCCGGCGCGTCCGCCGGGAGCGCCCTCGGGGGAGAGGGTGGGCGTGGGGATGATCGCGGTGGCGGCGGAGTGGATGTCGTCGTCGGGGGCGCCGCCGTCGGCGGGCGTCCCGTCGTGACCGGCCGCGGCGAGCTCGTCGGCCGGGAAGACGGCGGTGGACTCGGCGTCGGCCTCGAAGTGCGGCGGCTCGAACTGCGCGGTCTCGAACTGCCCGGCGTCGAAGGTCTCGGTGTCGAACTGCCCGGTGGTGACGTGCCCGGCGTCGAACTGTCCGGACTCGAACTGCCCCGTGTCGAACTGGCCGGAATCGAAGGGGCCGGTTCCGAAGTGGGTGGCCCCCTGGCCCGCCCCGGCGCCCGCCTCGAGGCCCGCTTCGAACTCCGCGCCCTGGTAGGCCGCCTCGTGGCCCTCGGCGCCGGACCAGGCGCTGCTGTCCCACTGCCCGGTGGCGGCGCCGGGGTCCTGCTGTCCGTACCCGTCGTACGCACCGGACGGCTCGTAGGACCCGGCGGTCTCGTACCCGCCGGTCGTGTCGTACGCACCGGTGACGTCGTACGCGCCGGTGTCCTGCGCCCCGCCCAGGTCGTAGGACCCGGTGTCGTACGTACCGGTGCTGTCGTACGCCCCGTACGCATAGGGGTCGTAGGAACCGGTCCCGTAGCCGGTGGCGTACGTACCGGTGTCGTGCATCGCGTTCGGGTCGTACGCACCGCTCAGGTCGTAGCTGCCGGAGTCGTACGCTCCGCCGCCCTGCGTCGTACCGCCGTCGTAGGCCACCGTGCCGTAGCTGCCGGTGTCGTAGGCGGACGCCTCGTACAGGGTCGGGTCGTACGCACCGGAGGCATACGCGCCCGTGTCGTACGCACCGGTGGTGTACCCGTCGTACGCGGGGTAACCGAGCTGGGCGTCCTGCTGCCCGTGCGGCTCGTATCCGGGATGGGACCCGTACGAGGCGTCAGCAGCGGAGCCGGTCGGGTCTTGGTTCCCCGACGGGTGACGGTCGTTCACCACCAACTTCTCTTTCGCCTCGGCAGCAGGAGAATTAGCGGCGACTGTACCCGGCGGTATGCGACGGCGACAATCTTCCGCAGGTTTCGGGCCCTTCCCAACCGGGCATTTGGCCGTCTTTCGGAGGACGACAGACGCGTTCTTGGCGGCGTGTTCGACGAATGTTCGAGATCAATTGGCTTAGTGGCCGGGTTGAGCGCAGGGAACCGGACGCCGCTTCCGAGGGGTCGGACGCCGTTCCCGAGGGGTGACTGCCTCTTCCGGACGGCCGGGTCAGGCGACGGACGCCTGGCCCGGGGCGGTCTCCTCCGGCGGGCCGGAGCTGCCCGGCTGTGCCGGATTCGTCGGGTCCGGCGACGCCAGCGCCTCGCGAATACCGGCGGCGACCACGCCGTTCACCGGAAAGGCGAGATGTCCGACACCGGAGACATGGATGTTCCTGGTCCGTAGATCGGGATGGTCGATCCGCGCCGTCTCGGCCGGAACCATCATCTGATCGAGATCGCTCCAGAAGCAGACGAAATGCGTCCGGCAATTCGGCGCAGGGCGTGCCAGCTCCTTGATCACGTCGGAATCCGTCCGCATCTGCCGCACGAGCGGGTGCGCGGGCAGCAGCGCGGCGAGCCGGGTGCCGCCGTGCGGAGTGCCGAGCGTGACCAGTGTCCGGATACGTGCGTCACCGCCCAGCCGCTGGACGTAGTACCGGGCGATCAGCCCGCCGAGGCTGTGGCCGACGAGGTCGATGCGCCGGTGGCCGGTGCGCGCGCAGACGTCCTCCACGTGGCGGCCCAGCAGCTCGGCGGCCTTGCGTATGTCGCACGTGAGAGGGGAGTAGTTGAGCGCCTCCAGGTGCCGCCAGCCGTGCCGGCGCAGCGAGCGGCGCAGCAGGACGAAGACGGAGCGGTTGTCGATGAAGCCGTGCAGCAGGAGCACGGGCGGGTGCGACCGGCCCTCGGTCGGCAGCAGGGCGGGCGCCGGCAGCCGGTCCGTCCCGGCCGCTGCCGCCCCGGCGCCGCCTCTCTTCCCGGCGGTCCCGGCGTCACCTCTGCTTGCGGGCCCGCCCCTGCCCGTCGAGTCCGCGTCGGCGCGGGTCCGGGCGGAGCCGTCGGCGGTGTCGGCGGTGTTGGTGGTGTCGGCGGTGCCCGTGGTCCCGGCGCTGCCGGTGGTCCCCGTGCTTCCAGCGGTCTCGGTCGTTCCTGTGGTGCCGGTGAGGGCATCGGCGGTGGTGTCGGCCGCCGCGCGGGCGCGGGCCGCGGCGGCCGCGGCCTGCTCCTGCGAGACACCCGTGGGGTAGAGCAACAGGTGTCCGGCGAGAACCGCCAGCTCCCACACCGTGACGCGCAGCATCGCGGCGGAGGGGCGGATCAGACAGCAGAGAAAGGGCAAGGCCTTCATCGGCCGACCTCCCGAACGGCATGCGGAGGACGCCTCTGTCCCCCGTCATGCCCTCGTGGGGAGCCGTTGGGTGCGTACACGGTCCCCGTACACCGTGCTCGCCTGTGACGTCGAGGTACCGCTACGGACCGCCGACGATCTTCGCCGGCGGGCTTCCCCGCTGCTGCTGCGTCTGTCGTACGTCCTGTCCGTACGCGACGCGGTACCTGTTCCCCGCACACCGTGCGTGTGCGTAGGGCCTGTACGTACCCGGAGTGCGCACCTCCGTGCCGCGCGGCTCACGACGCGGCGGTGCGACGACCTGCTTCGGCTCCCGTGCGCCGCCCGCAGACGCCCCCGCCGCCTCGCGGCGGCGGGAGGTGATGCGGCGTACGGCGCGTAGCGAACGTGTCCCACGTGTGATTTCCCCCTCCCTCCATGTCGCGAAACGGTTCCGTACGCGATGCTGGAGATAACGTTCGTTCACGCTGGCGGCCGCCCGGGCGGCCGCGCATTCGGTTGTCGGCTCGACGGCACTGGTCAAGGCAGGTGCCGCTCTTGGCTTGGAGGCAGTGATGGGTGTGACCGGTCCGATCCGCGTGGTGGTGGCCAAGCCGGGGCTCGACGGCCACGACCGTGGTGCCAAGGTCATCGCACGGGCGCTGCGCGACGCCGGCATGGAGGTCATCTACACCGGGCTCCACCAGACCCCGGAGCAGATCGTCGACACCGCGATCCAGGAGGACGCCGACGCCATCGGCCTGTCGATCCTCTCGGGCGCGCACAACACGCTCTTCGCGCGCGTGATCGAGCTGCTCAAGGAGCGCGACGCGGAGGACATCAAGGTCTTCGGCGGCGGCATCATCCCCGAGGCCGACATCCCGCCGCTCAAGGAGCAGGGCGTCGCGGAGATCTTCACCCCCGGCGCCACGACGGCCTCCATCGTCGAATGGGTGAACGCCAACGTCCGCCAGCTGACCGCCTGACGACGACTCCCACACCGGGCCCGGTGCCGCACGTCGATGCGACCGGGCCCGCAGCGCTGCGCGGGGCGGGCGGATGGCCTGCGGTGCTGCGCGGGACGATCGGGCGGCTTGTGGTGTTGCGCAGGGCGAACGGTCGGCCCGGGATGCTGCGCGGGGCGACCGGGGGGTGTGCGGTGCGGGGCGGATCGGTGGGGCTTGCGGTGCTGCGCGGGGGCTCATGATTCGGCTTCCGTGGCGGCGGACTGCGCCGCCTGCGGGGCGAGTTCGGCGAGCATCGTGGCGCGGAGCCGGAGCGTGCCCACGAGGCGCTGGAAGGCCTCGGACCAGTAACCGTCCGCGCCGGGCGAGCCGTCCTCCGGCTCGTCACCCCGGGCCGTGAGCCGGTCGAGCCGGTCGGCGGCAGCCGGGTCCAGGCACCGCTCGGCGAGCCCCATCACCCCGCTGAAGCTCCACGGGTAACTCCCGGCGTCCCGCGCGATGTCCAGCGCGTCCACCACCGCCGTGCCGAGCGGCTCGGCCCACGGCACGGCACACACCCCCAGCAGCCGGAACGCGTCCGACAGCCCGTGCGCCGCGATGAACTCCGCGACCCACGCCGCGCGTTCTTCCTCCGGCAGCACCCCGAGCAGCTTCGCCGTGTCCCGCGACGAACCGGCCTCCGCGCCCGGTGCGGCGGTGTTCAGGGGAAGGGGGCTCGGCGCGGCGGCGGTCAGCCCGGCTGCCGCGTGCGGAGAGCCGAGCAGGGCGCGGGCCCAGGCCGCGTCGCGCTGCCGCACCGCCGCCCGGCACCAGGCGTCGTGCACCTCCGTACGCCGCCCGTCGGCCACGGGCAGCGCCACGATCTCCGCCGGGCTCCGGCCGCCCAGCCGCTCCGGCCACACCCCCAGCCGGTGCCGCCTCCAGCAACTGCGCCAGCCACCAGGCCCGTTCGCCGCGTCCGGCCGGAGCCTTCGCCACCACGCCGTCCCGTTCCATCCCCGCGTCACACACCCGCGGCGCCTCTACGACGAGGACCGGGCCGGGCACGAGGGCCGGTTCGTGAACGGGGGCCGCGTCGGGTACGCGGGCCGGGGCGGGCACCGAGACCGGGTCGTGTGCGAGAGCCGGGTCGTGCGGGCCGGGCGCGGTCTCCCCGGTGTCCGGCCCGGCGCCTCCGCCCGCTCCCGAGCCGTCCTCCGATGCCGGCTCCGCCGTCTCGAGGCGCAGGCAGGCCGCCGCGCGCTCCGCCATACGGGACGCCAGCGCCGAGACGGGGAGGGCCGAGAGCAGTTCGGCGGCCGTCGCCCGGACGTTCCGGCTCCGGTCGGACAGCGCCTTCTCCAGGAACGGCTCGTCGGCGGACGACAGGCCCTCCCGGAGCGAGTCCAGGAACATCAGCCGGTCCTCGGCCCGCTCGGTGGACCACGTACTCGCGAGCAGCGCCAGGCCCGCCGCCGGGTCGAGCCGCCGGGTCGCCGACAACAGCGCCACCCGCTCGGCGAACAGTCCCTCCTCCCACAGGCGCCGGCTCGCCTCCGGGTCCCGCCGGGCCGGTATCGCCGCCGCGCCGCCGATGCCGCGCAGCGCGAACTTCCAGTCGTCGTTCAGCCGGGCCAGCCACAGCGCGCGCGGCCCGGCCAGCTCCAGCGCGGCGGGCCGCAGGTCCGTACGGGCCCGGGCCGCGTCCAGCAGCGCCGGCAGCAGCGCGGCGGGTGCGCGGTACCCCCGCTCCCCGGCCACGGCCAGCCACTGCGGCAGCAGCTCGGTCAGGTCGGGAGCCGCGCCCCGCCGGCTGCCGGCGCCCCCGCCGCGGTCGGCCAGCAGTAGCGCCAGCCTGCGCCGGGCCGCGTCCGGCAGCTCAGGCCGCGGGTCCGGCGGCGCCGGGGACGGCCGCTCCGCCGCGGGGGCCGGGCGCAGGCCGGCCCGTCGCCGTACCGTGCTCACCGCGGCCGCGTCCAGCAGCGCGGCGGCTGGCTCCTGCCCCGCACGCACCGGTACGTCCGGCGTACGCCGCTCCGTCCCGAGCAGCGCGGCGCTGACCAGCTCCCCCCACGGGGCGGACTGCCCACTCACTCCTCTTACGTCACTCACGGCTCTCGTTCCCCTCCCGCTGGCCGCTTGCCTGTCCGTATGCGTTGCTGTGCGCGTAGGCGTTGCTGCGCCGCTCTGTGGTGGCGCCTTGCTCCCCCGTCCCGCCTGTTCATCCCCCCGTGCGTTCCCCTCCCGTTCGTCCCCCCGTTCATCCGCCTGTTCAGAGGGGCACCGGGGCCGGGTCCCAGGTCGTCAGGGGGACGAAGCCGCGGTGTCCGCACTCGCCGAAGACGGTGACGGGGCCGCCGCCGGATATCGCGGTGAGCTGCCACAGACCCGGACCGTGCGCGCAGCGCGGATCCACCGGCAGGGCCGACTCGCCCTCGGCGTCGGCCAGTTGCCAGCCGGTGCCCGGCCGCCCGGGCGCGGGCGGCCGGGCCGGTATCGGTACGACGTCGGCGAGCACCACCGGCCAGGACTCCAGCCAGGGATCGTCCCGCAGCGCGTCCCCGTACGCGGCGAGCGCGGCGTCCGTGCCGCACCCGGCCGGCACGCCGCCCGGAACGGCCGGTGCGTACCGCTCGCCCAGGGTGACGCGCAGCGGGCGCGCCCCGGGGTGGTACGTCAGGTCGGCGTCCAGGACGAGCCCCGGCGGCAGGGCGAGTTCGTGCGTCCGCCCGGGGCCCGCGTAGGACAGGTGCAGCGCCATGCGGCCCGTCCGCTCGCCCCTCATCCATATGCGTCGCGTGGTGAGCTTCCCCTGCGGGCCCTCCTCGCGGTCCTGCTGTGCCAGCACCAGCCACCGGTCCCGGACGGTGCGCTCCCGGGCGCCGCCGACGGAGCCGAGCGTGGCCCCTTCTCCTGCGCCCTCTCGCATGGCGTCGGGCGTGCCCTCTGGCGTGGCGCCTTCGTCGGTGCCGGACGTGTCGGCCGGCAGGCCCACTCGCGAGCGGATCGTGGCCGCCAGCGGCCCCGGAAGCCGCTCGATACCGAGGAACCCCTCGTCGAGAAGGTGGAGCAGCGCGCACTCCTCCAGCAGCCGGGACGGCCAGTCGGCCCCGGAGCCGGGGATGGACCCCAACTCCCTTACTCGCGCGGCGAGTCCTGGCGCCTGTGCGTCCACCATGCGGGCCGCCGTCTCGTCCCAGCTGCCGTACCCCGCGCGGTCCGCCGAGGCCAGTCCCGACCGCAGCAGGTCGGCGAGGCGCCGCTCCAACTCCTCGGCGCCCGCGCCGATCCGCTGGGCCCGCCGCTCCGCCCGCCGGCGCGCCGCCGCCGGATCGGCCAGCCCCTTGCTGCCCTTGTCCCCCTTGCCCCCGTCCTTGTCCCCCTTGCCGGGCCGGTCCTCGCGGTGCTCACGCCGCCCGGACAGCCACTCGGCCACCCAGCGCGGCGGCTCACCGGCCGGCACCGCGGCCCCGGTGTCCCCCTCGGCACCGTCTTCTCCCGCCCACAGCAACAGCAGTCCCAGTGCGTGCTTGCACGGGAACTTCCGGCTCGGGCAGCTGCACTGGAAAGCCGGTCCCGTCGTGTCTGCCATCGTCCGGTACGGAGTGCTGCCGCTCCCTTTGCACACGCCCCATACGGCTCCGTCGCCCGCGCCCGTCTCGGTCCACGGTCCGGGCGTCGCGAGCTTTCCGCCGGCCTTGCGCGACGCCTCGTCGGGCGCCACCGCCAGCACCTGGTCGGTCGTCCAGCGTTCCCCCTGCGCTCGGGGTTTCGGGGTCTTTTCCCCGTCCGTTCCCAGCATGCCGAAAACGCTAGACCCCGCCACTGACAATCGCTCTGACCTGCAGGTTTGTCACGGCAAGGTCGATTGTCAGTGGCATGGTGCAGTCTGGAATCCGCAAGCGGCCCGCGGGTTGCGGGGTGCGGGCCGGACGGCCTGGGGCGAGGGGGAGTCATGTCTGGTGCGAGCATGGAGAACGGCGCGGGGAGCGGGCGCGGGACGGTGGCGGAGGCCGGGTCCGCGGCGGGTGCCGGGGCGGCCCTGCGGCCGCACGCGGAAGATGCATTCGCAAATGAGCTGTCCGCACTGGCGGCCGCGGACGACCGTCCGCGACCGGAGCGCTGGCGCCTCTCGCCGTGGGCCGTGGCGTCGTATCTGCTCGGCGGGACGCTCCCCGACGGGACGGTCATCACGCCGAAGTACGTCGGCCCGCGCCGCATCGTCGAGGTGGCGGTCACCACCCTCGCGACGGACCGCGCGCTGCTGCTCCTCGGCGTGCCCGGCACGGCCAAGACCTGGGTGTCGGAGCACCTGGCGGCGGCGGTCAGCGGCGACTCCACGCTGCTGGTGCAGGGCACGGCCGGCACGCCGGAGGAGGCCATCCGGTACGGGTGGAACTACGCGCAGCTGCTCGCGCACGGCCCCAGCCGGGACGCGCTGGTGCCGAGCCCTGTGATGCGGGCGATGGCGCAGGGCATGACCGCGCGGGTCGAGGAGCTGACGCGCATCCCGGCGGACGTGCAGGACACGCTGATCACGGTGCTGTCGGAGAAGACGCTGCCGATACCGGAGCTGGGCCAGGAAGTGCAGGCCGTACGCGGGTTCAACCTCATCGCCACCGCCAACGACCGTGACCGCGGGGTCAACGAGCTGTCCAGCGCGCTGCGCCGCCGCTTCAACACCGTTGTGCTGCCGCTGCCGGCCACGCCGGACGAAGAGGTCGACATCGTCACGCGCCGCGTCGAGCAGATCGGCCGCTCGCTGGACCTGCCGGCCGCCCCGGACGGCATGGACGAGATCCGCCGGGTCGTCACGGTCTTCCGGGAGCTGCGGGACGGCCTGACGGCGGACGGGCGTACGAAGCTCAAGTCGCCCTCGGGGACGCTCTCCACGGCGGAGGCGATCTCGGTCGTCACCAACGGGCTGGCGCTGGCCACGCACTTCGGTGACGGGGTGCTGCGCCCTGCGGACGTGGCGGCGGGCATCCTCGGCGCGGTCGTCCGCGACCCGGCGGCCGACCGCGTGATCTGGCAGGAGTACCTGGAGTCGGTCGTCCGTGAGCGCGACGGCTGGAAGGACTTCTACCGCGCCTGCCGGGAGGTGAGCGCATGACGGAGCGCGATACGGGGGAGCGCGGCACGGGGGCGCGCCGGACGGACGGGCCGTGGCTGCTCGGGGTGCGGCACCACGGGCCCGGTTCGGCCCGCGCGGTCGCCGCCGCCCTGGCGCAGTACGAGCCGAAGGCACTGCTCATCGAGGGCCCGCCGGAGGCGGACGCGCTGGTGGCGCTGGCCGCCGACGAGGAGATGCGGCCGCCGGTCGCGCTGCTCGCGCACGTGGCCGACGACCCGGGACGCGCGGCGTTCTGGCCGATGGCGGAGTTCTCCCCGGAGTGGGTGGCCCTTCAGTGGGCCGTACGACGCGGCGTCCCGGTCCGCTTCATCGACCTCCCGGCGGCCCATTCCCTCGCGGGGACGGACTCCGTGGCGGCGGCGGAAGCGGGACCGGGCCCGGGCGCGGAAGCCGACCCGGGTGCGGGAGCCAATCCGGAGGAGAGCCGGGAGGCGGGAGCCAATCCGGAGGGGAACCCGCGGGCGGAGGGCGGCCCGGAGGGGAACTCGGTGGCGGGTGACGGGCCGGACGCGGCCAGGAAGCCGGGAGCTCGCGGGGAGTCGGGAGCTTCCGGGGAGCCGGGCGGCCGGGGCCGGGAGCTCGACGCACGGGTCGATCCGATCGGGGTGCTCGCGGCGGCGGCCGGTTACGACGACGCGGAGCGCTGGTGGGAGGACGCCGTCGAGCACCGCGGTGCGGGCGGTACCGGCAGTACCGGTGCCGGTGCCAGTGCCGGTGCCGGTACCGGCGACACGCTGGCGCCGTTCGAGGCGCTGGGCGAGGCGATGGCGGCGCTGCGGGAGGAGCACACCGACGGCGGGAAAGGCGGCGGCACCGGCCACGAGAGTGGCTCGGGCCGCGAGGGTGACGGAGCACAGGACCGGGACGCCGTGCGCGAAGCGCACATGCGGCTGCGACTGCGCGAGGCGCGGCGGGAGTTCGGCGACGACATCGCGGTCGTCTGCGGCGCGTGGCACGTGCCGGCGCTCGCCCGCCGTACGACCGTCACCGCCGACCGGGCCCTCCTCAAGGGCCTGCCGAAGGCGAAGGTGTCGGTCACCTGGGTGCCCTGGACACACCGCAGGCTCTCGCGGAGCAGCGGTTACGGAGCGGGCATCGCCTCGCCCGGCTGGTACGGCCACCTCTTCGCCAGCCCGGACCGGCCGATGGAGCGCTGGCTGACCAAGGTCGCCGGTCTGCTCCGGGAGGAGGACTACCCGGTCTCCACCGCGCACGTCATCGAGGCGGTACGGCTCGCCGAGTCGCTCGCGGCGATGCGCGGCCGCCCGCTCGCCGGGCTCACCGAGGCCCAGGACGCGGTGCGGGCCGTGATGAGCGACGGTTCGGACGTCCCCGCCTCGCTGATCCACGACCGTCTGGTGGTCGGCGACGTACTCGGCGAGGTGCCGCGGGCCGCGCCCGCCGTGCCCCTCCAGCGCGACATCGCCAGGCTCCAGCGGTCCCTGCGCCTCAAGCCGGAGGCGAAGGACCGCGAGCTGGAGCTCGACCTGCGCAAGGAGACCGACGCCGCGCGCAGCCGGCTGCTGCACCGGCTGCGGCTCCTGGACGTCCCCTGGGGTACGCCTGCCCAAGCCCGTGCGAGTACGGGCACGTTCCGGGAGACCTGGCGGCTGCGCTGGGAGCCGGAGCTGTCGGTGCGGGTCGCGGAGGCGGGCATCTGGGGCACGACCGTACTCGCCGCCGCCACGGCGCGGGCCGCGTCCGACGCCGCGGACGCCGGCTCGCTCGCGGACGTCACGGCGCTCGCGGAGCGCTGCCTGCTCGCCGAACTGCCCGACGCGTTGCCGGTGGTGATGCGGGTGCTGGCCGACCGGGCCGCACTCGACGCCGACGTCGGGCACCTCGCGCAGGCGCTGCCCGCGCTGGTCAGGTCGGTGCGGTACGGCGACGTGCGCGGCACGGACGCGGCGGCGCTGCGCGAGGTCGCCGTCGGCCTGGCCGAGCGCGTGTTCGTGGGCCTGCCGCCCGCGTGCGCTTCGCTGGACGCGGAGGGTGCGGCGGAGATGCGTACGCACCTCGATGCGACGCAGCAGGCGGTGGCGTTGCTGTCGCACGCGGAGCGCCCTGCCGGGGCGGCCGGTGACGGCGCGTCAGGTAATCCCTCGTCCTCCGGTCTGCGGGAGCGCTGGACCGCCGTGCTGCGCGTACTTGCGGAGCGGGAGGCGATACCGGGGCTCATACGGGGCCGCGCGGCGCGGATTCTCGTGGACGAGGGTGCGCTGGACGGCGCTGCGCCGGGCGGCGGTGTGTCGGACGACGGTGTGTCGGACGGCGGTGCACTGGGCGGCGACGGAAGCCCGGCCGGGGGAGACGGAGGCGGGGCCGAGCGGCTCATGGGGCTCGCGCTCTCGCCGGGGGTGCCGCCGGCCGACGCCGCGGCCTGGATCGAGGGGTTCGTCGGGGGCGGCGGCGGGGGGATGCTGCTGATCCACGACGAGCGGCTGTTGGGCCTGGTGGACGGCTGGCTGACGCGGGTGACGGGGGAGGCGTTCACGGACGTACTGCCGTTGCTGCGCCGGACGTTCTCGCAGTTCGAGCCGGGGGTGCGGCGCACGCTGGGCGAGTTGGTCCGGCGCGGACCGGTCGCCGGGGGAGCGCCGGGCGGCGGTACGGCGGCGGGTGCCGGGGCGTACGGCGGCACCGAGGAGGCGGCGGCCCCCGGCTTCGGCCCGGGCCTCGATCGCGACCGCGCCGCAGCCGTCCTCCCGACCCTGCGCCTCCTGCTGAGCCACGACACCACTGCCGAGCCGGCCACCACAGCCGCGCCCTCAAACACCGTCGGGCAGGCCACCGCCGCCGGACCGGCCACCACCGCCGGGCCGGCCGACAACACGGAGCCGGCCACCACCGCCCGGCCGACTGACAACACGGACCCGGCCACCACCACCACCGCCGAGCCGGTTGCCGGCACCGCCACACCACTCGCCACATCAACGGGGGACGCGCAATGACCAGGGAAGCCGAGACACGGGAGAAGGCGGAGGCGGCCGAAGCCGCCACTCGCACGCCCTCCGCTGAAGAGCGCATGCGGCGCTGGCGGTTGGTCCTCGGCGGAGGAGACGGTGACGGGACCGGCTGTGAGCTGCGCGGGCGGGACGCTGCGATGGACGGTGCGCTCGGGGCGCTGTACGGCGAGGGGCCCGGCACCGGCGGCGCGGCCGGGCCCGGCGGGCGCGGCGGACAGAAGGGCGGCGGGGCACGGTCGGCGGGGCTCGGCGGGTCAGCGCCCGCCGTGGCCCGCTGGCTCGGCGACATACGCCGGTACTTCCCCACCTCCGTCGTCCAGGTGATGCAGCGGGACGCGATCGACCGGCTCGGTCTGTCGACGCTGCTGCTGGAGCCGGAGATGCTCGAGGCCGTGGAGGCCGACGTCCACCTGGTCGGCACGCTGCTCTCGCTGCACAAGGCCATGCCCGAGACGACGAAGGAGACGGCGCGTGCGGTCGTGCGCAAGGTCGTCGAGGCCCTGGAGCGGCGGCTGGCGACCCGGACGCGGGCCACGCTGACCGGCGCGCTGGACCGTTCCGCGCGCATCGCCCGGCCCCGGCACCGGGACATCGACTGGGACCGCACGATCCGCGCGAACCTCAAGAACTACCTGCCCGAGTACCGCACGGTCGTGCCGGAGCGGCTGATCGGTTACGGGCGGGCGGCACAGTCCCTCAAGAAGGAGGTCATCCTCTGCATCGACCAGTCAGGATCCATGGCGGCGTCCGTTGTGTACGCCTCGGTGTTCGGCGCGGTGCTCGCGTCGATGCGGTCGCTCACCACCCGTCTGGTGGTCTTCGACACCTCGGTCGTCGACCTGACCGACAGGATCGACGACCCGGTGGACGTGCTGTTCGGTACGCAGCTGGGCGGTGGTACGGACATCAACCGTGCGCTGGCGTACTGCCAGTCGCGGATCACCCGGCCCGCCGAGACGGTGGTGGTGCTCATCAGCGACCTGTACGAGGGCGGGATACGCAACGAGATGCTGAAGCGGGTGGCCGCGATGAAGGCGTCCGGCGTGCAGTTCGTGACGCTGCTCGCGCTGTCGGACGAGGGGGCGCCCGCGTACGACCGGGAGCATGCGGCGGCTCTCGGGGCGCTGGGTGCGCCGGCGTTCGCCTGTACGCCCGACCTGTTCCCGGAGGTGATGGCGGCCGCACTGGAGAAGCGCCCGCTGCCGGTCCCCGACACGACCACGTGACGGCCCGCACCGCCCCGGACCACGACGACAGCCACCGCCCGTGACGACACCTCAGCCCGCGAGCACACGCGGAACGACTCCCACGAGGGCCCCCGGAACCACCCCCACAAGGGCCCCGGCGGTCGCACTCACCACCGCACCCGCGACCGCGCCCGTCACCGCACCCGCGATCGCAGTCACCACCGCACCCGTATCCGCGCCCGCGGTCGCCGTCACCACCACACTCGCGGCCGCACCCGGGGCCGTCACCACCCTGCCCGCAACGGCGTGTTCGCAGGTCGCACACGCTTTCGTCACCTGTCGATACCGGACATGGCGGAGTAACAGTGACAGGTGGCACACGGGACTTGCGCGGCCCCTGGCTGCTCGTGCAAGTATCGGCGCATCGCTCGATCACCCGCGACGTGCTGTGTGATCCAGGGTGCCTGACGCCCTGGTCCCGGACGCCGTCCGTACGGGAAGGTCCCCCTTGTTCGCTGTGCTCGCCCTGCCTGCCGCCGTGCGCCTCCCGCGCACCGTGGTCGTGCGGCGTGCGCTGCTGACGGGTCTCTTCCTCATCGGCTTCGTCGCTCTCGCCGTCGCCTTCGGCGGCGGTACGGCACACGCCGCCGACCTCAGCGGTACGCAGTCCCAGGGCACCCTGACGGACGGCACCGGCGATTCCGCCGGTGCCGCTTCCGCGGGGTCCGCCGGCTCCACCGACGCCTCGCGTTCCACCGGTTTCACCGGAGCCGGTACCGACGCCCCCTCCGCCACCGACGAGCGCTCGCCGTTCGACGGATCGGGCGCGGAGCCGGTGCGGCGGTCCGGCGCGACGGCGGACGACGGGACGGGCGTCGCACAGCGGGCCGGGGCCCGGATCTCCGAGGGCGCGCGGGCGTCCGAGGAGCGCCTGGGCCAGGTCGTACGCCCCCTCACCGAAGGGCTCAAGCCCGTCACCGACCCGGTCACCGCTCCGGTGGACGACGTCGTGGACGGCGTACGGCACGCCACCGGCCTCCCGGTCCGGCTGCCCGGCGACCTCGCCGGCCAGGACCGGAACGGTGGCGAGCGGGCACACCACGGCGACGCCCAGGACAGCCGGCAGCACGTGGCCGCGCCCCAGCGGTGCGGCACGGACCGTACCGCCGACCGGTCGGCGGCCGCGGTGCGCACCGCCGGTGACCAGGACCGTACGGTCGTACGGGCCTCCGCCGACCGCGCCGGTGACACCGGCGGCCGGGACGGACTGCCCGGCCAGCTTCCGCAGGGCCCGGCGGCGCCGGCCCCGCACACCACCGGTGACGGCAACGGCCCCAGGGGCGGCGCCGATCATCAGGCGGTCCTGCCGGGCGGCCGGCCGCACTTCGGCCTGCAGGCCGGCGGCGTACGGGCCGCGAGCGGCGCGCCGACGCGCGAGCGCAGTACCGACATCCTCGAATTCCCGGGCTAGGGCAGACCTCCCGCCGGATTCCCTCCGCATCACACGCTTCGCCGACGCACGGCGAGCGCGGGGAACCGACGGCCGTCAGCACCCCTAGACCTGCCGCGCGGGGGCGGGACAGGTCTGCCCGTCACACTCCTGGAATCGAAGGACTCAACGCCACCATGCGCAACAACATTCGCCGTTCCATCGTCGTCGCCGCTGCCGCCACCGGCCTGCTCGCCCTGGGTGCCGCCGGCGCCAACGCCGCCGAGCTGCCCGTCGACGCGCCCGACACCGGCGCCGTCACCGGCACCGTCCAGCAGACGCTGCCGACCGGCGCGCTGACCGGCACGGTGAAGAAGACCGCCGGCCAGGCCACCGGCACCCTCGAGGACACCGCGGGCGACGCGGCCGGCAAGGTGACCGGCGTGCTCGGCGCCGGCGACGTGCACACCACGGACGGCCTGCCCACCGACGCGCTGCCCACCGACGGTCTCGGCAACGTGACCGGCACCCTGGACGGCGTGCAGAAGAAGGCCGGTCTGAACAAGGCCGCCAAGCTCGGCGAGGTCGCCAAGACCGGCAAGCTCGCGAAGGCCGGCAAGGCCGTCAAGGGCATCAAGGGCGCCGGCAAGGCGAAGAAGACCGTCGGCAAGGTGGCGGGCACCGCCCGGGGCGCCGTCGGCCAGGTCCAGCAGACCGTCGCCGGCCGCCTGCCGGCCGTGCCGGCCCTGCCCGTCCAGGGCGTGCCCGCGCTCGACCTGCGCAGCCTGCCGGTCGAGGTCCCCGCGGCCGAGCTGCCCAGCGGCCTGCCCACCGACCAGCTGCCCGCCACGCCGGAGCTGGCCGACGCGCCTGCCGCCGCTAGCAAGCTGGTCTCCTCCGCCGCCGGTACGGACCTCCGTCCCGGCACCCTGACCAACCCGGCCCAGGGCGCCCTGGCCACCGCCCGCCCGGTCGTCGACCAGGCTGCCGGTGACGTGCTGCCGCCCGTCGCGCAGCGTGCCGTCGGCAACGCCGTGCCGGTCGCCCAGGACGCGGTGGGCGGCGTGGGCCTGCTCGCCGGTGACACGGCCGGCCAGGCCACCCCGTTCGCGCAGGGCGCCCTCGCCGGCACCCAGTCCTTCGCCCAGGGCGCGGCCGGTGACGCCGTGCCGTTCGCGCAGGGCACGCTGACCGACGCGCAGGGTGTCGCGCAGGGCGCGGCCGCCGACGCGGTGCCGTTCGCGCAGGGCACCGCCGCCCGTGCGCAGGGCCTCGCGGCCCGCACCGCCGGCAACGCGGTGCCCGTCGCCCAGGGTGTCGCCACCGACGCCGTGCCGTTCGCGCAGGGTGCCGCCGCCGACGCGGTGCCGTTCGCGCAGGGCCTGGCCACCACCGTGGCCGCCGACGGCCAGGAGACCGCGGGCAGCACCGTCGCCGGTGTGCAGCGCGTCGTCCCGGTCGACGTCGCCCAGGGCGACCTGACCAGCCCCGCCAACATCCCGGCCCTGCCGGTCCTGCCGGGTCTGCCCGGCCTGGCGGGCTGAACCCCGCGATTTCCGGCATGAGCCGGAGCGGTACCGGTACCGCGAGGGGCCGCGCGTCCGCGGGACGGCGTTGTGGGGACGCCGTCCGTACGGACACCGGCACGGGCGCGCCACGTCCGTGAGGTGAGCGGTCCTTCGAACCGGAACGAGAACGCCGCCGGGCACCCTCTTTGGGGAGGGGGAGCCCGGCGGCGTTCGTCTGTCCGGGGCCACTGTCACCGTGGCCCGGGGGCGTGCCTTACGACCTGGGTACCTTCAGCCGGTCCCAGCTCACCCTGCCCGGGATGCCGTCCGCGTCCTTGCCGGAGAAGCCGAGCTTGCGCTGCCAGGCGGCGTAGGACTTGCGGTCGGCCTCGGTCCAGTACGGGCCGGGGCCTTCCTCGTAGTGCGAGCAGCCCTCGGCGATCAGCCGCTTGCCCATCGCCGTGATGACCGGGCTGTGCGCGCCGGCCTGGAAGAAGCCGGCGCCGGGGAAGCGTTCGTACCGGGGCGTGGGCCGCGGCTTCTCCGGTGCGGGCTTCTCGGGCGAGGGCTTCTCCGGAGCGGGCTTGCCGTCCGTGCCGCCCCCGCCGGGCTTGCCCGCGAGCCGCTTCTTGATGCGGTCCCGCATGGCGTCCATCGTGAAGCCGCGCGGGTCCGTCTTGCCGGGCTGCCACTCCTTGTGCCCGATGACGGACTTCTCGGTCCAGCCGTGCGCCCGGCAGATCGCCGCCGAGACCTTCTCGATGGCGGCCTTCTGCTCCTCGGGCCAGGGGTCCTCGCCGTCGCCGAGGTTGATGCACTCGAAGCCGTAGAAGTGGCGGTTGCCGTCGGTGTTGGCCGCGTTGTCGTGCGGCAGTTCCGACTCGTTGACGACCGCGCGCAGGACGTCGGAGTCGCCGAGCCCGGCGTGGTTGGCGCGGCCGTTGCCGACCAGCCACACCTCGCCCTTCTTGTCGATGACGCCGTGGCACAGCGGCCCGGGCAGCCCGGAGCGGCCCTCGTAACAGAGTTCGACGGAGCTGTCGGTGCCCTTGGTGACGGTGTGGTGGATCATCACGCCGTTCAGCGGGCCCCACGGTCCCTTGGTGTTCCTGTTGTGCCGGCGCCAGTTGCGGACTTCGTGGACGGTCAGGCCCTCCTTGCGCAGGGCCTCCACCAGGCGCGACGCGCTCAGCGGCTCCGCCATCGTTGTGCTCCTTCCTCGACCCGGCCCGGGCGGGCCGGTCCCCCGGTCGGCGGCGCGCGGGCCGTCCCGCGCGCCGCCCGTTCATGCCTGTGCCGTCGGCGGTCCGGTCAGCCCTCCTCCGCCAGGGACTCCGCCTCCGCCGTCGTCTGCGAGCGGAGCGCCGCGCCGTGCGCGGGGCCCGCGGACGCCACGTCGGCCGGTTCGTTCTCGGCCTCGGCCGCGGCGTCGGCGGCCCGCGCCTCCTCCTCGGCGGCCAGTTCCTCGTCGCTCGCCGCGGCCACCTCGCCCGCCAGCGGCTTGAACGTCAGCCGCAGGTCGGACACGGTCTTCTCGCCCATCACCCAGCCCAGCGGCGCGTAGTGCACCTGCGGCCCGAGCGGCGTCTGCAGCAGCGGGCGGCGCGCCGCGTCGGCCGGCCACTCCACGCTGCCGGTGGCCGTACGCGCGGGGACCAGCCAGAAGTCGCCGCTGCGGTAGGTGCCGCCGGCCTGGAAGTACACCTCGACGCCGTCCTCCAGCGGCAGCCAGGTGCCTTCCTCGACGCGCACCGCGCCGTCCTTGAGCCGCCCGGCCGCGCCCTTCTTCGTCCGCCGCTCGTCGGCCCGGCCGCCCTCGCGCTGGTCCCAGCGGCGCAGGTACGGGTGGAGCTCGGGCCGCCGCCCGACGTGCTGCGCGGGCTCGTCCGACAGCCGTACCCGGCGCCCCGGCAGGTCCAGTTCCTCCACGCGCAGCAGCGGCTGTGCCTCCAGCCGGCTGGCGACCGCGGAGTCCACGAACTCGACCCAGTCGCCGACGTCCAGGTCCAGCTTGTCGTCGTTGCCCAGCGTGGCCAGCTCGACCCAGGTGCCGTCGAGGCCGTCGACGGGGAAGGTCACCGAGCCGTTCTCGCGGGACCACTTGAAGGTGGCGTCCTTCGCGGCGCCGCCGTCGTGGATCTCGATCCGGTACAGCTGGTTCTCCGGGCCGCGGTAGCGGGCGTCCGGCTTGACCAGGCACGGGTCGTCGTCGGCGTGGTCGGGGCGCTCGCTGCGCACGGCGATCCGTGCGGTGGCCTTGCGCTGCTCGGCGACCCACTTGCCGAACGCCTCGCGCACCGGGCCCTTCTTCGACTCGTCGCCCTCGATGTCCAGTTCGCCGCCGGGCAGCGGCAGCACTTGCCAGACGACCTTGAGCCGGGCCGCGGTGTCCGGCAGCGCGGCGCCGAGCGCCACCTCGCGCAGTGCGGGGTCCTCGGCCGCGGTGACCGAGCGCTCCCACACCTTCAGGTAGGCCAGGTACGGGAACCGGGTGGGCAGCCGGTCCTCGGGCCGCTCCGGGTCCCGGTACGCGTCGGGCTGGTCCCAGTACGTCCAGGTGGCCGGCGGCTCGGCGGGCTCCTCGGCGGCGTCCGCGTGGCTGTCCTTGGCGTCCGCTTCGGCCGGGTCGGGCACCGGCACGCCCGGCTGCGGCCGGTACGCCTCGACGAGGATGCCGTCGACGTAGTAGCGGCCCGGGCTGATGGACAGGTCGTCCAGCTCGCGGCTGCCGCCGGTCATGTCGATCCGGAAACCGGCGTCGGCGGCCGGGCCGCCGTGCTGCCCGATCAGGTCGGTGGCGGTGACCCGTGCCTGGTAGAGCTGGATCGCGGCCTGCTCGTTGGCGTCGGCGTCCAGCTGGACGCGGCCCTGCTGGGCGAGGACGGCGGAGTAGTGGGCCTCGGGCCGGAAGGTGATCCGGGAGAGATCGGCGTGCATGAGAAGGGTTCCCCCTCGTGGTGAAGCTCGTGGTGGTAAGTCGTCGGCAGAGGCGGGGAGTCGGTGCCCCGGGTGGCGTCAGGTCACGAAGAGGATCCCCGCGTCCGTGCCGGCCGGTGTGTACTCCGCGAGCCGCGCCCGCAGGCTGTCCTCGCGCTGCGGCTGGTACAGGTCGTGGAAGGCGCCCAGCTCGGCGCCGTCCTCGGCGGCGCGCCGGCACCCCTCGCCGGCCGGGCCGTCCGCGTCCGGCGCGGTGAGCTGCCCGTACGCGGGTGTGCCGTACCGCTCGCTGCGGAAGACCGGCCGTACGGCACCGGCCTGTTCCGCGCCGGCCAGGTCCGGCAGGCAGCGGTAGCGGCGCGGGGTGCGCGAGCCCGGCGGGACGTAGGAGTACCGGAGGCAGCCGAGCTGCCGCCGGGCGACGTGCAGCCGCCCGGTGAACAGCGAGTTCTCCGCGATCTGCACGGCGTGCACATGGACCTCGCCGATCACCGTGGTGCGGTGCGCGTACAGGACCGCGTGCGCGTGCCGGCAGTCGGGCGCGGACAGCGCCTCGCGGTCGTGTCCGGTGGCGTCCAGGATGCTGTCCCGGATGTGGATGGCCAGCGGGTCGGTGGAGACCTCGTCGCCGATGACCTCGATGGTGCCGAGGATCGTCCGGTCGATCTCCACGCACGCGGTCGTGCGGTCCAGTACGAGGCTGGGCTCGTCGGGGGAGTGCGGGTGGCACTCCGGCTCCAGCGACCAGCCGGGCACGAGCGTGCAGTGCCGCAGCGCCAGCGCGCCGACCGGGCCCTGGACGTTGATGCCGCGGCCGGTGATCAGCAGCCCGTCGAGCACCATCCGAGGGCGGTCGCCCGCCGCGCAATCGGACTCCTGCGCCCGGATGTTGAGGGCGTCGGGCCGGTTGCTGTACCAGTCCAGCAGCCGGATCACCGGCCGGGTGCCCTCGGCCGCGCGCACCTCCAGGCGGTCGCCCGGGTCCAGGTCGAAGTCCAGCTGTTCCTGATAGGCGCCGCTGTGAGTGATCTCGATGATGCCGTCGGGGCCGCAGCGTCCGGCCCGCCGGTCGTGCTGCCAGGCCCCGAAGGCGTCCATGATCCGCTGGTACGTCTGGCCGGGCCCGACCCGGTACACGGCCGCGCCCGCCGGGGTCCGGCGCTCGCGCAGGTACTCGCCGCCGCCCAGGTCGTCGGCGAAGGCGTAGTGGTACGTCACCCACACGCCCTGGCGCGGCGCCGAGCGCGAGCCGAAGGCGATCCGGCCCAGCTCCGGGTCGACGGCCACCTGCCCGCGCTTGGGCCGGTAGCGCCACTCGCTGAGGTCGGCGACCACGATGTCGGACGGGTCGACCGGCTCCTGCTGCCCGTCCCGCCAGATCGTGAAGGACTTCCCCGGCCCGTAGTAGTCGGCGAGCCGGTCGTGCAGCTGCCGCCGCCGGACGTACGCCGGGACGTTGTCGATGGTCGCGATGTGGGTGGCCGACGGCTCCGGCTCGGGCTTGGTGACCAGCGGGGTGTCGTTGCCGAGGATGGAGAACGTGTACAGGTTGCGGGCGCGGTCGATGCAGTAGGCGGGCGCCCGGGTCACCGAGTACGGCTTGAGCCGCCACACGTACAGGCCCACCCCGGCGGGGGAGGGGTCGCCCTGGCGGCGCCGCGAGTCGGCCCGGCGGACGTCCGCCGAGCGCGCGACCGTGCCGAAGGGGCCGCCCGCCAGGTCCAGCGCGGCGCTGTCCCGCACGTCCACCGTGCGGCCGCGCGCGGCCCTGCGTTCGTTGACGGCCGGGGTGCCCGAGCCGTACAGCTTCACCGGCTGGCCGTGCGCGAGCAGCCGGGAGAACTCCACGGCCCGCGCCGGCCACCCGGCCACCTCGGCGGACAGCTCCTCCAGCAGCGCGAGAGTGCCCTTGCGGCGCCGGTTGGCGACGGTGGCCGCCACGTCGCGGCGCGGGGCCAGCGCCTCGGCCAGCCGCCGCCGCGAGGAGTCCGGCAGCCCGCCGTCCTTCAGGCCGGTGGCCAGCACCCGCTCGTATCCGGGCAGCGGCGTGTAGCCCACGAGGTCGCCGAGGTAGGGCAGCACCCACTCGGCGGCGGTCTCCACGAACCAGTCGTCGTACTGCTGCTCGACCCCGTCGCGTACGAGGTCGACCTGCTCCGCGATGACGGCGAGCAGCGCGCGCAGGGGCTCGCCCTGCTCGGCGTCCCGCATCCGGTGCCACTGCGGCAGCAGCTCCGCGAGCCCGTCCGGCTCCCTGGACATCACTTGCCCCCCGTCGTCGTGGTCAGGGTGTCGGCGGACCTCACTTGACCTCCGTCAGAATCATGGTGTCGGCGACCTGCGGCGAGAACAGCGCGAGCTGGGCAGGCCGGATGCCGCGGAAGACACACACCGAACGGCCCTTGGCCAGCGGCCGGGTGTCGGTGATGTCCGGGTTCAGGCGCAGCAGTTCGGCGAGGGAGATGCCGTTGCGGCCCGCGACCGAGCTGAGCGATTCGCCCTGCGCGTCGGTGACCCGGTAGGTCCGCTCGTCGTACGTGGCGCCGCGTGCCGGGACCGTGGTGCGCGGCCCGGCCAGCTCGCCGGCGAGACCGGCGAGGTCGGCGGGCGTGGCGGAGGCCGGTACGCCGGTGAAGGCGTCCACGTCCACGTAGTCCACGCCGGGCACGGCCTGCGCTGTGGCCAGCACCTCCGACAGCCGCGCCGGCTGCCCCAGTTCGCGACCCTCGTAGCCGAGCCTGCGCAGCAGCGCGGCGCGTACCCGCGGTTCGACCGCAGCCCAGGAGTGGTCGGGCTGGACCTTGATCCGGGCGACCAGCAGGAGCAGGACCAGCTCGCGTACGTCGACCCGGACCGGCAGGGCCGCGTCGCCGTACTCGGCCAGCGAGGACCGCAGCGCCTGCAGCACCTCGGCGTCGGCGGCGACCGGGTTGTCGTCCACGCCGGCCACCGTCAGGTGCAGCACCTGCCGCCGCCCGTCGTACAGTTCGGCCGCAGCGGCCCGCCCGATGCCGGCCCGGGAGCGCGCGAAGTCCTCGTAGTCGGCGAGCGAGACCAGCCGGTCCAGCGCGGAGACGGCGAGCGGGACCGTGCGGCGGGTGAGCCCGGGCCCGTCGGCGTCCGCGCCGCCGGTGGCGGGCTGCGGGTTGGTGACGCCGGTGACGCCCAGCGGGCGGGTGATCGCCTGCGTGATGCGGCCCGCCTTCACGTTGGCGGCGCGGCCGGTGCCGAAGCGGTAGCGGGCGCGGACGTTCTCGTGCCCGGTAGGGAGCCGGGCGCCGTGCACGCCGTCGCCGAAGGTCACCGTCGTCCGGCCGTCCCCGGCCGCGCCCAGCACGTACACCCGCTCGTGCGGTCCGCGGCCGGCCAGGCTGTCCACCCGGTGCCAGAGCAGCCCGTCGACCCGGATCTCCAGCTCGGGGGTGGCGCCCAGCGGATTGTCGTCGGGCAGCCAGGTGAGCGGGGACTGCCAGAGCGCGAACGTCTGGTTGGTCTTCTCCGCGTCGCCGCTGCCCAGCGGCTCGTCGCGGCTCTCGCCGTGGGTGGCGGGCACGACGTTGCCCTGGATGCGGACGGTGTCGCGGCGGTACCGGTAGGCGAGGTCGGCGGTGAGCGTGAGCACCGTGTGCACATGGTCGCCGGGCACGTCCTCGTCCAACCGCTGGTCCACCGCGGCGATCACCGCCAGCTCGGTGCCGCGCACCCCGGCCGAGCCGGGTATGTCGGTCCGTTCGCCGGAGACGACGAGATACCGGCCGGGACGCAGGCCGTCGTACAGGTCGGCCAGCTCCAGCTCGTTGCCGTGCACGTCCTCGCCCAGCGGTTCGTCCGCCATCCGCAGCGGCTCGCCGCCGGCGTGCACGGTGGTGTCCCGGATCGCCGACAGCACGACGTCGTGCTCGTCCAGCCACGGGTCGGCCAGCGTCAGCTCCGTACCGCGCCCGGTGATCCCGAAGTCGGTGTACGCGGCGGTGCGGACGGCCGTCACGCGGGTGGTGACGAACGCCAGCTTCTTGTCGCCGGGGATGCCGTCGGGCCCCTCGGCGCCCTTGCGGGGCCGCTGGATCGCCACCCAGCTGCCGACCGTGATCGAGTCCTGGACGGAGTCCAGCGGCAGGACGTAGCGGTTGGCGGGCTCGGGGACGGTGGCGATGCCGATCTCCACGGCGGGCGGCTCACTGCCCGGCGTGCGCCGCACCGTCACCTCGTACTCGCCGTGCCGGACCTGCTGCTTCTCGCCGGGCGAGAGGTGCCAGGTCCGCGTGTCACCGTTGTTGACCGCGACCTCGACCTTCCCGTCCTCGTCGGGGCGGGCGACGAACAGGGAGCGCTCGGGCAGCCCGGCGAGCAGCCGGACGGTCACCCCCGGCTCCTGGGACTCGGTCGGCCGGCGGCTCAGCCAGCTCAGGTCCCGGTCCTGCCCGGTACGGGTGGACACCTGGACCCGGCCGGGGCCCAGGTCGAAGGAGTTCTCCGACGGCAGGTTCTCGGTGTACTGCACCGAGTTGCCCGTCTCGGCGTGCTGGAACTCCGCCTTCACCGGCACCTTGCCCGCCGTGTCGAAGAGGATCCGCACGCTGGTCAGCACGGAGCCGGTGAGCGGCCAGTCCGCGGTGCGGATGACCCGGCCCTGCTCGTCCTGCACCGGCTTCAGCGGCGCGGTGGCCCCGAAGGGCGCGGCCGTCACCCGCATGGCCAGCAGCGCGCGGAGCGCGGCGGGCGTCGCGGGCGCGGCCTGCCGCCACGCGGTGTACATCCCGTCGGACAGCCGCGGGTCCAGCGCGGACAGCAGCCGCGCGGTGAGGTCCGAGCCGGGCGCGAAGAGACGTCCGGGGTCGCGCGAGACGGACCGCGCGCCGGACGGGGGCCGCACCACGCTCGTACGGAGCGCGGGCAGTACCGCGTCCAGGGCGCGCAGCGCGGGCGTGGGCCGCGGGGCGCCGGCCCTTTCCGGCTGCGGGCCACCCGCCTTCTTCGGCTGCGGTGCCGTCGGCGGCACGGTCCGCGCGGGCTCCAGGTCCCCGGCCCGCTCCCGGATTTCGCCGACCACGGCTTCCAGCTGCTCGAACCAGGCCGCGACCTCCTCGTACGGCGCGGCCAGCGCCTGTGCTTCGGCCAGCCGCTCGTGCGGCCCGGCCAGCCGCGCCGCGAAGGCCGCCGGCGTCTTGGCCGCCTCGCCCTCCAGGTCCTTGCGCAGCGGCGCCAGCACCTGGGTGTCGAAGGTCTCGATGAGCTTGCTGACCGGCCGCGGGTTGGGCGTCTCCGGGGTGGGCGGCCCGGGCTCGTCCGGGTCGTCCGGGTCGCCGCCGCCCTCCGGCTCGGTGATCCACTGCTTCAGCTCGTCGACCAGCTCCTTGAGCGTGGGCGGCGCGGACTGCCGCAGCCCGATCGCGGTGACGTCCTCCTCCCGGTCGATCCGCACCTTGGCGACCGGGAGCAGCTGCTGCTCCTTGCCACCGAAGTCGAAGAGCAGCTGGTCACCGGTCTGCAGGGAGGTGTTCGTGCCCGCGACGTACAGCTCCGACCGCTTCTTCAGGTCCTCGGCCACCAGCAGCGCGGGCCGCCGCCTGCGGACCTTCAGCTCGTTCCACGCCCAGCGCGCGGTGAGGTCTTCCGTCGTCTCGAAGGTCTGCGACTCCTCGCCCGTCGCCGCCGGCACGCTGTGGCTGCGCGCCCCGCGCGGGATGACGACCGGCACGTCCTCGGCGCGCGGGTCCTTGTCCAGGGTGTACGCGAGGTGGGTGTCGGCCGCGACGCCGGGGCGCGGCCGGTGCCCGACCAGCCGCCCGAGCAGCGCGAGCGACCGGTGCTCGTTGGCGGTGCGCAGGTACCCCTCGTCGGCGATCCGCTCGCTGTGGAAGGTCAGTACGTCACCGAGGACCGCCCAGGCGTCCAGCAGCCCGATCGCCGGATCGTCGGGCGTGCGGACCGTCAGGCCGCGCAGCGCCGGATAGGCGGGCGAGGCCAGCCGGTCCAGCATCCCGGCCAGGAACGTGCCGTACGTACCGACGCGGTAGTCCAGGGCCGTGCGCCCCGGCGGGTTGTAGAGGGTGTCCGGGGCGCGCCGCTCGTCGCTGCCCCCGCAGCCGCAGCCGCACGCGGCGCTCATCGCGCACCCCCGAGCTCGATGACCAGCCGGCCGTTCTCGGGCCGCTCCGGGTCGTTGTCGCACACGGCGATCTCCAGCGGGCCGAGCCGCAGCACACCGTCCTCCACTTCTCCGTTGTCCTCGTGGAACATCCGCCGCAACCGGGTCACCCGTACGCTCTCCACGCCCGGCACGGCGGCGGCCACCGCGGTGAGGCGGCTCAGCCGGACCGGCTCGCCGAACGTCAGCGCGTCCGGGTGGAAGAAGCCCAGCCGTCCGCCGGACAGCCGGCGGCTGCCCAGCACGCGGGTCAACTCGGCCAGGATCCGGCCGTGTTGATGGCCGGGTGCCGCGCAGACCTCGACCTCGATGTCCAGCGGCACCGTGCGCGCGGGCTCCACGACCAGGTCGTGTCCGATCCGCCGGTAGCCCTCCAGCGCGTACGCCACCGAGTCCAGCAGCTCGGGCGTGGGCTCGCCGGTGCGCGCCGCGTCGATCGCGACGTGCGCCTCCTGCACGCTGCCCGTCCAGCGGATCTCCGCCGCGGCGCGCTGCACGCCGGGCAGCGCCGACGCCAGCTCGGCGTAGTCCGCCGCGGTGACGGCCCGCCGGCGGGTGCGCTTGAGGTCCAGCGGCGCGAGCTGCCGCACCTGCTCGACCGGCTCCGGCTCGGCGCCCCCGACGGCGGGCAGCGGATTGCGCACGCCCGCCACCGGCATCGGGTCGCCGCCGTCCGTGTCCTCCGCCGGGCGGCTGAGCACCAGGTGGTTGATGGCCTCGGCGCCCACGTTGCCCGCCGTGCCGCCGCCCAGCCGGTAGTGCAGCGTGAGCCGGCTGCCGGGCTCCGGGCGCGCGCCGTACCGGCCGTCGCCGAACCGCAGCGCGACCCGCCCGTCGTCCTCCAGTTCGCCCACGAAGTGCCGGTCCCGCGGCCCGCTGCCCAGCAGGTCGCGGCGCGGCTCCCAGGTGTGCTCGCCGTCCTCGATCCGTACGGCCGGCAGCGCGGCACGCGGGTCCGGCACGAGATCGGCCGCCGGACCGTGCAGCACCGGCTCGTCCGGATGCAGGCCCGCCGCGTACGCCGGGCCCCAGCTGTGCGCGACCTCCCAGGCGATGCGGCCGTCCAGCACCGTGCCGGCCCGTGCCCGCGCGGTCAGCACCGCCAGCCGGCGCAGCTTGGCCGCCAGCAGCCGGTCGCCGCGGTGCAGCAGCTCCCGGAGCGCCCGCACGGGGTGCCGGTGCAGCTCCAGCCGTTCCAGCGTGCGCAGCCCGAAGAGGACCGTCAGCTCGGCGATCTCCGCCTCCGCCAGTCCGTCCCGGTCCCGCGCGCTGCGCCACAGCTCCACCAGCCGCTCGCGCACCCGCTCCCGTATCCCGGCCAGCCGCTCCGCCTGCCCGGCCGCCACCAGCTCGGGGCGGGGGAACGGCACGGTGCGGGCGACGGGGGAGTGGCGCAGCCGGGGCCGGAAGCGCGGCCCGATGCCCGGGTACACGGACTGCGCGAGCAGCGTGCGCAACGCTCCGGCCTGCGCGTACACCGTGCCCGGCACGACCTTCTCGCGCCGCTGCCCGGCCAGTTCCAGGCCGAGCCCGGCCCGTACGGTCGCCTCCTCGCCGACCACCTCGAACAGCTCGCGGATGTCGTCGGCGGTCAGCTCCCGGTGGTGCTGCGTCTTGTCCAGCAGGTGCTGGATGGTGCGCGCCGTGGCGTTCCCGCTGTCCTTGTGGTCGGCGCACCCGAAGGCGGGCGGCTCGCAGGACCCGGTCACGGCCGGTACGGGCGGCACGGTCACCGTCTCCGGCACGCCCTCCGGGTCCGCCCCGAAGGCCAGCGACCGGCCGTGGTCGACGAGGACGACGTTGCCGCGCGCCACGCTCACGTCCGCCACCGGCGCGCAGTCGCTGCCGCCCCGCGTGGACAGGCACAGCGGGAACGTCAGCGCGTCCTCCTGCGCCCAGGTGACCTCCAGCACCGGCTGGTCCGCCAGCCGGTCGACGGCCGGGGTGACCGAGGTCAGCCGTACGGCCTGCCGGTGCGCGGGGTCCTGGTCACCGGGCGTGCCCGTGCGCGGCCCCTTGACCTCCTCGAAGAGCAGCAGGTCACCGGGGGCGAGCTTCAACGTCCGTGCCGTGCACTCCTCGTCCGTCCACGCGTCCCGCAGCGTCGCCGAGGTCGCGCCCTTCGGCAGCGCGCACACCTCGTCGCCCCAGGTCCACAGCCGGATCGCGTTGTGCGCGGGGCGCAGCCGCAGCGGCGCGTCGCCGACCGGCTCGAAGACCTCCACCGAGCCGCGCTCGTCCAGCACGGCCAGGTCCCGGTCGTCGATGACGCTGCCCGGCTCGGGCCGGTCGCGCGGCCCGTACGTACGGAAGTCCACCGCGGCGAACCGGAAGGTGCCGGGGAGCAGCACGAGGTCGTCGGCCACCTCGACGGACACGAAGGCGCGTGCGCTGCACCCGTCGTGCATCGGGTAGTCGATCAGCCGCACGTGCCGGCGGACCGACACCCGCCGCCGCGCGGTGTCCAGGTACGCCTCCGTGGCGACCGCGTCCTGCTGGTAGCTGATCCGGTCGGCGGTGTACGCCAGCATCTCGACCAGCGTCGTGCCCAGGTCGGCGGGGTTGCGCTCGGCCCAGTCCGGCGTGGTCAGCCGCAGCCGGTCCAGGACCAGCCGCCGAAGTGTCTCGTAGTCCCGCGCGGTGTAGTCGATGACCGGCGCGGGGCGGAAGGTGTCCGGGCAGTCCGGCTCCTCGTCGACGCAGTCGAAGGGGCTCGGGCAGTCCGTGCGGAAGCGGAAGTCGGCGCTGAAGTACCGCTGGTCGAAGCCCTCGTACGGCTCCGTTCCCGGCCGCCCGTACGGATCGGTCTCCACGATGGACAGCCGGTACCGCGAGGTGTCCCCGGCCCGGTCCAGCACGACGTGCAGCCGGTCGTCGAGCTCGGGGTCCTCCTCCCGCTCGACGGACACCTCCAGCGCCTCGATGCCGGTGATCCGCCGCCCGCCGTCGATGCGGACGTTCTCCGGGCCCAGCCCGTGCGGCGCCTTGCCCAGGAACGTGACGGTCAGCGTCACCCCGTCGTCGGCGACCTCCACCCCGTCGATGCCGTTCAGCCGCGCGGCTCTGATCCGCCCCCGCCGCTGGTCGGTACGGCACTCCAGCCCACCGCCGGTGAGCTGCTGGTCACTCATATCTCGCCCCGCCCCTCGAACACCTCGTCGCGCCGGCTCCCGGTGGCGCGCACCACGTAGCGCAGCTCGACCCGTACGACGTTCTCCTCGTTCACCACGTCCAGCGCCTCGACGTCGATCAGGTCGCCCAGCCAGCGCTGCAGCGACGCCTGCACCGACAGCTCCACCGCCGACGCCAGCTCCGGGCTGTTCGGGGTGAAGACCAGGTCCAGCAGCCCGCACCCGAAGTCCGGCCGCATGACCCGCTCACCGGGACTGGTGAACAGCAACTGCTCGATCAGGTCCCGCACATGCGCGTCATGATCCGCGTGCGCCGTCCGCCCCCGCCGGTCCACCCGGAACGGGAAGGCGATCTCGCTCCGTACCTTCTTCGCAGCCCTCATCGGCTGGCCACCCCCTGCCGGCCGGGCGCCACGACCGGCGGGCCCTGCGGCACCAGCCCGGCGCTGAAACACATCGCCGCCGAGGTGTCCAGCAGCACCGGCACCCCGTCGATCCGTACCTCGTCACCGCCGCCGGACGGCGTCCAGCGCACCGTGGTGCACGGCTGCCGGTGGCCGCCGACGGAGTGCGGGCAGCCGCTGACCGTGAAGAGGTCGGCGGCGGTGACGGCGGGCATGCCGTCGATGCGTACGCCCGTACCGGCGGCCGCCGTGGACACCACGCGGCCGCCGTGCGGGCAGCTGATCGCCACGCCGCCGTGCATGAGATTCCCGGTCCTCACGTTGTCTCGCTCCCCCGTCTCCGCTAGCGCTTCCTGGGCACGGTCAGCCGGCCCTCATTGATGTCGACCTGGTCCCCGACCAGGGAGATCGAGGCACCGGCCGCGTTGTTGATCTGCACTCCCGCGGCATTGATCCGTACGTACGCACCGGTCGGCGCCTGGAGCAGGATCCCTTCCTCCGGCACGTCGGACAGCACGATCTTGTGATGCCCCTGCGTCTCGATGACCACGGGCTCGGCCCCGGCCCGCGCCCCGGCCTGCGCGTCGACCGGCATCTCGGCCTCCGACCCGTACCAACACCCCGTCCACACGGGGAAGCTGGGGTCCCCCTGCTCGAACTCGATCCACACGCCCGCGCCCTCGCTCGGGATGACGTACTGGCCGGCCTGCGCTCCCGTGAAGGGGAAGCAGGGCATGGCCCAGGTCGACGGCTCGTCGCCGAGCACGTCCGGCACATGGGCCGTGATCCGGCCCATCCGCAAGGGGTCGTTATTGCTCGCCACCCGGCCCCGGAACTTGCCGAGGAAACGGTTGTTGGATGCTGGCGCCATACGGGGTGCTCCTGGTCGTGTGCTGGCTGCGGTGGGTACGGGGGCGGGGCGGGTCTGCGGTGGCCGGGCGGCGGAGGCTCGGCCGTTGCGGCGAGGCCGGGGCCTCCGGGATGTGGTCCTGGCGGCGTGGCCGGGCGGCCTCTTCACGCGGGGCTCAGGGCCGGACGCGGTCGCTGCGCGCGATCAGTCCCTCCCGCGACAGGGTGAAGTTCTGCTGGTAGGAACCGGGCCGGAGATTGTGCGTGACGCTCTTGACGTAGTAGTCGCCGTCGTACGTGACGCCCGCGCCCCGCACCCCCACCAACTCCCGCGGCCGCAGGACGTACCCGTGCCGGTTGACGTCCAGCTGCCCCGACCCGCTGATGGCGTCGGCACTGGTGGCGGCCCGCCCCAGCGCCTCGGCCTTCGCCAGCGCCTCGTCCTTCTTCGCCGTACCGGTCAGCGTCTTCCGCTTCAGCGCCGGCGAGGCCCGCCGCCCGAGCGGCGGCCGCAGCGGACTGATGTCCGGCTGGGCGAGCAGCGGCGCCTGCCGCGTCACCGGGTCCTGCACCCGCGCCTGCGGCTCCTCCCGCGCCGTCCCGTCGTACGCGAACGTCAATTGATCAACCGTCGAATGCACATCCATATTCACGTTCAGCGCATGCTGCCGCTGCCCGAGCCGCTGCTCCGGCCCCCAAAAGGCGGTCGACCGCCCGGGAACCGGCCCCGGGTCCAGATAAAAGGTGTAGCCATTGGCCCGCGCCAGCTCCGTCACGTACTGCAGGTCGGTCCCCGTCTGGTAATCCACCCGGGCCTGCTCCCGCGGCGGCTGCGGCACCTGTTCCCGAATGATCCGGGCATCGATCCCGTAATCCGCGTACTTCCCCAGAATCCGCTCCACCCGCTGCGAGGGCGCGAGGTTCGGGTACCGGTCCGTCCGCTCCTCCAGGTCCATGAGCAGCGTCAGGTCCTCCCCGGTCACCGTGAGCGTGGTCTGCCCGGGCTGATTACTGGCCCCCACCTCCTGCCGCACGATCAACCCGTCCAGCAGCACCACCGGCGTTCCCTTGACTGCGACGGTGAGAATCACCCGCGTCTTCGGATCAAAAAACCCCTCGGGAAGAAGCCTTTGTATGATCGCGCCCTTCTTCGTGAGATCGAACGCGAGCTGGAATCCGCTCCGCTCACCCGCCGTACTGGTGATCTGCGCCGACAGCAGCGCCTCGGTCACCTCCTGCGGCACCAGCCGCGCCAACTTCGGCCCCATGTACAGCGAAGCGTGGACGGGACCGCCCCCCACCGGCAGGTCATCGGCCATTCCGCACCCCCGGCCCACCCATGCCACCGGGGAACCCACCGGGCAACGGCACGTCTATGACCTCACCCGGCTCATCGGTCAACTCCGCCGGATCGAGCACCGGATTGGCATCGGCAATCCGCCACCACTGCCCCGGCTCCCCGAAATACCGCTGCCCGAGCTGATCGGCCCGCTCCCCGTCACTGACGACGTGCGGCACGGTCTCGTCCTCGCTCTGCTCCAGCGGAGGCAGCAGCCTCCGCTTGGCATACTTCACCTCACGCCCGTCAGCATCGCGGTGAATGCCGATCTCCACATCGTGATACCGACTGCTCCGCGGATACGGATGCGCCCCCGGCACATCGTCCAACGCGCTCTCATACGGCTCGATCACGCTCAGATCCCTCCCCCGAGCCCCAACTGCGCCAGGCTCCCGGCCCGCGCCCTACGCGCCAACTGCTCCTTCTGCGCAAGGTGAGCCAGATAAAGCTCGGCCCCCCGATGCCCGGCCGGCAGATCACTCACCGTAAGAATCTTCATCCCGATACTGAGCGAAGCCCTGATGGGATTCAGGTTCACATCAAACGCCGACTCATTGACCGACAACTCCGTCAGCCGAACCGGCATCACCCGCTTGCTCCCCCAGGTGAAGAGGGTGAGGGGCATCTCAATAGGGCTGATCTCAATGGTCCCCTTCTTGCTGAGCTTGCTGGCAGCCCGCAACTGCGCAGTAGTCGGCTGCACGAGCATCTCCAGCACGGCCAGCTGAGGATGAATCCCATCAGGCGCCGCCACGTCCAACTGGTCCGTGGCATCAATCTCCGCAGTGAACTTCCACGTCTCCTGCGCCGGCCCCTTCAGCCGCAAAGCCTCATTCCGATCCCCACCACTGTCCCCACCACCGCCACCACCTTCCCCACCGGCGGCTTGCGGCGAGACCGAACGCTCCAAGGTGTCCGGATTGAACTGAAGAACAATGATCCTCTGCGGCGTCCCGCGCTCGGGGTCAACGATGACTATTCCGGAACGGATGGGCTTGGGTATGTCGGCGTAGGTGGTCATTCTTCAGGAGTCCCTTCCCCCGTGTATGCATTCAAGATCTTTTGTGCCACTCGTCGCACGTTTTCGGACGGATCCTGCTCAGCCATCTCCGTCAGCAATGGAACGAACTGCGGCCAAGCCGTGTAAGAGGTCGCCCACGCCGCAGATTTACGTACCTCTTCATCTTCGTGCGCTACTGCGCGCGCGATACTGGCCGAGAACCTCTCATCGAAATGCTCGGGCGCCCCCAGGCCCAGCCGGAGGACGGCCAATGCGTAATCATCAGGGAGATTCTTCGTTGCTTCTGCGGCCTTGAGAAGCTCTTCAAGTGTTGCAGGTTTGAGCTGTGCCTCCAGCAGTCGAGCGGCTGTTTCTACCTGCTTCTTGTTCGCTCCAGTCAGGAAGGCGCACGGACTCTTGGAGATCACGTCCTCCTGGTAATGAAGAACAAGATCCTGGCTCTTCCCCCAGAAGGTCTCCCGAGGGGCCAATGCGGAGACATCCTCTGGGAGTCGTCCGATAAGAGGCCATCCCAATTTTTCGGCCACCGTCGCTACTTCCTCTTCATTGCTACGAGGTGACAGTAGATATGTGCGGGAAGAGAAGATATCGGTCATGTGTTTATGGTATCTCCGAGGTCGGGACGCCGTACGCGTGGTGCATCCTCTGCCGTATTATTCGGAAAAGTTCCTGTACCTTCTCTTCCTCGTTTTCGCTCGTTGTCTTCAAGTCGAGTGCGCTCGCCCAAGCCTGGATGATGCGTATCTCCTGATCCATGACGGTTTGCGCGATCGACATCTGTCCCGCGCGCTTCCTTGACTCGTCCTCGAGTTGCTTCGCGTTGCGGCCGTACGCCGGCAGATCTGCCGGGTCGAACTGGCTCTGCGGATCACGCCGTTCATCAGCGATGCGCCCCTGCAGGCCTCTTGCCCGCCGTTGCAGCTGCCGCAGTTCCGCCGCTTCTCCCGCCGGTCCGACCGGCTCTCCATCCGGACCCAGACGAGCCTGCCCGGTGTGTACCCGGTCGATGTAGTCGGAGAGTCGGTACATGCCACGCTGAGACCCGGTGACGTCCGGAGGGAAGAGGCCGAGGCTCTGGTCGACATCGCCCGTACGCGCCATCGTCTGCATCGCCATGGCGGAAGTGATCAAGGGGGAGCGCCCCGGGTCCCGGTGGCCCTCCTGCACGACCATGAGCACACCCAGGAATCCGACGAACTCTCTGTCTGCGCCGCGCGGAACCTGACCCTTCATGACCCGTTGCACTTGCTTCGCCAGGCGCTTGGCGCGCCACTTGCCGCCCCGGGTGTCTTCCTTGAACGCGGCGGCCAGTTCCTCATAGGTAGGCGCCTTCCCCTGTTTTACCCCATTGATCATCTGGTGTACGAATTTGTTCGCGGTTTTGGGGAGCTGCGGGATCGAGTTCCACGGGCTCTGGCGACGCCATACGTCAATGTTTCCAGGCAGCCTGATGATTTCGTTGGATCCGCGCTTGTATGGGATTTTGTCGCGGACGAAACTCAGTACCGAGGCGAGGCTTGTTCCCCGGCGAGGCCTGTACACGGGCATGTTGGACGAGATGTTTTTGCTTTTATTTGTCAGGTGCGTCTCAGTTGTGGTGCGTCTGTCCATGTCGGCAGCACCACGTTGAGTCTTCGGAGCAGAAAGAATCTCGTCTGCAACGTCACGAATGAACTTCAGGAGACGCTCTTCACCGATGGTCACGCCGGCGACGACGGTCGTTCCTGGATTCAGAAGGGCATGAATCAGGAATTTGTCCGCGCCTTGGAGATCCAGCTTCGTCAAGCGGTACCAGAGACGCATTGAGGCGAGAGAGGCACGCAAGGGCGCACCTCGCACCCCATGGCGAAGCAAACTGGTGAGCTTGGGTTTGATGCGCGCAACGATCTTGGCGAGACGTTCGTCCTTGGAGTCCTTCGAGTCTTCGTTCTTCTTGCGCCTGTCCTTTTCCTGCTTGGTCTTCGGGCGGCCCGGGCCGGACTTGTCGTCCTTGGGCTTGGTTCGGTCGGGGCCCTTCCTGTTGTCCTTGGGGCGGGGCTTGCGGTGGTTGTCGCGGTCCGGCTTCGGGCGGGGCTTGCCGTCGCCGTCCTTGTCGTTCTTCGGCTTCCGGTGGTCGCCGTCCTTGTCCTTCGGCTTGGCCGGTTTGTCCTTGCCGTCACCCTTCGGCTTCGCGGGGGCGTCGTCCTTGGGCTTGCCCGGGGCGTCCTTGTCGTCCCTGGGCTTGGTGGGGTCGGGGCCGTCCTTGTCGTCCTTCGGCTTGTCGGGCGTCTTGTCCTTGGGCTTCGGCTTGGCGTCCGGGTCGGGCTTGGGCTTCGGCCTGGGTTCCGGCTCCGGCTTGGGCTTCGGGGACGGGGTCGGGCGGGTGTCGTCCTTGTCGTTCTTCGGGCGGGACGGCTTGTCGGTGTCCTTGGGCTTGCCGGGGGCGTCCTGGTCCTTGGGCCTGCTCGGGGCGTCGCGGTCGTCCTTGGGCCGGGCCGGGGTGTCGCGGTCGGCCTTGGGCTTGCCGGGGGTGTCGCGGTCGGTCCTGGGGCGGGCGGGTTCCGTGTCCTTCGGCTTGGCCGGGGCCGTGGGCTTGTCCTTGTCCGGGGTCTTTGCCGTGGGCTTGTTCGGGTCGGACTTGGGGTGGGGCTTGGCGTTGGGACGGGTGTCCGGACCGGTGTTCTTGCCGGGCTTCGGGAGGGCGGAGGCGGGGCGGGGGGCGTCCCGGTCGGAGCTCGGCTGTTCCCGCTTGGCGCCCTTGTCGTCGCCCGCGCCGGCCTTCGACGGGCCGCCCCTGCCGCCCCGGTCTCCCTTGCCGAGCTTCGCGGCCACCGACTTCAGGCGGCGGCCGACCTTGGCGACGTACTTGCCGATGCCGCTGAGGAGGGCCTCGTAGGCCAGTTCCAGGAGGGCGACGATGCCGGCGGCCACCGCCTTGGCGAACAGCAGGCCCGCGCCGCCCTGGCGTACCGCCTTCAGCCACTCCAGGACCGCGCCCATCGCGCGCAGGATCTCGCTGAGGGCGCCGATCGCCGTGCGGATGGCGTCGATGACGGCCATCACCCAGCCGGCGCCGGGGATGAGCTTCGCAATCACCTTGGTGATGACGATTTCGCCGATGATGAAGGGGAGCTGGGGGACGATGGCGTCCCAGGTCTCCTTCACGATCTTCTCAAGGGTGAAGCCGCCCTTGATGAGCTTGTCGATGATCGCCTTCGGGATGCCGATGATCTCTTCGATCTTCGACTGGAACCACTCCTTGACCGCGTTCTTGACCTCACGGAACAGGTGGTTCTTCGCGCCGTCGACCGCCGAGTTCTTCGCGCCGCTCAGCCAGCCGCCCGGGTCGTCCATGAAGTCGATCGCGATCATCATGAACTCGCCCAGCGCACCGAGGAGTTTGGACGCGTATTCCAGGACCGTCTTGATCGCGTCGATGACCGCCTTGATGACGTCCATCAGCGCTTTCTTCAGGATGTTCAGGAGGTCGCTGAGGATTTTGGCGATGCGGTCGAGGAGATCGGTGATGATCTTCTTGAGGAGTGCTGCGAGCTTGGTGACGAGGGCAATCGCCGCCGCTATCAGGTCCGTGATGAACTTCCTGATGCGATTGGCCAGCTCGATGATCGCCTTGACCATGTTCTTGGCGAACTCGATCAGGTCATTGATCAGGTTCTTGACCGTGTCGACGATCCACTTGCGCGCCTCATTGATCCAGCGCTCGACGTTCTCCTTGAAGTTCTTGATGAAGTTGACGACCGCGTCCCGCGCCTCCCGGATGATCCGGACGATCGCGTTCTTGATCTCGAGGACCTTTTCCTTGATCCAGTCGAACGCCTTCGTCAGCCAGTTGCCGGAGTCCTTGGCCGCGGTATCGGTCTTCTGCTTGGCGTCCGTCTCCGCCTTGTCGCCCCGGTCCTTGATCTTCTTGTCGCTGTCCTCCTTCTCCTTCTTCGTGTCGTCGTCGGTCTTCTTCTCCCGGTCCTCGACGTCCTTGCGGACCTTGTCGCGCTTCTCCGACTTCTTCGTACCGAGCTTCTTGAGCTCCTGGTCCTGTTCCTTGCGCCAGTCGGCGCGCTGCGACGTGACCTCGGACCGGGCCTTCTCGCGTTCGCCCGCCTGCTCAGCGGTGTTCTTGGCCACCTCGCCGGCGACCTGCTGCTTGTGCTTCTGCTGCGACTCGCGGAAGCCCTTGTCCTTGGCCTGACGGCCGTCGGACATGTCCTTCTGGCCCTTGCTGAACGCCTGCTGGAACTGCGGCTTGCGGTCGTGCTCCGCCACGGTCGAGGCCGCCTCGGCCGGTACCGCGCCCGTCGGTGCCCTGCCCGTACGCACCCCGTCCTTGCCGCCCTCGCGGCCGGGGACCTTGCCCTTCAGCTGCTCCTTGGGGGCGTTGGGGTAGACCTGGTTCTCACCCATCGGGCGCCCGGCGTCGTCCCGGCCCGTCGTGACGGTCTCCTGGCCCTTGGTGTCGACGGCCTGGTCCTGCTCACCGGCCTTCTGATCGGCGGCGCCCTGCATGTTCACGCCCGGTGCGTTGCCCGCCTGGGCCTGCTTGAGGGCCTCGTCCTTCGTCGGGAGCCCGGCGAACTTGGCCGCCAGCTCCTCCTTGTCCACCTTGAAGCCCAGCTTCTCGGCGACCCAGCCGACGCCGAAACCGAGGGCCATCTTGAAGGTGTCCCAGCCGCCGGGCTCCTCCGCCTTCTCGGCCTCGATCTGACCCTCGGGCTTCTTCTCGCCCGTGACCTCGGCCTTCTCGTCCTTGGGCGCGTCGGACTTCCTGGCCGGGTCCTGGGAGTACTGCGCCGGGGCGTCCGCCTTGGGCTTGCCCTCCAGGGTCTGGGGCGCGCCCGCCGGGCGCTGCATGTTCGGCGGGGCCGCGGCGAGCTGCTTGTGCTCGTCGCCGACCGTACGGTCCACCGAACCGCCCACGCCGCCCATGGCCTCGAGCGCCTTGTGCGGCTTGAGCCGGGCGGCCGAGGAGAGGCCCGCCTCGGGGGAGACCTGGGAGAGGTTCGGCGCGGGCCCGGAGTCCTTCTTCTTGCCCTTCGCCGGTGCGGCACCCCTGCCGCCTCCGCCTCCGCCGCCCCCACCGCCGGCACGTGACGCCTTGGGGGCGGGAGCCGCTTCGGGAGCCGCGGACTTGGCGCCCGGTTCCTCCTTCGCCCCCGGCTCTTCCTTCTTCGCCGGAGACGGCTGCGGTGCTTCCTTCGGCGCGGGTGCCGACGCCTTCGCCGGTGCTTCGGCCGCCGGTTCCTTCGCCCCCTGCGCGTGCGTGCCCTCCGGGGACGCGTTCTGCCCGCCCTGCTCCCGCTGCGCGGGCGGGGTGTCGCTCTCCGTCCCCGAGGACGCCTGGCTGCTCGCCCCGCCCGGCGTGTCCGCGTTCGAGCCGCCGGAGACATGAGTGTCCCGCGCGGGCGACGGGGACGTGCTGTCCCGGCCCTGCTCGCCGCCCTTGTCCGCAGCGCCGTCGCCCTTGTCCGCGGTGGCCGGTTCGGCCTTCTTCTGGCCGTCGCTCTTCTGCTCGTCCTTCTTCGGCTCCTCGCCCTTGCCGGCCGTCTCGGGTGCCGCCGCCTTGCCGCCCGCGGCCTTCTGGGACTCCTTCTCCTGCCCGCCCCCGGCCGCCCCGTCCGCGGCCTTGTCGCCACCGGCCCTGGCGCCCTTCTCCTCCTTGGCGGCCGGCTCCTTCGCCTCGCCGCCGCCCTCCGTACTGCCCGGGGACTCCTGCACCGCCTTCTGCGCGGCGACGGGCCCCGCCTTCGGGTCGTCCCCGGCCTTCGGGTCCTTCGACGGGGCGCCGGCGCCCGGCCGGGAATCGGCCAGGCGCTCCACGTCCGGGTCGCCGGCGAAGGCGTCGTCGGGTCCGCCCTCGGTCTCCACGGACGGCGTGGACTCCAGGGGCTCCGCGGCCTCGGTCTCCTCCGGCTCGGCCTCGGCCGCTTCGTCCTCGGCGTCCTCCGCGTCCCGTTCGGCCTGCACCCTGTCGGCCTTGGTGACCGGCGGCGCGGGGAAGGCGGGCACGGCCTGGGCGGGGGGCGCGGCCGGATCGAGCGTTTCCGCCGTCGGCACACCCGATACGTCGAGGTCCTGCTCGGGCAGGAAGTCCTCCGGCTGGAGCTTGGTGTCCCAGGCGCTCTTCTCCGCGCCGCCGACCTCCACCTCCGACACGCTGCCGGAGCCGAACGGGTCGTCGTCGGCGGTCTCTTCGGGGCCGTCGAGATCCTGGTTGCGTACGCCGTCGAGCCTGCTGGTCCGGCCGGGCAGTTCGGTGTCCCGGCCCGCCGCGTGGGGGGAGCCCTCGAACCGGTTCCTGCCGCCCTTGTCCTCCTGCTTGGCCGACTGCCCCGCGGCGTGCTGCTCGGCGGCTCCCGGGCGGTTCTTCGCCGCGGACTCCTCCTTGCTCGCGGCCGCCGTGTCCCGCTGCGCGGCCGCCTCCTTGCCCGCCGCGCCCTTCTTGTCGTCCGCGCTCTTCTTGTCGCCCCCGGCCTTCTTTCCGTCGGCGCCCTTCTCGTCCGCGCTCTTCTTCTCCTCGCCGGCCTTCTCGCCCTCCCGGGCGTCCTCGGCCTGCTGCCGGCCGGCTTCCTTGCCGCCCTCGCCCGCCGTGCCGGACGACGACTCCTTCTCCGCGCCGGCGGCCGGGCTGCCGGCCGGCCCGGACGGCTCCTTACCGGCGGACGCGGAGCCGCCGTCCTTGCCCGCGGCCGCACCGGACTGCTGCCCGGCATGCGGCGCGCCCCCGCCCTGCGGAGTAGTGCCGCTCTGCTGCGTGCCGCCGTTCCGCGGCGTGCTCCCGGGCGCGGGCGGCGCCTCGGCGCGGTCCTTCTCGGGCCCCGGCGCCGGCGCGGGCTTCTCCTCGCGGGCCTTCTCCTCCTGGGCCGAGCGCTGCTCGCTCTCCCGCTCGATGCGCAGGTCGTCGGCCATGTCGGGCTCCACCGCCGGGGCGTCCTGCGCCGCCCATTCGGCGGTGTCGGCCCCGTGGTCGCCCTGCGCGTCGATCTCCTCGACCAGGTCGAGGACCCGGTCCTGCTCCGGGCCGAGCAGCCGGTGCTCCAGGCGTCCGAGCACGCCGTCCAGCAGCTCGTCGGGCAGCCGCGCCAATTGCGTACGGGTGCGCTTCGACAGGTCCTCCGGATCCCCCCGCAGCGACCGGACGATGCCGTTCGCCAGCCGGTCCACCAGCGTCGCCGGATCGAGCTGCTCGAAGCGCTTCCGGTCCGCGTCCACCGTTGCGTAGCGGAGCCAGCCCGGTGTGGCCCGGCCTTCCTCGATCTCGGCGGTGGCCGGTTCCTCCGGGCGTACGGAGTCCTGCAGGGCGCCCAGTACGGAGGACTGCGCGGCCGACTCCGCCTCGCGTTCGATCGCTTCCTGGGGGAGGGACACGGCGCCCAGGTCGCGGCCAGCCCGCAGTGCGCCCAGGCCGTGCGGGTTCTGGACCGTGTGGAGGAGTTCGTGGGCGAGCAGGCGGCGGCCGTCGGCGGTGCCGGGGCGGTAGGTGCCCTCGCGGAAGAAGATGTCCTGGCCGACGGCGAACGCGTCGGCGCCCATCAGGTCAGCCAGCCGGGCGGAGTCGCGGTCCGTGTGCAGGCGGACCTGGCTGAAGTCGTGGCCGAGCTGTTCTTCGAGTTCGCGGCGGACGCTCAGGTCCAGCGGCTGGCCGGCGCCGCTGACGATGTCCTTCGGCTCCGGGGTACGGGACTTGGCGCTGCGTTCCCGGCGCTTGCGCCGTTTCTCGGCGGCGGACCGGTCCTGCGAAGCGGACGACGACTGGCTCGTGCTCATCGGGCCTCACCCCGCCCCGTGAGGCCCGCGTGGACCGAACGGGCCAGGGCCTCGCCCAGGCGCGCCGGGGACGTCGTACGGGGGAGGGGCGGCAGGCCGGCCAGCCCGTCCAGGGAGACCGGGGTGCCGTCGGCGGCCAGGGGGACGCCCCGCTCCCGTACCAGGCGGGACAGTTCGCGCTCGAAGGACGCCTGGACGCGGTCGGGGTCGATGCGGGAGTCGAAGCCGGTCAGGACCAGTTCGCCGATGTCGATACGGAAGGAGGAGGGGGCAGGCGCTGCGGGGGCCGCCGGGGCCGCTCCCTCTCGCGGGTTCCGGTGCTCGGTCAGACCCATCCGTGGACCTCCGACGGCGTCAAGGAGCGTTCCAGCTTCAGGTATTCGGTACGGGCCGCGGCCAGCATGTGCCGCATCTCCAGGTGGTCGCCCTCCTCGGCGGCGAGGAACGCACCGGAGAGCGCGATGTTGCGGATCGAGCCGCCGGCCACCGTCAGCTGCGCCAGCAGGTCCGGGTCGATGCCCTTGACCGGCGCCTGGGCGGGCAGGACACGGCGCCAGATCTCCGCGCGCTCCTTCTCGCCCGGGAACGGGAAGTCGACGACGAAACGGATGCGGCGCATGAAGGCGGAGTCCAGTGCCTTCTTCATGTTGGTGGTGAGCACGGCCAGGCCGCGGTACGCCTCCATGCGCATCAGGAGGTAGCTGACCTCCAGGTTGGCGTACCGGTCGTGGCTGTCCTTGACCTCGCTGCGCTTGCCGAAGAGCGCGTCGGCCTCGTCGAAGAGCAGGAGGGCGCCGCCGCGTTCGGCGGCGTCGAAGACCCGGCTGAGGTTCTTCTCCGTCTCGCCGATGTACTTGCTGACCACCTGGGACAGATCGATGATGAAGAGGTCGAGGCCCAGTTCCTTGGCCATCACCTCGGCGGCGAGCGTCTTGCCCGTACCGGAGCCGCCCGCGAAGAGGGCCGTCACGCCGAGACCGCTGCGCAGCGACTTCGCGAAGCCCCAGTCCTGGTAGACCGTGCCGCGGCGGCGTACGTGCGCGACGATCTCCTGGAGGATGGCCAGCTGGCGGTCGGCGAGTACCAGGTCGTCCCAGCCGGCCCGCGGTTCGATGCGGCGGCCCAGCTCGTCCAGGCCCATGCGGGCCTCGGTGAGGCCGGCCTGCCAGGCCAGTTCGGCGGCGTCGTGGGCGTCGGAGTGCGGCAGGTCGCGGCGTACGGCGGCGGCGGCCGACCGTACGACGTGCGGCGGCAGCTGGAACTGCGCGACCAGGGCCCGGAGATGCCGGTCGGTGACCTCGGGGACCTCGGCGAAGGCGTCGGTCCAGAGGGTGAGGTGCTCCTCGTCGGAGAGCTTGGGGACGGTGACGCGCTCGCCCCGCGGGTGGTCCGTACGGCGCGGGTCGGGGCCGGCGACCACCAGCGGGACGGCCGCGGCCGCGATGAACGCGTCCGTCGCCGCCGCCTGGTCGCGGTCCAGCTCGCCGATCTCGATGAGCAGCGCAGCGGGCAGCAGGACCGCCTCGCGCTGCCAGAGCCGGGCCAGCCGGTCGCGCTCGGCGGGGTCGGTGGGGATGTCGTCGGCGGCCATGGCGTACAGGCCGAGCCCGGAGCGGGCGGCCGCGGTGGCGGCGATGTCGGCGCGGGAGCGGAGGTCGGCGCCGACCAGCTCGACGCGGAGCGGCGAGTCCGGGCCGCCGCCCGCCCAGCCGGCCGCCACCCGGTCGGCGGCCGCGTCGTACGAGGGCGTCAGCGAGGCCGGGGCCGTGGTGCGGCGGAGCAGGCCGTGCAGCCGGGCGTCCAGGTACGGCGTGCCGACCAGGAAGTGCAGGATGCGCTCGTCCAGCCGGAGCCGGCCGGCGGTCAGCCGGGTCTCGTCCTCCAGCTCGACCAGGCGCCAGCGGCGCAGCGGCGCGACCGGGGTGAGGGCGCTCCAGTGCGGGTCGGCGAGGGCCGCCAGCGCGAGGGAGAACGTGGGGTACGTACGGGCCGGGTCGCCGCTCGCGGCGGCGCAGCGCGCGCCGGTCGTCGGGTCGAGCTCGGCGGCGGCCGCCAGCAGGACGACTTCGCGTTCGAAGGTGCTGAGGCCGAAGCAGGCGGTGAGCGCGTCGAGGGACGCCAACGTGGGGGAGTGCGAGGGGAGTTCGGTGGCGGGCGGCTCGGTGGTGGCAGGTTCGACGGACGTGCCGGCACTCCGGTCCGCGCTCGTGCCATTGCCGGTGCCGGTTCCGGTGCCCGTGCTCGCCTCGGTGGCGCCCGTACCCCTGACCCGCTCCGCATGGGCGTCCACGCGTGCCAGTACCGCCCGCACGGCAGCGGCCAGCGCGGCGCCGTCCGCCGTGCCCGGCCCGTCGCCGTTGCCCATGTCCTTCTCCGCCCCCGTTCCGCGCACCGGCCTCAGCTCTTCCCGCCGTCGTCCGTACGGCCGGTGGCGTCCTTGGCCCGGCCGGCAGCGCCCGAGCCACCGGCCCTACCGGACCCACTGGTCCCGTTCGTGCCGCCCGTCGCCTTGCGCGTACGCGAACGGACGGCAGCGGTACGCGACTTGGGCTCCGCCTTCTTCGCGGCAGTCCGCTTCCGCGCCTCTTCCGCCGGGGCCGTCTCCGGGACCGCCTCCGTCTCCAGGTCCGTCTCCGGGGCCGAGCCCCGGGGCGAGTCCGGCTCGCCCGCCGCGGCACCCGGCCGCTCCGGCGCCCCCGGTGCACCGAACGGCAGCACCCGTACGTCCGGCCGCTCGACCCGCTTCGCGGGCACCGGCTTCTCGTGGCCGTCCAGCAGGACCAGCGACGCCTGGTACACCACGGACAGCGAGTACGGGGTGTTGTGGAGCATGCCCCAGAGCTTGGAGGTCTCGTCGACGTCCATCTGGGTCGGCGTGAAGCGGACCCGCTGGAGGGACTCGGCGAGGTCGCTGCCCGCCAGGTACGGCCGCCGGCACGCCTCCTCGATCAGCTCCTTGGGCAGTACGGGTATCTCGTGCAGCGTGCGCACGACGCTGCCGATCAGCCGCTGTCCGACCAGCTCCGTCTCCTCGCCGTAGGCGCTGATCAGGTAGTGCAGGTCGATCGCGGCGGCCGGCCGCTTCAGGAGCGTGCCGTCGGCGGCCCGGGTCACGAGGTCGTTGTTCCGCATCGAGGGGTTGTGCGTGACCTGGTAGCAGAAGACGGTGATCGTCGGGTCCAGGGCCGGCTCGGCCGGCGGCTTGCGGGTCTCCACCGAGACGGCCATGTCGATCTCGGGATGCAGGTTGTGCTCGATCAGCAGCGCAAGGGCCTGGGTGACCGTCGCGACGGCGAGTGCGTTGCTCATGAAGTCCGTCCCCGTGTGGTCATGAAGTGCGTCCCCCCGGATGCCGGGGCCTGCGGGCCCGGCCCCGTCGTCGAAGTCACCGTCGGTCCGTCGGTCACCGTCGGTCCGTGCGTCACGGTCGGTCCGCCCGTCACCGCCGGTCCGTCCTCTCGCCGCGCGCCAGGTAGTCCGCGAGGCTCAGTGCGGGGCCGCGGCGTTCCGGGCGGGCGGTGCCGCGGCCGCCCGCCGCCGGGCGTTCCGCGCCGGCCGCGCTGACCTCCAGGCGGCCGATCTGTACGTGTACGACGCGCTCGGCGGGGCGCTGTCCGCGCCGGCCCGCCGAGGCGGCGCGGACAGCGTCACGGGCCGCCGGCACCTCCGTACGGGGGCGCAGCGCGGGCGCCACGGCGCGCGGGGCGGCGTCCGGGCTCCCGGGCGCGGGCGTGGCAGCCGTCGGCCGCGCCGGGCCGGGCTCCTCCGCGCGGCCGCCCGTGCGCCGCGCTCCGGCCCGCTGCCCCTCGGGGACGACGGGCCGCGGCCCCGGCTCCGGGCGTACGGCGGGCCGCAGCAGCGGTGCCGTCGGCCGTACGGGCTGTCCGTCGGGCTCCGGGGCGTCCGTGCGCGCGGCCTCGGCCCTGAGCACGGTCGTCTCCCGCTCGGTGGTCCTGATCTCCCGTTCGAGACGGAGCCGTTCGCCGTCGGCGGGCGCGGCGAGCGGGGCCCGCGGGTACAGCGCGGCCGGGGCTTCCGGCTCGGCCGGCGCGCCCCCCAGTGACTCGATGCGCTCGAACGGGCCGGGCAGCCGCGGCTGTACGCGCGTGCGCCCGGCCGGGCCCGTACCGCTGCCGGGCGCGTCCGCGCGGCCGCCCGGCGCGCCCGGCAGCGGACGCCGTGCCGGTGCGTGCCGGGCCAGCAGCCGGCCGAAGTAGTCGTCAGACATCCGCGCACAGCTCCAGGTAGTAGCGGCGCCGCAGCGGGCTGAGCGCCAGGATCTCGGGCTCGGTCCAGCCGTAGGCGGAGGCGAGCAGGTGGACGTCCAGGAGCACGTCGCGGGCCCAGGCGTCCAGTTCGGTCCACAGGTAGGCGGCGATGTCCAGCTCGGCAGGGGTGGCCGCGCCGCACTCGGGGCAGGCGATGTTCAGCGTCACCTCGGCGCCGGGGTCGGCCTCCTCGGCCGCCTCGGCGAACCGTTTCAGTACCGTCTCCGGCAGCCGCCCGTACTCCGCCTCCGTCGCCGCACGGCCGTCCCGTACCGCGGTGAGCACGCAGCGCGCAGCCAGCAGCCGCCGGGCGTCCGCCGCGTCCGTGGCGGCCGCCGCTGCCTCGGTGAGGTCGGCGACGGACGGCAGCCGGAAGGTCACCGACCAGCCGCCCTCGGCGACCCGCAGGCCGTCCTCGGGCGGCCGGGGCCGGACGGCGCCCAGCTCGGCCGCGTCCAGCTCGAACTCCATGGCCGCGCCGCACTCCGGGTCCGCACACGCCAGCGTGACCTGCATGCGCTCCCCGAACAGCGCGCGGCGCAGCCCGAAGAGGTCGGCGGCGCGCTCGCCCGCCGGCACCGACAGCAGCGTGTCGGTGCCGGCTCCGGGGCGTGCGGCGCGGTGCAGCAGCAGGGCACGGCCGCTGTCCTGCAGGGCCAGCCCGGCCTCCCAGGTGGCCAGCAGCTCAGCGGGCCCGGTGACCGCCATTCCTCACTCCGTTGTTCAGGCGGGGTGCGTGAACGAGGGCTCCTGCGGCTCCTCGACCTCGTAGTCCCGCTCCCAGCCCTCGCACTCCAGCTTCAGGCTCTGGATCGCCACCGCGTTGGCGTTGGCGTCCATCTCGCCGAGCACCTGGTACTCGCTCGGCCAGGCCCGGTAGATCTTGTGCGAGACGGCGACCTGGCCGGCCTCGTTCAGGACCTGGATGACGATGTCCTTGCGGAAGTCCGCGAGCGACACCTCCGAACCCAGCCCCGCGCCGACCTGCCAGACCTTGTTGGCCCAGCGGTCGAACTCCGGGTCGTGGGTCACCCCGCGCTCCAGGGTGATGCCCTCGAACTCCGAGCGGCCCGGCGACTTGCGCGGCGAGCTGGGGTCGCCGCCGTTGCGGTGCTTGACCACCTCGGTGGTCCGCTTGAGCGGGGAGATCTTGCTGATGCCCGCGACCGTCCGACCGTCCCACAGGACCAGGAACTTGAAGTTCTTGTACGGGTCGAAGCGATGGGCGTTGATCGTGAACTCTGCCATCGGATTCCTTCGGTTCCTCGAATTCCTTCGCTGATGGACCCCTCGGGATCCCGTGGCTAGAGCTCGAACTGCCCGGCCATCTGCTGGATCTTGACGATCACGAACTCCGCCGGCTTGACCGGCGCGATGCCGACGACGACGTTGACGATGCCGTTGTCGATGTCCTCGGCGGTCGTGGTGTCCTTGTCGCACTTCACGAAGTACGCCTCGCGCGGGGTGCCGCCCTTGAAGGCGCCCTGCTGGAAGAGGCCGTGCAGGAACGACGAGGCGTTCAGCCGGATCTGCTGCCACAGCTGCTCGTTGTTGGGCTCGAAGACCACCCACTGCAGGCCGCGCAGCAGGGACTCCTCGACGTGCAGCGCGAGCCGGCGGACCGGTACGTACTTCCACTCGCTGTCCAGCGCGTCCGCGCCCTGCAGCGTGCGGGCGCCCCAGACCACCGGGCCGACCATCGGGAAGGTCCGCAGGCAGTTGATGCCGAGCGGGTTCAGCAGGCCGTTCTCCCGGTCGGTGAGCTTCACCGACAGCGAGTGCACGCCCGCGAGGCGCGCCTCGGTGCCCGCCGGTGCCTTCCACACGCCGCGCTCGCTGTCCGTACGGGCGATCACGCCCGCGATGGCGCCGGACGGCGGGAAGGTGCGCAGCCGGCCGGTGAGCGGGTCGGTGAGCTGCAGGTGCGGGAAGTACAGCCCGGAGTGGTTGCCGCGGACGGACTCGAAGGCACCGATGCCGGCCCGCGCGGAGTCGACGGAGCCCCAGGCCGAGGGCGCGTCCACCAGGTGGAAGATGCGCCGCTCCTGGCAGAGCCGCTCGGCGGCCGCGAGGACGGTGACCATGTCCTCGGTGTTGTCGTACCCGGACAGCTCGGGCAGCGACAGCAGGTTCACGTCGTCGACGTCGCGCAGCGCCTGCAGGCCGGTCTTGCGCGCCTCGCTGCCGATGATGTCGCGCGGCCCCGGCACGTCGCCGTCGACGCCGCCGCAGAGCGGGAAGACCGGCGGGTTGACCGAGGCCTCCAGGCCCAGGTCATTGGCGCACTCGCCGACGAAGCGCACCACGTCCTCGGGGTCCGTGGACCCGGCGACCACCTGGAGGCGGCGGCCGAAGGCGGTGACCTGGGCGCCCGCGAAGGCGTGCTTGCCCGGTGCGTCGGGCAGCGCGCGCAGCTTGCGCTCCAGGAGGAGGGCGAGCTCCGTGACGGTGCAGGGCGCCTCGCCGTCCTGGTCGGGGTCGTAGAGCGTGAACTCGCGCTCGACCTCGCCGATCTTGACGGTGAGGTCGACGGTCAGCTCGGGCAGGTCGTGCGCGAAGGGCTTGGAGACCGTGCCGGAGGGGTCGGGGCGGCCCTCGTCGAGCACCTTCACGCGGATGAGCTGGGAGCCCGCGTTGATCACGGTCTCGGCGTACCGGCCGCTCTCGGGGTCCATGGAGAGGTTGCCGTACGACTCCCGGGCCGTGCCCCTGGCGTCGAGGACCTGGAGGTTGAACGTCTCCTCGCAGTCCCTGGTGTCGTGGTCGACGGCGACGCGCAGGCCGTCGCCCCAGACGCCGGGCTCCTTGGCGTGCACCTCCAGCACCGGGCACTCGCTGTGGCCCTCGGTGGACTCCAGGGTGACGTGGGCCGCCTCGCCGGTGCCGGCCTTCACCGCCCGGACGATCACCGCGACGGTGCCGCCGTTGCCGAAGAACTGGTGCACGGCGTAGCTCAGCGGGCTCTTCGAGGTCAGGCCGCCGAAGCGGCGCTCGAAGTCGGCGAAGCTGGTGACGCGCACCGGATGGTTGAGCGGGCCCCGGCGAGTGTGTCCCACGAAGGCGGTCACCGAGGTGGTGACGGTGGTGATGCTGCGGACGCTGCTGGGAAGCTCTTCGACGTAGACGCCGGGATAGGTCGCTTTTGTCGGCATTCCCCCTCCAATCCCTGTCAGGCACCGAGTCGGAGGCACCAAGAGGGCGGAAGGGAGAGGAGGCGGCCAAGCCGACGCCACCGCGCCCCTACGCGGCCGCGCCTACTCATCAGTTCTCCCCCGTCTGTCCCGCCGGGGTCGGCCGGCCGGGACCAGGCGGCCGCGCGCGGCGGCGAGCCTGTGACTCCTGATGCGTAAGTGCTCAACGCAGTCTTCAGGCTGGGCAGTTGGAGGGTCAAGGAGCCTTTCCGGTCAGCTTTTGCGAAGGAGTTGTGTGGACGGTGCCGAACCGGTAGGCGGCCGGGTGCGGCGGGTGGCCGGCGCGTACCGCCGTGAGCCGCTCGCCCGGGTGCATACCGGACGCCGTTCCGGAGGGACCGGGGGAGGGCCGGCGGCGGAGGGGTGTACTCCGTGTGAGGGTCCGGTGCCGGTCACCGTCGAGATCGAGCCGGACTCCGGCCGGACTGTGACGCGCGCCTCCGTCCGCGTGATCTGTGACAGTAATCACCGCCGCAGTGTGATCTGCGATTTAGAAGGGCCGGTGCTGCGGGGATAACCTGCGAGACGGACATGCCGCGTACCGGCTGACGATGTACGCCCTTGCTGTGACTGCGTTGTCACCCTGCCCTTCGCGGCACGCCCGCGCAGACAACGAACCGCGATCACCACGACTCGTGGCTATTTGAGAAGCAAAGGGACGGACGCGCGTGGACCTGTTCGAGTACCAGGCGAGGGACCTCTTCGCCAAGCACGGTGTACCGGTGCTGGCCGGTGAAGTCATTGACACGCCTGAGGCGGCCCGCGAGGCGACCGAGCGGCTGGGCGGCAAGTCTGTCGTCAAGGCCCAGGTGAAGGTCGGCGGCCGAGGCAAGGCCGGCGGCGTGAAGCTCGCCGCGACCCCGGACGAGGCTGTCGCCCGCGCGACGGACATCCTCGGGATGGACATCAAGGGCCACACGGTCCACAAGGTGATGATCGCGGAGACCGCTCCGGAGATCGTCGAGGAGTACTACGTCTCGTACCTCCTCGACCGCACCAACCGCACCTTCCTGGCCATGGCCTCCGTCGCGGGCGGCATGGACATCGAGGAGGTCGCGGCGACCACCCCCGAGAAGCTCGCCAAGATCCCGGTCGACTCCAACGAGGGCGTCACCAAGGAGAAGGCCCAGGAGATCGTCGCCGCGGCGCAGTTCCCGGCCGAGGTCGCCGACAAGGTCGCCGACGTCCTGGTCACCCTCTGGGAGACCTTCGTCTCCGAGGACGCGCTCCTGGTCGAGGTCAACCCCCTCGCCAAGGTCGCCTCCGGTGACGTCATCGCCCTCGACGGCAAGGTGTCCCTGGACGCCAACGCCGAGTTCCGCCAGCCGGAGCACGAGGCCCTGGAGGACAAGGCCGCAGCCAACCCGCTCGAGGCTGCCGCCAAGGCCAAGGGTCTGAACTACGTCAAGCTCGACGGCGAGGTCGGCATCATCGGCAACGGCGCGGGTCTCGTCATGAGCACCCTGGACGTCGTCGCGTACGCCGGTGAGAAGCACGGCAACGTCAAGCCCGCCAACTTCCTCGACATCGGTGGCGGCGCCTCCGCCGAGGTCATGGCGAACGGCCTGGAGATCATCCTCGGCGACCCGGACGTGAAGTCCGTGTTCGTCAACGTCTTCGGTGGCATCACCGCCTGCGACGAGGTCGCCAACGGCATCGTCCAGGCCCTGGAGCTGCTGAAGTCCAAGGGCGAGGACGTCACCAAGCCGCTGGTCGTCCGCCTGGACGGCAACAACGCGGAGCTGGGTCGCAAGATCCTGTCGGACGCGAACCACCCGCTGGTCCAGCGCGTGGACACCATGGACGGCGCGGCCGACAAGGCCGCCGAGCTCGCGGCTGCGAAGTAAGGGAAGAGGGACTCCAGAACAATGGCTATCTTCCTCAACAAGGACAGCAAGGTCATCGTCCAGGGCATGACCGGTGCCACGGGCATGAAGCACACCAAGCTCATGCTGGGTGACGGCACGAACATCGTCGGTGGCGTGAACCCCCGCAAGGCCGGCACCAACGTCGACATCGACGGCACCGAGATCCCCGTCTTCGGCACGGTCGCCGAGGCCATGGAGAAGACCGGCGCCAACGTCTCGGTCCTCTTCGTGCCGCCGGCCTTCGCCAAGGCCGCCGTGGTCGAGGCCATCGACGCCGAGATCCCGCTCGCCGTGGTGATCACCGAGGGCATCGCCGTCCACGACTCCGCCGCCTTCTGGGCGTACGCGAAGGCCAAGGGCAACAAGACCCGCATCATCGGCCCGAACTGCCCCGGCCTCATCACCCCGGGCCAGTCCAACGCCGGCATCATCCCGGGCGACATCACCAAGCCCGGCCGCATCGGTCTGGTGTCCAAGTCCGGCACGCTGACCTACCAGATGATGTACGAGCTCCGTGACATCGGCTTCTCCTCGGCCGTCGGCATCGGTGGCGACCCGGTCATCGGCACCACCCACATCGACGCGCTGGAGGCCTTCGAGGCCGACCCCGACACCGACCTGATCGTCATGATCGGTGAGATCGGCGGCGACGCCGAGGAGCGCGCGGCCGACTTCATCAAGGCCAACGTCACCAAGCCGGTCGTCGGCTACGTCGCGGGCTTCACCGCCCCCGAGGGCAAGACCATGGGCCACGCCGGCGCCATCGTCTCCGGCTCCTCCGGCACCGCCCAGGCGAAGAAGGAGGCCCTCGAGGCCGCCGGTGTCAAGGTCGGCAAGACCCCGACCGAGACCGCCAAGCTCGCCCGCGAGCTGCTCGCCGGCTGAATCCGGCGCGGCGCGGCGCTGCGTCCCTGACCCGGCGCGCGCGTACCTTCTACGCGGACCCGTACTCCCTTGGGGGGTGTACGGGTCCGCGTCGTCCTTCCGGGCCCCGCCTCACGGGTGCTGCTGCGGATCGTGCTCGGCCCGGGTGTCACCGGCCGCCGGCACGCCGGGCCCAGCGGGCGGCGGGACGTACCGGTCGCCGCCCGAGGCCCACAGCGCGCCCGCGGTCAGGGCCACGATCAGCCCCGTCAGCCCGATCGCGCCCCGCGTCGTCCGCCGGGTGCTGCGCTCGCCGCCCGTCCGCACGGCCCGGGCCGCCGCCGTCCGTACCGGATACGCCGCCGCCAGCCGGGCCAGCCGCTCGCACAGGATCTCCCGCTGCCGGTCCGGCGGCGCGCCCGCAAGACCCAGCTCCGGCAGCTGCCGGGCCAGCTCCTCGCGTGCGTGCCCCAGCCGTCCTGCCGCCGCCGGCGTGCTCGCCTCGACCTCGGCCGCGGTCTCCGGCAGCTCCAGGCCGACCGCGTCGTGCAGCAGCAGGGCGCGGCGGTAGGGCGCGGGCAGCCGCAGCAGCGCGGCGAGCAGCGGGTCGGGCCGGCCGGTCTCCGGCGCCCCGACGGGGGAGCGCAGGCCGACCGGGCGGAACCGGTGCCAGGGGGAGAGCGCGTACTCATGGGTCGCGGCCCGCACCCAGCCGGCCGGGTCGTGGTCCCTGGCCACCTCCGGCCAGTGCTGCCAGGCCAGCTGGAACCCCCGCTCGACCGACTCGCCCGCGAGCGCCGGGCGCCCGGTGAGGAGGAAGGCCTGCCGCGCGAGGGTCGGCGCGTGCCGGTCGTACAGCGCGTCGAAGGCCGCCGTGGGTGACGGGCCGTCAGTCGGGGTGGCCGGTGGCTCGGCGCGCGCGGTGTCCGGCACCTCGTCATGGGCGGCAGCCGGCGCCCCGGCGTGCGCGCCGTCCGCCGCCCCGGTGCGCCCGGTCTCCGGTGCCGGGTCCGTCCGGCCTCGCCGCAGGGCCTTCCGCCGGCCGGGCGCCGACCCGGGCTGCGGGGGCCGCCGGCTCTTCCTGACCTTCCTGGTCTCCTGCGCCTTCCGGGTTGTAAATCCCATAAACGCATATTGGGCGACACGTCCGGTATCCGCCCGCTGCATGGTGGAAACGGGTGTTGTTGGCAGCATGGCGGCGTGAGCCAGATGACCGACAGCGGCCCGCCGGCGGCCACGTCCGGCGGCGCCGCGGCACCGCGCGTCACCACCAGCGCCGGGGCGTTCCTCGTGGGCACGGTCGCCGCCGGGCTCGGCCTCGGCGTCTGCACCGTCTCCGTCCTCCTCCTGTGGGTCGCCGCGCCCGCACCGGCCGGCAGCCCCGCCGGCGCGCTGCACATCGCCGCCGACCTGTGGCTGCTCGCGCACGGCGCCGGCCTCGTCCGCACCGCGGGCGCCGCCGCCGTACCGGTCGGCCTCACCCCGCTCCTCCTCGTCGCCGTGCCCGTCTGGCTGCTGTACCGGTGCGCCCACCACGCCCTGTCGGGCGCGGCCGCCGTACCGGTGCCGCGGCAGGGGGCGCACGGCCCGCGCGCCGCGTCCCCGGGCGCCGTCCTCGGCCGCTTCCTCGGCGGCTACCTGCTGATCGCCGCGGTCGCCGTGGCGTACGCGGCGACCGGGCCGCTGCGCGTCGCGCCCCTCAGCGCGCTGTTCTACGTGCCGCTCACCGCGGCGGGCACGGTCGCGGTGGTGGC
>NZ_PQSQ01000025.1 GCF_002920575.1 Streptomyces sp. Ru73 | reverse complement strand
ACTCCCCCGCTCCCTCACTCCCCGCCCTCAGCTGACTGCCTCGCCCCACGCCCCAGCTGGCTCCCTAGCTCCTCCCGTTTACTCCCCCACTTCTCCCTCTCTCCCGCTCACTCCCCCGCTTCGTCCGGCGGCAGTGGAAAGCGTGCTGCCTCGATGAAGTCCGGGCGGGGGTCCAGGGCGGCGGCGAGGCGGAAGTGGCGCAGCGCCTCGTCAGGGCGGTTGGCGCGCTGGAGCGTGCGGCCCAGGGCGAAGTGGGCGAAGGCGTTGTCGGGCTCGCGTTCGAGGACGACCTGAAATTCCAGCTCCGCGGGGCGCAGTTGGGCGGCCAGGAAGAAAGCTCGGGCGCGCAGCAAGCGGGCCGCCGTGTTCTCCGGATGTGCGGCGATGACGGGGTCCAGGAGCTGCACCGCGCCCCTCGGGTCGCGCGCGGACAGCAGTTGTTCGGCTGCGCGGAAGTCGATGACATGCGTCTCGGGGGTGCGCTCGGTCACGGCCGTCTCCTCTCCGACACGTACGGGCAACTCACCTCATACGTACGGGCAGCTCGCCCGGTGGAGGCGCCGGCCACCACGTACAGGCGACTGCCCTTTTGCGGCAGCAGCCACAGCCAGACGGTTCACCCGCCTGCGGGCAGCCCGACGTGCCGACCGCCCGGTCGCTACGTACGTCTCAACAAGCCCGGCCTTCACCGCATTCCCCGGCCGGAGGCACCCCTTCGACGACAGAGCCGTCGTCAGACCGCCGAAGGCCGGGGGACTGAGGGGCCTGAGGGCCTGAGCACCCGGCCGCCTTCCTTCCCCCACCGCCCTACAGGCTGATGTGGTACGCCTTCCGCAGCGTCTCGTGCACCGTCCAGCGGGTCCGGTCGCCCTCGCGCAGGAAGCAGGCGTCGCCCGGGCCCACCTCGAGTACCGGGCCGCCCTCGACCTCGATGGTGGCGCGGCCGGACACGACCACGAACAGTTCGTTGGCCTCGACGTCCGTCACGACGCCCGGGGTGATCTGCCAGATGCCGCGGACCTGCTTGCCGTCCGGGGATTCCCAGAACACCTTGCCGGTGACGACCGGGTTGCCGGAGACGATCTGGTCCGGCTCCAGAGGCTCGGGCTCCAGTTCGGCGTCCGGGACACCGGGGATGTTGACGACAAAGGACGCTGGGCCAAGATCAGTAGCAGGGCCAAGATCGGTAGCAGTCATGGCCTGAGGTTACTGCCCGGCCTCAGCGGGTCCGCAGCCGCTCCCAGACCTCGCGTACCTGCGGCTCCAGGGCTTCCAGCGGGCCGTCGTTGTCGATGACGAGGTCCGCGATCGCGAGCCGCTGTTCCCGGTCAGCCTGCGCCTTCATACGGGACGTGGCCTCGTCCTCGGTCATGCCGCGCAGCTCCACCAGGCGCCGTAGCTGCGTCTCGGGAGAGGCGTCGACCACGACGATCATGTCGTACAGGGGCGCGAGACCGTTCTCGGTCAGCAGGGGCACGTCGTGGACGACCACCGCGTCCTCGCCGGCCGCGGCCTCCAGTTCGGCGGAGCGGGCGCCGACGAGGGGGTGCACGATGGCGTTGAGCGCCTTCAGCTTGTCGGGGTCCGCGAAGACGAGGGCACCCAGCTTCGGCCGGTCCAGGGTGCCTTCCGGAGTGAGTACGTCCGGACCGAACTCTTCGACGACGGCCGCCAGGCCGGGTGTTCCCGGTTCGACGACCTCTCGTGCGATCTTGTCCGCGTCCACGATCACGGCACCGTACGACGCGAGCAGCCGCGAGACCTCGCTCTTGCCCGCGCCGATACCGCCTGTGAGCCCCACCTTCACCATGTGCCCCACGCTATACGGCGCTCGAGCCGGCGCACAGAGCCGACCACACGCCGGTCCTTGCAAGCCGGCGCGAACGCGTAAGCCCCTTGGCTGCGAAAGCGCTCCTGAGCATCCACGCGCCCTCAGGCGCTGCCCTCCCCCAGGTCGCGCTCGCGGTCGGCAAGGAAGGCTTCCAGTTCGCGGCCGATCTCTTCGGCGGAGGGGAGTTCGGCGGGCTCGGCCACGAGGTTGCCGCGCGTTTCGGCGCCGGCCACCGCGTCGTACTGGTGCTCAAGGCCGCTGACCAGCGCGACCAGTTCCTCGTCGCCCTCCGAGATCTGCCGCTCGATCTCTTCCTGGGTGCGCAGCGCTTCAGTGCGGAGCGTGTGTGCGGCCCCAGGGAGGACCAGGCCGGTCGCTGCGGTGACCGCTTCGAGCGCGGTCAGTGCGGCGTCCGGGTAGGCGGAGCGCGCGACGTAGTGGGGTACGTGGGCGGCGACGCCCAGTACGTCGTGTCCGGCTTCCGCGAGCCGGTATTCGATCAGTGCCTCGACGCTGCCGGGGACCTGCGCCTGTTCGAACAGGTCCCGGTGGCCCGGGGTCAGGTCGGTGCGGTTGCCGTGCGGCGTGATCCCGACGGGGCGGGTGTGCGGAACGCCCATCGGGATGCCGTGGAAGCTCACGGAGAGGCGTACGTTCAGCCGCTCGACCATCTCGCGTACGGCCGCGGTGAAGCGTTCCCACTCCACGTCCGGCTCGGGGCCGGAGAGCAGCAGGAACGGCGCGTCGGTGGCGTCGCGGACCAGACGGAGTTCGATGCTGGGCGTCTCGTACGAGGTCCAGCTGCCGCGGTCGAAGGTGAGCATCGGGCGGCGCGCGCGGTAGTCCACGAGCCGGTCGTGGTCGAAGCGGGCGACGACCTCGTGCGGCAGCCCGTCCAGGAGGGTCTCGACGATCTGGTCACCGGTCTCACCGGCGTCGATGTAGCCGTCCAGGTGGTACAGCAGCACCAGCCCGGCGGAGTCGCGGGAGGCGATGGCGTCGACCGCCGCGAGCCCACTCGGCTCCCATTCGTACAAACCCTGGGGATCCAACACAGTGACCGCTCCTCCTCGATGTCCGCCCGGCACAACGCGGCGCGGGGCGCGCGCATTCCCCGGTCCGCGCACCGCGGGTGCCCACGTCGGCCACGAAGGCTCGCGCGGTGTGCCTCGTCAACCGTGCTCCGGCGAATCGTTCGCGGATCGTCTGACCTGGCTCCGGCGGACGCTCCCCACCCGTCAGCCATGTACCGAGTTGGGCAGCCATCGCTCACGAGTCGAGCCAAAACGAACCGGGGCCAAACCAAAGGAAAGCGAACGGGTCCGAACCAACAGATCACACCCCATCACCAGTACCCGCCCCCACTCGCCCTCCCCGCGCACCCCCCAGCCCCACAGGCCAACACCGCCCTCCCCCCCAAGGCCCGAACGAACAGCCGAACAGCACGAAGGCCCGCCCCCAAAGGGGACGGGCCTTCGTCGCTATCGGCTAGCGCGTGGCGCTAGTCAGCGGGGAGCGTTTCAGCTCTGGCCGCCGGCCAGCTTCTCGCGGAGCGCGGCCAGCGCCTCGTCCGACGCCAGGGCGCCGGAGTTGTCCGCCGACTCCGAGCTGTACGAGCCACCGGAGACGTTGCCGCCGCCCTGGCCACCGGTCGCCGGCGCCGCAGCGCCCTCGGCCGCGGCCTGCTCGTCGGCCTCGCGGGACTTGATGACCTGCGCCTGGTGCTGCTCGAAGCGCTGCTGGGCCTCGGCGTACTGCTGCTCCCAGGCCTCGCGCTGGGCCTCGTAGCCGGGCAGCCAGTCGTTGGTCTCGGGGTCGAAGCCCTCGGGGTAGATGTAGTTGCCCTGGTCGTCGTAGGACGCGGCCATGCCGTACAGGGTCGGGTCGAACTCGACCGCCGTCGGGTCGACACCGAAGGACTCGTTGGCCTGCTTCAGCGAGAGGCTGATGCGGCGGCGCTCCAGGTCGATGTCGATGACCTTGACGAAGATCTCGTCGTTGACCTGGACGACCTGCTCCGGGATCTCCACGTGGCGCTCGGCCAGCTCGGAGATGTGGACCAGGCCCTCGATGCCCTCGTCGACGCGGACGAACGCACCGAACGGAACGAGCTTGGTGACCTTACCCGGGACGACCTGACCGATCTGGTGGGTCCGGGCGAACTGCTGCCACGGGTCTTCCTGGGTCGCCTTGAGCGACAGGGACACGCGCTCGCGGTCCATGTCGACGTCCAGGACCTCGACCGTGACCTCCTGGCCGACCTCGACGACCTCGGACGGGTGGTCGATGTGCTTCCAGGACAGCTCGGAGACGTGGACCAGACCGTCGACGCCACCCAGGTCCACGAAGGCACCGAAGTTGACGATGGAGGAGACGACGCCGGAGCGCACCTGGCCCTTCTGGAGGGTGGTGAGGAAGGTCTGGCGGACCTCGCTCTGGGTCTGCTCCAGCCAGGCACGGCGGGACAGGACCACGTTGTTGCGGTTCTTGTCCAGCTCGATGATCTTGGCCTCGAGCTCCTTGCCCACGTAGGGCTGCAGGTCGCGGACGCGGCGCATCTCGACCAGGGAGGCGGGGAGGAAGCCGCGGAGGCCGATGTCGAGGATGAGACCACCCTTGACGACCTCGATGACGGTACCGGTGACGATCCCGTCCTCTTCCTTGATCTTCTCGATGGTGCCCCAGGCACGCTCGTACTGGGCGCGCTTCTTCGAGAGGATCAGGCGGCCTTCCTTGTCCTCCTTCTGGAGAACCAGGGCCTCGATCTCGTCACCAACCGCGACGACCTCGTTCGGGTCGACGTCGTGCTTGATGGAGAGCTCGCGGCTCGGGATGACGCCTTCGGTCTTGTAACCGATGTCGAGCAGGACCTCGTCCCGGTCGACCTTCACGATGACGCCGTCGACGATGTCGCCGTCGTTGAAGTACTTGATCGTCTCGTCGATCGCGGCGAGGAAGGCTTCCTCGTTACCGATGTCGTTGACCGCTACCTGCGGGGTGGTGGCGGTGGTCTCGGTGCTGCTCGTCATGTGGGAAAGGGCTCCGGTACGGACATTGAAGTCGTAGGTACTGCTACGCCGAGAGCCTTTATCGCTTCTGCAGAAGTCGGACAGCAATGAGGCGCGCCCTCCGGAACTCCGGAGAATCCGGTCAGCGCCTCGAAACCGAGGGGACATGCAACAGATGCGAGCGCGACCTGCTCCGTCTGAGGTGCGCAGGCCCGCAGCGCAACTTGTAGCATACGGGGGCAGCCGGACAGGGTCAATGCGCGAAGGCGCACACCGCGGGCGGATCGCCCCATAACCGGCACGCGCCGGGCACGAGAGAGCCGCACAGCCTTGCCGTCGCAGGCCACGAGGGCCTGGCGAAGATCCATCGCAGGGCTGCTACCAGCGGCCCCGCGAACCTCAGGAACTACAAGCTTCGACGAAGAATACGACGACGGGCGCGATGAACCAACACGACGACTCCTCAGCCACTGCCGCCACAGGAGCCGGGGCGGGCCCCGGAGACCCGGACGACGACTCCGTGGCCGTACGCCGCAGCGCCGGGGAGGCGGAGAGCAGCCGGGCCAGCCGCGGCTGGTGGGACCGCAACGCCGATGAGTACCAGAGCGAGCACGGCGCGTTCCTGGGGGACGACCGCTTCATCTGGGGGCCGGAGGGGCTGGACGAGGCGGAGGCCGGGCTGCTGGGGCCGGCGGCCGAGCTGAAGGGCCGCCGGGTGCTGGAGATCGGCGCGGGTGCGGCGCAGTGTTCCCGCTGGCTGGCGGCCCAGGGCGCGCATCCGGTGGCGCTGGACCTCTCGCACCGGCAGTTGCAGCACGCCCTGCGGATCGGTGCGGACATTCAGGCGCAGGGCACCGGGGTCCCCGAGGTGGCGCTGGTGGAGGCGGACGCCGGGGTGCTGCCGTTCGCGGACGGCAGTTTCGATCTGGCGTGCTCGGCGTACGGGGCGGTGCCCTTCGTGGCCGATCCGGTGCGGGTCTTCCGTGAGGTGCACCGGGTGCTGCGGCCGGGTGGCCGTTGGGTCTTCTCTGTGACGCATCCCATCCGCTGGGCCTTCCCCGACGAGCCCGGCCCCGAGGGGCTGTCGGTCGCCGCCTCCTACTTCGACCGCGTGCCCTACGTGGAGCAGGACGAGCGGGGCGAGGCGGTGTACGTGGAGCACCACCGCACTCTGGGCGATCGCGTGCGGGACGTGGTGGCCGCGGGCTTCCGGCTGGAGGACCTGGTGGAGCCGGAGTGGCCGGCGTGGAACACCCAGGAGTGGGGTGGCTGGTCGCCACTGCGGGGCGGCCTGATCCCGGGTACGGCGATCTTCGTGTGCCGGCGGGACCCGTAAGCGAGCGCTGACACGGGGCCGTAGGAGAGCACTCCGACCGGGCAGTCGCGCCCCGTAGGAGAGCACTCACGCCGAGCAGTCGCTACCCGTAGGAGAGCACCGCCGCCGGGCAGTGAAGTGGGGCGCAGGGCGTCCCCACCGGACGGGCGGCTCGCGTCCCCACGAGACACTGGGCGGGTGATCCGCCGTACTGAACTCGATGCCCTGCCCGTACGGTCCGCGGTGCCCGCGCTCCAGGAGGCGCTGGAGGGCGCCGGGACCGCCGTCCTGTGCGCGCCTCCGGGTACCGGCAAGACCACGCTCGTACCGCTGGCGCTGGCGGGTCTGACGGTGGACGGTGCGCCCGTACGCAGGGTGGTCGTCGCGGAGCCGCGGCGGATCGCGGCGCGCGCAGCGGCCCGGCGGATGGCGTGGCTGCTCGGGGAGTGCGTGGGTGAGCGGGTGGGCTTCACCGTGCGCGGGGAGCGCGCGGTGGGGGCGCGCACCGTCGTGGAGGTGGTGACGACGGGCGTTTTGCTCCAGCGGCTCCAGCGTGATCAGGAACTGCCCGGCATGGACGTCGTTGTACTGGACGAGTGCCACGAGCGGCATCTGGACGCGGACACGGCGGCGGCGTTCCTGCTGGATGTGCGGGCGGCACTGCGGCCGGAGCTGCGGCTGGTGGCGGCGTCGGCGACGACGGACGCGGAGGGCTGGTCGCGGCTGCTGGGGGACGCGCCGGTCGTGGCCGCGCAGGGGGTGTCGCATCCGGTGGAGACGGTGTGGGCGCCGCCGGAGCGGCCGGTGCGGCCGGCGCACGGCATGCGGGTGGACCCGGCCCTGCTGTCGCATGTCGCGTCGGTGGTGCGGCGGGCGCTGCGCGAGCGGGAGGGGGACGTGCTGTGTTTCCTGCCGGGTGTGGGGGAGATCGCCCGGGTGGCGGGGCAGCTTTCCGGGCTGGACGCTGCCGGGGTCGAGGTGCTGCAGGTGCACGGCCGGGCTCCGGCGGCGGTGCAGGACGCGGTGCTGGCGGGCGGGGGTGACCGGCGGCGTGTGGTGCTGGCGACGTCGGTGGCGGAGTCGAGCCTGACGGTGCCCGGGGTGCGGGTGGTGGTCGACAGCGGTCTGGCCCGTGAGCCGCGGATGGATCACGCGCGGGGACTGAGCGCGCTGACGACCGTACGGGCGTCCCAGGCGGCGGCGCGGCAGCGGGCCGGCCGGGCCGGGCGTGAGGCGCCCGGTGTGGTCTACCGCTGCTGGTCGGAGGGCGAGGACGGGCGGCTGCCGCGCTTCCCGTCCCCGGAGATCAAGGTCGCGGATCTGACGGCGTTCGCGTTGCAGGCCGCGTGCTGGGGCGATCCGGACGCGTCGGGTCTGGCGCTGCTGGACGCGCCGCCGGTCGGGGCGATGGCGGCGGCGCGGGACGTGCTGACGGCGGTGGGTGCGGTGGACGCGGCCGGCCGGGTGACGGAGCGCGGGTCGCGGATGGCGCGGCTCGGTCTGCATCCGCGGCTGGCGCGGGCGCTGCTGGACGGCGCGGCGCAGGTGGGTGCGCGGCGGGCCGCCGAGGTCGTGGCGCTGCTGAGCGAGGAGCCGCCGCGGGAGTACGGCGATGATCTCGCCGAGGCGTGGCGGACCGCCCGCCGGGGGCGGGACGCGTATGCCGGGCGGTGGCGGCAGGAGGCCCGGCGGCTGGCCGCTGCGCTGCCCGGTACGGCGGGTTCCGGGGGCGCATCGGAGTCCGCTGGGGCGCAAGGCTCCGCGCCGGGCGCCGCCTCGGGAAGTGGAGACTCGTCGCCGGGCACCGCCTCGCGGGGTGGGGGCTCGTCGCCGTTCGCCAGTGGCAGCGCCTCGCGGGGCGGGGGCTCGTCGCTGTCCGCCGGTGGCGCGTCCTCCCGGGCCGGTGGAGCGGCGGCGTCCGGTGGCCGTGGTTCCGCTGCGGGAGCGGCAGCGTCGTCGGCGAAGGAGGAGAGCGACGACGTCGTGGCCGGGATCGTGGCGGCGCTGGCCTTCCCCGAGCGGGTGGCGCGTAAGCGGGGTGCGGGCTCGTACGTCATGGCGTCGGGGACGGGCGCCGAGACCGGCGACGGGTCGCGGCTGCGGAGTGCCGGGTGGCTGGCGGTGGCCGTGGCGGACCGGCCGGTGACGGCGGCGTCCGCGCGGGTGCGGCTGGCAGCCGTGATCGACGAGGAGACGGCGCGGCGGGCCGCGGGGGCGCTGTACGCCGAGGCAGAGGAGGTCGGCTGGGCCGACGGGGACGTGGTCGCGCGGAGTGTGGCACGGCTCGGCGCGATCGAGCTGGTGTCGCGGCCGCTGCGGGACGCGGATCCGGCGCTCGTGCGGGAGGCGCTGGTCGACGGGTTGCGCAGCGAGGGGCTCGGGCTGCTGCGCTGGTCGGACGGTGCGCGGTCGCTCCGGGAGCGGCTGGCGTTCCTGTTCCGGGAGCTGGGTGCGCCGTGGCCGGACGTCTCGGACGAGGCACTGCTGGCGCGGCGGGACGAGTGGCTGGAGCCGGAGCTGGGCCGGGCGCGGCGGCGGGCCGATCTGGGGCGTATCGAGGCGGGGCAGGCGCTGTCGCGGTTGCTGCCGTGGGCGAGCGGTGAGGCGGCGCGCTTCGATGAGCTGGCGCCGGAGCGCATCGAGGTGCCCAGCGGCTCGCGGATCCGGGTGGACTACGGCGGTGATCAGCCGGTGCTGGCGGTGAAGCTGCAGGAGATGTTCGGGCTGCGGGAGTCGCCGCGCGTGGCGGACGGGCGGGTTCCGGTGCTGGTGCATCTGCTGTCGCCCGCCGGGCGTCCGGCCGCCGTCACCGCCGACCTCGCGTCCTTCTGGCGCGACGGTTACCGCGCCGTACGGGCGGAGCTGCGCGGCCGGTATCCGAAGCACCCGTGGCCCGAGGACCCGGCGACGGCCGAGCCGACGCGTCACACGACGGCCCGGATGCGGCGGGGCTGAGGGGGGTACCGGCTCTCCTAGGGGTGCGAAGGCGGGCCAGTGCGCCCCGGCTTCCGGAACAGGACACAGTCCGCGCGGTACAGGCGCAACCCGCGCGGTCAGGGCGCCGGCAGCGGTTCGTGCGCCGGGTCCGGCCCCGGCGCGTGGATCGTGCGACCGGCGCCGGGGCGTCGGCCGCGCGCCTCCAGGTACAGGCTCAGGGCCAGCAGCACGGCGCCCGCGGTGAGGAGGCCCCACGGCAGGTAGGCGGTGAGCAGCAGGACCAGTGTGCGCTGGGAGGAGACCAGGTCGACCGTGGCGTTGAGGTAGTCGGCGCGCATCTTCACGTGTCCGGCGAAGGCGGTGACCTTGCCGCCGCCGGGCAGCAGGTCGCCGCCGCGCAGCTCTTCCTTGTGGATCTCCTCGCCGTTGACGGGCGCCCCGGTGACCGGCTCCACCCAGAACATGCGCTTGGTGGTGTACCAGCGGGTGGTGCCCATCTTCTCGACGGCTTCCGGGGTGACGCCCTTGACCGGCATCTTCTTGGGGAGCGGGACCTTGGTCCAGGGGATGGTCTGCTCGAAGTAGTAGACGTCCAGGCCGTGGAAGCGGCGGGTGCCCTTGTAGTGGATGGGTGCCGAGGTGCGGGTCTGGGCGTCGAAGTAGGTGTAGTCGCGCTTCTCTGTGAGGAAGGGCCACTTGTACTCGATGCCGTCGCGGCGGACCGGCTCGCCGTCGACGGATTCGCCGCCGGCGTGCACGGGTTCCTGGGAGTGGGCGTCGAAGACGTAGCGCTCGGGGATCTCGGAGACCATCTTGCCGTCGGGCCCGGCCACGTAGGAGAGCGCGTCCCAGACGACGACGTCCCGGCCGACCGTGCGTTCGACCTTGTCGGCCGCTTCCACGTTGCCCTTCAGGGTCTGCACGATGCTGATCCTGGGCACCTTCTTGGCTTTCATCGTGCCGTAGTCGACGAGGGTGGCGGGGCTCGCCTCCAGGACCATCGTCTGGTACTGGCTCGGCGGGATCTTGGCGAGCCGGGGGAAGGCGTACCAGCGCATCAGCGGGGCGAGTGCGGTGCAGAAGACGGCGAGCGCGAGCAGGACGAGGCTGGCCTTGCGGCGCATGACGGCGGCCTCCCTCAGGGTGCGTCGGTGACGTGGTCGGCGGTCCCTCAGGGGTGCTCGGGGACGGTGGTCAGCAGCGGTTCGGGGGACGTGCGGCCTTCGGGGGCGCCGACGGCGGTGAGGGCGAAGACCAGGGCGAGGGCGGCGGCCAGCCCGATGGCGGCTGCTGTGAGGGCACGCATGCTCGGCCTCCCGTTCGACTGCGGGCCAGCCCGCTTTAACTGACGGAGCGTCAGCCCGCGGGCTGGGGCACCGTAGCAACGGGCGGCGCAGATGAGAACACGTTGCGCCGACGAGGCGGCGGCGCCCCACAGCAAGGCGGCGGCGACCGGCAGACGGAAGGGGCGCGACGTCTGCGCGTCACGCCCCTTCGCCGTACCGGTACGGATGTCAGCCCACCGTGAGGTCCAGCACGAGCAGGGCCCCGTCGGCCGTGGTGAGGCGGAGCTTGTACGTGCCGGGGTGGCTGTCGGTGAAGAGCTTCGGCAGCGTCAGCAGGCCGTCGGCGTCGGTCTTCAGGCCGGTGAGGGTGCGCACCGGAGCGCCCTTGGCGTCCTTGAAGTACGGGCCTTCGGCGCTCTGCTCGGCCTTGGCGGGGTCCGCGGCGTCCCCGGCGATCACCGTCGCGGTGACGGGCACGTCAGCGGCGGCCTTGCCCCGGTAGGTCGCCTTCACCTCGACGGGCTCGGCGTAGGAGGCGTCCTTCGCGGCCTGCATCTTCCCGTCGGAGGTGCGGGCCAGCGCGTCGGCCTGCGGCTTGGCCTTGACGGTGACGGTGAAGTCGGTGGCGGGCACGGCACGGTCGACCGCCGTCGCGCGGACGGTGTACGTACCGGCCTTCTTGCCGGCGATCAGGGCGGGGGCGGTGGCGAGGCCGTCCTTGTCGGTGGTGACGGTGGCCTTGGCGGCGCCGCCCTCGAAGCGGGTGTCGCCGTCGCCGCGTATCTCGTACTGGACCTTCACGCCGGAGACCGTGCCGCCCTTGGTGTCCTTCGCACGGACCTGCAGCCGGTCGGCGAACGTCTCGCCGGCGGTGGCGGTCCGCTCCTTCTCCCCCGTGCGTTCGAGGGAGGCGAGGGGCGCGGGCTTGCTGGGCGCCGGGGGCTTGGTGGGCGACTCGGTGCCGCTGCCGGGGGCCGTGCCGGAGTCCGTGCCGTCGGAGCCGGACCCGGAGTCCGTGCCGGAGCCGTCGCCGCCGGGCGCGGGGGCCGGGTCGGGCTTCGTCGCGTCGTCGCCGCCGGATCCGCCGCTTCCGGTGCCGCTGTCCGCGCCGGATCCCTTGTCGGTGCCCTTACCGCTGTCCTGGTCGGCCGAGGTGTCCCGCCCGGCCCCGGAGTCCTGCCCGGTGCCGGCGTCCTTGCCGGAGCCGCCCTTCCGGTCCTTGCCGCCGTCCGACGCCTTGCGGGCCGCGTCCTTGCCGGCCTTGTCCTTGTCGGTCGTGCGGTCGCCGGAGCCGCTGCCGCGCGGTCCGGTCGGCAGGATGCCGGTGCCGTCGGGCACTTCGTGCGTGCCCTTGCGGTAGTACTCGTACCAGGACAGCACCGTGCGCAGGTATTCCTCGGAATGGTTGTAGCCGAGGATCGCGCGGTTCATGTCCGCCTGCACCGACAGGTCGCGTCCGCCCGCGCAGAGGTAGCGGCCGGCGGAGAGGGCCGCGTCGTAGACGTTGTTGGGGTCGCGCGCGCCGTCGCCATTGGCGTCCGTGCCCCACACCGCCCAGGTGGAGGGGATGAACTGCATCGGACCGACCGCGCGGTCGTGCGTGACGTCGTTGTCGAAGCGGCCGCCGTCGGTGTCGGCGATCCGCGCGAAGCCGTTGCCGTTGAGCTGGGGGCCGAGGATGGGCTGCAGCGTCGTGCCGTGCGCGTCGACGGCGCCGCCGCGGGCCTGTCCGGACTCGACCCTGCCGATCGCGGCGAGCAGCTGCCAGGGCAGGTTGCAGCCGGGGTGGGTCCGCGCGAGGGACGCCTCGGCCTTCTTGTACGCGTCGAGCACGGTCGCCGGTATGCCGGCCTGCTCGGGACCGGTGGCTATGGGACCGCTCCCGCCGTCGTCCTTGCCGGGCGGCGAGGCGACGAGCGGCGGGAGGTCGGTGTAGTACGAGGAGCCACCGTCGATGGGGGTGTCTCCCCGCGGGGTGTCCCGCGAACCGCCCAGGGCAGTGGCGGCGTCCGGCGCCTGCGAGGCGGTGAGGGCCGCGACGGCAAGCGCCGCCACCACACCGGAGGCCGCTCCTCTGCGGAGCCGTCGGCCGAACTTGGCTGCCATACGTACTGCTCCCCCTCCGCGTCGACCCACCGTGCTGGGTGCACGGTGCCGCGCTCTCGGCGCTCCAACGCACGCGACACTACGACAACTCCCCGCGCGCAGCTACCGTTCCCGGCACGCCCTCACCGTCTGCCCACATCCGGCATACTGCCTCGAACCGATCACTCGATCACGTACATCGATCAGGGATCGGTCAGGAGGGGGATCATGCCGTTCACACTCAGCCATGCCGCGGCAGTGCTGCCCGCACTGCGTCACGACGGTACGGCGCGGGGGCCGTTGCTGGCGTCCGCGCTCGTCGCCGGTTCCTTCGCGCCGGACCTGACGTACTTCGCGGACACGGTCGTGCCGGGTGCGATGGCGTTCGGAGAATTCACGCACGCGCCACTCGGCGTTCTGACCGTGGACACGCTCTGCGCCGCGCTGCTGGTCGGATTCTGGCTGCTGGTGCGCGGTCCGCTGCTCGCGGTGCTGCCGCGGTCGTGGCGGGGCCGCTGGTGGGCGCTGGTGCGCGGCCGTAACTGGCGGGAGCTGTCGCGCGGACGGATCGTCGCGTCCTTCTGGTGCTCCGCTGTGGTCGGGGCGCTCACGCACATCGTGTGGGACGCGTTCACGCACCCGGGGCGCTGGGGCGTCCGGCTGCTGCCGGTACTGCGGGAGCAGGCCGCCGGGTGGCCGGTGTACGCGTACGTGCAGTACGGCACGTCGGCGTTGGCGCTGGTGGTCCTGGCGTGGTTCGTCCGCTCGGCCTTCCGGCGTGCGCGGCACGGTGCCGTCCCCGAAGCGCTGCCTGCGCTCGGCCTTCGGGCGCGGCTGTGGTGCGGCGTACTGCTGACGGTGTGCGTACTGGTCGCGGCCGGTTATCGGGTGCTGCGGGCGCACGCCGTCTACGGAGACTCGGCGGTCTGGTTCGACTACGTGCCGACGGTGCTCTTCGGGGCGGGCTCCGGGCTGGGCGCTGCGCTTCCGGTGTGGGCTGCGTCGGTGCACCTCCTGGGCCGCAGGCGCCGACGGGCCGCCGCACCGGCGCACGAAGGGGCGACGGCCGGGGGCTGATCCGGACGGGCTCGTCCGGACCGGCCCCCGGCCGCCTTCCGCGCTCGGTGCCGGGCGGCGCCGTACGCGCTCAGTGCGCGGCCGACTCCCAGTCCCCGCCCGAGCCGACGGAGACGTCCAGCGGGGCGCGCAGCTCCACGGCGCCGGCCATCTCGCGCCGCACCAGCTCCTCGACCTTCTTCTGCTCGCCGGGCGCCACCTCGACCACGATTTCGTCGTGGACCTGGAGCAGCATCCGGGAGCTGAGCCCGGCGGCGGTGAGGGCCTCGTCGACACGCAGCATCGCGATCTTGACGATGTCCGCCGCGGTGCCCTGGATGGGGGCGTTCAGCGCCATCCGCTCGGCCATCTCCCGGCGCTGACGGTTGTCACTGTTGAGGTCCGGGAGGTAGCGGCGACGGCCGAGCATGGTCTCGGTGTAGCCCGTGGCGCGGGCCCGGTCGACGACGTCCTGGAGGTAGTCCCGCACGCCTCCGAAGCGCTCGAAGAAGTTGTCCATGAGCTTGCGGGCCTCGTCCGGGCTGATGCCCAGCTGCTGGGACAGGCCGAAAGCGGACAGGCCGTACGCCAGCCCGTAGGACATCGCCTTGATCTTGCGGCGCATCTCGGGGTCGACCTCGGTCTTGGGCACCGAGAAGACGTGCGAGGCGACCGTGGTGTGCAGGTCCTCGCCGGAGGTGAACGCCTCGATGAGGCCCTCGTCCTCCGAGAGGTGCGCCATCACGCGCAGCTCGATCTGGCTGTAGTCCGCGGTCAGCAGCGTCTGATAGCCCTCGCCGACCACGAAGCCGCGGCGGATGGCGCGGCCCTCGTCCGTCCGTACGGGGATGTTCTGCAGGTTGGGGTCCGTGGAGGACAGCCGGCCGGTCGCGGCCACCGTCTGGTTGAAGGTGGTGTGGATGCGGCCGTCCGCGGCGATGGTCTTGATCAGGCCCTCGACCGTCGTGCGCAGCTTGGCCTGCTCACGGTGGCGCAGCATGATCACGGGCAGCTCGTTGTCGGTCTGCGCCGCGAGCCAGGCGAGGGCGTCCGCGTCTGTGGTGAAGCCGGTCTTGGTCTTCTTGGTCTTCGGCAGGCCCAGCTCGTTGAAGAGCACTTCCTGGAGCTGCTTGGGCGAGCCGAGGTTGAACTCGTGGCCGGCGGCGGCGTGCGCCTCGCTGACGGCCTGCTGGACGGCGGCGGCGAACTGCTGCTCGATCCGCTCCAGCCAGCCGCGGTCGGCGGCGATGCCGGAGCGCTCCATGCGGGCGAGCAGCGCGCTGGTGGGCAGCTCGATGTCGCGCAGCAGGTCGGCGGCGCCCACCTCCTCCAGGCGCGTCTCGAAGGCGGCACCGAGGTCGAGGACCGTACGGGCCTTGGCCATCAGGGCCTCGGCCTCCGCCTGCTCGTCGGCACCGAAGGCCAGCTGCCCGTCACCGGCAGCTGCGGGGGCCAGGTCACGGCCGAGGTACTCCACGGAGAGCGCGTCCAGGGCGAAGGAGCGCCGGCCGGGCTTCACCAGATAGGCGGCGAGGGCGGTGTCCATGGTGACGCCGTCGATGTGCCAGCCGTGCTCGGGGAAGATCCGCATCAGGCCCTTGGCGTTGTGCATCACCTTCGGGCGCTGCGGGTCGGCGATCCACTCGGCGAAGGCCCGGTCGTCGGCCTCGTCCAGCTGGGTCGGGTCGAACCAGACGGCGGGGCCCGCGGCGGTCGCCAGCGCGACCTCGGCGACCGAGCCGCTGCCCAGCTTCCAGGAGTCGACCGTGGCGACGCCCAGGAGGGCGTCACCGTGCTCGGCGAGCCAGGGGGCCAGCTGCCCGGCGCCCGCGACGAGGCCGTCGATCTCGACGCCCGGCAGCGGCTCGGCGGTGGCCGTGTCCTCGGCTCCGGGGTCGACGGCCAGCAGGCGGTCGCGCAGCCCCTGGTTGCGGATCTCCAGGCCCTCCAGGAACGCCGTGAGGGCCTGCCGGTCGTAGCCCTCGCGCACCAGCTCGGCGGGGCCGCAGGGCAGCTCGACGTCGCGGACCATCTCGGTCAGGCGGCGGTTGAGCTTCACGGCCTCCAGGTGGTCGCGGAAGTTCTGCCCGGCCTTGCCCTTGACCTCCTCGGCGCGCTCGCACAGCTCCTGGAACGAACCGAACTGGTTGATCCACTTCGCGGCGGTCTTCTCGCCGACACCGGGGATGCCGGGGAGGTTGTCCGAGGGGTCGCCGCGCAGGGCGGCGTAGTCCGGGTACTGGGCCGGGGTGAGGCCGTACTTCTCGAACACCTTCTCCGGGGTGAAGCGGGTCAGCTCGGAGACGCCCTTGGTGGGGTACAGCACCGTGACGTGGTCGTTGACCAGCTGGAAGGCGTCCCGGTCGCCGGTGACGATGGACACCTCGAAGCCCTGCTCGGTGGCCTGCGTGGCGAGCGTGGCGATGATGTCGTCCGCCTCGAAGCCCTCGGTGGCGAACCGCTTCACCTTCATGGCGTCCAGCAGCTCACCGATCAGCTCCACCTGCCCCTTGAACTCGTCCGGGGTCTTGGAACGATTGGCCTTGTAGTCCGGGAACTCCTCCGACCGCCAGGTCTTGCGCGAGACGTCGAAGGCCACCGCGAAGTGGGTGGGCGCCTCGTCGCGCAGGGTGTTCGCGAGCATCGAGGTGAAGCCGTACACGGCATTCGTCGGTTGCCCCGTGGCGGTGGTGAAATTCTCCGCGGGCAGGGCGAAGAACGCCCGGTACGCCATGGAGTGCCCGTCCATCAGGAGCAGCCGGGGACGCCCTCCCCCCGCCGTCTCGCTGCCGGTCGTTTCGCTCTTCTTCGCTGCCTTTGCTGCCACGCCCCCGATCCTGCCACGCCCCACTGACATTCCCCGACGCGACGGCCGCGGGACCGCTCCCCTGTGCTGCCCCGGCGGCCGCGGGACCGCTCCGCGTACTCCCCGACCGGGCGTGGAACCGCTCCCGCACGCTGGCTGTGGACAACTCGATCACTCGCAGGAGTGCCCTTGGAATTGAGGCCTGTGGACGACCGGCCGGCGGCCGGCGACCCGTGTCAGGATCGATGTGTGCCGGCAGGACCGTGCAGGGGCCGCCCCCATGCACGATCCGGACGGCTGAATGGTGAGATAAAGATCGACTGCTCGCGTACGGCAGCACAGCAGCATCGGAATCCAGGAGACCGCCATGGCAGGCAAAGCACCCGCGTCCGACCCCGTACAGGACGCACCCGAGGTCAGCGGCCCCAAGCACTCGGCCGTCGGCCTGCCCGCCATCACCAACGCGCTGCGCATCTCCCAGCGGCAGATGGGCGTCAGGCGCACGGCGCTGACCCTGCTGCGCGTGAACCAGAAGGAAGGCTTCGACTGCCCCGGCTGCGCCTGGCCCGACCCCGGCCACCGGCACACCGCGGAGTTCTGCGAGAACGGCGCCAAGGCCGTCGCCGAGGAAGCCACCCTCCGCCGCGTCACCCCCGCCTTCTTCGCCGAGCACTCCGTCGCCGACCTCGCGGACCGCAGCGGCTACTGGCTCGGCCAGCAGGGGCGCCTCACCCGGCCCATGTACCTCGCCGAGGGCGCCACCCACTACGCCCCCGTGTCCTGGGAGCGCGCCTTCGACATCATCGCCGAGGAGCTGACCGGCCTCGCCTCCCCCGACGAGGCCGTCTTCTACACCTCGGGCCGTACGAGCAACGAGGCGGCGTTCCTCTACCAGCTCTTCGCCCGCGAGTTCGGCACGAACAACCTCCCCGACTGCTCGAACATGTGCCACGAGTCCTCCGGCTCGGCGCTCACCGAGACCATCGGCATCGGCAAGGGCAGCGTCTCCCTGGAGGACCTCCACAAGGCCGACCTGATCATCGTCGCCGGGCAGAACCCGGGCACCAACCACCCGCGCCAGCTCAGCGCGCTGGAGAAGGCCAAGGCCAACGGCGCGAAGATCATCTCGGTCAATCCGCTGCCCGAAGCCGGCCTGGAGCGCTTCAAGAACCCGCAGACCCCGCGCGGCCTGGCCGGCGGCGGCACCTCCCTCACCGACCTCTTCCTCCAGATCCGCCTCGGCGGCGACCAAGCGCTCTTCCGGGCGCTGAACCACCTCCTCCTCACGACCGACGACGCCCTCGACGAGGACTTCATCCGGGAGCACACGCACGGCTTCGAGGAGTTCGCCGCCGCCGCGCGCGACGGCCTGGACTGGGACGAGACCCTGCGGGCCACGGGCCTGACCCGCGCCGAGATCGACCGGGCACTGCGCATGGTCCTCGCCTCGAAGCGGACCATCGTGTGCTGGGCCATGGGCCTCACCCAGCACAAGCACTCCGTCCCCACCATCCGCGAGGTGGTCAACTTCCTGCTGCTGCGCGGCAACATCGGCCGGCCCGGCGCCGGCGTCTGCCCCGTACGCGGCCACAGCAACGTCCAGGGCGACCGCACCATGGGCATCTTCGAACGCCCGGCGCCCGAGTTCCTCGACGCCCTGGAAAAGGAGTTCGGCTTCGCCACGCCCCGCGCACACGGCTACGACGTCGTACGCGCCATCCGGGCGCTGCGCGACGGGCAGGCCAAGGTCCTCTTCGCCATGGGCGGCAACTTCGTCTCCGCCACCCCCGACACCGAGGTCACCGAGGCCGCCGTGCGCCGGGCGAACCTCACCGTGCACGTCTCCACGAAGCTCAATCGCTCGCACGCCGTCACCGGCGCCCGCGCCCTGATCCTGCCGACCCTCGGGCGCACGGAGAAGGACGTCCAGAAGAGCGGCGAACAGTTCGTCACCGTGGAGGACTCCATGGGCATGGTGCACGCCTCCCGCGGCCGCCTGGCCCCGGCGAGCCCGCACCTGCTCTCCGAGCCGGCCATCGTCTGCCGCCTCGCCCGCCGGGTGCTCGGCGAGGAGAGCTGCATACCGTGGGAGGAGTTCGAGCGGGACTACGCGGCGATCCGTGACCGCATCGCGCGCGTCGTGCCCGGCTTCGAGGACTTCAACGCCCGCATCGCGAGCCCGGACGGCTTCGCCCTGCCGCACGCTCCCCGCGACGACCGGCGCTTCCCGACCGCCACCGGCAAGGCGAACTTCACCGCGGCACCCGTGGAGTTCCCCGACCTCCCCGAAGGCCGGCTGCTGCTGCAGACGCTGCGCTCGCACGATCAGTACAACACCACGATCTACGGCCTGGACGACCGCTATCGCGGCATCAAGAACGGCCGCCGCGTGGTCCTGGTGCACCCCGAGGACGCCCGCGCGCTCGGCTTCGCCGACGGCACGTACGCCGACCTCGTCAGCGAGTGGACCGACGGCAGCGAGCGCCGCGCCCCCGGCTTCCGCGTCGTCCACTACCCCACCGCACGCGGCTGCGCCGCCGCCTACTACCCGGAAACCAACGTCCTGGTACCACTCGACCACACGGCCGACACGAGCAACACCCCCGCCTCGAAGTCGGTGGTGATCAGGCTGGAACGAACGGAGAACTGAGGCACGGCGGGGGCGGGGGCGGCCCCACCACCACTTCAACTGAAGCTGGCCTGGGAGCCGCACGCCGCCGCGGGGTGTGCCGTCGCGACCTGCGGCCCATAGGCCGGTGCGGGCCGAGTGCCCTGTCACCACACCTCGAGGGGCGCCGTCGTACGGCTGCGGGGGCCGTCGCCCGCGCCCCAATGGGCAAGCTGCTCCCCCCTACGACGCAGGCACTTCCCGCCCGCACAGAACTCCGGCCGCGCAGCCCCCGGCCGTCCAGCCTCGACGCCTCCCCCTCCGCCACCCCACCGCGACGCCTCTCCCTCCCCATGCCCCCTCCTCCCCCGTCCTCCCCCCCATGGCGCCCGCTCCCCGACACCCCTCTCAGTGACGAGCCGCACAGCCGCTCGGGCCCCGAACTGAGCGCTCGCTCAGTAGCCTGAGGGCGGCACGACGCCCCGCCCGGGCCCGGCCGGCGGGATGCGCCGTCGGCCCGTACGCGTACGGCCACGTCCCGCACACCACGACGAACAGCGATCACGACGAACAGCGCGAGCGAACGGAGCCGCACGCCATGGGCGAGCAGACCACGACCACGTTTCCCCAGGAAGTCCTCGACCAGTGGGCCGGCCAGGGCCTGGACCTGCCCTCGCTGTTCTCCGCCGGCCACCTCGGCACGCGGATGAGCGTGCAGGTCCTGGAGGCAGCGCCGGAGCGGGTCGTCGGCACCATGCCCGTCGAAGGCAACACCCAGCCCTACGGCCTGCTGCACGGCGGCGCCTCCGCCGTGCTCGCCGAGACCCTCGGCTCGGTCGGCGCGATGCTGCACGGCGGCCCCGGCAAGGTCGCCGTCGGCGTCGACCTGAACTGCACCCACCACCGCGGCGTACGCACCGGCCTGGTCACCGGCGTCGCCACGCCCGTGCACCGCGGCCGCTCCACCGCCACGTACGAGATCGCCATCACCGACGAGCAGGGCAAGCGCGTGTGCAGCGCCCGGCTGACCTGCCTGCTGCGCGACACCGAGGCCCCGGGACAGCCTGCCTGACCTGGCGCGATCGCCGCACGCCGCGGCCCCGCTCCGGACGCTCCGGAGCGGGGCCGCGATGCGTTCCGGTCCGGCAGGGCCACCGCCCGGCCGCCCCGGTTCGTTACGGCCGGGCGTCCCGGCCGGCCGAACGCCCTAACGCTGTGTAACACACACGCAATACGCCTCCGCCGCAGCTCCCCCGCGCTCCAGCGGGGCCGCTCCCGTACCGCCGCCCGCACCGGATTCCGGACGCACCCGAGGCGTCGGAAAGCAAATTCCCTAGTCGAAGTGCGAGTTGACGCTCCGCCTGGCGTACGCGCTCCAGCTGTAAGGACCATCAGCATTAAACGCTCATCGCAGGTCATAACAAGAGCGTCACATCCTCGTCGGCGCCGCTGACCCGGCCGATGAGACCGCTCTACCATCACCGCCAGTCACCGCGCCGCCGGGCGCGCTGTACCAGCACGGCCTGTACCACCCCGTACAGCCCGGCGCGCGAACGGTCACGCAGTGGCGTGACCGCGCCAGGGGAAAGGACTGATCGTGCGTCACCGTTCCTTGCTGATACTCACCACCACGGTAGCCGCCGGCGCCCTCACGCTCTCCGCGTGCGGCTCCCGCGGCGAAGACAAGAGCGGCGACGGCTCCAAGGCCACCGTCGTCATCGGCCTCGACGCCCCGCTCACCGGCGAACTCTCCGCACTGGGCCAGGGCATCAAGAACTCCGCCGACCTCGCCGTCAAGATCGCCAACAAACAGAACGAGGTCAAGGGCGTCACCTTCGAACTGCGGCCCCTCGACGACAAGGCCCTGCCCAACGCCGGCCAGCAGAACGCCACCAAGCTCGCCGGCGACAAGGAAGTCCTCGGCATCGTCGGCCCGCTGAACTCCGGCGTCGCCCAGTCGATGCAGCAGGTCGCCCAGTCCAACGGCGTCACGCTCATCTCCCCGGCCAACACCACGCCCGACCTCACCCAGGGCAAGAACTGGAAGAAGAACGACCGCAAGCGGCAGTTCTCCACCTACTTCCGCACCGCCACCACCGACGAGGTGCAGGGCGCCTTCGACGGCCAGTACGCCTTCGAGAAGATGAAGGCCAAGACCGCCTACGTCATCGACGACCAGAAGACCTACGGCGTCGGCCTCGCCTCCTCCTTCAAGGACCAGTTCACCAAGCTCGGCGGCAAGATCGTCGGCACCGATCACGTCAGCCCCGACGACCGCGACTTCAAGGCCGTCGTCGCCAAGGCCAAGGGCGCCAAGCCCGACCTGGTCTTCTACGGCGGCGAATACCCCGCCTCCGGCCCCCTCAGCCAGCAGCTCAAGGACGGCGGCCTCAACGTGCCGCTCATGGGCGGCGACGGCATGTACAGCGCCGACTACATCGAACTGAACAAGAAGGCACAGGGCGACTACGCCTCCTCCGTCGGCAAGCCCGTCGAGCAGCTGGCGTCCGCCAAGAAGTTCATCGCCGACTACAAGGAAGCCGGCTACAAGGACGCCTACGAGGCGTACGGCGGCTCCACCTACGACGCCACCTGGGCCATCATCCAGGCCGTCAAGAAGGTCGTCGACGACAACAACGGCAAGCTCCCCGACGACGCCCGCAAGAAGGTCGTCGACGCCATGAACGACGTCTCCTTCGACGGCGTCACCGGCAAGGTCGCCTTCGACAAGTACGGCGACACCACCAACACCATGATCACGGCCTACCAGGTCGACGGCAAGCAGTGGAAGGCGCGCTTCAGCGCCGAGTTCAAGAAGTTCGACAAGAGCTGACCAGCACCACCCCTGCCCCCCTCACCGGGCCGCGCCAGGAGGACACCCCGAGCCCCCGGCGCGGCCCGCGGCACACCGGCACACCCCCCCGCATGCACGGCCCACCGGCACCTTCCCACCCCACGGAGGCCCTGCGGTGAACGAACTGCCGCAACAGCTGGCCAACGGACTCATCCTCGGCGCGATGTACGGACTCATCGCGATCGGCTACACGATGGTCTACGGCATCGTCCAGCTCATCAACTTCGCCCACGGCGAGATCTTCATGGTCGGCGGCTTCGGCGCGCTCACCGTCTACCTCGCCCTCCCCGCCGGCATGTCCCTCATGGCGGCCCTCCCCCTCATGCTCATCGGCGGCATCCTCGTCTCCGTACTCGTCGGCGTCGCCGCCGAACGCTTCGCCTACCGCCCCCTGCGCGGCGCACCCCGCCTCGCCCCCCTCATCACCGCCATCGGCCTGTCCATCGCACTCCAGCAGGCCGTCTGGAAGTGGTACCCCGACGCCAAGAAGGCCCGCGTCTTCCCGCAGTTCAAGGGCGACGCCTTCGACATCCTCGGCGCCACCGTCCAGCGCGGCGACCTCTTCGTCCTCATCGCCGCCCCCGTCTGCATGATCGCGCTCGGCTTCTTCGTCTCCAAGACCCGCAGCGGCCGCGCCATGCAGGCCACCGCACAGGACCGCGACACCGCGTCCCTCATGGGCATCAACACCGACCGCATCATCGTCCTCGCCTTCGCCATCGGCGCCGCCTTCGCCGGCGTCGCCGCCGTCGCCTACGGACTGCGCACCGGCGAAGTGCAGTTCCGCATGGGCTTCATCATGGGCCTGAAGGCATTCACCGCGGCCGTACTCGGCGGCATCGGCAACATCTACGGCGCCATGCTCGGCGGCGTCGTCCTCGGCGTCGCCGAAGCCCTCGCCACCGCCTACGTCGAAGACATCCCCGGCATGACACAGTTCGGCGGCGGCGCCTGGAAAGACGTCTGGGCCTTCGTCCTCCTCATCCTCGTACTCCTCCTGCGGCCACAGGGCCTGCTGGGCGAACGCGTCGCGGATCGGGCGTGATAGCGATGACCACCACACCCACCACCAAGACCACCACCGCGGCCGAACCCACCACCACCGCGGGCACGCTCCCCCTCCCGCCACGCGCCGCCCGCCTCATCACCGCAGCCGGAGCCCTCGCCACCGCCGCCTCCACCGCCCTGTCCTGGACGTGGAGCAGCAAATTCCCCGGCGACCTCACCTACTACGGCTCCCCCGCCGGACTCCAGCTCATCACCCTCACCGGCGCCGTCCTCACCCTCGCCTTCGCCCTGGCCGGCCTCGGCGTCCGCGGCCTGACCGTCCTCACCCCCGGCGGCCGCAACGCCCCCGCACTCCTGGCCGCCCTCGGCACCTTCGCCGCCACGTGGTTCACCCTCGGCGCCATCGCCGTACAGCTCGGCGGCCTGGTCAACCTCGAACCCGGCGGCTTCCTCGCCGGCATCACCGCACTGATCACCCTGCTCGGCGCCCTCGGCCTGCCCGCCGACCGCACCCCCGGCACACCCCCGCACGGGCCCTGGCAGCGCTTCACCAACAGCTGCGCGGCCATACCCACACCCCGGCCCGCCAGGCAACTCCCCTCCTGGGCCGACATCCTCCTCATCGTCGCCGCCTTCGGCATCGCCCTCTTCACCTTCACCTACGGCATCGACGCCGAAGACGGGCCCCCCTTCGTCGGCTACCTCCTCTTCGTCGCCTTCCTCGTCCCCGCGATCCACCGCGCCGGCCTGATCGACCGCCTCACCGCACTCACCCGCCGGCACCGCGGCATCGCACTCGCCGCCGCCTTCGTCGCCGCGGCCGCCTTCCCCTTCACCCAGGACACCGACGAGTACACGATCATCGGCGCCAACATCCTGATCTTCGCGACCGTCGCCCTCGGCCTGAACGTCGTCGTCGGCCTCGCCGGCCTGCTCGACCTCGGCTACGTCGCCTTCCTCGGCGTCGGCGCCTACGCCGCCGCCCTCGTCTCCGGCTCCCCCGACTCCGCCCTCGGCATCCAACTCCCCTTCTGGGCAGCCCTCCTCACCGGAGCCGCCACAGCCCTCGTCTTCGGCGTCCTCATCGGCGCCCCCACCCTGCGACTGCGCGGCGACTACCTCGCCATCGTCACCCTCGGCTTCGGTGAGATCTTCCGCATCGCCATGCTCAACCTCAACGGCACCACCGGCCCCGACGTCACCAACGGCGCCATGGGCATCCCCAACGTCCCCAACCTGGAGATCTTCGGCTTCAACTTCGGCGAACCCCACACCATCCTCGGCGTGCCCATCGCCACCTACGGCAACTACTACCTCCTCATGATCCTCGTGACGGCCTTCGTCGTCCTCGTCTTCCGCCGCGCCGCCGCCTCCCGCATCGGCCGCGCCTGGATCGCCATCCGCGAGGACGAAACCGCCGCCATCGCCATGGGCATCAACTCCTTCCGCCTCCGCCTCCTCGCCTTCGCCCTCGGCGCCGCCCTCGCCGGACTCGCCGGAACCGTCCATGCACACGTAGTAACGACCGTCACACCCGAGCAGTTCCAGTTCGCCGGCCCCCAGCCGCCCAACTCCGCCTTCCTCCTCGCCGCCGTCATCCTCGGCGGCATGGGCACCCTCAGCGGCCCCCTCGTCGGCGCCGCACTCCTCTTCCTCATCCCGGCGAAGCTGGACTTCCTGCAGGACTACCAGCTCTTCCTCTTCGGCCTGGCCCTCGTCCTCCTCATGCGGTTCCGCCCCGAAGGACTCATCCCCGACCGCCGCAAGCAGCTCGAATTCCGCGAGACCGGCCAGCTCGACGTACCCGACGTACCCGACCAGCGCCTCAGCGAGGACACCACCGGCGCCACCAAGGCAGGGGCGTGAGGACACCATGACCACACCCACCACCGTCACGAAGAGCAACGACGCCGTCCTCGAAGCCGCCGGCGTGACCATGCGGTTCGGCGGCCTCACCGCCGTACGCGCCGTCGACCTCACCGTCGCCCCCGGCGAAATCGTCGGCCTCATCGGCCCCAACGGCGCCGGCAAAACCACCTTCTTCAACTGCCTCACCGGCCTCTACACCCCCACCGAAGGCACCGTCAGCTACAAAGGCACCCGCCTCTCCCACAAACCCCACCTCGTCACCCAGGCCGGCGTCGCCCGCACCTTCCAGAACATCCGCCTCTTCGCCAACATGACCGTCCTCGAAAACGTCCTCGTCGGCCGCCACACCCGCACCAAAGAAGGGCTCTGGTCAGCACTCCTCCGCGGCCCCGGCTTCAAGAAGGCCGAACGCGGCAGCGAAGCCCGCGCCATGGAACTCCTCGAATTCACCGGCCTCGCCGCCAAACGCGACCACCTCGCCCGCAACCTCCCCTACGGCGAACAGCGCAAGCTCGAAATCGCCCGCGCCCTCGCCAGCGAACCCGGTCTCCTCCTCCTGGACGAACCCACCGCCGGCATGAACCCCCAGGAGACCCGCGCCACCCAGGACCTCGTCCTCGCCATCCGCGACCAGGGCACCGCCGTCCTCGTCATCGAGCACGACATGCGCTTCATCTTCAACCTCTGCGACCGCGTCGCCGTCCTCGTGCAGGGCGAAAAGCTCATCGAGGGCACCGCCGACGTCGTCCAGGCCGACGAACGCGTCGTCGCCGCGTACCTCGGTACGCCCTTCGAAGGCGCACCCGGCGAAGAGGAAGCCGCCGAGGTCGACGCAGCGGAGGCACACGCGGCCGAAGCGCACGCGGCACAAGCGACGGCCCGGACACCCGCCACGGAAGCGGCGCAGCCGCAGGCCCCTGAGGGCACGCAGTCGCAGCCCCCGGAAGCCACGCGGACGCAGCCCCCCGAAGCCACGCGGGCGCAGCCCTCCGAAGCCACGCGGGCGCAGGCCCCCGAAGCCGCCGCGCCCCCATCGGAGCAGGACCAAGACCACGGCCCCGGCCAGGACCACGCGCCCGACGAGGACGCCCCGAACGGAGACGCGCGATGACCGCCCTGCTCGAAGTCGAAGACCTCCGCGTCGCCTACGGCAAGATCGAAGCCGTCAAAGGCATCTCTTTCAGCGTCGAGGCCGGCCAGGTCGTCACCCTCATCGGCACCAACGGCGCCGGAAAGACCACCACCCTGCGCACCCTCTCCGGCCTCCTCAAACCACTCGCCGGAAAGATCACCTTCGACGGCCAGGTCCTCAACGGCGTCGGCCCCCACAAGATCGTCGAACGCGGCCTCGCCCACTCCCCCGAAGGCCGCCGCCTCTTCCCCCGCCTCACCATCGCCGAGAACCTCCAGCTCGGCGCCTTCCTCCGCAAGGACGGCGCCGGCATCGACCGCGACATCCAACGGATCTACGAGCTCTTCCCCATCCTCGGCGAACGCCGCAAGCAAGCCTCCGGCACCCTCTCCGGCGGCGAACAGCAGATGCTCGCCATGGGCCGCGCCCTGATGTCCCGCCCCAAGCTCCTCATGCTCGACGAACCCTCCATGGGCCTCTCCCCGATCATGATGCAGAAGATCATGGAGACCATCACCGAGCTCCGCTCCCAGGGCACGACGATCCTCCTCGTCGAACAGAACGCCCAGGCCGCGCTGTCCCTCGCCGACCACGGCCACGTCATGGAGATCGGCCGGATCGTCCTCTCCGGCACCGGCCGCGACCTCCTCCACGACGAGTCGGTCCGCAAGGCATACCTCGGCGAGGACTGACCCCTACGGGGCGAGCGGGCGCACCGCTTACGTATGCGTCGAGGGCCGCACCACCATCGTGGTACGGCCCTCGACGCACATACGTGCACGGACCTCCCGCCACCCCCGGAGCCGCCGCACGCGGCCCCCGAGGCGGACAGCTACTCGGAGGTCTTGTCCTTCTCCTTCTGCTTCTTCTCCTCGGCGTCCTCGATGACCGCCTCGGCAACCTGCTGCATCGACAGCCGCCGGTCCATCGACGTCTTCTGGATCCACCGGAACGCCGCGGGCTCGGTCAGCCCGTACTGCGTCTGCAGGATGCTCTTGGCCCGGTCCACGAGCTTGCGCGTCTCCAGGCGCTGCGTGAGGTCGGCGACCTCCTTCTCCAGCGTCCGCAGCTCTGTGAACCGGCTCACGGCCATCTCGATCGCCGGCACGACGTCGCTCTTGGAGAACGGCTTGACCAGGTACGCCATGGCGCCCGCGTCCCGCGCCCGCTCGACCAGCTCGCGCTGGGAGAACGCGGTCAGCATCAGCACGGGGGCGATGCTCTCCTCGGCGATCTGCTCGGCCGCGGAGATGCCGTCCAGGACGGGCATCTTCACATCGAGGATCACCAGATCGGGGCGGTGCTCACGGGCCAGCTCGACGGCCTTGGCGCCATCGCCGGCCTCGCCGACGACCGTGTAGCCCTCCTCCTCCAGCATCTCCTTGAGATCCAGGCGGATGAGCGCCTCGTCCTCGGCGATGACGACGCGGGTGGTCTGCGGCGGGACGTGCGACTGCTCGTCGGCAACGGGCTGCTCGGGCTCGGCGGCGCTCACGTGACTCCTCGTTCCAGGCAGGTGGTGCGTATGCAGCCTACCTAGCGGCGGGCTGCGGCACGTACACGGTAGGGTGTCTGATGCTGCCCGCCCGGTTGGTGGAACTGGTTAGACACGCGGCCCTCAAAAGGCCGTGCCCTTTGGGCATGTGGGTTCGAATCCCACACCGGGTACTCGCGACAAGCGGACGATCACCTTCGCGTGAATCCTCCAGGAATAGCCGTGCGACCTGCGTCCATCACGCAGAGTGGTCGCATGAAGATGCACGGCGTAGATGTACGTCACCAGGCTCTGGCCCTCCTGCGATCCGGCCGCAAGAACGCGGATGTGGCCCGCGACCTCAACGTCCCGATCGGCACCGTCGGCTACTGGCTGCACAGGGACCGAGCCAAGCGAGGCGAGTGCCCGGGCGCGCACCAACCGAAATGTCCACGCTGCGACGACCGCGATCTTGACGGCCAGGCGTACGCATACCTGCTCGGCCTATACCTGGGTGACGGCCACATCATCCAGCACTCCCGGCACCGAGTCCCGAGTCTCATGATCACCTGCGGCGACGCCTGGCCCGGCCTCATGGACGACTGCGAGGCCGCAATGCGCGCGGTCTTTCCCGACAACTCGCCCTGCCGGGTCCGCAGGACCGGCTGCCACAACGTAAAGATCTGCTCGAAGCACCTCTGGTGCATGTTTCCCCAGCACGGCCGCGGCAAGAAGCACGAGCGGCGCATTGCCCTGGAGCCCTGGCAGCAGGAGATCGTCGATGCGCACCCGTGGGAATTCATACGCGGGCTGATCCATTCCGACGGGTGCCGGATCACCAACTGGACGACGCGGACGGTCGGCGGGGAGCGGAAGCGTTACGAGTATCCGCGGTACTTCTTCACCAACAAGTCCCCGGACATCCTGAAGCTGTGCTCCGACGCGTTCGACCAGGTCGGTGTCGAGTGGCGGATCACTCGTCGGGGCAGCGCGGCGTACAACGTCTCCGTAGCCCGGCGGGCGTCCGTCGCGCTGATGGACGCCCACGTCGGGCCCAAGTACTGACCTACTCCGGGGCGACGGCCTCGCCGATGTGGTGGACGCGGACCAGGTTGGTCGTGCCGGGGACGCCGGGGGGCGAGCCGGCCGTGATGATGACGAGGTCGCCCGGGCGGCAGCGGCCGATGCGGAGGAGCTGCTCGTCGACTTGGGCGATCATTTCGTCCGTGGAGTCGACGGTGGGGCCGAGGAAGGTCTCGACGCCCCAGGTGAGGTTCAGCTGGGAGCGCGTGGCCGGCTCCGGCGTGAAGGCGAGGAGGGGGATCGGCGAGCGGTAGCGGGAGAGCCGGCGGACCGTGTCGCCGGACTGCGTGAAGGCGACGAGGTACGCGGCGCCCAGGAAGTCGCCCATTTCGGCGGCGGCGCGGGCGACGGCGCCGCCCTGGGTGCGGGGCTTGCTGGTCTCGGTGAGCGGCCGCAGGCCCTTGGCGAGGATGTCCTCCTCGGCGGCTTCGACGATGCGGCTCATCGTGCGGACGGTCTCGGTCGGGTACTTGCCGACGGACGTCTCGCCGGAGAGCATCACGGCGTCCGTGCCGTCGATGACGGCGTTGGCGACGTCGGAGGCCTCGGCACGGGTGGGCCGGGAGTTGTCGATCATCGAGTCGAGCATCTGGGTCGCGACGATGACCGGTTTGGCGTTGCGCCGGGCCAGCTTGACCGCCCGCTTCTGAACGATCGGGACCGTTTCGAGCGGCATTTCGACGCCGAGGTCACCGCGGGCGACCATGATGCCGTCGAACGCGGCGACGATGTCCTCGATGTTGTCGACCGCCTGCGGCTTCTCGATCTTGGCGATGACGGGGAGGAAGCGGCCCTCCTCGCGCATGATGCGGTGCACGTCCTCGATGTCGCGGCCGCTGCGGACGAAGGACAGCGCGATCACGTCGGCGCCGGTGCGCAGTGCCCAGCGGAGGTCGTCCTGGTCCTTGTCGGCGAGTGCGGGGACGGAGACGGCGACGCCGGGGAGGTTGAGGCCCTTGTGGTCGGAGACCATGCCGCCCTCGATGACGCGGGTGCGGACCCTAGGGCCGTCGACGCCGATGACTTCGAGGGTGACCTTGCCGTCGTCGACGAGGATGCGCTCGCCCGTGGTGACGTCGGCCGCGAGTCCTTCGTAGGTGGTGCCGCAGACGTGGCGGTCGCCTTCGGCGTCGGGTTCGACGGTGATGGTGAATTCGTCGTCGCGTTCGAGGAGGACGGGGCCTTCGCGGAATCGACCGAGGCGGATCTTCGGGCCTTGAAGGTCGGCGAGGACGCCGACGCTGCGGCCGGTCTCGTCGGATGCCTTGCGGACCCGCTCGTAACGCGCCTCGTGGTCGGCGTAGGTGCCGTGGCTGAGGTTGAAGCGGGCCACGTCCATTCCGGCTTCGACGAGTGCCTTGATCTGCTCGTACGAATCTGTGGCGGGTCCCAGGGTGCAGACGATCTTCGCTCGGCGCATGGTTCGACCCTATGACTTACCGGTGGGTAGAGACCTGTAAGGAAGTGACCGCCCAACGGCGGTGCGGTGAAAGCCTCTTGACAAGTATTGGAATGTGCGGGCGGCCGCTCCTATGAGCAGCCTTCGAGCCTTGCACGTGCAGTTCCCCGTGCGTTTTCCTCGTGCGTTTCCCGGCGCGTTTTCCCCGTGCACGTCTCCGTGCGCTTCAGAGCGCCGGGCGCGTCATCGTGAAGCGTGCGTTGACGTGTGCGTAGACGGTCTGCTGCTGGGGTTCGAGGTCGAGTGCGGGGGCGGTTTCCTCGTGCGCCGCGCCTCCGTAGGCGGCGCGGGAGCGGAGCATGGGGTTGCCGGCGGGGGCGGGGGTTTCGGCGCCGGTGTCGGCGAGTTCCAGGAGGGCGTCGAGGCGGGCGCCGAGCGCTTCGGCGTACTCGCGGGCGCGCTGGACGGCTTCGCGTACGGCTTGCCGACGGGCTTCGCGGTGGGCGGGTGAGTCGGGGCGCAGGTCCCACCAGGGACCGGTGACGTGGGTGAGTTCGAGGTCGGCGAGGCGGGTGACGAGTTCGCCGAGTGCGGTGAAGTCGGTGAGGGTGGCGCTGAGATGGACGTTGCCGTGGTAGGCGCGTACGCGTTCGCCGCGGCCCTTGTGGGTGAGTTGAGGTGTGACGGTGAAGGCGCCGGTGGCGAGCTTTTCGACCGCTTCGCCGTAGCTTTTGACCAGTTCGATGACCTCGGTGTTGCGGCGGGTGAGGTCGTGGAGGGCCGTGGTGCGGTCGGTGCCGCGGGCCTGGACGGTGATGCCGATGCGGACGATCTCGGGGTCGACTTCGAGGCGTGCTTCGCCGCGTACGGCGACGCGGGGGGTTTCGGGGGTGCCGTACGGGAGGGCGGTTCCCGGGGTGCCGGCGGGGGTGGGCGTGTCGGTCATGGGGTGGGGGGCTCCTTCGGTGGCGTGGTGGGGCGGTGTTCGGGGCGGCCGGGGCCGCGGCGTCGCGGCAGTGCCTCGGGGCGCGGGCAGGGTCGGCGCGGCTTGCGGAGAGCCTTGCACGGTGGCCGGGGTTTGTCAGGCGAGTGCGGGAGCGTCCGGCGGCGTGGCGGTCATCTGATCGCAACCTGTGAGGGGTGTTGCGGGAGGGGCGCCTGCGCCAGAATCTACGCGCGTTGTTCCGCTGTACGGCGGACGCATCGGATACGTACGGCCAGGCGCGTACGACCGGACACGTACGGCCAGTTGTACGCCAACGGTTCGCAGGTTGCGGACGGTCAAGGAGAGGTCATGCCGCTCGATCGCAGAACGTTTCTCGAGACTTCCGTCGCCACGGGCGCCGGGGTGGCGCTGACGGGTGCGGCCGGCGCGCCGGCCGCGGCGGCGAGCGGTACGGCGGGTGCTCAGCTCGCCGCCGGCCATGGCGCCGGTCACGGCCGCGGCGGCAAGCGGTACGCGTTCACCGTGATGGGCACGACCGATCTGCACGGCAATGTCTTCAACTGGGATTACGCGACGGATGCGGAATTCGACGACGCGGCCCACAACGACGTGGGGCTGGCGAAGATTTCGACGCTGGTGAATGAGGTGCGCGCGGAGCAGGGCCGCGGCAATACGCTGCTGATCGACGCGGGTGACACGATTCAGGGGACGCAACTGGCGTACTACTACGCCAAGGTCGACCCGATCACCGGTGCGGGCGGGCCGGTGCATCCGATGGCCCGGGCGATGAACGCCATCGGGTACGACGCGGCGGCGCTCGGCAATCATGAGTTCAATTACGGCATTCCGGTGCTGCGCAAGTTCGAGGAGAACTGCGACTTCCCGTTGCTGGGGGCGAATGCGGTGGATGCCACTACGCTGCGTCCGGCGTTTCCGCCGTACGTCATCAAGCGGCTGCGTACGCCGCACGGCCGGGACGTGCGGGTCGGCATTCTGGGGCTGACGAATCCGGGCATCGCGATCTGGGACAAGGCGAATGTCCAGGGGAAGATGGCGTTCCCCGGTCTGGAGGAACAGGCCGCGAAGTGGGTGCCGAGGCTGCGCGCCCTGGGGGCTGATGTGGTGGTCGTGGCGGCGCATTCGGGGGCGAGCGGCACGTCGTCGTACGGTGATCAGTTGCCGTACGTGGAGAACGCGGCCGCGCTGGTGGCGCAGCAGGTGCCGGGTATTGACGCGATTCTGGTGGGCCATGCGCACACGGAGATCGCGGAATATCGGGTGAAGAATGAGCGGACGGGTCGTGAGGTGGTGTTGTCGGAGCCGTTGAAGTGGGGGCAGCGGCTGACGCTGTTCGACTTCGAGCTGGCGTGGGAGCGGGGCCGCTGGTCGGTGGATGCGGTGTCGGCGCGGGTGCTGAATTCGAATTCGGCGGCGGAGGACGAGCGGATTTCGGGGTTGCTGCGGGACGCACATGCGAAGGTGGTCCGCTATGTGAATCAGGTGATCGGCAGTTCGTCCGCGCGGCTGTCGGCGGCGGAGGCTCCGTACAAGGACACTCCGGTGCTGGATTTCATTGCTTTCGTGCAGGCGGAGGTGGCGCGGAAGGCGCTGGCCGGGGGTGCGTACGCGGATCTGCCGCTGGTGTCGCAGGCGTCGTGTTTCTCGCGTACGGCGGAGGTGCCGGCGGGTGAGGTCACGATCCGGTCGATGGCGGCGCTGTATCCGTTCGACAATACGCTGGAGGCGCGGGTGCTGACCGGCGCGCAGCTGAAGGATTACCTGGAGTTCTCGGCGCGGTATTACGTGCGGACGCCGGCGGGTGGTGAGGTCGATCCGGCGAAGCTGACGAATGCGGACGGTATTCCGGATTACAACTATGACGCGGTGAGCGGGGTGTCGTACGAGATCGACGTCGCGAAGCCTGCGGGGCAGCGGATCGGGAAGCTGGAGCTGAACGGGGAGCCGGTGGATCCGGCGGCGCGTTTCGTGCTGGCGGTGAACAATTACCGGGCGAGCGGTGGCGGGAATTTCCCGCATGTGGCGAAGGCGGAGCAGGTGTGGGCGACGTCGGACGAGATCCGGAATCTGATCATTGAGTGGGTGAAGCAGTCGGGTTCGATCGATGCGTCGCGTTTTGCGTCAGTGGACTGGAAGCTGACGCGGGACGGAACTCCGGTCTTCTGAGGGGCGTGTGGTGGCGGGCGGCTGGTGCTGGAGCCGTCGCCCGCCCGGCGTCTGTTGCCGGTGGTACTGCTGTGGTGCCAGCCCGAAGGTGGTGAAGGCGGTGCGTTCGGGGAGGGGGTAGGGCGTGGTGCCGGTGAGGTGGTTGAGGATGACGGCGCTGCGCCAGGCGGCGAGGCCGAGGTCGGGGGTGCCGACGCCGTGGGTGTGGCGTTCGGCGTTCTGTACGTAGACGGAGCCGGTGACGCGGGCGTCCAGGTCGAGGCGGTGGTGGGCGTCGATGCGGGGGCGGCCGGCGGTGTCGCGGCGGAGGTAGGGGGCGAGGGCGCCGGTGAGGGCGTCGAGGCTGCGTTCGCGGTAGCCGGTGGCGAGGACGACGGCGTCGGTGGTGAGCCGGCTGCGGGTCTGCTGGTGGGCGTGTTCCAGGTGGAGTTCGATGGTGTGGGCGCCGATGCGGCCGGCGGTGCGGACGGTGACGCCGGGAGTGAGGACGGCGTCGGGCCAGCCGCCGTCGACGGTGCGTTCGTACAGCTCTTGGTGGATGGCGGCGATGGTGTCGTGGTCGATGCCCTTGTAGAGCTGCCATTGCTGGGGGACGAGGGCGTCGCGGGTGGCTTCGGGGAGGCCGTGGAAGTAGCGGGTGTGGTCGGGGGTGAACTGCTCCAGGCCGAGCTTGCTGTACTCCATGGGCGCGAAGGCGGGGGTGCGCGCCAGCCAGTGCAACCGTTCGTGGCCTGCGGGGCGGTGGCGGAGGAGGTCGAGGAAGACTTCAGCGCCGGACTGGCCGGAGCCGATGACGGTGATGTGGTCGGCGGCGAGCAGGCGTTCGCGGTGGTCGAGGTAGTCGGCGGAGTGGATGACGGGGAGGGCGGGGGCGTCGGCGAGCGGCTGGAGCGGTTCGGGGATGTGGGGTGCGGTGCCGATGCCGAGGACGACGTTGCGTGCGTACGTCCTGCCGAGCGCTTCGGCTTCGCCTTCGGTGTCGAGCTGGGTGTGGTCGATCTCGAAGACGGCGTGTTCGGCGTTCCAGCGGAGGGCGTCGATCTGGTGGCGGTAGTGCAGGCCGGGGAGGTTTTCGCTGACCCAGCGGCAGTAGGCGTCGTATTCGGCGCGGGGGGCGTGGAAGCGTTCGGCGAAGTAGAAGGGGAAGAGCCGCTCGCGGTGCCGGAGGTAGTTGAGGAAGCTCCAGGGGCTGGTGGGGTCGGCGAGGGTGACGAGGTCGGCGAGGAAGGGGACTTGGAGGGTGGCGCCTTCGATGAGGAGGCCGGGGTGCCAGTGGAAGGCGGGGCGCTGGTCGTAGAACGCGCAGGTGAGGCCGGTGAGGGGGTGGGCGAGGGCGGCGAGCGAGAGGTTGAAGGGGCCGATGCCGACGCCGACGAGGTCGAGGGGGGTGCGCGGGTCCGGGGCGGTGGCGGTGGTCATCGGGGGGTGTGGCCTTCCACTAGGTCGAGGAGGGAGCGCAGGTCGTCGGGGCGGGCGTGGGGGTTGAGGAGGGTGGCTTTGAGCCAGAGGCCGGTGGAGGTGGTGGCGCGGCCCAGTACGGCGCGGCCGTCGTGGAGGAGGCGGCGGCGGATGGTGGCGACGGTGGTGTCGTCGGCGCCGGTGGGGCGGAAGAGGACGGTGGTGAGGGTGGGGGGTGAGTGCAGTTCGAGGGTGGGGCGGGCTTCGACGAGGTCGGCGAGGGTGCGGGCCGCGGTGACGGTGCGGTCGACGAGGTCGGCGATGCCGCGGCGGCCGAGTGCCTTGAGGGTGACGGCGATCTTGAGGATGTCGGGGCGGCGGGTGGTGCGCAGCGAGCGGCCGAGCAGGTCGGGGAGGCCGGCTTCGGTGTCGTCGTCGGCGTTGAGGTAGTCGGCGCGGTGGTCGAGGGGGGTGAGGTCGCGGGCGTCGGGGACGGCGAGGAATCCGGCGGCGACCGGCTGCCAGCCGAGTTTGTGCAGGTCGAGGGTGACGGTGTGGGCGCGGTCGAGTCCGGCGAGCAGGTGCTGGTGGGTGTCGCTGAAGAGAAGCGTTCCGCCGTAGGCGGCGTCGACGTGGAACCGGGCGCCGTGTGCGGCGGCGAGGTCGGCGAGGGCGGGCAGCGGGTCGATGGCTCCGGCGTCGGTGGTGCCGGCGGTGGCGACGACGAGGAGCGGCTGTCCGGTGAGGTGGTCCAGGGCGGCCGCGAGGTCGGTGGGGCGGAGGGTGCCGTCGGGGGTGGGGACGGTGACGGGTGCGGGGAGTCCGAGCAGCCAGGCGGCGCGGTGGATGCTGTGGTGGGCGTTGGCTCCGCAGACGATCTGCAGCGGTGGTCCGGTGTGGCCGGTCTGTGGCGGGTGCGGTGTGTGGGGGTGGGTGGGGTGGTGCGGGTGGGTATGGAGGTGCGCGCGGCCGGGGTGGTCGGGGCCGTGGGCGGCCCGGTCGCGGGTGCGGTATCCGTCCCGTTCGCCGGTGGGCGTACCGGTCTGGCCGGTGAGGTGCCGGTGCGCTTGGTCCCAGGCGGTGTCGTGTCCGGTGCCGTGGATGCGGGCGGCGTGCTCGCGTACGGTCTCGCGCTCCCGGGGCGTGTGCTCCGCCGGTGTGCTGCTGTCCCGCTCGCGGAGGGCGTGCTCGCGGGCTTGCTGCTCGCGGACCGTGTGCTCGCGTGCCAGGAGTACGGCGAGCTGGTTGGATTCCGTGCCGCCCGTGGTCACCAGGGCTTCGGCGTCGGGGGCCGTGGGGGTGGACGAGTGCGGCGAGGGTGCGGGTGGTGAGGGCTTCGAGCTCCGATGCCGCGGGGGCCTGGTCCCAGGAGTCCATGGAGGGGTTGAGGGCGGAGGCGGCGAGGTCGGCGGCGGTGGCCAGGGCGAGCGGCGGGCAGTGCAGGTGTGCCGCGCAGTGCGGGTCGGCGGGGTCGGCGGCGCCCGCGGCGAGGGTGTGGACGAGGGTCCGCAGGGCGGTGTGCGGGCCGGTGCCGTGGTCGGGGAGGAGGGGGGCGCAGGCGCGGTGCACGGTGTCGGTGACGCCGTCGGGGCCGCCTGCCGGCAGGGGCCCGCCCCGCTCGGCCGCCCCCGTGGCCAGGGCGTCGAGCACGGTGTCCACGAGGGGACGCAGTGCGCGTGCGCCGTGCGGCCCGCCGGCCAGCGGGGGTGCGGGGACGACCGGGGCGGGTGTCGTGGCGTCGGCGGTGGCCGGGCCGGGGACGAGGGTGGCCGGCGGGGACGGTGCGGGACGGGGGCGGGTGGTGGAGGTGCTGTCGCCTGGGGCCGGGGCGCCTGGGGCGGGCACTGGCATGGACGTGCCCTTCTTGAGGGGGTTCGAACGGTTTAGGGCGACCTAAGTTACTTCTGGTGTCGAGGCGTTCGCCGGGAAGCACCCGGAGTCCACTCTCACGAGGGACACCTGTACGGGTTGCGGCTCGTACATCTGGTATGGGTTCCGCAACTCCTCGCCCCCGCCCCGGCCTTGCTCTGCTAAGGCGAGGCCGCGTGCCCGCGGTGGCGGTCCCGTCGCCGCGCCACTCTCGGAGCGCGGCGCGGCGTACCCGGCCGGTCCCTGTGCCTCACCCCTGTCCGTTCCGTACGGCCAGTGCGCGGCGCAGGTCGTCGAGCTGGTCGGCGAGTTTGCGCCGCAGGGCCGGGGTGGGGTCGGTGTCGCGCAGGCAGGCTTCGCCGAGCCGGAGGGTGTCCTGTTCGACGAGTGGTGCGGGGAAGGCGTAGCGGCCCGCGGCTTCGGCGAGGGCGGGGCCGCGGCGTGCGGCGAGGGTGACGGCGTCGGCGAAGTAGCGCTCGGCGTAGGGGCGGACGAGGTCGGCCTGTTCGGGTGCCCAGAAGCCGGTGGCGGTGGCGGTGAACAGGTACGCCGAGAGGTCGTCGGCGGGGTCGGTGGTGAACATCGCTTCCCAGGCGGCCTTCTTGGCGGCCGGGTCGGGGAGCGCGGCGTGGCAGCGTGCGGCGCCTTCCTTGCCGCTGGCGCTGGGGTCGCGGGTCAGTTCGGCATCGATGGTCGCCGGGGTGGTGGCGCCGAGGGTGGCGAGGCGGCCGAGGATGCGCCAGCGCAGTTCGGGGTCGAGGGCGGGGCCGCCGGGGACGCTGTCGCCGTCGAGCCAGTCCTGGATGCCTTCGGGGGTGGTGGCGCTGTCGATGAAGGTGCGGACGGCGGCCAGGCGCAGGCCCTGCCGGTCGCCGTGCTCGCTGCCCTCGGTGCGGCGGAGGATGTCGCGGCAGAGGTCGGCGAGGGTGGTGAGGGCGGCGGGGCGGTCGGCCGCGGGGAGGTAGCGGTCGGCGATCTGGGTGCGGGCGAAGGCCAGGACACCCTGGACGATGGCGGTGTCGGTCTCGTGCGGGAGGTGGGTGCGGACGGCTTCGAGGTAGGCGGCGGGCGGGAGTTCGCCGTCGCGGACCATGTCGCGCGCCGCGTTCCACACCACGGCGCGGGTGAGGGGGTCGGGCAGGCCGGAGAGGGCGGCCTGTGCGGTGGTCCAGGACTCGGGGTCGAGGCGGACCTTGGCGTAGGTGAGGTCGCGGTCGTTGAGCAGGACGAGGTCGGGGCGCCGGCCGGGGAGGGTGTGCGTGCCGCCTTCGGGGAGGTCGTGGGTGAGGGGCTCGCGGGGGACGAGGCGGGCTGGGGAGGTGGGGTCCTGGTCGTAGAGGCCGATGGTGAGGTGGTGGGGGCGGTCTCCCTGGTGGGTGACGGTGAGGGACCAGGAGCCGTCGGCGGTTTCGTCGATGACGGGGGTGAGGGTGTCGACTCCTGTGGTGCGCAGCCAGCGGTCGGCCCAAGCGTGGACGTCGCGGTCGGTGGCGCGGGCGAGGGAGTCGGTGAAGTCGGCGAGGGTGGCGTTGCCGAAGCGGTGCCGGGCGAAGTGGTCGTTGATGCCGGCGAGGAAGTCCTTCTCCCCCATCCAGGCGACGAGCTGGCGGAGCGCGGAGGCGCCCTTGGCGTAGGAGATGCCGTCGAAGTTGAGGAAGGCGGAGGCGGTGTCGGGGACGGCGTCGGGCGCGGGGGCTACGGGATGGGTGGAGGGGCGCTGGTCTGCGTCGTATCCCCAGCTCTTGCGGGCGATGCCGAAGTCGGTCCAGGTGTCGGTGAAGTGGGTGGCTTCGCTGAGGACCTGGTAGCCCATGTACTCGGCGAAGGACTCGTTGAGCCAGATGTCGTCCCACCAGGCGAGGGTGACGAGGTCGCCGAACCACATGTGGGCCATTTCGTGGGCGATGACCATGCCGCGGGTCTGGCGCTCGGTGTCGGTGACGGCGGAGCGGTAGACGAATTCGTCGCGGAAGGTGACCAGGCCGGGGTTTTCCATGGCGCCGGCGTTGAACTCGGGGACGAATGCCTGGTCGTAGGAGTCGAAGGGGTAGGGCTCGTCGAAGAGCTGGTGGTAGCGGTCGTAGCAGCGGCGGGTGATGTCGAAGATCTCGTCGGCGTCGGCGTTGAGATACGGGGCGAGGGAGCGGCGGCAGTGGATGCCGAAGGGCAGCCCTGCGTGCTCGGTGCGGACGGAGTGCCAGGGGCCGGCGGCGACGGCGACGAGGTAGGTGCTGATGGGCGGGGTGGGGGCGAGGGTCCAGTGGCCTTCGGGGGTGCGGGTGGCGCGGGAGTTGCCGAGGACGGTCCAGCCGTCGGGGGCGGTGACGGTGAGGGCGAAGACGGCCTTGAGGTCGGGCTGGTCGAAGGCGGGGAAGACACGCTGGACGTCTTCCATGAACAGCTGGGTGTAGAGGTAGGTCTCGCCGTCGGCGGGGTCGGTGAAGCGGTGCATGCCCTCGCCGGTGCGGGAGTAGCGCATGGTGGCTTCGACGCGGATTTCGTGCTCGCCGGGGGTGAGGCCGGTGAGCGGGAAGTGGTTGTCCGCCAGGTCGGCCGGGTCGAGCGCGCGGCCGTCGAGGGTGATGCTGTGCAGCTGCTCGGGCTTGAGGTCGAGGAAGGTGTCGCCGGCGGTGCGCGCGCTGAAACGGATGACCGTGCGGGTGGTGAAGTGCTCCTCGCCGGTGGTGAGGTCGAGGTCGATGTCGTAGTGGTGGACGTCGAGGATGCTGGCTCGGGTTTGCGCTTCATCGCGCGTCAATGCGGGCATGGCGTCATGCTGCCGCAGGTCGGCGGCTTTGCGCAGCCACGCCCGGCAGCCTGTGGACAACTCCTCGGACAGGTGCGGAAGGCGGGCCGGGGCGCGGGGTCGGGCCGGGCGTCGCGCGGGGGTGCGGGAGCGTGGGGCCGGGCCGGTCGCCGGGGGCCGGTCGGCGATGCGGGTGCGCGCGGCCGGGGCCGGCTGTGCGGCCGTGCGGGGCGGTCCCGCCGGGCCGCCCGACCGTTAAGTGGCGCGGCTTCTCAGTACTAAGATTTCGCCAGGAGCACGGCCGGGATCCCGGCCCGACGGCGAGCCCGGGAGGGTGCCGAGATGGCGAAGAAGACGGCGGCGCGGGACGCGGTGGCCGGCATCATCGAGGACTGGCGGCGGGAACGCCCGGAGCTGGACACCTCCCCGCTGGAAGTGCTGGCGCGGCTGCACCGCACGTTCCTGCGGTACAGCGCAAAGCTGACCGCTTCGGTGGAGTCGTACGGCCTGTCGGTGGCCGGTTTCGACGTGCTGACGGCGCTGCGCAGGGCGGGGAAGCCGTACCGGCGCACGGCCGGTCAGCTGGCCGATTCGGGGCTGATCTCGTCGGCCGGCGTGACGCTGCGGATAGACCGGCTGGAGAAGGACGGGCTGATCGTCCGGGAGCGGGATCCGGAGGACCGGCGGGTGGTGCGGTCGCGGCTGACGGAGGAGGGACTGGCCAAGATCGACAAGCTGTTCGCCGAGCACCTGGAGAACGAGCGGCGGATGCTGGCCGGCCTCTCCCCCGCCGAGTGCCGTCAGCTGGCGCGGCTGCTGTCGAAGCTGGAGCAGTCCATCACGGAGTCGGGCGCGGCGGAGCCGGACGCGCCGTCCGGGGCGTGACCGCACCGTCGGTGCCGCGCGGGCCGGGCCGGAACAGGAGCCAGGCGCCGCAGCACAGTGTGACGGTCTGGGCGCCGATCAGCAGCGCGTAGCCGGCCCCGAAGCTGTGCCCGCCGCCGAGGGCGATGGCGGCTCCCATGGCGGTGGGCATGAAGGCGGACACCAGGTTGCCGACTCCGTTGACCACGCCGTACGCGCTGCCGACCGTGCCGGCCGGTGCGTGCCGCTGCACGAGGGTGGGGATGGCGGGGCCCTGCAGGCCCCAGAAGCCGCCGGCCAGGACGAGTCCGGTGGCGGCGAGCCACGCGGCGTCCGCGGTGATGACCAGTGCGACGCAGCTCCCCGTGCCGAGCGCGCCGACGACGAACAGCAGGGGCAGCCTGCGGGCGGGCAGCTTGTCGATGAGGTGGCCGCCGAGGAAGCCGGAGGCCAGGCTCATCAGGAAGGGCAGCGCGGAGACGGCGCCCATCTGTGCGAGGGAGAAGTGGCGTTCCTGGAGGAGGTACGCCGGCAGCCACGAGCTGCTCCCCCACAGGTAGGCGAGGGTGGCGATCTCGATGAGGAGGATGCAGCCCAGGCGCGGCGTGCGCAGCGCCTCCCGGAGAGTGGCCACGACGCCGCGGCGCGCTCCTGCGGGGCCGCTCTCCCGTCCCGCGCTCGCCTTCTGTGCGCGCGGGCGTCCCCGCACGAAGAGGGCGATGAGCGGCAGTCCGACCGCCGCGTTGAGGAGCGCAAGCAGCACGAAGGAGGTGTGCCAGTCGTAGCGGTGCACGAGGTAGGTGATCAGGGGCAGGCCCGTTGCGGTGCCCAGGGAGACGCCCATGGAGCTGACCGCGTTGGGCCGGCCGACCTCGTGGGGCGCGAAGTGCTCCTTCACGTACATCGTCTTGAGGGAGAACAGCGGCCCTTCGGACGCGCCCAGGAGGAAGCGGACGGCGACGAACATGAGGGCGCCGAGCGCGTACGGGGAGAGCAGGGTGAGTGCGGCCCACAGGCCGACGCTCACCAGGAGGCCGCGCCGCGCCCCGAGGGCGGATTCGTACAGCGGCGTGAGGAAGAAGGCGGCGAGTCCGTACCCGATGAGGAAGACGGTCATCAGGGCGCCTTGGAGGACGCGGTCGCCGGTCATGCCGAAGTGGTCGGTGAAGGCCCGGTCGGTGATCAGTACCGAGACGTTGACCCGGTCGATGTAGGAGATCAGGACGACGGCGAGCAGGCTGAGGACGCCCGCCCACCGCCGCGGGGAGACCGTGGCGGCGGGCGGTGCGGAGGTCGGCGCCACGGTGTCAGCCGCCGGCGGGAGCGGTCACCGCGGCCGTCTCCGCGGCCTGCTGGGGGGCGGCGAGCGCGGCGGCCTGCTGCTCGGCAGCGGCCCGGTACAGGCGGCGCAGCCGTACGACGCCGAGGTCGTGCTGGTAGAGGTTCTCGGCCTGGTCCGCGTCGTGCGGCATGGCCTCCAGCATGACGCGGTCCTGTTCGAGGACCTCCCAGTGGCGCTTCTCGATGAGGGTGCGGTACAGGAAGCGCCAGGTGTCGCGCTGCCATCCGGTGACGTTGCGGTAGCGCCAGAAGAAGACACCGCTGCGGTGCGCGTCCACGGGGCAGATCATGCCGACGATCCCGAAGGGTCCGCCGGGGCCGGCGGACGGCGGGTACGGGATGGACAGGTCGACCCAGTCCACTCCGGTGCGGCACAACTCGACCCAGTCGAAGTTGACGCCGCGCTGGTCGGTCTTCTCGAAGAAGTAGCCGCGGTCGGTCTCCCGGATGCGGAACTTCGCGGTCGTGTCCCCGTCGAACATGGTGTGCGACTCGTGGTGCAGGAACTGCCCGTGCATCGGGTCGAGGAGGTTCTCCATGCCGAACCGCCAGGGCACGTTCCACTCGGCGTAGCAGAGGATGGCTTCCGTGCCGGGGTCGGTGAGCGGTTCGGGGAGGGTCAGCTCGCACGGCTCCGGGTGCTGCTCGTCGCCGAAGTAGGCGAGGATCGCGCCGCTGACCTCGCGTACGGGGAGGCTGGTGACGAGCTTCTTGCCCTCCAGGTTGCAGCCGGGCAGGCCCGGTACGGAGGAGACGGTGCCGTCGCCCTCGACCTCCACGCCGTGGTACCAGCAGGCCACGCGGTCCCCGAGGTGCTTGCCGAGGGAGAGCCGGGCGCCCCGGTGGGGGCAGCGGTCGGCGAGCATGTGGAGGGTGCCGTCGGCGCGGCGGAAGAGGAGCCAGTCCTCGCCGAGCGCGGTGACCTTGCGCATGCCTCCGGGGGTGACGAAGTGGGAGGGCACCACGGGGTGCCACTGGTTGCGCAGCCCGGTGGCGTAGATGTGGTCGGCGGTGGCGGTGTGTCCGGTCGTGGCCGGGCGGGTGAGGGTCATGTCAGGCTCCCAGGCGGTGCATCTCGGCGCGGAAGGTGTCCTCGGTCCACGGGGTGCCGTCAGGGGCGTGCACCTGGCGGGAGTTGAGGCCGCGGACGACGTCGGCCAGCTCGTGGCCCTCCTTGGTGAAGACCTCTTCGAGGGTCGCGGCGAGCTTGTACTCGTACGGGGTGGGCTCGTGCGTACGGGACTGGTGGACGTCCAGGTACGGCCAGGGGGTCATCGGTGCCTCCGGGTTCACAAGACGGTCGGGTGGCTTACAGGTCGAGGACGAGGCGGTCGGAGGCACAGCGCGAGACGCAGATCATCATGGTCGCGTTCGCCGCGTGCTCGGCCTCGCTGAGGAGGAAGTCGCGGTGGTCGGGCACGCCCTCGAGGACGCGGGTCTCGCAGCTGCCGCAGATGCCGTCCCGGCAGGAGCTCTCGGCCTGCAGCCCTGCGGCCTCGGCGGCTTCGAGGATCGAGGTGTCGGTGCCGACGCTGAGCGTCACTCCGGAGCGGCGGCACTCGACCTCGAAGGCGCTGTCGTCTCCGCTGCGCTCCACGGTGGGTGCAGCGAAGCGCTCCACCTTCAGTTGCGCCGCGGGGCAACGCTCCTCGACGGCGGCGAGCAGGGGCTCGGGCCCGCAGCAGTACACGAGGGTCTGCGCGTCGAGGCCGTTCAGGGCGGCGTCGAGGTCGATGTGGCCGTGCTCGTCCTGCGGGTGGAGGACCAGTTCGCCGGGTCCCTGTGCGGCGAGGTCGGCGAGTTCGGCGCCGAAGGCCATCGAGGCGCGGGTGCGGCCCCCGTGGACGAGGCGCCAGGGCACACCCCTTCGGGTGGCTTCGCGGGCCATGGCCAGCAGCGGGGTGATGCCGATGCCGCCGGCGATGAACACGTACGCGGGCGCGTCGGTCAGCGCGAAGTGGTTGCGGGGGCCGACGACGGTGACGGTCTGGCCGGGGCGCAACTGGTTATGGACGAAGCGGGAACCTCCGCGGGAGGCCGGTTCGTTGAGGACACCGAGGCGGTAGCGGGCGGTGTCGTGGGGGTCGCCGCACAGGGAGTACTGCCGGGTGTGGCCGCCGACGTGCAGGTCGAGGTGGGCGCCGGGCTGCCAGGCGGGCAGCGGCTTGCCGTCGGGGTGGACGAGGTCGACGGAGAGCACGCCGTCGGCTTCCCAGGTCATGCGGTGCACGAACAGGTCGAGGCGGGGCTCGGCGGCCGTGGCCCGGTCGGCGGTGTCCGGCTGGATGTCGTGGGTGGTCATCGCGTCGGCCTCCTCACGCGGTGGGGATCTTGACGGGCGGGGTGAAGGGGTTCTTCATCGGGCCGAGGGCGGCCAGGTCGACCTCCACGAGGGTGGGGCCGCCGGAGGCGACGGCTTCGTCGAGGACGGGTGCCGCGTCGGCCTCGGCGGCTATCCGGGCGTACGGCAGGCCGCAGGCGCGGGCCAGGAGGGAGAAGTCGGGGGTGGTGAGGTCGACTCCGGAGCGGCGCTCGCTGTAGCGGTCCTGCATGTTGCGGAGGACGCCGTAGCCGCCGTCGTTGAAGACGAGGAGGGTGAGCGCGGGGCGCTCCTGGGCGAGGGTGAGTAGCTCCCCGAGGTGCACGGCGAGGCCGCCGTCGCCGGCCATGACGACGGTGGGCTCGTCGGGCCGTGCGAGGGCGGCGCCGATGCCCATGCCGAGGCCCTGGCCGATGCCGCCGCCGCGCGGGAAGACGTTGTCGCGCGGGTCGTAGATCTCCAGGAGGCGGTTGCCCCAGCTGCTGGAGGGGATGGTGACGTCGCGGGCGATGACGGCGCGGCGGGGCAGGGCGGCGCGCAGGGCGTCGCAGACGGCGGCCTGCGGCCCGATGCCGTCGTGCAGGGCGGAGCGCACCTCCTCGCGTACGGAGGCGACGCGGGCGGCCCAGGCGGGGTCGGCAGCGCCTCCGGAGGGGGCCGCACCTCCGGTCACGGGGGCGCCGTCGGATGCCGGGGCGCCCGCGGGCAGCCGGGCGAGCAGCGCATCGAGCACGGCGTCGGCGTCGCCCTTCAGGGTGTGCGTCGCGGGGTAGACGCGGCCCAGTGCGGCGGCGTCGATGTCCACCTGGATGTGCGTGTCGGGCAGGGCCAGCGAGTAGTCGCCGGTCTCGTTGGAACGGAAGTGCGTGCCGAGGGTGAGCAGGACGTCCGCTTCGGTGAGCAGCGCGCGGCCCGCCGGTGTGGTGGCGAAGTTGCCGATGACCTGCGGGTGGTCCTCGGGCACTGCGCCGCGGCCGGAGTTGGAGGTGAACAGCCCGGCGCCGGTGCGGGCCAGCAGCTCGGCGAGCCGCTCCCCCGCGCCGCACGCGCCTCCGCCGGCCCAGATCACGGGTCGCCGGGCGGCGGCCAGCAGGCCCGCAGCGGCGTCGATGTCGGCCGCTTCCGGGTGCGGCGCCACCGGGGCCACGACGGCGGCGGGCTCGTCCTGCTGGGCCGCGTACTGCAGGTCGATCGGCCACTCCACGCTCGCCGGACCACCCGGCGCGCGCAGTGCGGCGCGCGCCGCTTCACGCAGGATGCGCCCCGCGGCGTCCGAGGAGGGCACGGTCGCGGCGTACGTGGACACCGCGCGCAACATGGCGAGCTGGTCCTTGGTCTCGTGGATGAACCCGCGCCCGCTGCCCAGGTACTGGCTCTCGATCTGGCCGGTGACGTGCAGGACGGCGGTGCCGGAGCTCAGCGCCTCGATGAGCGAGCCGGCCGCGTTGCCCGCGCCGGTCCCCGTGGAGGTGAGGGCGCAGCCTATGGAGCCGCGGGCGCGCCCGTAGGCGTCGGCGGCGTTCACGGCGGTGGCTTCGTGGCGTACGGGCACGAAGCGCAGCTCACGGTCGACGGCTTCGACGAGCGGCAGGTTGTGGACGCTGACGATGCCGAAGACGGTGTCGATGCCGAGTTCGCGCAGGACGGCGACGAGGAGGTCGCCTCCGGTGGGATGGTGCGTCATGGAGGCTCCTCAGAGGATGCCGCGGCCGACTCCGCCGCAGACGTCGATGCTGGTTCCGGTGATGTAGGAGGCGCGCGGGGAGAGGAGCGTGAGGACCGCGTAGGCGACCTCCTCGGCGCGGCCGAGGCGGCCGAGGGCGATGCCGCGGTCGGCGGCCAGTTCGGCCTGCCACTCCTCGTAGGTCAGTCCGCTGTCGGCGGCGGCGTGCCGGCGCGTCCACTGGCCGGTGTCGATCAGGCCGAGGCACACGGAGTTGACGCGGATGCCGTCGGGTGCGAGTTCCCTGGCCAGGCTCGTGGAGAGGTTGAGGATGCCGGCACGGGCAGCGCTGGTGGTGATGAGACGGGTCTCGGGCTGCTTGGCGAGTACGGCGTTGATGTTGACGATGCCGGCGGCGTCGGAGGCGCGCAGGTGAGGAAGGGCGGCGTGCAGCGGGTTGAGTACGCCGGCGAACTTCAGCTCCAGTTCGTCGCGCCAGTCCTCCTCGGTGGTCTCCGCGAGCCGCTTCATACGGGACTGGCCGGCGTTGTTGACCAGGCCGTCCAGGGCGCCGAAGTGGTCGGCGGCACGGCCGACGAAGTCACGTACGGCACTCCCGTCCCGTACGTCGCACACGCCGGTCAGCAGCCGGTCGGTGTCCGCTCCGAGGCGGGCCGCTGCCTTGTCCAGGCGGTCGGCGTCGCGGCCGCAGGTGGCGACGCGCGCGCCTTCGTCGAGGAGGGCGCGGACCGTGGCCAGGCCGACGCCCGAGCTGCCGCCGGTGACCAGTACGGTGCGGTCGGCGAGGCCCAGGTCCATGGGGAATCCTTCGGTGTGGTGATCGGTACGGAAGTCCGGCGCGAGCCGCTGGGGCCGCCGGGCGAGCCGGTGCCCGCCGGCCCGGCCGGAGTGATCAGTGCATGGTGAAGCCGCCGTTGACGGCGATCACTTGGCCCGTGAGGTAGCGGGACTCCTCACCGAGCAGGAACGACACGACGCCCGTGAGATCCTCCGGCTGCTGCACCCGGGAGATGGCCCGGTTGAGCCGGTACAGCTCGTGCCGTTCGGCGGGGACGTTCTCCGTCGCCTCGCACTCGGTGATGCCGGGCGCAACGACGTTGACGGTGACACCGCGGTCGCCCAGCTCCCGTGCCATGGCCCGGGTGAGGGCGATGACGGCCCCCTTGGAGGCGATGTAGTGGGCCAGCCGCGGCGAGCCGTACAGCGCGGCGTCCGACGCCAGGTTGACGATGCGGCCGCTGCCCGCGGCGAGGAGCTGGGGCAGCAGGGCGCGGGCGACGAGCCAGGGCCCCCGGGCGTTGACCGTCATGATGCGGTCCCACGCCTCGACGTCGATGTCCTGGAACTCCTTGCCGCCCACCCCGTTGGCGAGACCGGCGTTGTTGACCAGGCCGTGCAGTGGCCCGAGGTCGGCCACCCGCTTCGCCATCGCGTCGACCGACTCGGGGTCGGCAACGTCGCACGGCACGAAGTGCGCCTCCCGGCCCTCGGCACGCAGGTCGCCGGCCACCCGCTCACCGCGCTCGGCATCGAGTTCGGCGAGGACGACACGGTGTCCGTCAGCGGCGGCCCGGCGGGCCATGGCCTCCCCCAGGCCACGGCCGGCGCCGGTGATGACGACGGTGCGCATCAGTCGCGGGTGACGCCGTGCATCGGCGAGTGCTCGGGGTAGGTGGGGATCTGCGGCTTCTGCGTGCCGATGATGACGCAGAAGAGCGCGTCGGTGTCGCCCTCGTTCTTCAGGCTGCGGGCCACTCCCGCCGGCACGACGATCATGTCCCGGTAGCCGAGGGTGCGGTACTCGACCTCGTCCTTGCCGCGGTGAATACCGACCCTGACCTTGCCCTCCAGCACGAAGAAGGCTTCCTCGACGTCGTGGTGGGTGTGCTCGGGGCCCTCGGCGCCGGGCGGCAGCAGCATGTTGGAGAAGGTGAAGCCGCCGGACGGCAGGATGCGGTTGTCGCCCTCGTGGTTGCCGGTGGCACCCGAGCCGATGTACCGGATCTGGGCTCGCCGGTACTGCTCACCGGCCTTGGCCTGGAACGCCAGGGTGTCCCAGTCGGGCTCGCGGGAGTCCTTGGTGGCGATCAGGGAGTCGGTGTAGCGGGCGAGGTCGCCGCCGTTGTCGTACTCGGTGGTGGTGATGGGCATGGCGATCAGTCCTTTAGTCGTACTAACGGGCAGGGCTGTGGACAGTCCTCACAAGCCTTCGGCGATTCCTGCTGAGATGCGGAGGTGGGCAAGAACCCACGCGTCGAAGGCCTCGGGCTGTTCCTGGTTCGCGAGGTGACCGGCGTCCTTGACGATCACGAACACGGATGAATGGAGATCTGCTGTGAGCATCTGGCTCGCTTCGATCCCGGTGACCTCGTCCCGGTCCCCGCACAGCACGAGCGTGGGCGCGGTGACGGCGGCGAGGTCGGCAATGCGCAGGTCGGTGGCGGCCATGGACTCGGCCGCCCGGCGGTATCCGGGCAACCGCACGGAACGGGCCATGGTGTCGGTCACCCGCGCGACGAGCGCGTCCGGAGCCGCATCGGACACCAGACGCGGCCCACGCCGCTCGGCGAACTCCCGGGCCCCGACCTCGGCCAGCTCATCGGCGCGGGCCCGCATCGCCTCGGCCTTCGCCGGATCGGTACCCGAGCCGGCACTGGAATCGGCGATCACCAGAGAGGAGACGAGTTCCGGATGACGAGCGGCGAGCCGCAAGGCGATCACCCCGCCCCAGGACACCCCGAGCACATGGGCACGGCCACCGCGCTGCCGGATGAGCGCGGCAGCGGTGTCGGCGAAGTCGTCGAGCGTGAACGGCCCCGCCGGATCGGCCGACTCGCCGTACCCCGGTGCGTCCCAGGCCACCACCCGCACATACCGGCTCAACGTCGCGAGCTGCGGTGCGAACGCCGTGGAGGAGGAACCGATCCCATGCAGACACAGCAGCAGCGGACCACTGTCACCCGCCTCCTCCACATGAAGGCCCGCAAGGTCATAGGGCGCGGGAACCGGCGGCGAGGCGACGGCCGAAGCCTCAGCCGGCGAAGGGGAAGGAGTGAGATCGGAGCGCGCCGAGGTGGTCACAGGATCTGCCCCCTCCGCCCGGCCAGCGCACCCAGGCTGCGCAGTACGGCATACGGCACCACCTGGCTGGTGGCGGGGTTGCCGGGATCCGGGAGGTGCTGCACCTCGAAGCGGTAGACACCGTGGCTGCCGGACGCCTCGATGACATGGCGGGTGTGCTGCGCCGCCGGGTCGGCGACGACATGGACACGTACGGCGTCCAGATCTCCGACGGCCAGCGCGACGGACGCGGCGACGTTGGTGGACTTGGGGAACTTCACCGGCACGTCACGGGCGGTACCGCGCATGACCTCGACCGGGCCCGACGCCGTACGCATCCGGTGCAGCAAGTCCTCGCTCATCCACGGCTGTTCCAGCGTGCCGGGCAGCTTGGTGGTGGTGAGGGTGACATCCGTGAGCGGACCCATGGCACGCACCGCCTGGAGCAGATCGAGGCCACCGACGGCGCCACCGGTGAAGTACACGCGTCCCGGGCCGGCGGCGAGGAGGGCAGCGGCAAGGCCCTCGTCGGTGAGCGCGCCGGTGGACGCGATGAGGAGGTCGGTACCGGAGCCCAGGACGCGTTCGCCCCACTCGCGGACGACGCTCTGGCCGGCCGCCTCGACGATCAGGTCACAGCTGTCGAGGGCTTCCTCGAAGGAGAGCTGCGGAGCGGGCGCGTCGCCGAGCACGCGATTGTCGACGATGCACACCAGCTCGGCACCGGGGACGCCCCCCTCCGCGAGGGCGGTACCCACGACGCGGCCGATGGCACCCCAGCCGACGAGGCCGACCCGGCGAGGAGCGGGCGAGGAAGGGGACGGTGAGGAAGGAGTCACGTTAGTGGAGGGAGAGGTGAGGGAGGCGGAAACGGACCCGCAAGTGGGTCCAGAGGTGGATTCGGAAGTGGTGACGGTTTCGATGGAGGTGGTCGCTCGAGGCGGCGTCGCGGTGGTCGGCACGGTTGCGGCCGTGGCCGAAACGGGGGTCGCGGTGGCGGCGTGCGGTGTGGTCGGCGACGCGGTGGTCGGGTCGGTCATGCGGGGATCTCCTGCGGGGCCGGCTGGGCGAGCGGGCCGGGATCGGGTTGTCCGGCCATGTGGGAGCGGATCTCCGGAGAGGGCGGTCCCGCGGTACCCCACAGATCCGACAGCTCCGGGACGCGGCGCCAGACACGGGCGATCCAGGCGTCCTCGACGATCTGGGCGACCTCGGAGGTGTATTCGCAGACGAGACCGGAAGGGTCGGTGAAGTAGGAGAAGGTGTTGTTGCCGGGACCGTGCCGGCCCGGGCCCCACTGCGGCGTGATGCCGTGGTGGCGCAGTCGGCCCAGACCGCGCATGAAGTGGTCGACCGAGCTCATCTCGTACGCCACGTGGTTGAGGGAGGCCCACTCGGCCTGGTTGAAGGCGATGCAGTGGTGGTCCGCGTTGCAGCGCAGGAACGCCATCTGGTGCTCCGACCAGTCCGAGACCCGCAGCCCCAGGACGTCGCAGTAGAAGGCGACGGCGGCATCGATGTCGGCGGTGTTCAGTACGGCATGGGTGACCCCGACCGGGACGGCACCGTCCCGGCCCCGGGGGGCGACGGCCTCGACGTGCGCGCTGATCTCGATGAGCCGGTGCTCGGGGTCGGTGAAGCGGAGGCCGTAGCCACCGCCCACCTGGTCCAGCGGGCCGGGGCCGGCGACGGTGGTGATGCCGCGGGCGAGGAGGCGGCGGGCGGCCTCGTCGACCTCGGCGGGGGTCGCGACGGCGAACGCGATCCGGCCGAGGCCGATGCGGTCGGCGCGGGTCAGCTGGAGGACGTGGTGCTCGTCGCCGGTGCCACGCAGCCAGCGTGCCCCGTGGTCGCCCTCGACGGTCTCCAGGCCCCAGACCTCCTGGTAGAAGTCGGCGGCCTCGGTGAAGGCGGGGGTGAACAGTTCGACGCACCGCAGGGAGCGCAGGCGCGCGATGGGCGGCTGAGGCGGAGAGTGGTGCTGGGTGCGGGGCATCGCTGTCTCCAGTCGTACGGAGGGGCGGCGGGCGGACGTGGGTGAGGTGGGCGGGCGCGGACGAGGTGGAAGCGGCGGGCGGGCACGGGGGTGATTGGACGGCGGGGCGTGCTCTCGGCGTGGCTGCGTCGTTGGGTGGGCGCGGGGAGGGAGCGCGGAAGGGGTCGGGGGTGGGGTGGGCTGGGTTGGTGGTGGCGGGGTGGGTGGAGGAGGAGGTGGGTGGGGGGCGGGGGCGGGGCCCCGGGAAAGTGAGGGCACCAGCACCCCAGCCCGTCAGGCGGAAGACCTCCCCGCCGCCAGACCCAGCACCCCCGGCCCTTTCAACCGCAGGCCCTCAGGTCGCCCAAGGCAGGGGTTCCGGGGAGGTGTTCCAGTAGAGGGATTTCTGGCGTTGGTAGGCGCGGATGCCGTCGCGGCCCTTTTCGCGGCCGAGGCCGCTGTCCTTCATGCCTCCGAAGGGGGTGGAGATGCTGAACTGCTTGTACGTGTTGATCCAGACGGTTCCGGCGTCGATGCGGCGGGCGAGGCGCCAGGCCCGGGCGGCGTCCTTGGTCCACAGGCCGCAGGCCAGTCCGTAGACCGTGTCGTTGGCCTGGGCGACCAGGTCGTCCTCGTCGTCGAAGGGGAGGGCGACCAGGACCGGGCCGAAGATCTCTTCCTGGCAGGTGCGGGCGGAGTTGGGCAGTCCGTCCAGGACGGTGGGCAGGTAGTACGCGCCGTCGCGGTACTGCTCGCCTTCGGGGGCGGCGCCGCCGCACAGGACGCGGGCGCCTTCCTCGCGGGCGAGGTCGACGTACGCGGCGACGGCGTCCCGGTGCTTGTGGTGGACCAGGGGCGCGACCTGGGTGCGGACGTCGGTGCCGGGTCCAATGCGGAGTTTCCGGGTACGGGCGACGAGTTCGGTGAGGAAGCGATCGTAGAGCGGGCGGGCGATGAAGAGGCGGGAGCCGGCGATGCAGCTCTGCCCGCTGGAGGAGAAGATCCCGAACATCACGCCGGCGAGGGCCTGTTCGAGGTCGGCGTCCTCCAGGACGACGGTGGGTGACTTGCCGCCGAGTTCGAGGCTGACCGGCATCAGCTTCTCGGCGGCGGCGTGGGCGAGGGTGCGGCCGGTGCGGGTGCCGCCGGTGAAGGTGACCTTGCCGACGGCCGGGTGGCGGACGATGGCGTCGCCGATCACCCTGCCGGGGCCGGGGAGTACGGAGAGCAGACCGGTGGGCAGGTCGTACTCGCTCAGGGCGCGGTGGATGATGCGGCCGAGGGCGAGGGAGACCAGCGGGGTCCACTCGGCGGGCTTGAGGAGTACGGCGTTGCCCGCGGCAAGAGCCGGGGCCAGTTTCTGGGCGTCGCTGGCGATGGGCGAGTTCCACGGGGTGATGGCGCCGATGACGCCGATCGGTTCGTGGGTGCTCATGGTGACGTACGGGCCGCGGGAGGGGGTGAGGGTGTCCTCGGCGGTCTCCAGGGCGGCGGCGGTGTAGCGGAAGGTGCCGGCTGCGCTGTGTACCAGGGCCAGTGTCTCGGTGCGGGACTTGCCGGTGTCGGCGGTCTGGAGCGCGGAGAGGTCGTCCGCGGCGTCTTCGATGAGTTCGGCGATGCGGTGCAGCAGGCGGGCGCGCCGGTGGGGTGGCAGGTCGCGCCAGGCCGGGTCGGCGGCGGCCTGCGCGGCGCGTTCGGCGGCTTCTTCGGTGTCGGCGAGCGAGGCGGCTCGGAGGGTGGTGAGGGGGGTGCCGGTGGCCGGGTCGATGGTGGTGATCGTGTCGCCTCGGCCCGGGCGCCACTCCCCCGCGACCAGGATCTCGTCCTCGGGGATCGTGGGGCGGGGCGTGGCCGGGGCCGTTTCCGGGGCCCCGGCGGGAACCGTCCGAACCGGCCCCTCCGGAGACGCCGGGCCCGACGACGACACCGAGCCCGACGACGGCACCGGGGCCGAGGACGGCTCACGGTTCAATGACGGCTCAGGGTTCGATGTCGGCTCAGGGGACGATGACGACGCCAGGACCGACGACGCTGCGACCGACGACGCCTCTGCGGCCGACGACGACGCTGCAGCCGATGACGACGACAGGACCGACGCCGGCGAGCGGTCAACCGGCGCCGCCGAGGCATCCCCCGTCGCCGAGGCACCCCCCGCAGCCGGCGAGGCACCCCCCGCCGCCGCCGAAACGTCCACCGGCACCGCCGACACATCCACCGGCGTCGGCGAGGCGCCAGCCGGGCTCGACGAAACGCCAGCCGGAGCGGTCGAAACGCCAACCGGCCTCGACGAAGCGCCCGCCTGCGTCGGCACGGCGTCGACCGGCACCGGTGATACCTCCGCCGGGCTCTGCGGCGGCGTGACCGGGCTCTGCGGCGTGACCGGGCTCTGCGGCGGCGTGGCCGGGTTCTGCGGTGGCGTGGTCATCGAGGGGGTTCGGGAGGGTGTCTGCGTGGGCGGGTCGTGCGGGATCGAAGGCATGGGTGCTTCCCGGACATCGGTGGGTTCGCGGGTTCGGCCGGTGGGTCGGCCGGGGTGGCCGGTGGTGGGTGGTGTCGGCGCGTTCGCGGAGTGAAGTGGTGTGGCGTAGCGGGCGGCGTGGGGCCGGTGGAGAGGCGCGGGGCCGTCGGGGTGCGGGCGGGGCGCCGGGGCGGGGTTCCGGTTCTGCCGGCGCTGCGGTTTCTCTCAGCGCCAGAAATCTAAGTGCTTAAGTATTTGGCCGCAAGGGTTGCCGCGGAAAAATTTCGCGGCGTCGGGGCCTTGACTTCCACACCCCTTGAGTCGGTAGAACTTAAGCCCTAAGACACTTGGCGCTTACGTACGAGCTCCCCCAACTCCCGGCCGGCACTCCGCGCCGGCATCCAGCGCCCTCTTTTCCCTCTCCCCTCCCCCGTACCTCGCCCGCGTGCTGCGCGGGTCTGGAGGAATCCCGGATGAGCCTCGACGCATCCCCGGGCCGTGACACCGACGCCCTCCGCGCCGGTATCGCCGCTCGGTTCGAACGTCTCCCCCTGTCCCGCTGGCACGTCACCGTCCGCCTCGTCATCGGCGTGGTGACCTTCTTCGAAGCCTTCGACCAGCTGCTGATCGCGTACGCCATGCCCGAGCTGCGGCAGCAGTGGCACCTCACGGACGGCGACGTCACCGCCGTACTCACCATCGGCTCCCTGGGCATGCTCATCGGCGCGCTCTTCTCGGGGCGGATGGCGGACCGCATCGGGCGCGTGAAGATCATCGCGATCTGCATCGGCGTGTCCGGGCTGGCCTCGCTCGCCCTGGCCGCGAGCCCTTCGGCGCCGCCCTTCATGGCGCTGCGCTTCGTGCAGGGGCTGGCGATCGGCGGTGAGGTGCCGGTCGCCGCGACGTTCATCAGCGAGATCACCCGCAGCTTCAAGCGGGGTCGGTTCGTACTGCTGTACGAGCTGGTCTTTCCCGCGGGGCTCACCATCGGCGCGCTGGTCGCGGCGTGGGTCGTGCCGGCGCTGGGCTGGCGCTGGATGTACGTGGTGGCGGCCGTACCGGGGTTGCTGTGCATCCTCGTGCAGCGCGCCGTTCCGGAGTCGCCGCGGTGGCTCGCCGACCGCGGCCGGCTGCAGGAGGCCGCGGCGACGATGGAGCTGATCGAGGCCAAGGTCGTGGCGGCGACCGGGGCTCCGCTGCCGCCGGTCGGTGCCGCGGCGGGGGCGACGCCGGAAGCGGCCGTGACCGCGTCGGCTTCCGCCACGCCGACGACCACGCTCACGCCCACGGCGCCTGCCCGGCCCGCCACGCCGGCCGAAGCCGCCGCCACCGGCGTCAGGGGGCTGTTCACGGGTCGGTACCGCCGCCGGACGCTGGTGATCGGGACGCTCTGGTTCACCGGCTATTTCGTCAATTACGGCATTACGTCCTGGCTGCCGACGATCTACGGCAAGCAGTACGGGCTGTCGCTGTCCGACGCGCTGCTGTACTCCACCGTCACCTCGGTCGCCGGTTTCCTCGGGTGTCTGCTGGTGGCGCTGACGGTCGACCGGATCGGGCGGCGGAAGGTGTTCGCGTTCTTCCTCGGCGGGGCGGCGGCGCTGCTGATCGTGCTGGCCGCGCTGGGTGCGCGTACGCCCGTGCAGGTACTGGTGTGGACCTCGCTCGCGGCGGTCTGCTTCTTCGGCTCGAACATCTGCCTGTACCTGTACACGCCGGAGCTGTATCCGACCCGGATGCGGGCGCTGGGCTGCAGCGTCGGCGGCGCGCTGAACCGGCTCGGGGTGATCCTCGGCCCGCTGCTGGTCGGTGCGATCTACGCGGGCGGCGGGCAGGTCTCGGCCGTCTTCGTCACGCTGGGCGGGGTCGCCCTCGTGGGCGCGCTGGCCGCGGCGTTCTTCGCCGAGGAGACCACCGACCGGCCGCTCGAAGAGGTGTCCCCCTGAGGGACGCGGGCCCGGCGCCGGCGTCGGCGGCACACCGGTACGGCTCCCACCGCACGGAGGGAGCCGTACCGTCCGTCATGCCAGCCGTTCCCGCACCCGCACTGCCTGGCGGGAGAGGGTGCCCGGCGGGTTACGGGGCTGTTCGGCCCGCGCGTCCCCCTGGAGGAGAAAGAGCCAGACGACGGCCATGAGGCGGCGGGCGGTGCGCAGCGTGCGGATGTCGCTCAGCCGGTGCCGTTGACCAGGGGTGGGTTGTCGGGGTCGGGGATGCGGGTGGACCAGCCGCCGGGGACCGTGCGGCCCTGTTGCCGGCGGAAGCGGACCGGGGCGGTGCCGACTCTGCGGGTGAAGAGGCGGCTGAAGTAGGCGGGGTCGTCGTAGCCGACGCGGCGGGCGACGGCGGCGACGGGGAGTTCGGTGGCGGCGAGGAGTTCCTTGGCGCGGCCGAGACGGATGCCGAGGAGGTAGTCCTTGGGGCTGCAGCCGGCGCCGCGGCGTACGGCGGTGCGGAGTTCGGCGGGGGTCATGCCGTGGCGCGCCGCGTGTTCGGCGACGGACAGCGGCAGGAAGGCGTCGCGGGCGAGGGCCTGCAGGACGGGGTCGCCGTCGGCGTCGGTGTCGGCGCGTGCGCGGCGCAGGGCGACGAGGAGTTCGTGGACGGCGGCGGAGGTCTCGACTTCGAGGAGGGGGTTGCCGCGGCGGGCGGCGCGGGCGATGCGGCCGATGGCGGCGCGGGCGGCGGCGGTGTCGGCGAGGGGGACGAGGGGGCGGTCGGGGGCGGGTTCGATGTAGCCGAGTTCGGTGTAGGTGGTGGCGGCGGGGCCGGTGAAGTCGACGAAGCTCTCGTCCCAGCCGCTGTCGGGGTCGGCGCCGTAGTGGTGCGGGACGCCGGGGGTGAGCCAGAGGAGGGCGGGGGCGGTGACGGGGTGCCGGGTGCCGTCGGGGTCCGCGTACCAGCCGCTGCCCGCGTGGATGACGACGGCGACGTGGTGGTCGAGGGTGCGGGGGCCGACGGCGGGCAGGGTGCCGTGCTGGAGTCCCACGCCGAGGCAGACGAGGCCGAGCCGGTGGTGGACCGGGCTCGGCGTGAAGTAGCGCATCCAGGTGTGGTACACGCGGGCTCCTCCGTTCGCCGTCGCCTTCCGGGTTGCTTTGCCGTGGTCGTCGGTGCCTTGTCGTCGCCTTCCGGGCTGCTGGGCCGTGCTTGCGGGTGCGTTACCGCGCGCCGACGTCCTTCCGTACGCCGGTGCCCTTCCGTATACCGGTGCCTTGCCGCCTGCCGACGCCCTTCCGTGCGCCGACGCCTTGCCCTACGCCGGTGCCCTTCCGTATACCGGTGCCCTTCCGTACGCCGGTGCCTTGCCGTATGCCGGCGTCCGCCCGCTCCCCTGCCGACGGGCGTTCCGTCCAAACAGTGCTGATCTTTGTCCATGGACCGCCGTGCCGCCAGGGGGTGTGCTGGACGGGACGTGGGCCGGGTGAGGGAAGGGGCGAGGGGCGTGACGGACGGCGGAGCGGCGGGCGTGGTGGGGGGCGGGGGCGGCGCTCCGGTGGGGCGGCGGTTTGCCGTCGGGGGGCGGGAGTTCGAGCTGGACGGGCGGCCGGTGCGGCTGCTGTCGGGCGCGCTGCACTACTTCCGGGTGCACGAGGGGCACTGGGACCACCGGCTGGCGATGCTGCGGGCGATGGGTCTGAACTGCGTGGAGACGTACGTGCCGTGGAATCTGCACGAGCCGCGTGCGGGTGAGTTCCGGAGGCTGGCGGCGTTCGGCCGGTTCCTGGACGCGGCTGGGCGCGCTGGGCTGCTCGCGATCGTCCGTCCCGGTCCGTACATCTGTGCCGAGTGGGAGAACGGTGGGCTGCCGCACTGGGTGACCGGGCCGCTGGGGCGGCGGGTGCGGACGTCCGACGCGCGGTATCTGCGGGCGGTGGACGGCTGGCTGGCGGCGGTGCTGGCGCAGGTGGTGCCGCGCCAGTGCGACCGGGGCGGGCCGGTGGTCATGGTGCAGGTGGAGAACGAGTACGGCTCGTACGGGTCGGACGCGGCGTACCTCGCGCACCTGGTGGACCGGTTGCGTGCGCTGGGGGTGACGGTGCCGCTGTGCACGTCGGACGGGCCGGAGGACCACATGCTGACGGGCGGGAGCGTGCCGGGGCTGACGGCGACGGTCAATTTCGGGTCGGGGGCGCGGGAGGCGTTCGCGGCGCTGCGGCGGCACCGGCCGGACGGGCCGTTGATGTGCATGGAGTTCTGGTGCGGGTGGTTCGACCACTGGGGTGCGGATCATGCCGTGCGGGATGCGGAGGACGCGGCGGCCGCGCTGGCGGAGATTCTGGAGTGCGGGGCGTCGGTGAACGTCTACATGGCGCACGGCGGGACGAGTTTCGGCGGCTGGGCGGGCGCGAACCGGTCCGGTGCGCTGCAGGACGGTGCGTTGCTGCCGACGGTGACGTCGTACGACTACGACGCGCCCGTCGACGAGCGCGGCCGGCCGACGGCGAAGTTCTGGCGGTTCCGTGAGGTGCTGGCCGCGTACGCCGAGGGTCCTGTGCCGGAGCCGCCCGCGCCGTGGCCGGTGCTGGCCGGTCCCGCGGCGGTGCGGCTGACGGGCTGGGCGTCGATGGACGCGGTGGTGGCGGCGCTGGGCGGGCCGGAGGTGCGGTCCGGGGTGCCGCCGACGTTCGAGGAGCTGGACGTGGACCGGGGCGTGGTGCGGTACCGGGTTTCGGTGCCGGGGCCGCGGGAGCCGTACGAGTTGCGGGTCCGCGGGCTGCGGGACCGGGCGGTGACGTTCATGGACGGGGTGCGGGGGCCGGTGCTGGACACCGAGGAGGCGGGGTTCGGGCCGGTCGCGGGGCCGGCGGAGGTGGAGCTGTGGGTGGAGTCGCTGGGGCGGGTCAATTACGGGCCGCGGCTGGGTGAGCCGAAGGGGGTCACGGGCGGGGTGCTGCACGAGCGGCAGTACGTGCATGGCGTACGGGCGCGTGGGCTGCGGCTGGACGCGCTGGAGGACGCGGCGGCGGTGGCGCGGGTGGCGTTCGGGCCGTCGCGGGGCCGGGCGGGGGTGCGGGGGCTGCATCGGGGGACGGTCGTGGTGCCGGCGGGCGGGACCGGGGACGCGGTGCTCGAACTGCCGGGCTGGGGAAGGGGGTTCGTGTGGGTGGGCGGGTTCCCGCTGGGGCGGTACTGGTCGGCGGGGCCGCAGCGGGGGCTGTACGTGCCGGGCCCGTGCCTGCGCGAGGGGGCGAACGAAGTGCTGGTCCTGGAGCTGGAGGGAGCGGGAGAGGGCGAGCGGGAGGCGGAACGGGAGGGGGCTGCTGCGGGGGCGGCTGCCGATGGGGCGGGGATGCCCCGGCTCGTGCCGTAACCGAGACGGCGCCCCCGGGCCCCGGCTCGTGCCGTGACCGAGGCGGCCGGTCGGCCGGCCGGGCCTGCGTACCCGGCCTCGCGGTCACCCCGTCGGCCGGGCCCGCACGCCCGGCTGCGGCGCCCGCGTGCACAGGGCGTGCGCACAAGGCGTGCGCAAGGCGTGTGCCCAAACCCGTGTGCGCAAGCCCTGTGCACACCCACCCCCCTATGCAATTTTCCTTGCAGGTATCGTCGTGCTTGCAATCACGCTTGCATACGCTGCGTGCCCGCACGCGCGCAGCCGTGACCGATCCCGGTGAGGAGAGTGGGGCGCCGTGACCATGCATTCGGCGACCTTGGCCATCGACGAGACGATGCGGGCCCGCCGCGCGGCGGGCGAGAAGGTGCTGCACCTGGGGTTCGGCGAGGCCGGGCTCCCCGTGCCGGACGGGATCGCGGCGGTGCTGTCCGCCGCGGCGCACCGCAACGGCTACGGGCCCGTGGTCGGTTCGGCGGAGGCCCGCGAGGCCGCCGCCGGCTGGTTCACCCGGCGTGGCGTGGCCACCGGGCCCGAGCAGGTGCTCTTCGCGCCGGGCAGCAAGGCACTGCTGTTCGCGCTGCTCGCCGCGCTGCCGGGCGACGTGGTGCTGCCGCGTCCGGCGTGGGTGAGTTACGCCGCGCAGTCCGCGCTGGTGGGCAAGCGGGTCGTCGGCGTGCCGGTGCCGGACGCCGCGGGCGGGGTGCCCGATCCGGCGCTGCTGGAGGACGCGCTGGCGGCCGCGCGCGCCGACGGTGCGCGGCCCGGTGTGCTGATCCTGACGGTGCCGGACAATCCGACCGGCACCGTCGCGCGGGACGCGGACGTACGGGCGGTCTGTGCGATCGCGGAGCGGCACGGGCTTGTGGTGGTCTCCGACGAGATCTACGCGGAGGTGCTGCACCCCGCGGCGGAGGGCGCGGACGGGCGGCGGGCGCCGAGTGCCGTACGGCATCTTCCCGGCCGAACGGTCGTCACCAGTGGGCTGAGCAAGTCCATGGCGCTGGGCGGCTGGCGGATCGGGTTCGCGCGGGTGCCCGAGGGGGCGTGGGGCGAGCGGCTGATGCGGGATCTGACCGGGGTGGCCAGTGAGGTGTGGTCCGGTCTGGCGGCGCCGATGCAGGCGGTCGCGGCGCATGTGCTGGCCGATCCGCCGGAGGTGCTGGCGCACGTCGACGCGGCCCGCCGGCTGCACGGCACCGTCGCGCGCGCCGTGCACGCGGAGTTCACGGCGGCCGGTGCGCGCTGCCGGGCACCCGAGGCGGGGTTCTACCTGTACCCGGACTTCGAGCCGGTGCGGCCGGTGCTGGCCGCGCGGGGTGTCACCACGGGCGCGGAGCTGGCCGGGGTGCTGCTGCGGGAGCACGGGGTCGGGGTGCTGGCCGGTGCGGCGTTCGGGGACGTGCCGGAGGGGCTGCGGGCGCGGGTGGCGACGAGCCTGCTGTACGGGGAGACGGCCGCCGAGCGGTGGGCGGCGCTGCGGTCGGGCGACCCGTTGTCGCTGCCGTGGATCGCGGGGGCGCTGGCGCATCTGCGCGAGGCGCTGGGCGCCGTCGTCACGGGTACGGGGCCGGTGCGGCCGGGGTGATGCGCGAGGGCCGGTCGCGGCCCTGCGGCCGCTCGCCCTCGGTCTCCCCCGGCTATCGCTGGGAGGTGTCCCCGGACGGGCCTGAATTTCTCGCGTACACCCCGAACTCCTCCATCAGCTGCTCCTCCTGGAGGAGGGTGGCGCGTGTCTTGTGGCCGCCGAGCTGCGCGACGCCGGCCGCCAGTGCCTGGACCAGGGACGTGAAGGCCGTCACCGACCGCAGGACGGAGGGGCCGGCGGCGTCGACGTAGAAGGTCTGCCGGGCGGTGGCGGCGAGCGGTGAGGAGGGGTTGTCGGTGAGGGCGATGCAGTGGGCGCCGCGTTCGTGGGCCCAGGCGGCGGCCCGTACGGTCTGGGCGCTGTAGCGGTGGATGGAGAGGGCGACGAAGCAGTCGTCCGCGCGGACGCGGCGCAGGTCGTCGGTGAGCGTGCCGGTCCCGGGGGTGACGGTGGCGACCTCTTCGCGGAGCATGCGCAGCAGGTAGCCGAGGAGGTAGGCGGGGGCGTGGCACTTGCGGAGGCCCATGATGTGCACGCGGGGGGCCTCGGCGAGGGCGCGTACCGCGGCGTCCCAGGTGTCCTGGGGGACGCGCGCGAAGGTGCGGGCGATGTTGGCGCGGTCGAGGGCGACCGAGCGTTCGAGGAGGTCGCCGTCGTCGGCGCCGAGCTGTTCGAGGTTGTCGTAGCGGCGGAGCAGCTGGGCCTGTTCGCGGAGGTGTGCGCGGCAGAGGCGGGTGAGGCCCGGGTAGCCGTCGAGGCCGAGGCCGGTGGCGAAGCGGACGACGGTGGCTTCGTTGACGCCGGCGGCCGAGGCGAGTTCGGAGACGGTCATGAAGGCGACGCCTTCGGGGTCGGCGAGCAGCCGGTCGGCCAGCAGGCGCTGGGAGCGGGTCAGGGACTCCCCGCGGCGCTGCAGCTCACCGACGAGTTCGTCGTAGGTCTGCGGCGGGCGCGGGGGGTTGGACGGTGCGGGGGCCATGGCGTCGATTCTCTCGTACGGGCGGGCACGGGCCGGGGCGGGCGGGTACCGGTCCGGCGGCCGGGTACCGGTCCTGGCGGGCGGCCGGCGGACCGTGCCGGGCTCGGCGTACCGGGCCCCGCCCGGGTTCGGCCGGCCTCGCCACGCACCGGCCGGCGCTCACTCGGTCTCCCCCCGCGCATAGGCCGACAGCCGCAGTTCGGCGGTCCGGCCGTCGGCGCCGCGTACGGTGATGCGGTCGGCGGTGAGGTCGGCGACGGCGGTGCAGAGGGTCATCAGCGGGTCGGTGCCGGCGGCGGTGCGGTGCACGCCGTCCGGGAGGGGCGCGCCGGTGAGGACGTCGAGGAACCAGTCGGGTCCCGGCTCCGCGTCGGGGGCGGTGAGCCGGTCGAGGACCGCGCCGCGTGCCACGCTCTCCTCGTACTGGCCGAGGCTGCGGGCCGCCTGTGCGCCGTGTCCGGTGCCGGACGTGGCGTCCAGCGAAGCGGCCAGCTGCCGCAGGTGGTTGGTGTGCCAGTGGAGGGGTGCGTCGGGCCCGGCCTCCAGTGCGGCGGTGCGGCCGGCGGTGCTCTCCACGACGGCGACCCGGCCGGTGGCCGCCTCGCCGAGGGTATAGGCGAAGCCGCCCGCGCTGGGCCGGGTGCCGAGGTGGTGGACGGCTTCGTCGAGGGTGCGGGCCTGCTGCATCGCGCGGGCGACGAAGTGGCGGCCGGGCGCGTCGGCCGGGTCGGCGGCCTGGATGTGGTTGATGCCCCAGACGAGGCCGTGGCCGGTGGCGGTGAAGGTGTTGGCGGGCAGGAAGCCCGGGTACCACTGGACGGTGACCGGTGCTTCGCCGTCGATGCGCAGGGTGAGCAGCATCAGCCGGCCGTGGAGCGCGGGCGCGCCGTCCTCGTTGTGGGCGACGAGGGAGCGGGTGCGGCGCCAGCCGAGGTCGGTGCAGCCGGTGCCGTCCTCCGCGCCGAGGTCGCCGCGGAGGTTGGCGAGGAGCAGGTCGTGGAAGCCGGCGCCGGCCCCGTCGGCCAGGGCCCGCAGCTCGCCGAGCTGTACCGGGTGCGCGGCCTCCGTGGCGTGCAGCAGCCGTCCGAGCCGTTCCCGGCCGCGGCCGCGTGCCGTCCAGGAGCGGAGTGCGTCCCGTTCCGGGAGGGCGTCCTGGACGGCGCGGATGTCGGCGCGTGCGGCGTCGCCGAGGGTGCGGAAGACGGCGGTCCGTTCTCCGGAGAGGACCAGCCATCGCAGTCCGGCGAGCTCCCGCTCCACGACCTCCGCACCCATTGCGCCTGCCTTCCCCAGTGATGTCGTCGAAATTGCAACTGCACCAGCTTACGCAATTTCCCTTGCATCACCTGCGCGTGCCCCGGTGCCACCTGGGCACCCGCTCCTCACACCTCCCGCACCTCGAACCCGTCGAGCACGAATTCCGCCTTTCCGTCGCTGCCCGTCTTCCGCAGGCCGACCCACGCCTCCCCCTCCTCCGGCGCGGTGAACTCGTAGGAGTGGACGGCGGGGGCGGTGGCGGCCGGGAGCGGGGTGCGGCCGAGTTCCCGGGGCGCCGGGGCGTCGACGGCGGTGATCCAGGCGTACTGGCCGGCCTTCTCGTTCTCGTACCGGAAGGTGACGCGGTAGCGGCGGCCCGGCGCGAAGCGGACGGTGTGCGGGACGGTGCGGTGGACCAGGCCCTCGTTCTCGCCCCGGGACTTCAGTGACTGGCCGCCGTCGACCACGTCGTCGATCGCCTTCCCGTTCCAGCCGCGCTGGGTGTAGGGGGCGTGCCGCTGGGCGATGTGGGTGCGCGGGTCGGTCGCGCCGCCCGCGTCGCCCTTCACGAAGGGGCCCCAGCCCTGCGGTACGTGCTCGAAGTCCTCGTAGACCAACGTGCCGGGCTTGGTGGTGTGCGCGGCGGGGACGACGCGGACGTTGTCGAAGCGGACGCGGGCCGCACCGGCCGCGGCCTTCAGGGACAGCGTGACCGGGCCGCCGCCCTCGGGGACGGTGAAGCGGGTGAACATCCGCTGGAAGCGGGTGCCGTGCTTGCGGTCGGCGGCGACGAAGTTGCCGGCCGTGGACGTCTCGGTCCAGTTGGCCGCGGTGATCCCGTCGGCGGTGCGCACCGCGAGTTCGGCGCGGCGCCGTTCGCCGGCCTTCTCGCCGACCTCGACCTGCACGGACGCCACGTACGTGCCGGGTGCGAGGCGGTCCAGGCGCTGGGCCACCGTGGCGGCCGCGCCGGCGCCGATGACCAGTTCGTAGTCGCCGAGCGCGCTGGCGCGTACCGTCGCCGGGCCGCTGACCTGCCATGCGTCGAGCGTGCCGGAGTGGAAGCCGGGGTCGGCGATGCCGGTGCCCTCGCCCCAGCGGGGCGGCTCCTGGGGTTCGGCGCGCCGCTTGCGGAGTACGTAGGGCTGTCCGGCGGCCGCGGTGATGCTGACCTTGCCGTCCTTGACCGGCAGCCGTTTCTCGTCGGCGCGGCCCTGGTCGGTGAGGCGGTAGAGGTACACCGTGCCGGTGCGCCAGCCGCGCGGCAGCGTCCAGGTGGTGGTGCCGCCGCTGGGGTTGTAGTGGTAGAGCTTCGGCGGGTCGGTGGCGCGGCGCGGTTCCCACGGCAGCAGGTAGGTGCCGTCGTCGTAGACGAGGCGGCCGTCGGTGGTGATGCGGCGCTTGCCGCCGTCGGCGTCGGAGACGGCCGTGCGGGTGGGGCCCTCGAAGGTGATCTCGTGGTCGGTCCAGGTCCTGACGGGGTACGCCTGGAGGTACTTGGCGGGCAGTGCGTCACGCCAGATGATCTCGTAGAAGGCGTGCCAGTCGGTCTTGCCGACCCAGCCCTCGAAGTTGCCCATGCGGGGCGCGCCGAGGAGCGTCGGCCACTTGTCGGCGAAGACGTCCTTGTGGTGGTTGCGGAGGAAGCGGATGAGCTTGCTGTTGATGCCGCGCGAGGTGTCGCCGCCGTAGTCGGTCTCGTTGGCCCAGTGCGACCACAGGGCCGAGCGTTCCAGGCCGTGGCCCCACTCGGTGGTGACCAGCCAGCCCTGGTCGCGCAGATGGCGCTGGAGGCGGTCGGAGTTCCAGCCGGATTCGCGGAAGACGTCGATGTAGAGGGCGTTCAGGGCCGGGTCGGTCTCCTCGCGCAGCTGCCGGAAGCGGGCCGCGATGTCGCCGGAGACGAGGTCGCGGCGGGCGTCGATGCGGTAGGACTGGTCGAGCCAGTCCCACTGCTCGTCGTCCTTGTCGACGAGGGTTTCGGAGAAGGCGTGCGCGACGGGGTAGGACTCGGTGGCGTTGACGTGCACGGCGAAGTCGCTGTTCCACTTCTTTCCGGCGCGTACCAGGGCGTTGAGGTCGGCTAGGCCGCCGGCGCGGGTGTTGTGGTTGCCGCCGTAGTCGGGGTGTGCGGAGTCGTGGCCCTCGGACTGGTAGCCCTTGAGGAGGGTGAACTGCCGCAGCCCGTCGGTGGCGAGGGAGATCCTTTTGACGTGGTCGAGGGTGGCGAGGAACGGGTTGGTGGCCTGGCTGGCGAAGTTGAACGGGATGTGCGGGACGACGCGGAGGTGCTGTTCGTCCGCGCCCAGCGGCACGGTCATGATGTCGCGCATCGCGATGGCCGCGTCCTGCCAGTCGACGCGGCCGTCGCCGTTGCGGTCGCGGGTGAGGATCACGGTGGCGTACGGCAGCGGTTCGGTGGCGTCCAGGGGCGCGGTGGCCGCGCGGTGGGTCCACTGGCCGCAGGAGAGCCGCGCCTCGGCGTGCCCGTCGCGGTGTACGGTCTGCCGCCAGAGCCGGCCGTTCTCCCAGGTGGTGGCCCCGGACGGCTTGTCGTACACGGTGTTGGTCTCCAGCGCCGCGGCGAGCGCGTCGGTGGCGACGACGGCGTACGCGCAGCCCAGGGGGGCGGGGTCGGCGGGTGTGTCGTCGGTGACGCGGACGAGGGTGTCACCGCTCTTGGCCTTGTCCAGTTCGATGCGGGCCGCGAGGAGCGTCGCGCCGGGCTGGTCGCTGCGGACGGTGAGCAGGGCGAGTGAGGGGATCTGCAGGGTGCCGACGCGCAGCGCGGCGGTGTCGGTGATCTTCGTGAGGCGCCAGTGGACCTGCCATCCGTCGACGGCGATCTCGGCCTCGATCTCCGTGCCGCCGTCGAAGGCGAGGGTGTAGCCGATGCGGTCGCGGGCCGGACGGGCGGTGACCCGCGGGGTGTGCGGGGTGCCGTCGATGACGACCTCGGTGACCGGTTCGGGGTGGCCGTGCAGGACGGCGCCGGTCGCGGTGTCGGTGTAGTCGATGACGCGCGGGAAGGCGGTGTCGACACGGACCCGGAGGCGGTCGGAGCGCAGGACCGCCTCGCCGGCTCCCGGTGCCGCGTGCGCGGTGCCCGCGGTGAGCGGCAGCGCGGCGCCGAGGGCGGCGAGCGCGGTGCCGGCGACGACGGTTCTGCGGCCGGGCCCGCGCCCGCCGGCTGTCGGTTCGTTCACGCGCACTGTCCTCCTTCGCACGGCACTCCTGTCGCCGCACAGCGTGCTGCCCGTGCGACGGGTGCGCCCATGGACAAAGGAGGGACAGGTGTTGGACTAACGGAAGGGGCGGGCGCGGTACCGGCCGGGGCGGTGCCGCGTCGTGCGGCGGCGGTGCCCCGGCCGGCGGTGGGTCAGCCGCCGAGCTGGCCCGCGCCCTTCTTGATGTCCGCGGCGAAGGCGCTCACCTCGGTGTAGACGCCGGGCTTGCCGGGACGTGCGCAGCCCTCGCCCCAGCTGACGATGCCGACCTGGATCCACTGGCCCGCGTCGTCCTTGCGGAACATCGGGCCGCCGGAGTCGCCCTGGCAGGTGTCCACGCCGCCGGTGTCCAGCTTGCCGGCGCATATCTCGTCGCCGGGGGTGAGGTCGGAGCCGTACGCCTTCTCGCAGGCGGCGTCGTCGACGAACGGCACCTGGGCCTTGAGCAGGTAGCGCTGCTGCTGTCCGCCCTCCTTGTCGGCGCCCCACCCGGCGATCGTGAAGTCGCCGCTGTTGTAGGTGTCGTTCTCGGCGATCTTCAGGGTGGGGAGGTTCTCCACCGGCTTGGCGAGCTTGATGAGGGCCCAGTCCTTGCCCTTGCCGTTGTAGCCGGGTGCCTGCAGCACCTCGGTGGACTTCACCTTCACGGCCTTGGAGTCCTTGAGGTCCACGACGCCCGCGGTGGCCGTGATGGAGGTGTTCTTGCCGCTGCCGTCCACGCAGTGCGCGGCGGTCAGCACGATGTCCTTGGCGTACAGTGCGCCGCCGCAGCCCATGGACAGCCGCACCATGAACGGGAATTCGCCCTGTGCGGCGCGGGTGCCGCCGACGACGGTCGCGTGGTCGCCGCCGTCGCGGGCGGGGGTGGCGGCGCCGGCGGTGCCGGGCTGGAGGCTGACGGCCGCGAGGGCGACGGCTCCTGCGGCGGCGGCTCTCTTGAGGTGCTTCAGGTAGCTCAACGGGCTTCCTTTCGTGGGGGGTTGCGCGCTCATGACAGGGTGTCAATGACGGGCCCATGCCAACACCGGAGCCGGTGTCCACCGCCGGGTGACACGAACGGGCAAAGCGGCAGCGCACGAAAGGCGTCCGGACCCAGTGGGGGTGAGTCCGTGCAGCGCCCTGCGATTATGTGGAACGAGCGACAAGGGTGACAAGGGCACCCAGGGGCTCAATTCCGTTGTACCCGTGGGCAGTACGGCCCATACCGCCCGGTCGCCGCCGACCGTACAGTGGTCGGGTGGCAGTGGGAGGCACCGGACGTCCGGGCGGCCCCGGGGGCCCGGACCGGGCGGCCGGCGGCGTCAGCGCCGGCAACGAGGTCGTGCACGGCTATCCGCACCTGGACACGGTCCGCTCGGCCGTGACCGCGCTCTACAAGCGCCTGTCGTACGACACCGTGCGCACCTTCGAGACGGCCGTGGCACCCGCCGACGCCGCGTTCGGCGAAGCGGAGGACCTGCACCTGGGCGTGCAGCGGGTGGCCCGTGCGATGGTCGCGCACCTGCGGCTGCCGGACGCCCGGATGATCGTCTCCTTCCGGTCGATGCGGCACGCGGCCAACGTCGAACTCACCGCGGGGCCCGAGTACTTCATCGAGCTCAACGACCGCTTCCGCACCCACCGCCGGGACATCGCCGCGGCCCTCGCCCACGAGACGATGCACATCTATCTGCACCGCCTGGGCCTGTCCTTCCCCGGCACGCACGCCAACGAGATCCTCACCGACACTGCGACCGCCTACCTCGGCGCCGGCTGGCTGCTGCTGGACGCCTACCGCGAGCACGGCAGCGCCTCGCAGAAGCTGGGCTACCTCACCCCGGAGGAGTTCGGCTACGTCCTCGCCAAGCGGGCGCTGTTCTTCGGCGAGGACCCGGCCCCGTGGTTCACCAGCCCGCAGGCGTACGACGCCTACCGCGCGGGTCGGCAGCGGGCGCTGCGGGACACCCGGCAGCCGCCGCTGGCCGCCGCGGGCCGGGCCGAGCGGTGGCGGTACGCCAGGGACCGGCGCGCGGCACGCGTCCCGCGCCGCTCCCCCGGCCCGCCGGGGGACGCCGGATACGTCTTCGACGGGCCGGGGCCGCTGCGCGTCTCCTTCCCCTGCCCGGCCTGCCACCAGCGCCTCCGGCTGCCGGTGCGCGGCCCGCTCCGCGCCCGCTGCGCCCTGTGCCGTACGGAGCTGGAGTGCGACACCTAACGCGTTCCGCCGCTACAGCCAGTCGGTCTCCGGGGTGGCCGCGCGCAGCGCGGCGGCGTCCCGCAGCACCGGCTCGCCGTGCGGCACGCACACCGTCTCCAGCGGTGTGAGGGAGGCGAGCCGCCGGAACGAGGCGATGGCCCGCTCCCGGTCGACGTTGAACGGGCCGAGCACCACGCGCCCCTCCCCCGCGCCGATGATGTCGCCGGGGAAGAGCACCCCGGAAGCGGGGAGGTGGAGGGCGATGCCGCCGGCGGTGTGGCCGTGGGTGGCGAGGACGTGCACCGGCTCGCCCCACCCCGTCAGCTCGTCGCCGTCGTGCAGCTCGGTGCCGACCGCGACGGGGCGCGGCGCCGGCGTGCCGGCCGCCTCGAAGCCCGCGGTGATCCGCTCGAAGAGGGCCTTCTCGCCGGTGGTGAGGGCGGGCGGCGGCTGGGCCGCCTCGCCGCGGATCACCGGGGCGTCCGGCGCGCCGGCCAGCACCTCGGCGCCGGTGGCGGCGGTGAGGTCGGCGGCGGCCCCGGTGTGGTCGACGTGCGCGTGGGTCAGCACGATCTGCCGGACGTCCTCCGGGCGCCCGCCGAGTTCGGCGAGGGCCGCCAGGACGGCCGGCGCGGACCCGGGGACGCCGGTGTCCACCAGGGCGTAGCCGGCGCGTCCGGTGCGGTCGTCGGGCGGCAGCCGGACGAGGTGGACGTGGCCGACGGGAAAGGGAACCTGCCATACGGATGCGGTGAGCCGTATCGGTGTCATGGCGCGAGCGTACGCAGCCGGCGGCCTCAAGAGGGCTGCATGGAGCCGGTGTTCACGTAGCGCGTATGCCAGGACAGGGCCTGGTCGAGACGGTGCGGGGTGTGCTGTCCGTACGCGGTGGCCAGGGCCTGCTGGAAGTACTCCTCCAGCGCGGGGCGGAAGCGGGGGTGGGCACAGCGGTCGATGATCTGCCGGGCGCGCTGTTTCGGGGAGAGGCCGCGCAGGTCGGCGAGGCCCTGTTCGGTGACGAGGACGTCGACGTCGTGCTCGGTGTGGTCCACGTGCGAGACCATCGGCACGATCGCGGAGATCGCGCCGCCCTTGGCGCACGAGGGGCTGAGGAAGAAGGACAGCCGGCCGTTGCGGGCGAAGTCGCCGGAGCCGCCGATGCCGTTCTGGATGCGGCTGCCCATGACGTGGGTGGAGTTGACGTTGCCGTAGATGTCGGCCTCGATCATGCCGTTCATCGCCAGGCAGCCGAGCCGCCGGACCACCTCGGGGTGGTTGCTGATCTCCTGCGGGCGCAGCACGATCCGGTCGCGGTGGTCGGCGGCGCGGGCGTTGAACTCCTCCACGGTGCCGGAGCTGAGCGAGAACGCGGTGGCGGACACCACCTCCAGCTTCCCCGCGTCCAGCAGCTGGAGCATGCCGTCCTGGATGACCTCGGTGTACGCGGTGAGCCCGGCGGCCGGCCAGTCGGCGAGGCCGGCGAGGACCGCGTTGGCGACGTTGCCGACACCGGACTGGAGCGGCAGCAGGTTCGCGGGCAGCCGCCCGCGCTTCACCTCGTGCGCGAGGAAGTCCAGGACGTGACCGGCGATGCGGTGCGAGGTCTCGTCCGGTGCCTTGAAGGGGCTGTTGCGGTCGGCGGCGTGCGTCTCGACGACGGCGGCGACCTTCTCGGGCGGGCAGGTCAGGTACGGGACGCCGATCCGGTCGCCGGGGGCGCAGACCGGCACGGGCTTGCGGTGCGGGGGCAGTGCCGTGCCGTAGTAGACGTCGTGCATGCCCTCCAGGCCGGCGGACTGCCAGGAGTTGACCTCCAGGATCACCTTCTCGGCGCGGTCGATCCAGGTCTTGTTGTTGCCGACGGAGGAGGACGGGATCAGGTGGCCTTCCTCGGTGACGCCGCTGACCTCGACGACGGCCACGTCGAGGGGGCCGAGGCAGCCCTGCCACACGGCCTGGGCGACGTGCGAGAGGTGCAGGTCGACGTAGTCCATCTCACCGCTGTTGATCTTCTGCCGGGTGACCGGGTCGCTCTGGTACGGCAGCCGCAGGTCCACGCCGTCGGCCTCGGCGAGCACCCCGTCCAGCTCCGGCGCGGTGGACGCGCCCGTGTACACGCTGACGCGCATCGGGCGGCCCGCGGCGCGTTCGGCCCCGATGCGCCGGGCCAGTGCGCCGGGTACGGCCTTGGGGTAGCCGGCGCCGGTGAAGCCGCTCATGCCGACGGTGGCGCCGGCGGGTATCAGCGCGGCCGCCTCCTCGGCGGTCGTCACCCGGCGGGCCAGTGCGCTGTTCCTGATCCTGTCGCTGCTGCTCACTGCTGTCCTCGTACGGTCGTCGTCCGGGCCGGCCGGCCCGTGCGGGGCCGACCGGCGGGCGACTGCGGATGGTGCGGGGATGTGCCGGCGGGTCAGTCCCGGGGCTGCGGGCGGAGCACCGGCCGCAGGGCCTCCAGGACGGCGGGGTCCTCGACGGTCGCGGGGACCGGCTCGTCCACGCCGTCGGCGAGCGCGCGCATGCTGCGGCGCAGGATCTTGCCCGAGCGGGTCTTGGGCAGCGCGGGCACGACCACGGCCTCCTTCAGCGCCGCGACCGCGCCGATCTCCCGGCGTACGGCCTGCACCACCTCGGCGGCGACCCGCTCGTGGTCGTCGGTGGCGCCCGCCTTGAGGACCACCAGGGCCCGCGGCACCTGGCCCTTGAGCGTGTCGGCCACCCCGATGACCGCGCACTCCGAGACCGCCGGGTGGCTCGCGATGACGGCCTCCATCGCGCCCGAGGACAGCCGGTGGCCGGCCACGTTGATCACGTCGTCCGTGCGGCCCATGATGAAGACGTAGCCGTCCTCGTCGACGTAGCCGCCGTCGCCGGTCGCGTAGTGGCCGGGGAACCGCGACAGGTAAGAGTCCACGTACCGCTGGTCGTCATTCCACAGGGTGGGCAGCGAGCCGGGCGGCAGCGGCAGCTTCAGCGCGACGGCGCCGTCCCGGCCGGGGCCGCAGGGCTCGCCGTTCTCGTCCAGGACCCGCAGGTCGTAACCGGGCACCGGCACGGTCGGCGAGCCCGGCTTGACCGGCATCGGGTCCAGTCCGCGCAGGTTGGCGGCGATCGGCCAGCCGGTCTCGGTCTGCCACCAGTTGTCGATCACCGGCACGCCCAGCACCCGGCTCGCCCAGCGGTACGTCTCCGGGTCCAGCCGCTCCCCCGCCAGGAACAGCGTGCGCAGCGAGTCCGTGTCGTACCGGGCGAGCAGGGCCGCCTCCGGGTCCTCCTTGCGGACGGCGCGCAGTGCGGTGGGCGCGGTGAACAGGGCCTTCACCCGGTGCTCGGCGATCACCCGCCAGAAGGCGCCCGCGTCCGGGGTGCCGACGGGCTTGCCCTCGTACAGGACGGTGGTGGCGCCGGTCAGCAGCGGGGCGTAGACGATGTAGGAGTGGCCGACGACCCAGCCGACGTCGGAGGCCGTCCACCACACGTCGCCGGGGCCGATGTCGTAGATGTTCGCCATGCTCCAGGTCAGCGCGACGGCGTGGCCGCCGTTGTCGCGCACGACGCCCTTGGGGCGGCCGGTGGTGCCGGAGGTGTAGAGGATGTAGAGCGGGTCGGTGGCGGCGACGGGCACGCAGTCGGCGGGCTCGGCGGCCGTCATGGCCTCGTCCCAGTCCAGGTCACGGGCCGTCAGCTCGGCCCGTTCCTGGGGGCGTTGGTGGATGACGCAGTGGTCGGGGCTGTGCGCGGCGATGCGCAGTGCCTCGTCGAGCATCGGCTTGTACGCGAGGACGCGCTTGCCCTCGATGCCGCAGGAGGCGGAGACGACCACCTTGGGCTTGGCGTCGTCGATACGGACGGCGAGCTCGCGGGGCGCGAAGCCGCCGAAGACGACGGAGTGCACGGCACCGAGACGGGCGCAGGCCAGCATGGCGATGACGGCCTGCGGGACCATCGGCATGTAGAGGACGACGCGGTCGCCTCTGCCGACGCCGAGGGAGCGGAGCACGCCGGCGAAGCGGGCGGTGCGGTCCAGGAGTTCGGCGTAGGTGAAGCGCTGCTGCGTGCCCGTGACGGGGCTGTCGTGGATCAGCGCGGTACGGTCGCCGTGACCGGCGGCGACGTGCCGGTCCAGGGCGTTGTGGCAGGTGTTGAGCTCGCCGTCGGGGAACCAGCGGTAGAACGGCGGGTGGTCCGCGTCCAGGACGCGGGTGGGTTCCTTCGTCCAGGTCACGGCCTTGGCCGCGGCTCCCCAGAAGGTCTCGGGGTCGCTGATGCTCTGTTCGTGCGCCGCACGGTATGCACGCATCTTCGCGCTCACTCCTCGTGTCAGCCGACCGGCCGCACAGGCATCCGTTCGCCCGCCCTGACTGCGTCCTGGTCGGTCCTTCGGGCGTCCACTGTGTCCCGTACAGGGCGCCGGAGGAAGAGGCGCGCCTTGCGGCCCGCGCGGCGCCGCCCTCCCGTGCAGGTCATCATGGAGCGGCCGGGCGCCCCGCAACACCTCCATATGGAGACCCTCCCGCCCGGTCTCCGCGCGGAGGCGCCGCCCGGACATGGATACACCTGGTGTGTCGGCGGCCACGGCGCGGCGGGCGGGGCCGGTGGGACACTCGGGCCATGAGCACGGGCACGCACGCCGACCTGGTGGGCCTGCTGGACCGGCGCGCCGCGCTGCGGGAGGCCGCCCGGCGGGCGCGGGTCCTGGCGGGCGCCGACATCGGCCTGGCCGGGCAGGTCGAGCGGGGCGGGACCGCTGTCATGCGGTTCTGGGCGGGCACCCGCCACGACGGGCTGCACGGCCTGGTGATCCCCGCCGGATCGGGCGTGGGCGGCAAGGTGCTGGCCACCGGCGAGGTCTGCCGGGTACGGGACTACGCGCGCTCGCGGGTGATCACCCATGACTTCGACGGGCCGGTCGGTGCCGAGGGCGTTCGGGCCATGCTCGGCGTGCCCGTCGTGCACGCCGGTGAGCTGCTCGGCGTGGTCTCCGTGGCCCGGCGGGGCGGCGCCGGGTTCACCGCAGCCGAGACCGCCGCGCTCAGCGGCCTGGCCGACGCCGTTGCCGTGGCGCTGACGGTGGCCGACCGGGTGCACGCGGAGCGCGCGGCGGAGGCGGCGGCCGAGCGGCGGCGGATCGCGGAGTCGCTGCACGACTCGGTCGGCGCGCTGCTCGCCACGCTGGGGGCGCAGGTGCGGGACCTGCGCACCGGGTACGCGGCGGAGCCGGGGCTCGCCGCCCGGTTGGGCGGCGTCGAACGGCAGCTCGCCGAGGCGGGCGTGGCCCTGCGCCGCTCGCTGCGGAAGGACGCGGCGACCGCGGACCTGGCGGCTGCGCTCCGGGAGGTCGCGGCGGCCGGCCACGCGTCCGGCCCGCGGCTGCCCGCGCCGGACGGCGCCGAGCTGCTGCGGCGGCGGAAGGAGGCGGGCCTGACCCGGCGCGAGCACGAGGTGCTGCGGCAGGCCGCGCTGGGCCGGACCAACCCGGAGATCGCCGCGGAACTGGACCTGGCCCGCAACACGGTGAAGACCTATCTGCAGTCCGCCCTGCACAAGCTCGGGGCCCGGAACCGCGTCGAGGCGATCGCCCGGGCGGGCGAGGCGGGCCTGCTGTAGTACCGGTGCGGTACGGGCCGGCCCCATGGGTCGCGGCGGTGGGGCTTCGAGCGCACTCCAGCGCCTAGGCTCGCCCGTATGAGCCCTTCCATCGCCACCAACAAGACCGTCGAACTGCCCGAACTCCTGGAGTTCGTCCGCCCCCGGCACCGCGCCATCCTGCTCACCCGCCGGTCGGACGGCACCCCCCAGGGCTCGCCGCTGACCTGCGGCGTGGACGACTCGGGCCGGATCGTCATCTCGACGTACCCCGAGCGCGCCAAGGTCCGCAACGCCCGCCGCGCGCCGTCCGTCAGCGTCATCGTCCTGTCCGACGACTGGAACGGTCCGTGGGTGCAGGTCGACGGCGAGGCCGAGGTCATCGACGCGCCGGACTCGGTCGAGCCGCTGGTGGAGTACTTCCGCAACATCTCCGGCGAGCACCCCGACTGGGACGAGTACCGCGCCGCCATGATCAAGCAGGGCAAGTCCATCATCCGTATCACCCCCCGCCGCTGGGGCCCCATCGCCACGGGCGGCTTCCCGGCGCGCCTGGTGGCGGAGGAGGGCTGACCGGCCCTACTGCTTGGGCGGGTACAGCTTGAAGGTGGAGGTGTCGACCCCGAAGCCGAACGGGGCCGGCAGCTCCACCGGCTCGCCGAACTCCGAGGTGGTCACGGTCCGGTAGCCGTTGGTGTGCGGCTGCGAGTGCAGCGAGCAGGTGCCTACGTTCGGGTCGATCACGAGATAGAGCGGGATCTCGCTCATGCCGTACCAGAAACGCTTCTTGATGTAGTCGACGTCCTTGTCGCTGGAGACGATCTCCACTACGAGGGCCACTCGCTCCGCGGGAAAGGGGTTGGCGTTGTCGGCCATCGCCTCGAGCGTGGTGACAGTGAGATCCGCCTTCGGTTCGAACGAGGAGATGGGGGAGATCAGGGCCTGGCCCGGCAACGAGGTCCAGCCGTGCGACTCGAACTGCATGCCGAGCTTCATGACGATCTGATTGTGGAACGGTGCCGCCGACGCCTGCATCACGATCTTTCCGTCGATGAGCTCGATCTTCAGCTGATCGAGCTCAGGGAGATCTTCCAGAAAGCGCAGCAGATCGTGCGGGTCCTCGATCGGCGACATGTCCTCAGCCATCTCGTGATGCATCAGGGTCATCGCGCGCCTCTTTTTCGGGCACAGCGTATGGAGCACGGCAGTCTCCAGGACCACGATAGGCACTCATCGCTTCGATCGAGTGAAACGCGGCCGGAACTCCCCCACACACGTGCGGCGCCTGCCCTCACCGGTCGGGGAAGGGGCAGGCGCCGCGTTTGTTCCGTACTCCGTTGTACGGGACATTCAGGGGTGGCGGGTGATCACACCGCCAGGGCGCGGTCCGTGGGCTTGATCGGGGCCGGCAGCGAGGACGCGCCGGTCAGGAAGCGGTCCACGCCCTTGGCCGCGGAGCGGCCCTCGGCGATGGCCCACACGATCAGGGACTGGCCGCGGCCCGCGTCACCGGCGACGAACACGCCGGGGACGTTGGTCTCGAACTCGGCGTTGCGCGCGATGTTGCCGCGCTCGTCCAGCTCCAGGCCGAACTGCTCGACCAGGCCGTTCTCCTTGTCCGTGCCGGTGAAGCCCATGGCGAGGGTGACCAGCTGGGCCGGGATCTTCCGCTCGGTGCCCGGCTTCTGCTCCAGCTTGCCGTCCTTGAACTCCACCTCGATCAGGTGCAGCCACTGGACGTTGCCGTCCTCGTCGCCCTCGAAGTGGGTGGTGGAGACGGAGTACAGCCGCTCGCCGCCCTCCTCGTGCGCGGAGGTGACCTTGTAGAGCATCGGGAAGGTCGGCCAGGGCTGGTTCTCGTTCCGCTCCTCGCCCGGCTTGGGCATGATCTCCAGCTGGGTGACGGAGAGCGCGCCCTGGCGGTGCGCGGTGCCGACGCAGTCGGCGCCGGTGTCACCGCCGCCGATGACGACGACGTGCTTGCCCTCGGCGGAGATCGGGGAGACCGTCAGGTCGCCCTCCTGCACCTTGTTCGCGAGCGGCAGGTACTCCATCGCGAAGTGGATGCCCTTGAGCTCACGGCCGGGCACCGGCAGGTCGCGGGAGGTGGTCGAGCCCGCGGCGATCACGACGGCGTCGTAGCGGCGGCGCAGCTTCGCGGCGTCGATGTCGCGGCCGATCTCCACCTCGGTGCGGAACTTGGTGCCCTCCGCGCGCATCTGCTCGATGCGGCGGTTGATGTGCCGCTTCTCCATCTTGAACTCGGGGATGCCGTAGCGGAGGAGACCACCGATACGGTCCGCGCGCTCGTAGACGGCGACGGTGTGGCCGGCCCGGGTCAGCTGCTGGGCCGCGGCAAGGCCGGCCGGGCCCGAGCCGATGACGGCGACGGTCTTGCCGGACAGGCGCTCGGGCGGCTGCGGGGTGACGTCCCCGTTGTCCCACGCCTTGTCGATGATGGAGACCTCGACGTTCTTGATGGTCACCGGCGGCTGGTTGATGCCCAGCACGCAGGCGGCCTCGCACGGCGCGGGGCAGAGGCGACCGGTGAACTCCGGGAAGTTGTTGGTCGCGTGCAGCCGCTCGCTGGCGGCCTCCCAGTCCTCACGGTAGGCGTAGTCGTTCCACTCGGGGATGAGGTTCCCCAGCGGGCAGCCGTTGTGGCAGAACGGGATGCCGCAGTCCATGCAGCGCGACGCCTGCTTGCTGATGATCGGCAGCAGGGAGCCGGGCTGGTAGACCTCGTTCCAGTCCTTGACGCGCTCCTCGACGGGACGGGTCTTGGCGACCTCGCGGTCGTGGTTCAGGAAGCCCTTGGGGTCAGCCATTGGTCGCCGCCTCCATCATCTTCTCGTGGGTCTCGGACTCGGAGAGTCCGGCCTGCTCGGCGGCTTCCTTGGCGGCGAGCACTGCCTGGTACGTGGGCGGGATGACCTTGCTGAACCGTGCGGCAGCGGCATCCCAGTCGGCGAGGAGCTTCTCCGCGACGGTGGAGCCGGTCTCCTCCTGGTGGCGGCGCACCACGTCGTGCAGCCACTGCTTGTCGGTCTCGTTGAGCGGGTTGACCGCGGCGGTCATGTCCTTGTTGACGTTGGCCGGGTCGAGGTCGATGACGTAGGCGAAGCCGCCGGACATGCCGGCCGCGAAGTTGCGGCCCGTCTCGCCCAGGACGACCGCGTTGCCGCCGGTCATGTACTCGCAGCCGTGGTCGCCCACGCCCTCGGAGACCACCGTGGCGCCGGAGTTGCGGACGCAGAACCGCTCGCCGACCTTGCCGCGCAGGTACAGCTCGCCGCCGGTGGCGCCATAGGCGAGGGTGTTGCCCGCGATGGTGGAGTACTCCGCCAGGTGGTCGGCGCCGCGGTCCGGGCGGACGACGATGCGGCCGCCGGAGAGGCCCTTGCCGACGTAGTCGTTGGCGTCGCCTTCCAGGCGGAGGGTGACACCGCGCGGCAGGAAGGCGCCGAAGGACTGGCCCGCCGAGCCGGTGAAGGTGATGTCGATGGTGTCGTCGGGCAGGCCCGCGCCGCCGAACTTCTTCGTCACCTCGTGGCCCAGCATGGTGCCGACCGTGCGGTTGATGTTGCGGATGGCGACCTGCGCCCGGACGGGCTGGGCCTGCTCCGCGGTGTCCGCGTTGAGGGCGTCGGCGGCCAGCTTGATGAGCTGGTTGTCCAGCGCCTTCTCCAGGCCGTGGTCCTGGGGGACCAGCTGGTGGCGGACGGCGCCCTCGGGCAGCTCGGGCACGTGCAGCAGCGGGGCCAGGTCCAGGCCCTGCGCCTTCCAGTGGTTCACCGCGCGGGTGGTGTCCAGCAGCTCGGCGTGGCCGACGGCCTCCTCCAGCGTGCGGAAGCCCAGCTCGGCGAGGAGCTCGCGGACCTCCTGCGCGATGTACTGGAAGAAGTTGACGACGTACTCGGCCTTGCCGCTGTAGCGCTCGCGCAGCGTCGGGTTCTGCGTGGCGATGCCGACCGGGCAGGTGTCCAGGTGGCAGACGCGCATCATGACGCAGCCGGAGACCACCAGCGGGGCGGTCGCGAAGCCGTACTCCTCGGCGCCCAGCAGGGCGGCGATGACCACGTCGCGGCCGGTCTTCAGCTGGCCGTCGGTCTGCACGACGATGCGGTCGCGCAGGCCGTTGAGCAGCAGCGTCTGCTGGGTCTCGGCGAGGCCGAGCTCCCAGGGACCACCGGCGTGCTTCAGCGAGGTGAGCGGCGAGGCGCCCGTACCGCCGTCGTGGCCGGAGATCAGGACCACGTCCGCGTGCGCCTTGGAGACACCCGCTGCGACCGTGCCGACGCCGACCTCGGAGACCAGCTTCACGTGAATCCGCGCCTGCGGGTTCGCGTTCTTCAGGTCGTGGATCAGCTGCGCCAGGTCCTCGATGGAGTAGATGTCGTGGTGCGGCGGCGGGGAGATCAGGCCCACGCCCGGCGTCGAGTGCCGCGTCTTGGCGACCCACGGGTAGACCTTGTGGCCGGGCAGCTGGCCGCCCTCGCCGGGCTTGGCGCCCTGCGCCATCTTGATCTGGATGTCGTCGGAGTTGACCAGGTACTCGCTGGTCACACCGAAACGCCCGGAGGCGACCTGCTTGATGGACGAGCGGCGCGCCGGGTCGTACAGGCGCTCCGGGTCCTCGCCGCCCTCACCGGTGTTGGACTTGCCGCCCAGCTGGTTCATGGCGATGGCGAGGGTCTCGTGCGCCTCCTGGGAGATGGAGCCGTACGACATGGCGCCGGTGGAGAACCGCTTGACGATCTCGCTGACCGGCTCGACCTCCTCGATCGGGATCGAGGGGCGGTCGGACTTGAAGCCGAACAGGCCGCGCAGCGTCATCAGGCGCTCGGACTGCTCGTTGACCCGCTCGGTGTACTTCTTGAAGATCTCGTACTTGCCCGAGCGCGTGGAGTGCTGCAGGCGGAAGACGGTCTCCGGGTCGAAGAGGTGCGGCTCGCCCTCGCGGCGCCACTGGTACTCGCCGCCGATGTCCAGCGCGCGGTGCGCCGGGGCGATGCCGGAGGCCGGGTACGCCTTGGCGTGCCGCTGGGCGACCTCCTTGGCGACGACGTCCAGGCCCGCGCCGCCGATCTTGGTGGCGGTGCCGTGGAAGTAGGTGTCGACGAACGCCTCGTCCAGGCCGACGGCCTCGAAGACCTGCGCGCCGCGGTAGGAGGCGACGGTGGAGATGCCCATCTTGGACATGACCTTCAGGACGCCCTTGCCGAGCGCCTTGATCAGGTTCTTGATGGCGGTCTCGGGCTCGACGCCGGGCAGGAAGGTGCCGGCCCGGACCAGGTCCTCGACGGACTCCATGGCCAGGTACGGGTTGACCGCGGCGGCGCCGTAGCCGATCAGCAGCGCGACGTGGTGGACCTCGCGGACGTCACCGGCCTCGACGAGCAGGCCCACCTGGGTGCGCTGCTTCGTGCGGATGAGGTGGTGGTGGACGGCGGAGGTGAGCAGCAGCGACGGGATCGGCGCGTGCTCGGCGTCGGAGTGCCGGTCGGACAGCACGATCAGGCGGGCGCCGTCCTCGATGGCGGCCTCGGCCTCGGCGCAGATCTCCTCGATCCGGGCCGCGAGGGCCTCGCCGCCGCCGTGCACGCGGTAGAGGCCGGAGAGGGTGACGGCCTTCATGCCCGGCATGTCGCCGTCGGCGTTGATGTGGATGAGCTTGGCCAGCTCATCGTTGTCGATCACCGGGAAGGGCAGGGTGACGCTGCGGCAGGAGGCAGCGGTCGGCTCCAGGAGGTTGCCCTGCGGGCCCAGCGAGGAGATCAACGAGGTGACGAGCTCCTCGCGGATGGCGTCCAGCGGCGGGTTGGTGACCTGCGCGAACAGCTGGGTGAAGTAGTCGAAGAGCAGCCGGGGGCGCTCGGAGAGCGCGGCGATCGGCGAGTCCGTGCCCATCGAACCGATCGGCTCGGCGCCGGTCTTGGCCATCGGCGCGAGGAGGACGCGCAGCTCCTCCTCGGTGTAGCCGAAGGTCTGCTGGCGGCGGGTGACCGAGGCGTGGGTGTGGACGATGTGCTCGCGCTCGGGGAGGTCCTCGAGCTCGATCTCGCCGGCCTCCAGCCACTCCGCGTACGGGTGCTCGGCGGCGAGGGCGCCCTTGATCTCGTCGTCCTCGATGATGCGGTGCTCGGCGGTGTCCACGAGGAACATCCGGCCGGGCTGCAGGCGGCCCTTGCGGACGACCTTGGCGGGGTCGATGTCCAGGACGCCGACCTCGGAGGAGAGCACGACCAGGCCGTCGTCGGTGACCCAGTAGCGGCCGGGGCGCAGGCCGTTGCGGTCCAGGACCGCGCCGACCTGGGTGCCGTCGGTGAAGGTGACGCAGGCCGGGCCGTCCCAGGGCTCCATCATCGTGGAGTGGTACTGGTAGAAGGCGCGCCGGGCCGGGTCCATGGAGGTGGAGTTCTCCCACGCCTCCGGGACCATCATCAGCACCGAGTGGGGCAGCGAGCGGCCGCCGAGGTGGAGCAGCTCCAGGACCTCGTCGAAGGACGCGGAGTCCGAGGCGTCCGGCGTGCAGACGGGGAACAGGCGCTCCAGCGTCTCGGTGGACTCACCGAAGAGCTTCGAGGCGAGCTGGGACTCGCGGGCGCGCATCCAGTTGCGGTTGCCCTTGACCGTGTTGATCTCGCCGTTGTGCGCGACGAAGCGGTACGGGTGGGCCAGCGGCCAGCTCGGGAAGGTGTTGGTGGAGAACCGCGAGTGGACCAGCGCGATGGCGGTGGCGAAGCGGCGGTCCGAGAGGTCCGGGAAGAACGGCTCCAGCTGCCCGGTGGTCAGCATGCCCTTGTACACGATCGTGCGTGCGGACAGCGACGGGAAGTACACGCCGGCCTCGCGCTCGGCGCGCTTGCGCAGCACGAACGCCTTGCGGTCCAGGGCCAGCCCGGTGTTCTCGCCGTCGGCCACGAAGAGCTGGGAGAAGGCGGGCATGGTGGCGCGGGCGCCGTTGCCGAGCAACTGCGGGGCGACGGGCACGACGCGCCAGCCGAGGACGGTCAGGCCCTCCTCGGACGCGATCGTCTCGATCTTCGAGACGGCGGCCTGGGCCTCCTCGGCGTCCGAGGGGAGGAAGGCGATGCCCGCGGCGTAGGCGCCGGCCTCGGGCAGCTCGAACGTGACGTTCTCGCGCAGGAAGGCGTCGGGAATCTGCAGGAGGATGCCCGCGCCGTCGCCGGAGTCGGGCTCGGAGCCGGTGGCGCCGCGGTGTTCGAGGTTCCGCAGGACGGTCAGGGCCTGCTCGACCAGCGCGTGGCTCGCCTCACCGGTGAGGGTCGCGACGAAGCCGACGCCGCAGGCGTCGTGCTCGTTGCGCGGGTCGTACATCCCCTGCTGGGCGGGGCGCCCGTCCATGGGCGACCAGGCGGCGCTGGTGGCGCTGCCGGTGGTCGCGGAGTGCGTGGACGCGGAACGCATCGGCTCTCCCAACGTCGTCGTGGCATGTGCAGTGCCGAGGGACGACGTTGGCCCTCCGCGAAATTTTGCGTGCAGGTTACAGGATGACCGCTATCTCGAGAATCGGATAGGGGCTTCCAGCATGCGGACACCGCCGGAGGCGGTGGATCGAGAAACGCAGTGGGACGTACGTCGTCCGACAGCGCGGGTCGCCGGTGGGCGACGTTGCCTCCGGCGCCAGAGCCTTATGCCCGCTGGTCAACTTCTGAAACCGCGAGGTAACACGTTAATTATGCGCTGGACCGCATAGGAAGTCACCCTACGGCGGTCCCGAACAGTGCGCCCAGGACGTACGTCACACCCGCGGCGGCACCGCCGAGGGCCAGTTGGCGCAGTCC
>NZ_PQSQ01000024.1 GCF_002920575.1 Streptomyces sp. Ru73 | reverse complement strand
TCGTCCGGGCCCTTCGGAAAGCCTGCGCGAATCAGTCCGCGAGGTTGACCGTACGCGCCGAGGTGGCGCCGATCTCCTCGGAGATCTCGGCCAGCACCGGCGTGGCGATGGTGTCGTCCACCGTCAGCGCGACCAGCGCCTCGCCGCCCACGTCGGCACGGGAGACCTGCATGCCGGCGATGTTGATGCCCGCCTCGCCCAGGATGCGGCCGAGGGTGCCGACCACGCCGGGACGGTCGCTGTAGCGCAGGAACGCCATGTGGTCCGCCAGCGCCAGGTCGATGCTGTGGTCACCCACGGACACGATCTTCTGCTGGTGCTTGTGACCGGCCAGCGTGCCGGAGACGGAGATCTCCTGGCCGTCGGCGAGGGTGCCGCGCACGGTGACGACGTTCCGGTGCTCCGGCGACTCGCTGCTGGTGGTGAGGCGTACCTCGACGCCGCGCTCCTGCGCGAACAGCGGCGCGTTGACGTACGAGACCGTCTCGTCCACGACGTCCTCGAAGACGCCCTTGAGCGCGGAGAGCTCCAGCACCTTCACGTCGTGCTGGGTGATCTCGCCGTACACCTCGACGTCCAGGCGGACCGCGACCTCGCCCGCGAGCGCGGTGAAGATCCGGCCCAGCTTCTCGGCCAGCGGCAGGCCCGGCTTCACGTCCTCGGCGATCACGCCGCCCTGGACGTTGACCGCGTCCGGGACCAGCTCGCCGGCGAGCGCCAGGCGCACCGAGCGGGCCACCGCGATACCGGCCTTCTCCTGGGCCTCACCGGTCGAGGCGCCCAGGTGCGGGGTGCACACGACCTGGTCGAACTCGAAGAGCGGGGAGTCGGTGCAGGGCTCCTGCGCGTAGACGTCCAGGCCGGCGCCGGCGACCCGGCCCTCCTTGAGCGCGGAGGCGAGCGCGGCCTCGTCGACGATGCCGCCGCGGGCGGCGTTGACGATGCGGACGGACGGCTTGACCTTGTGCAGCGCCTCGTCGCCGATGAGGCCGACGGTCTCCGGGGTCTTGGGGAGGTGGACGGTGATGAAGTCCGAGACCTCGAGCAGCTCGTCCAGGGAGAGCAGCTTGACGCCCATCTGGGCGGCGCGGGCCGGCTGGACGTACGGGTCGTACGCGACGACCTTCATGCCGAAGGCGGACATGCGCTGGGCGACCAGGACGCCGATGCGGCCGAGGCCGACGACGCCGAGGGTCTTCTCCGCCAGCTCCACGCCGGTGTACTTGCTGCGCTTCCACTCGCCGTTCTTCAGCGCGGCGTTCGCCTGCGGGATGTTCCGCGCGGTGGCGACCAGCAGGCCGCAGGCCAGCTCGGCGGCGGTGACGATGTTGGAGGTCGGTGCGTTGACGACCATCACGCCGGCCTTGGTGGCGGCGGAGACGTCGACGTTGTCCAGACCCACACCCGCGCGGGCGACGACCTTGAGCTTCTTGGCGGCGGCGATGGCCTCGGCGTCGACCTTGGTCGCGGAGCGCACCAGGATGGCGTCGACATCGGCGATGGCGGGAATCAGCTCGGCGCGGTCCGCGCCGTTGCAGTGCCGGATCTCGAAGTCCGGACCGAGCGCGTCGACGGTCGCGGGCGACAGCTCTTCGGCGATGAGTACGACAGGTTTGCTGGCAGGAGCAGTGCTCACGTGGTCTTCAGTCCTCACTAATCCTTCGCGGACGGCCGTCCCGACGGCCGAAGGCGGTGAAGGGGGCAGCCGCGTGGAAGACGCACGACGTTGTGAGCCTGACGCGCTTGTGGTCAGCAGTGTAGTGGCGTTTCAGGGCTCTTCCTTCTCCGGTGCGGAAGGATCACCCGTGCGTGGTTCTACGCAGTGGACAAGGTAGTGGGGGAAGGGGCCGTACCGGTGCGGTACGGCCCCTTCCGTCCGAGGCTTACGCCTCCTCGTCCACCCAGCTCATCAGGCCACGCAGCTTCTTGCCGGTGGTCTCCAGGAGGTGGTCGGCGTCGGCCTTCTTGTACTCGTTGTACTTCGGCAGGCCGGCCTCGTACTCCTTCATCCAGGTGTTGGCGAAGGTGCCGTCCTGGATCTCCGCGAGGACCTTCTTCATCTCGGCCTTGGTCGCGTCGTTGACGATGCGCGGGCCGGTGACGTAGTCGCCCCACTCGGCGGTCTCGGAGATCGACCAGCGCATCTTCTCCAGGCCGCCCTCGTACATGAGGTCCACGATCAGCTTCAGCTCGTGGAGGCACTCGAAGTACGCGATCTCGGGCTGGTAGCCCGCCTCGACCAGGGTCTCGAAGCCGGCCTTGACCAGGGCGGCGGTGCCGCCGCAGAGCACGGCCTGCTCGCCGAACAGGTCGGTCTCGGTCTCCTCGGTGAAGGTCGTCTTGATGACGCCGGCGCGGGTGCCGCCGATGCCCTTGGCGTACGAGAGGGCGAGCGCGAAGGCGTTGCCGGAGGCGTCCTGCTCGACGGCGGCGATGCAGGGCACGCCGCGGCCTTCCTCGTACTGGCGGCGGACCAGGTGGCCCGGGCCCTTCGGGGCGACCATGCAGACGTCGACGTTGGCCGGGGGCTTGATGAAGCCGTAGCGGATGTTGAGGCCGTGCCCGAAGAACAGCGCGTCGCCGTCCTTCAGGTTGTCCTTCACGGACTCCTCGTAGACCTTGGCCTGGATCGGGTCCGGCACCAGGATCATGATGACGTCGGCCTCGGCCGCCGCCTCGGAGGGGCTCACCACGCGCAGGCCCTGCTCCTCGGCCTTCGCCTTGGACTTGGAGCCCTCGTGCAGGCCGACGCGCACGTCGACGCCCGAGTCGCGCAGCGACAGCGCGTGGGCGTGGCCCTGGCTGCCGTAGCCGAGAACCGCGACCTTACGGCCCTGGATGATGGACAGGTCGGCGTCGTCGTCGTAGAACAGCTCGGCCACTTGGGGTCTCTCCTTGGTACTAGCTGGTGCCCACAGACTATGCCGGGGCTCGGGGATGAAAGCTCAGGGTCTCGCCATGCGGGCAGGGGCCGCAGGTGAGGGGGTGCGTTCCGGCCGTGCGGGGCGCGGCCGGGGTACGCGTCGGTCAGGCGGAGCGCTCCAGGGCCCGCAGCGAGCGGTCCGTGATGGACCGGGCGCCGCGCCCTATGGCGATCGTGCCGGACTGGACCAGCTCCTTGATGCCGAACGGCTCGAGCATCTTGAGCATGGCTTCCAGCTTGTCGGCGCCGCCGGTGGCTTCGATGGTGACGGCCTCCGGCGAGACGTCCACGGTCTTGGCGCGGAAGAGCTGGACGATCTCGACGATCTGGGAGCGCGTCTCGTTGTCCGCGCGGACCTTGACGAGGACCAGTTCGCGGTGGATGGCCGAGGACGGCTCCAGCTCGACGATCTTCAGGACGTTGACCAGCTTGTTCAGCTGCTTGGTGACCTGCTCCAGCGGGAGCGACTCGACATTCACGACGATGGTGATGCGTGAGATGTCGGGGTGCTCCGTGACACCGACGGCGAGTGAGTCGATGTTGAAGCCGCGGCGGGAGAACAGCGCGGCGATCCTGGCCAGGATACCCGGCGTGTTCTCCACCAGGACGGAGAGCGTGTGCTTGGTCATGGGCTTGCGTCTCTTCTCTTCTGTCCCGGCCGGTCAGTCTTCTTCGTTGTCGCCGAAGTCGGGGCGGACCCCGCGGGCGGCCATGACTTCGTCGTTGGAGGTGCCGGCGGCGACCATCGGCCAGACCATGGCGTCCTCGTGGACGATGAAGTCGACGACGACGGGGCGGTCGTTGATGGCGTTGGCCTTGGCGATGACGGCGTCGAGCTCGGCGGGGTCCTCGCAGCGCATCGCGACGCAGCCCATGGCTTCGGAGAGCTTGACGAAGTCGGGGCAGCGGGTGCCGGTGTTCGGGACGGGTTCGTCGTCCGGGCCGCGGTGCAGGACGGTGTTGCTGTAGCGCTGGTTGTAGAAGAGGGTCTGCCACTGGCGGACCATGCCGAGCGCGCCGTTGTTGATGATGGCGACCTTGATGGGGATGTTGTTCATCGCGCAGGTGACCAGTTCCTGGTTGGTCATCTGGAAGCAGCCGTCGCCGTCGATGGCCCACACCGGGCGGTCGGGCTGGCCGGCCTTGGCGCCCATGGCGGCCGGGACGGCGTAGCCCATGGTTCCGGCGCCGCCGGAGTTCAGCCAGGTGGCGGGCTTCTCGTAGTCGATGAAGTGGGCGGCCCACATCTGGTGCTGGCCGACGCCGGCCGCGTAGATGGTGTCGTCGGGTGCGAGCTGGCCGATGCGCTGGATGACCTGCTGCGGGGAGAGGGTGCCGTCCTCGGGCAGGTCGTAGCCGAGGGGGTACCGCTCGCGCCAGCGGTTGAGGTCCTTCCACCAGGCGGTGTAGTCGCCGGTGCGGCCGGCTTCGTGCTCGGCCTGGACGGCCACGATCAGGTCGGCGATGACCTCGCGGGCGTCGCCGACGATGGGCACGTCGGCCGCGCGGTTCTTGCCGATCTCGGCGGGGTCGATGTCCGCGTGCACGATCTTGGCGTACGGCGCGAAGCTGTCGAGTTTGCCGGTGACGCGGTCGTCGAAGCGGGCGCCCAGGGCGACGATGAGGTCGGCCTTCTGGAGCGAGGTGACCGCGGCGACGGAGCCGTGCATGCCGGGCATGCCCAGGTGCTGCGGGTGGGTGTCGGGGAAGGAGCCCAGCGCCATCAGGGTGGTGGTGACGGGGGCGCCGGTCAGCTCGGCGAGGACCTTGAGCTCGGCGGTGGCGCCGGCTTTCATCACGCCGCCGCCGACGTAGAGCACCGGGCGCTTGGCCTCGGTGATCATCCGGGCGGCCTCGCGGATCTGCTTGGCGTGCGGCTTAGTGACGGGGCGGTAGCCGGGCAGGTCCAGCTGCGGCGGCCAGGAGAACACCGTCTTCGCCTGCATGGCGTCCTTGGCGATGTCGACCAGGACGGGGCCCGGGCGGCCGGTGGAGGCGATGTGGAAAGCCTCGGCGATGGTGCGGGGGATGTCGGCGGGGTCGGTCACCAGGAAGTTGTGCTTGGTGATCGGCATGGTGATGCCGCAGATGTCCGCCTCCTGGAAGGCGTCCGTGCCGATCGCGGCGGAGGCGACCTGGCCGGTGATCGCGACCAGCGGGACGGAGTCCATGTGCGCGTCGGCGATCGGGGTGACCAGGTTGGTGGCGCCGGGGCCCGAGGTGGCCATGCAGACGCCGACCTTGCCGGTGGCCTGCGCGTATCCGGTGGCCGCGTGGCCGGCGCCCTGCTCGTGGCGGACGAGGACGTGGCGGACCTTGGAGGAGTCCATCATCGGGTCGTACGCCGGGAGGATCGCACCGCCGGGGAGACCGAATACGGTGTCGGCCCCGACCTCCTCGAGAGAACGAATGAGGGACTGCGCGCCCGTGACGTGCTCGACGGTGGCGGGCTGCTGCGCTCCGCCGGTACGGGCCCGCGGCTGCGGATGGTGGGCCCCGGAGGCCTGCTCGGTCATCTGCGTCTCTTCTCGGAGGTGAGGGTTTTGATGGGGTTTGGCGGTGCTGGTGCAACAAAAAACCCCTCGTGCCGGTAGGCAAGCGAGGGGAGCGCGTCGGTGCGGTGCGCCGGGCTACTTCATGGCCCGGCCTTAGCCGACGCGCTGTCCAAGTACGAGAATTCGGGTGCGCATGGCTCCGACCTTCCCCCCGGCGCACCTGGAGTGTCAAGTGGGTGGGACGGAGGTCTCACTATTTGAGCGCAACGGGGGATGGCTGATCGCGTCCGGTCCGGCCGGCACGTCCCCCGGGCCGAGCCGCCGGGGCAGCTCTCCGAGCCGTGCGGGGCCGCCCGGCTCCAGGGGTCCGCCGGCCCGCCGGGCGGTCGGCACGGTGCTGCTCAGGACCATCTCGCGGCTCTCGGGCAGTAAGCCGGGGACGGGGTACGAGCCGATGGTCAGCGCGCGGCGCAGCCGGTGCTCGTCGAGCGGCCCGGAGAACGCCATGCCCTGGCCGTGCGTGCAGCCCATGGCGCGCAGTGCGGTGATCTGTTCGGGGCGGTCGACGCCGTCGGCGACGGACTGCAGTCCGAGGTCGCCGGCGATGCGCAGCAGCCCGGCGGTGATCTTGTGCAGCCGGGCGGATTCCACCACTCCGTCGACCAGGCCGCGGTCCAGCCGCAGTACGTCGATCGGGAGCCGGCGCAGGGCGCTGATGGCGGCGTATCCGCTGCCGAAGCCGTCGAGGGCGATGCGTACGCCCAGCCGGCGCAGGGCCGCCAGCCGGCGCTCCAGCTCCTCCAGGGGGACCCGTGGGTCGCTGTCGGACAGTTCCAGCAGGAGTGCGCCGGAGGGCAGTCCGTGCCGGGCGAGCAGCGTCTCGATGCTCCGGGGCGGCAGCTTGCGGTCGAGCAGCCGCCGGGCGGAGAGCCGGACGGCGACGCAGACCGGGTGGCCTGCATGGTGCCGCCGCGCGGCCTGCTCGACCGCCTCCTCCAGCTGCCAGCGGCCCAGCTCGGCGGTGCGTTCGCCGTCGTCGTCGGCGGCCGCCCGGCCGCCCTCACCGACGCGCATGAACTCGGCGGGGGTGAAGAGGATTCCCTGCGCGGAGCGCCAGCGGGCCTGAGCGGCGACCGCCGTGATCCGGCCACTGGCGAGCTCGACGACGGGCTGGTGGAGCAGCGCGAATTCGCCGTCGTGCAGGGCGGTGCGGAGTTTCGTGGCCAGTTCGGAGCGGCGTACCACGTCGGCCTGCATCTGGGGTGCGTACAGCTCCACGCGGCCCTTACCGGCCTGCTTGGCGCGGTACATGGCGAGGTCGGCGTTGCGCATGAGGGTGGCCGGGGTGACGCCGGGCTCGGCGAAGGCGACGCCGATGCTGGCGGCGACCCGGACTTCCTGGCCGTCGATGCGGTACGGCTCGGACAGCCGGACGCGGAGCCGGTCGGCGATCTCGTGGACGCGGAACTCGCGGCTGGTGAGGTCGCGGGTGCCGTCGCCCATGATGAGCGCGGCGAATTCGTCGCCGCCCAGGCGTGCGGCGATGTCCCCGGCGCGTACGGATTCGGCCAGCCGGCGCGCGGCCTGGATCAGCAGCTCGTCCCCGGCCTGGTGCCCGATGGTGTCGTTGACCTGCTTGAAGCCGTCCAGGTCGATGTAGAGCACGGCGGTGTCGTGGTCGGAGGAGCGGCGTCCGCTGACGGCCTGGCTGACGCGCTCGGTGAACAGGGCGCGGTTCGGCAGGTCGGTGAGGGCGTCGTGGGAGGCGTTGTGCTGGAGCTGGGCCTGGAGGCGGACCCGTTCGGTGACGTCGCGGGAGTTGAAGATCAGGCCGCCTTCGTGGCGGTTGACCGTGGACTCGACGTTCAGCCATTCCTCGCCGCCGGGGCGGCCGCTGCCGGCCCGGAAGCGGCACTCGATGCGGGTGGTGGGCTCCTCCTCGGGGTCGGCGGCGAGGAACCGCCGTACCTCGTGCACCACGCGGCCGAGGTCCTCGGGGTGGATGAGGGAGGCCAGTTCGGAGCCGACGAGGTCGTCGGCGTCGCGGCCGTAGACGCCGGAGGCGGCGGGGCTGACGTAGCGCAGCACGCCGGTCGGTGCGGCGATCATGATGACGTCGCTGGAGCCCTGTACGAGGGAGCGGAAGTGGTTCTCCTTCTGGGCCAGCTCCCGGGTCAGGGTGATGTTGTCCACGAGCATGATCCCCTGGCGGACGACCAGGGCGAGCACGACCGTACAGCCGGTGAAGAGCACGACGTGGTCGATGCGGCGGCCGTCCAGGACGTTCAGCAGGATGCCGAGGGTGCAGACCGCCGCGGCCAGGTACGGGGTGAGCGCGGCCAGCGACCCGGCGATCGGGCGGGGGCCTGCGGGCACGGCGGTGCGCCGGGTGGCGCGGGTGAAGCCCTCTCCCGGGGTCTCGGCGCCGTTGCGCGCGGCGACCCAGGGGGCGTACGCCAGGAGCATGGAGCCGGCGAACCAGCCGGCGTCCAGGATCTGCCCGGAGCGGTAGTGCTCGCGCAGCAGCGGTGAGGTGAAGAGCGCGTCGCACAGGACGGTCAGCGCGAGGGCCGCGATGGCGGTGTTGATGGCCGAGCGGTGGGCAGAGGAGCGCTTGAAGTGCAGCGCCAGGACCATGCTGACCAGGACGATGTCCAGCAGCGGGTAGGCGAGCGACAGGGCGCTCTGGGAGACGGTCTGGCCCTGGAAGTGGGTGGTGTGGGCGAGCGCCAGGCTCCAGGAGAGCGTGAGCAGCGAGCCGCCGATGAGCCAGGCGTCCAGCGCGAGGCAGACCCAGCCGGCCCGGGTCACCGGGCGCTTGGCGAGCACCAGGAGTCCGACGATGGCGGGCGGCGCGAAGAGCAGGAAGCAGAAGTCGGCCGCCGAGGGGCTGGGTACGGGTGCCTGGAGGACGACCTCGTACCATCCCCAGACGCCGTTGCCGAGGCCGGCCATGGCGGAGGAGACGGCGAAGAGCAGCCAGGCGGGTCGAAAGCGGCTCTGGTGCCTGCGGGCGTACAGCACGCAGGAGACCGCGGCCGTCAGGGCCGCCGCGCTGAGCCCGAAGTCACCCATGATCAGGGCCAGTTTCTCCGAGCCCCAGCCGAACGCGGCGCCCGTGGCGTATCCGCCGCAGACGACGGCGAGCAGGATCTGCGGGAGACTGTTCGCCGAGCGCGGCCCGGCCGGCTGGGCGAGCACGGCACCGGAGGCGGTCACCGGGCTCTCCCCCGGGCGGTCCAGCGGCGTGGTCGTGGCGGGCGCGGCGCGCGCCGCGTCCGTATCGCCGTGGGAACGCGCGGAACGCGCGTGTGGTCAGCGGTCCTCGTCTCGGTGGTGCATCGGCCGTACATCGCCCGTCGCCCCCCTCGGTTCCGGTCGTTCGCCGCGCGCCGCCACGTCCCGGCGCCGGTCCCCGTTCGGGACGATACACCAGTTCCGTCACACAGGGACATAGTCGCTCTACGGAGCGTGACTGGCTGCGGATTCGGGGTACAGCTTGCAGTCGTACGACTCCGTAGAGCGACGGTCAACCCGTCAGCCCGCGGTGGTGATGACGTTCTTCAGGGGCTCGCCGGCCGCGAAGAGTTGCAGTTGATCACGGAGAAGCCGCTTCGCGCGGGGCAGGAACGCACTACTGGGGCCACCGACGTGCGGAGTGATGAGCACGCCGGGAGCGTGCCACAGGGGGTGAGTGGCAGGCAGCGGTTCCGGGTCGGTTACATCGAGTGCTGCCCGGAGCCGTCCCGACTCCAGTTCGGCGAGGAGCGCCTTGGTGTCGACGACACCCCCGCGCGCGATGTTCACGAGGAGTGCGCCGTCCTTCATCCGGGCCAGGAAATCGGCTCCGACCAGGCCACGCGTGTCGTCGGTGAGCGGCGTCGCCATGATCACGACGTCTGCCCGGGGCAACAGGGCGGGCAACTCCGCGAGTGGATGCACAGGACCGCGCACGGTGTCACGAGCGGTGCGCGCAATGCGCGCCACCCGCGCACACTCAAACGGCGTGAGCCGGTCCTCGATGGCACTTCCGATCGAACCGTAACCCACAATGAGGACGGACTTGTCGGCGAGCGAGTCGCGGAAGCCCTGCTGCCACTCCCCCGCGTCCTGGGCTCGGACGAACGCGGGGATGTCGCGGAGCGCGGCGAGGATGAGCGTGAGCGCCAGCTCGGCGGTGCTCGCGTCGTGCAGCCCGCGGGCGTTGCACAGCTGGGCGCCGGCCGGCAGCTGCGGCACGGCGGGCAGCATGTGCTCGATGCCGGCGGTGAGGGTCTGTACGACGCGTACGTGCGTCATCTCCGGCAGCGGCCGCAGGACCTGCTCCGGGGGCTTCATGTAGGGGACGGCGTAAAAGGCGCAGCGGGCGGGATCGGCGGGGTATTCGGGGCCGGCGTCCCACTGGACGTAGGAGAGGCCTTCAGGCAGTCCCTCGATGTCGGCGGCGGGGAAGGGGAGCCAGATATCGGTGGCGCGGGTGGTGTCTGCGGAAGCCATGGCCCGAGGCTATGCGAAGAGTGCCCCTCATCAGACGTTAGTTTGGTCAGCGCCCTTGACCGGGGCGAGGGGACGGAGGCACGACCAGGTGGAGCGCAGGACAATCGGTGCGGCAGCGCTCGAAGTGGGCGCAATCGGGCTCGGCTGCATGCCGATGAGCTGGGGGTACACCGCGTCGCAGCAGAACGGGGAGAGCTCGGTGCGGACCGTGCACGCCGCGCTCGACCGGGGCTGCACCCTCCTGGACACCGCCGACATGTACGGGCCGTTCACCAATGAGCTGCTGGTGGGCCGGGCGTTGAAGCAGCGCCGTGCGCAGGCCTTCGTCTCGACCAAGGTCGGGCTGCTGGTCGGCGAGCAGCACATCGTCGCCAACGGCCGCCCCGGGTACGTGAAGCGGGCCTGCGACGCCTCGCTGCGCCGGCTCCAGACCGACCACATCGACCTCTACCAGCTGCACCGCGCGGACCCCGAAGTGCCGGTGGAGGAGACCTGGGGCGCGATGGCGGAGCTGGTGGCGGCCGGGAAGGTACGGGCGCTGGGGCTGTGCGCGGTCGGCGCGCGGGCCCCCCGGCGCCGCGGCGCCCGTATGCACGACGCCACGCTGCGCCAACTGGAGCGCATCCAGCAGGTGTTCCCCGTCAGCAGCGTGGAGGCGGAGCTGTCGGTGTGGTCGCCGGAGGCGCTGGAGGCGTTGCTGCCGTGGTGCGAGACGCGCGGCGTGGGCTTCCTCGCCGCGATGCCGCTGGGCAACGGCTATCTGACCGGCACGCTGACGCCGGGCCAGGGCTTCGAGCCGGAGGACCTGCGGGCCCGGCACCCGCGCTTCACGGCGGAGATGATGGCCGCCAACCAGCCGGTGGTGGCCGGGCTGCGCCGGGTGGGCGCGCGGCACGGGGTCACGCCGGGGCAGGTCGCGCTGGCCTGGGTACTGGCCCAGGGCCGCCACGTGGTCCCCATACCGGGCACGAAGAAGGAACGCTGGGCCACCCAGAACGCCAAGGCCGCCACGGTGCGGCTCACCCGCCACGACCTCGCAGAGATCGCCGCCCTGCCGCCGGCCCGGGGGTCGTGGGACTGAGGGGCGCGCGTACGGGGGGGGGCGGGGATGGCCTTACGGGGCGAGAGGCACGGGTACGGGGCGAGGGAGCACGCGGACTAGGGCGGGGCGCGCGCCTTCGGGGCGAATCGAACGCACTCTTCCCCCCGGCCGGGGGTTACCCGGGAACCGGGCTCGGCGAACCGATCGCGGCGAGCCGACCGCGGAAACGGGCCCGGGGGCCGGCCGCGGGACCGGACGCGGGATCCGGGCGCGGCCCCGTCGTCGGAACGGCCGGGCGGTTGTCGCTGGTGTGTGGTGTGCTGGGGGCGCCCGTCGACGAGAGGACGCCTGCCGTGCCACGCCGTACCGCGACCGCCGCGCTGACCGCCGCCGCCCTGCTCCTGGCCGCCGGCTGCTCCTCCGGTGACGACGCCCCCGGCCCGGCGGAAACGTCCACCGGGCCGTCGCGCGGCGCTTCCGCCTCGGCGTCGCCGCACGGCACCCCCTCGGCCGCCCCCGCCAAGGGCTCGGTGAAGGTCGTCGACACCCTCACCACCGGCCTCGACTCCCCCTGGGGCGTGGCCGTGCTCCCCGGCGGGGACCTGCTCGTCGCCTCCCGGGACACCGGGGAGATCCTCAAGGTGGACGCCGGCAGCGGCAGGAAGACCGAGCTGGGCTCGGTGCCCGGCGTGGCAGCCGACGGCGAGGGCGGGCTGCTGGGCCTCGCCGTGGCCAGTACGTTCGGCGCCGACCACCTGGTCTATGCGTACTTCACCACCGCGTCCGACAACCGCATCGCGCGCATGACCTACGACGACAAGCGCCCGGCCGGCGACCAACTGGGCGCGCCCGACACGGTGTTCAAGGGCATCCCCAAGGGCCACATCCACAACGGCGGGCGGATCGCGTTCGGCCCGGACAAGATGCTGTACGCCGGCACGGGCGAGACCGGCGACGGCGACCAGGCGCAGGACAAGGACTCGCTGGGCGGCAAGATCCTGCGGATGACGCCGGACGGCGAGCCGGTGCACGGCAACCCCTCGGCCGACTCCGTCGTCTACTCCTACGGCCACCGCAACGTCCAGGGCCTGGCCTGGGACGCCGAGGACCGGCTGTGGGCGTCGGAATTCGGCCAGAACACCTGGGACGAGCTGAACCTCATCCGGCCGGGCGGGAACTACGGCTGGCCCGACGCCGAGGGCCGGAGCGGCGGGAAGTCCTCGTTCGTGCAGCCGGTCGAGCAGTGGCGGACGGCGGACGCCTCGCCCAGCGGCATCGCGTACGCCAAGGGGTCGGTGTGGATGGCCGGGCTGCGCGGCGAGCGGCTGTGGCGCATCCCGCTGCGCGGCACCGAGCCGGTCGCGAAGCCGCAGGCGTTCCTGGCGGGGAAGTACGGGCGGCTGCGGACGGTCGTGCCCACCGGGGACGGCGGGCTCTGGCTGGTGACCAGCGAGACGGACAAGCGGGGCACACCGGAAAAGGGCGACGACCGGATTCTGCGGCTGAAGATCACATGATGTCCTTTTTGCGGCGGGCGTGCCTACACTGACCGCAGTGAGCAGGGACGCCACGCCAGGGGGTCGCGATGTTCAACCTCGCCGAAGAGCTCTTCGCGCCGGGCCGCAAGCACACCGAGGACGAGCGGCAGAAGCTCTCCCTCATGGTCGTCGACGCCGGTGACTCCGATCCGGGCCGGGGCCCGATCGACCTCGCCTCCGGGCGGGTCGTCGTGCGCGTGCCGCGTCCGGCGGCCTGACCGGCCGCCGGCTCAGGCCGGCCCGGCGTCGGGGAACAGCCGCAGCCGGTGCGCCAGTGCGCCCGCCTCGCCGCGCCCCGAGACGCCGAGCTTCGCCAGGATGTTGGAGACGTGCACGCTCGCGGTCTTGGGTGAGATGAAGAGCGCGTCGGCTATCTGGCGGTTGCTGCGGCCCGCCGCGACCAGCCGCAGCACGTCCCGCTCCCGCGGTGTGAGCCCCAGTGAGTCGGCGGTGGCCCCGCCGTCGGCCGCCCCGGCGGGCCCGGCCGCCCGCTCCCCCGCCACGCCGGACGACGGGCCGGAGGACGCCGCGGACGACGCGGCGGGCGGTGCGGCGGACGAGGCGGGCGCCGGTACGACGGGCGGCACGGCGGACATGTCGCCGGGTCTTCCGGATCTTCGTCCGGGACGCCGCTCCCCGGAGCGCCGCTCCAGGCCCCGATCCCCCTCGGGTACCGCGGCCGTCGTGCGTGCCGCTGCCGCGCCGGTCACCGCCGCCGGTACAGCGCCCGCCGTGATCGCCGGCCGCCGCGCCCCCTCGGTCCCGGTCCGCCGCCGTACCGCTCCGGTGTCCGGTGCCGGTGCGGTGTCTGTCCCGCTCGTGCCCTCGTCATCGGTTTCGGGCAGGGTGAGCCGGGCCCGTACGGCGAGCTGGTCGATCTCGACGGTCAGCGGGTCGGCGCCCATCCACCGGGCCGCGGCGCGCGCGTCGGCGAGCAGGGCCGTGGCCGCCTCGCGCGGGCCGCGGGCCATCGGGCCGTCGGACAGCAGCGCCTCGGCCCAGCGGAGGCACGCCCAGGCGAGTTCGTACGGCCGCTCGACCCGGCGGAGCGCGGCGACCGCCTCGGCCCAGCGGTCCGGCGCCGGGCGGCCCCCGGCCCGGCACAGCTCGGCCTCGGTCAGCTTGCCGTAGGCCTGCCACACCGGGACCGGCCGGGGCAGCGTCTTCACCACCTCGGCCAGCCGGGCGAGCAGCGCGTCCCGGCCCTCGGCCGCGGCGGGCAGTCCCCGGGCGTCGGCCTCCGCCGCCGCGGCCCGCCACAGCAGCGGCCAGCCGAGGCTGTAGGTGTCGGCCGGGAAGCCGGCCGACAGCAGTGGCTCCAGTACCTCCCTGGCCGCGACGACGCCCTCCCGCCGGACGGCGATCCCGTACGCGAAGCGGGCCATGGGGAGGGTGTACTGCGGCTGGTTCTCATAGCTGCCGAAGTGGCGGCGGGCCTGGGACAGTTCCTCCGCGGCCGCGTCGACGTCGCCGCGGCGCAGGGCGAGGTCGGCGTGGCGGGAGGCGGCCAGCGCCCGGGTGCGGCTGCTCAGGGCGAGCCGCCGGCAGGCCGCGGCCGCCTCCGCCGACTCCGCCCAGCGGCCGAGGGAGAGCAGGCTCTCGGCGAGGTTGCCGTACACCCAGCTGCGGGAGTCCTTCAGGCCGAAGTGGTCGGTCATGGCGAGTCCGCGCTCGGTGACCGTCACCGCCTCCCGGGACCTGCCGACGGTCTCCAGACAGGAGGGGAGGTTGGTGAAGCCGCGCGCGACGACGGCGGAGAAGCCGCGCTCCAGCGCCCGGTCCAGCGCCTCGCGCAGTCCGGCCAGGCCGCCGTCCGCGTCGCCGGAGAAGACCTGGAGGCCGTGCAGCGTGATGCGGGCGTTCAGCTCGACCTCCTCCTCGCCGACCAGCCGGGCCAGTTCGACGGCCCGCTCGGCGGCGGTGAAGGAGTCCGGGCCCGGTTCGTGCAGCGCGCCCCAGGCGGCGGCCTGGGCCAGCACGGCGGCGTGCACCGGGGACGGCGGCAGGCCGCGCACCAGTTCCTGGGCGGCCCGCAGGTCGTCCCAGCCGTCGCCGCGGCCCGTGCCCTGCACCAGCCGGGAGCGCTGGGTGAGGAACCACGCCTCGCGCAGCGGGTCGTGCTCGCCGGCGAGGGTGCGGAGCGCGCGCTTGGCGACGGTGTAGGCGCGCTCGCGGTCGCCGGAGAGCCGGGCCGCGACCACGATCTCGGCGAGCAGGTCGAGGTAGCGCAGCGCGTCGTCGTCGCAGCCGCTGGCCGGGTACGCCTCGGCGCAGTCCACCGGGCGGACCGCGAGCCGGACGTCCTTGGGGACCTCGTCCCACAGCTCCAGTGCCCGGTCCAGCAGCCGCAGCTGCTCGGCGTGCGCATGCCGGCGGCGGGCCGTGACCGAGGCGGTGAGCACGGCGGGCAGTGCCTTGGCGGCGTCCCGTGCGTGGTACCAGTAACTCGCCAGGCGGGGTGCGCAGGCCTCGGCGCGTACCAGGCCGGGGTCGGCCTCCAGGGCTTCGGCGTACCGGCGGTTGAGGCGGGTGCGCTCGCCGGGGAGGAGGTCGTCCAGGACGGCTTCGCGGACCAGTGCGTGCCGGAAGCGGTAGCCCGTGCCGTCGCTGGTGGGTACGAGGGTGTTGCTGCCGACGGCGCCCCGCAGGGCCTCGATGAGGTCGTCCTCGGGCAGGCCGGCGACGGCGGAGAGGAGGTCGTGCTCGACGGTGGAGCCGCCGACGGCAGCGGTGCGGACGACCCGCTGGGTGTGCTCCGGGAGTGCCTCGACGCGCACCAGGAGGAGGTCGCGGAGCGAGTCGCTGAGGCCGGGGAGGGTGCCGTCGTGGATGCTGCAGGCCAGCTCCTCGACGAAGAAGGCGTTGCCCTCGGAGCGCTCGAAGACCCGTGCCACGAGGGCTTCTTCGGGTGCGCTGCCGGTGATGCCGGCCATCTGGGAGCGGACCTCGTCGCGGTTGAACCGGGCCAGCTCGGCGCGGCGGACCGTGCGCATCCGGTCGATCTCGGCGAGGAAGGGGCGGAGCGGGTGACGGCGGTGGACGTCGTCGGAGCGGTACGTGGCGACGAGCACGATGGCCGCGTCGTGCAGGGTGTGCAGGAGGTAGCCGAGGAGTTCGCGGGTGGAGCGGTCGGCCCAGTGCAGGTCCTCGACGACGATGACGAGGCTGCGGTCGCGGGCCAGCCGCTCCAGGAGCCGGGCCGTCAGCTCGAAAAGGCGGGCGCGGCCGTGCTCGTCGTCCCGGGACTCGCCGGGCGCCTCGGCCAGTTCGGGCAGGATGCGGGCCAGTTCGCCCTCCTGTCCGGCGACGGCGGCGGCCAGCTCCTCGGGCAGGCGGGCGTGGAGGGTGCGCAGGATGGCGGAGAACGGGGCGAAGGGCAGGCCCTCGGAGCCGATCTCGATGCAGCCGCCGACGGCGACGAGCGCGCCGGCGGCCCGGGCGGCCGCGGCGAACTCCTCGATGAGCCGGGTCTTGCCGACGCCCGCCTCGCCGCCGATGAGCAGCGCCTGGGGCTCGCCCGTGGTCGCCGTGCGCGTCAGCGCGTCGCCCAGCAGGCCCAACTCTCCGCTGCGGCCGACGAACACACGACTGACGGACTTGATCTCCACGTCGCAGAGCATGGCACAAGGGTCCGACAGACCGGCACCGAGTTTCCGGGGCACCGGGCGGCCCGCCGGGCGGGTCCTCAGGCCGCTGCCCGGCGGCGGGTGCGCAGGCTTCGGCCCCGCTTGCGGCTCACCCGCCCTTCGGTCCCGTGCTCGGCGGACCGGGCGGCGCGGCGGCCGGCCGCGGCCTCGCGGGCCAGCCGGTCGAGGTCGGCCTCGCGGCGCAGTTCTTCGTGGCGGACGCGGTGCTGGAGTTCGTAGTAGTACACGGTTCCCCCTGGGACGGCCGCGGGAGCGGGTCCCGCGGCGGCTGGCGTGATGTCGTCAGCCTCGCCGCCTCAGAGGGGGTGCCGCATCGGGCAACTTCCCGATCTCCACGGCCGGAGGGGCCTCAGATTCGCCGCGTTCTCGTGCGCGGCGGCCTAAGGCCCCTCCGTATGCCGTCGTGCGGGCTTCCTCAGGAGCTGCCCGCGCCGACCTTCGGGGCCGCGGCGAACAGGTCGAGGTACATGCCGCCGGCGATGATCAGGCCGATGACGGCGAGGGCGAACCCGCCCCATGCGACGGCCCGGGTCCAGGCGGCCTGCGGGCGGCGGGCCAGGACGACACCGGTGGCCACGAGGGCCAGCAGGGCGAAGATCCCGTTGACGAGCGCGGTGGTGTGCCAGGGGGTGGTGTAGACGGCGGCGATCTGGTCCTGGGTCTTGCCGGTCTGCAGCTTGATCTGGCCGAGTACGGTCTGCCGCTCGGCGAGGATGGTGCCGGCCCAGGTGCCGGTCAGGGAGGCGAGGCCGAGCGCGGCACCGGCGACGGCGCCGGCCCCGGCCGCGATGGAGCGCCGGGCGGGCGCGGCCTGTTCGGCGGGCGCGTCCGCCGCGTGCGGCTCCTCCTGGCCGGTCTCCTCGGCACCGGTGTCCGGGGCGCGGTCCTCGGGTGCGGTGGCCTGCTCCTCGGAGGCGGCCGCCGGCTTCGGGTCGGCGGCCGTGTCGTCGGTGACCGCTTCGGTCTTCTCGGTGTCGTTCTTGGTCGTCGTGGTACCCATGGGCGCGACCGTAGGGGCCGCGTCTGAGAGTCGTATGAGAGAGCGCCCCGGGCGGGCGCGCGCCGGGGGTCCGGCTAGCCGCGTACCAGTGGCGCGTCCGCCGCGTGCCGCGGCTCGGGGACGGGTACGGGCGCGCCGGGCCCGTCGTCCGCGGTGGCGTCCGGCTCGTCCGCGGTCTCTTCGGGCGGTTCGATGCTGATGCGCGGCAGGAGCCGTTCCAGCCGCTCGGGGAGCCACCAGTTGGCGCCGCCGAGCATGTGCATCAGGGCCGGTACGAGGAGGGTGCGGAGGACGAAGGCGTCGAGGGCGACGGCGGCGGCGAGTCCGATGCCGAACATGGAGATCGTCCGGTCGCCGCTGAGCACGAAGGCGGAGAACACCGCGATCATGATGACGGCCGCCGAGTTGATCACCCGGCCGGTCTCGGCCAGGCCGACCCGTACGGACCTGCGGTTGTCGTGCGTGCGGCGCCATTCCTCGTACATCCGGCTGACCAGGAAGACCTGGTAGTCCATGGAGAGGCCGAAGAGGACCGAGACCATGATGACCGGCAGGAACGGCTCGATCGGGCCGCCGCTCCCCAGGCCCAGGAGTCCGCTGCCCCAGCCCCACTGGAAGACGGCGACGACGACGCCGAAGGAGGAGGCGACCGCGGCGACGTTCATGACGGCGGCCTTGAGCGGGATGCCGATGCTGCGGAAGGCCAGCAGGAGCAGGACGCAGCCGAGGGTGACGACCACGCCCACGAAGAGCGGCAGCTTGCCGACGATGACGTCGGCGAAGTCGTCGTAGCCGGCCGTCACGCCGCCGACGTCGACGCGCAGGGTGGAGCCGTCGGCGGCCTCGGGCAGCACGTCGTGGCGGAGCCGGTCGACCAGGTCGGAGGTGTCACGGGACTGCGGTGAGCTGTCCGGGACGACGGTGATCACGCCGGTGCTGCCGCTGCCGTCGAACTCCGGGCCGCTGACCTGGGCCACTCCGGGCGTGTTGCGCAGCCGGTCGGGGAGGTCGTCGAAGGCGAGCCGGTCGCCGGCCCCGTCCAGGTCGCCGACGAGGGTGAGCGGCCCGTTGAAGCCGGGCCCGAACCCGTCGGCGAGCAGGTCGTACGCCTGGCGGGTGGTCGAGGCGGGCGGGTCGGTGCCCTGGTCGGAGGTGCCCAGGTGCAGCCCGAGGGTGGGCAGTGCGAGGACGAGCATGATCGCGGCGGCGAGGCCGCCGAGCAGCCGGGGGTGGCGCTCGACGAAGCCGGCCCAGCGGACGGCGAAGCCGGTGGGGTGCTCGGTGACCGGCCCGTCGGCGGCCAGCCGGGCGCGTTCGCGCCTGCCGAGGACGCGGGTGCCGATGAGCCCCAGGAGGGCGGGCAGCAGGGTCACGGAGGCGGCCACGGTGAGCACGACGGTCAGCGAGGCGGCGAGGGCGACGCCGTTGAGGAAGCTCAGCCGCAGGACGAGCATGCCGAGGAGCGCGATGCACACGGTGGCCCCGGCGAACACCACGGCCCGGCCCGACACGGCCACCGCCTTCCGCGCGGCTTCCTCGACGTCCATTCCGGCCCTGAGGTTCTTGCGGTGCCGGGTGACGATGAACAGCGCGTAGTCGATGCCCACGCCGAGCCCGATGAGCATGCCGAGCATGGGCGCGAAGTCGGCCACGGTCATCACGTGGCCGAGCAGGCCGATGCCGGACGAGGCGGTGCCGACCGCGACGACGGCGGTGATGATCGGCAGGGCGGTGGCGGCCAGTGATCCGAAGGCCAGGAAGAGGACGACGGCGGCCGCTGCCAGGCCGATGGCCTCGGCGAGGTGGCTCTTGGGCGCGTCGGTGAGGCCGATGCCGGCCCCGCCGAGCGCGACGGTGAGGCCGTCCCCGGAGGCGCTCTGCGCGGTGTCGACGACGGCCTGCACGGTCTTCGCGTCGAGGTCGTCGGCGGGCGCGTCGAAGACGACGGAGGCGTAGGCGGTGTGCCCGTCCGCGCTGACGCGCCGCTCCGCCGCGCCGTCCGCCGGGCTGCCGGACTGCCTGTCGTACGGGCCGTCGACGGAGGCGACGCCGGGCAGCTCGGCGATCCGGTCCAGGACCGGTGCCATGCGGTCCCGGACGGCTTCCGCGCGCACCGTGCCGGAGCCGGTGTGCCAGACGATGGTGTCGCTGTCGCCCGACCTGCCGGGGAAGGCGGCCGCCATCCGGTCCGCCGCGCGTCCGGCCTCGGTGCCGGGCACCGTGTAGTCGTTCGAGTACGAGGAGCCGAGCGCACCGGCTGCCGCGGCGACGCCCGCGAGGACGGCGAGCCACAACGCGATGACGAGGGCGCGGCGCCGGAGACACCACCGGGCGAGTGCGGTCATGGAGGTCTTTTCTGCTTTTCCCGGGCTGGGCTCCGAAGTCCGGGACCACCGGTGCTGTCGCGCGCGGGACGGGCGGGGGAGGGCGCGGTCCCGCCGCCTGCCGACGAAGGGGCGGCGGGACCACGTTCCAGCAGAGTGACAGCCCGAAAAGATCCTTTGACCCCTTTGTGTACTTCCCCACAAAGAAGCGAAGGGGCGCCTTCCGCTCGGATCGGCCCGTTATGGACGGCGTGGCCGAGCTGGTTGCGGTGGGGTCACTTGCCCATGCCGGCGGCCAGGCCGCGCACGAAGTGCCGCTGGCCGATCAGGAAGATCACGATCATCGGCAGCGCGGCGATGGTCAGGCCGGCGAAGAGGACCGGCCAGTCGGAGTTGAGCCGGCCCGCCATGTCGGCCAGGCCCACAGGCAGCGTCTTGAGCCGGTCGTCGGTGATGAAGACCAGCGCGAAGGCGTACTCGTTCCACGCGAAGAGCGCCTGGAGGACGGCGGCCGAGGCGAGGATGGGCCGGGCCATCGGGACGACCACCCGCCAGAACGTCTGCCACCGGCTCGCCCCGTCGATGTACGCCGCCTCCTCCACCTCCACCGGCTGCCCCAGCAGGTAGGCCCGGATCAGGAAGGTGGTGAAGGGCACCTTGAAGGCGGTGTAGAGGACGATCAGCGCCCAGTACGTGTCGTAGATGTGCAGCGCCTGGAGCAGCTGCGAGAGCGGCACCAGGGCCACCGTCGGCGAGAGCATCATCGCGCCGAGCACCAGCAGCAGCGCGGGCCGGGAGCAGGGGATGTCCAGCCGGGTGAGGCCGTAGGCCGCCCAGGCGCTGATGAGGACGACGGCCAGCACGCTCGCCGAGGTGACCAGCACGCTGTTGAGCAGGTAGCCGAGGACGCCCTGGTGCCAGGCGTCGGCGTACGTGGACCAGCGCGGGTGGTCGGGCAGCCCCCAGGGGTCGGCGAAGATCTCGCCGTTGCTCTTCAGGCCGGCCAGCGCCATCCAGCACAGCGGATAGATCACGGCGACCGCGAGCGCGGCCAGTGCCCCGTAGGCCAGGACGCGTGCCGCGACGGGGCCGAAGCGGGCGGGCGTGCGCCGGGTGCCGGGCCGGGCGGGGGCCGGTGCGGTGCGGGCGGACCCGTCGAGGGTGAGGGTCATGCGGCGACCGCCTTTCTGCGCGAGTGGAGCAGCTGGAGGGCGCCGGCCACGAAGGTGATCACGAAGATCACCGTGCCGATCGCGGCCGCGTAGCCCATGTCGTCGCCGGTGAAGGCGCTGGTGTAGAGCCAGGTGCCGAGGACCTGGCTGGAGTTGGCGGGGCCGCCGCCGGTCATCACCATCACCTCGTTGAAGACCAGGAAGGCCCCGGAGACGGTGAGGATGATCAGCAGGGTGGTCATCTCCCGCACCATCGGCACCGTGACGTGGAAGAACGTACGGATGCGCCCCGCGCCGTCCACGGTCGCCGCCTCGTACAGCTCGCGCGGGATGCGCTGGACCGCGACGGTCAGCAGCATCGTGGTGTACCCGAACGACTGCCACTGGCTCATGTTGATGACGCCCCAGATGGAGGTGGCGGTGTCGCCCAGCCAGTCGTGCTGGAGCCCGTCGAGGCCGACCGCGTCCAGCGCCGCGTTCACCAGGCCCGCGTCCGGCTGGTACAGGAACTGGAAGAGGAGCCCCGCGACGGTCATGGAGACGGCGGCCGGGATGAAGTAGACGGCCCGCAGCACCCCGCGCAGCCGCCGCCCGATCAGCTCCTCCAGCACGGCGGCGAGCACCAGCGCGGCGCCGACCTGGAAGACGACCGAGGTGAGGGCGTAGCAGACGTTGTTGAGCAGCGCGTGCCAGAAGACCGGGTCCTGGAGGGCCTGCCGGTAGTTCTCCAGCCCGACGTAGCGCATGCCGGGCCGGAAGACGCTGAACTTGAAGAGGCTGAGCCGGACGTTCTCGACGATCGGGTAGTAGACGAACAACGCGATCAGCGCGAGTGCGGGCGCGACGTACCACGCGTGCCGGATGCGGCGTCGTGTCACTGGTGCACCTCCTTCGGGAGCGGTCGGGCGGGTGGGCCGCTCACCGGACGGCGAAGCGGCGGGCATTCTCGGCGCCCCGGCGCACGGCCCGTACGGCCTGCTCCGGGGTGGTCTTCCCGCCGAGCACGGAGTCGGCGGCCGCCAGGTACGGGTTGACGATCTTGTCGTCGGCGCGGGTGTCCAGCCAGACCGACATCTCGTGGCGCGCCAGGGTCCGCTGCGCGCCGGCCAGTCCGGGCAGCCGGGCGGCGTCGGCGGTGCCCTTCACCGCGCTCAGCCAGCCCAGGTCGCGGACCATCGCGCGGGCCTGCGCGCGGCTGGTGAGGAACTTCAGGAAGTCCACCGCGAGCGCCTTGCGGGGCGAGGTGTTGGAGACCAGCAGGCCGTCGGTGCCGCCGGCGACGGCGCGCGGCGAGCCCTGCGCGCCGGGGATCGCGGGCATGGTGAAGAAGTCCCAGTGCCGCGCGAACTCCTTCGGCGCTCCCCCGCTCTCGTCCAGGTACGAGAACTCCAGTGTCTCCACGTACTGCATGGCGGCCTTGCCGTACAGCATCCGGGCCTGCGCCGACTCGTGGCTGATGCTGGTGCCGCCGGGGCCCATGCACCGCTGCCGCAGCTGCGCGAGGTCCTTCAGCGCCCGGACGTACCCGGGGTGCGTGAAGGCACCCTTCGCACCGTCGTAGTCCCTGGCCAGCACGGCGGGCGGCACTTCCATGGCATTGAACTGGGTCAGCAGGTGCCCGGCCGGCCAGCCGTACTGGTTGCCGAAGGCCAGCGGCGTGTACCCGGCCTTCTCGATCCGGTCGCAGGCGGTGAGCAGCTCGGGGAAGGTGCGCGGGACGCGCCGCACCCCGGCCTTGTCGAAGATCTTCTCGTTGTACGCGAAGACCTTGCCGTCGAGGGTCAGCGGCACGCCGTACGTCCGGCCGCCGAAGGTGAACGCGTCCAGCGCGTCGGGCTCGAAGGTCTTTCCCCAACGGGTGCCGCGCAGCTGCCCGGTGAGGTCGGCGGCGAGCCTGCCGTCGGCGAACTTGCGCGCGTACCGGCCCGGCCAGGCGAAGTAGATGTCGGGCAGCTCGCGGGAGGCGGCGAGGACCGCGAGCCGGTCCTTGTACGGCTGGTCGCCGACGGCCTGAAGGTCGATGGTGACGCCGGGGTTGCGCCGCTCGTACTCCCGTACCGCCGCCTTGAAGTACGGCGCGTACTCCGGGTCCGCCCACTTCTCCAGGACCGTCAGGTGACCCTGCGGCCGGCCGGCGAGGCGGAAGTCGTCGGCGGTGGCCCGGACGGGGGGCTGGCCGCAGCCGCTGAGCAGCGTCAGCAGGACGGCGAGCAGGCAGCCGGCGGCGGTGGCCGGGGTACGGCGCATCGGCTCTCTCCTGTCGGGAGGCGGGCGGACGGGGGTGGGCGGGCGGGACGGAGGGGGCCTCGCGGGCGGTCAGCGGTGGCCGGGGCCGGGCGGTCAGCGGTGGGCCGGGCTGCCGGGCAGCGCGAGGGGGTGGCCGAAGGCGCCGGGGCTGGTGCAGACCCCGGCCGCGTACCGGGCGGCCGCGGCGGCGGCGTCGGCCAGGGACCGGCCCTCGGCCAGGGAGACCAGGAGGGCCGCGATGAAGGAGTCGCCGGCGCCGAGGGTGTCGGTGGCCGCGACCGGAACGACGCGCTGGTGGTGCACCGTCCCCCCGTACGACACCAGCGAGCCGCGTGCCCCGCGTGTCACCACGGCCAGCTCGGGCCCGGCCCGCCGCACCCGTTCGGCGAGGGCCGCCGCCTCGTCGTCCCCGGCCCCGGGGCGCGAGAAGACGGCAGCGCGCACGTACGGCAGCAGGGGCGCGGCGTAGGACCAGGGGCGGTCGGAGAAGTCGAAGCTGACCGGGCAGGCCGCGGCGAGCGCGGGCAGGTGCGCCTCCAGGCGGCTGCAGTCGCCGGTGTGCAGGAGGTCGAAGCCGGCCAGCCAGGCCAGGTCGGCGGCGTCCGGCGCGAAGACCGAGACGGTCGCGTCGCAGTCGCCGAAGGTGCGGTTGCCGTCCGCGTCGAGGTGCACGGTGGCGTACGCGTTGGGCCCCTCGGCGGTACGGGCCCGGTCGGTGCGGACGCCCTCGGCGGCGAGCACCGCCCGGACGTGCGCGCCGGCCTCGTCGGTGCCGGTGACGCCGAGGTACCCGGCGTCGGCACCGAGCCGGGCGGCGTGCACGGCGACGTTCAGCGCGTTGCCGCCCGGGTACATCAGGCCGCGCTGGGGGTAGCGGTCGACGACGTTGTCGCCGACTCCGCAGATGCGCATGGGAGTTCCTCAGGGGGAGCTGCGGTCGGGAGGGGGGTGTGTCCCCGCCCGGTGCGGCACGGCACCGGGCGGGGCGCGGAGGTCAGTACTCGACCTGGAACATGTAGCGGCGCTGGTCCAGGTCGTGGCCGCGCACCGACTCGTAGTGGCGGGCGAGCCGGGTGGCGAAGACGTCCAGCGCGATCGGGGTGATGTCGCCGCGCACGTCCGCCGGGACGCCGGGCAGCGAGAAGATCCTCGAGTCCACGTAGTGCGCCTTCTTGGTGTACTTGTCCAGGAAGGTCTTGGCGCGCTCGGCCATCGGGCGGGTGGCGTCCTCGCCGAGGAAGAGGATCACCGGCTGGTCCTCGGTGACCACCTCGAAGGCGCCGTGGAAGAACTCACCGGCGTTGTAGGTGCCGCCGTGCTTCCACTGCATCTCCATCAGGTAGCACATCGTGAAGCCGTAGCCGGCGCCGTAGTTGGGGCCCGCGGACAGCACGTACGTGATGTCCTCGTCGGCCAGCGCGGTGGCGATGGAGGAGGCCAGTTCTTCGCCCTCCTCCTGGGCCCGGTACAGCGCCTCGGGCAGCGCCTCGTACGCCGTGCGGAGCGCCGCGTAGTCGCCCGCCGCTCCGGTCTTCTCCAGCAGCGCGTACACGAGCTGGCCGAACAGCACGCCCTTGGGCGCGACGACGGTGTCCTCGCTGCGGTAGGTGAAGGCGGCGTGCGCGGCCCGGGCGAGCGGGCTGTCGGCGTCGCGGGTGAGGGCCGCGACCCTGGCACCGGCGCTGCGGGCGTACTCGGCGGCGGCGACGGTCTCCTTGGTGGTGCCGGTGTGCGAGGAGACCAGGACGAGCGAGCCCTCGCCGAGCAGCGCGGGGCGGCGCAGGGTGAACTCGGCGCTGTTCATGTGGAAGACGGGGAAGGAGGCGCGGGTCTCCAGCAGGAAGTGCGCCGGGTAGGCGGCGGTGAGCGAGCCGCCGCAGCCGACGAGGAAGACGTTGCGCAGCCCGCCCGCGACGGCCTCGTCGACGAACGCGTGCGCGGCCTCGTTCTGGCTGAGCGCGAAGGCCACGGCTTCCTTGAAGTCCTCGGTGATCGGCTTGAGGGGCAGGGATGCGGTAGTCACGCGGGTCCTTTCCGAAACGGTGCGCCGGGCGCCGCGCGCCCAGTGTTGAGAACGTTCCCAACGCCTTGCTGAGAACGTTCCCAGAGTCATGCCGTGACGCCTTTGGGAACGTTCTCAATCGCGGGATGCTGGGAACCTTCCCACTCCCGCTTCCCCACCGTCAATACCCCTGCCGGACCCGATAGCCTGACCGCGCCATGACGACGAACCGACGCAAGCCAGCAGGCCGCCCCGCGACCATCCCCGACGTCGCGCGCGAGGCGGGCGTCTCGCGCTCCACCGCCTCCCGCGCGCTCGCGGACTACGGCTCGGTCAGCCCGGACGCGCGCGAACGCGTACGGGCGGCCGCCGAGAAGCTCGGATACCGGCCCAACCTGCTGGCCCGGTCCATGATCACGGGCCGGACGCACACCCTCGGCGCGATCGTCGCCGACATCCAGAACCCGTTCTTCGCCGGCGTCACCCGCGGCATCACCGACGCGGCCCGCGCCGCCGGCTACCAGGTCCTGCTCGCCAACACCGACGAGGACGTCGCCGCCGAGCGCGCCGCGGTGAAGATGCTGCGCGACAAGCACGTCGACGGCCTGATCGTCGCCCCGGCCGCCACCGCCGAGACCGGCCACCTGGCCGCGGCGCACGCCGCCGGCTGCCCCGTCGTCCTCCTCGACCGCCAGGTGCCCGGCCTGCCCGCCGACTCCGTGACCGTCGACAACCACGGCGCCGCCCAGGACGCGGTACGCCGCCTCCTCGCCGCCGGCCACCGCCGCATCGCCCTGGTCAGCCTCCTCGGCAGCGCCCCCGCCGGCGGCCCGGCCGAGGCGGCCGGCACCCCGGCCGACGCCGCCGCCGTCCCCGCCGATCCGGTCTCCACCGGCCTGGAACGCATCGAGGGCTACCGCGCCGCCCTCCGCGAAGCGGGCATCACCGACACCGACGCCTACCTGCGCACCGGCACCTTCCACCGCGAGGACCCGGCCGACCTCACCGCCGGCCTGCTGTCGCTCCCCGAGCCGCCCACCGCGGTCTTCGCCACCGACAGCATGATCGCCCTCGGCGTCCTCTCCGCGGCCCGCGACCACGGCCTCCGCGTCCCCGACGACCTGTCCGTCGTCACCTTCGACGACACCGACTGGGCCCGCGCCGTCCGCCCCCGCATCAGCGTGGTCGCCCAGCCCGTCCAGGAACTCGGCGCCCGCGCCGTCCAGTCCCTCATCACCCGCATCGAAGGCACCACCCACGCCCCCGAACACCTCGTCCTGGACACGGAATTCCTCGACCGGGAGTCGATCGCGCCCCCACCGGGGGCGTGACCGCCCTCCGGCGTCCAGCCTTCGGCATTCGGCGTCCGGCATCCAGCATCCGGCATCCGGCATCCGGCCCGGAGTACGCGAAGGGGCGGCACACCAATAGGTGCGCCGCCCCTCGACACGTACGAGGGCTGGGGTCAGCCCTCGACGCCCAGCTTCTCCAGGATGAGCTCGCGGACGCGGGCCGCGTCGGCCTGGCCGCGGGTGGCCTTCATGACCGCGCCGACCAGCGCGCCGGCCGCCGCGACCTTGCCGCCGCGGATCTTGTCGGCGATGGCCGCGTTGGACTCGATCGCCTCGTCGACGGCCTTGCCCAGCGCGCCCTCGTCGGAGACGACCTTCAGGCCGCGCTTCTCGACGACCTCGTCCGGGGTGCCCTCGCCGGCGAGGACGCCCTCGATGGTCTGGCGGGCCAGCTTGTCGTTGAGGGAACCCTCGGCGACCAGCGCCGCCACCCGGGCCACGTCGGCCGGGGTGATCGGCAGCGCGGCGAGCTCGACGCCGTCCTCGTTGGCGCGGCGGGCCAGCTCGCCCATCCACCACTTGCGGGCGGCAGCGGCGTCCGCGCCGGCCTCCGTGGTGGCGACGATCAGGTCGACCGCACCGGCGTTGAGGATCGACTGCATGTCGTGCTCGGAGATGCCCCACTCCTCGCGCAGCCGGTTGCGGCGGACGCGCGGCAGCTCGGGCAGGCCCTTGCGCAGCTCCTCGACCCACTCGCGGGAGGGGGCCACCGGGACCAGGTCGGGCTCGGGGAAGTAGCGGTAGTCCTCCGCCTCCTCCTTGACCCGGCCGGACGTGGTGGAGCCGTCCTCCTCGTGGAAGTGGCGGGTCTCCTGCACGATCGTGCCGCCCGAGGACAGCACGGAGGCGTGCCGCTGGATCTCGAAGCGGGCCGCACGCTCGACGCTGCGCAGCGAGTTGACGTTCTTCGTCTCCGAGCGCGTACCGAACTTCTCGCTGCCCTTGGGCATCAGCGAGAGGTTCACGTCGCAGCGCATCTGGCCCATCTCCATGCGGGCCTCGGACACGCCGAGCGCCTTGATGAGCTCGCGCAGCTCGGCGACGTACGCCTTGGCGACCTCGGGGGCGCGCTCGCCCGCACCCGTGATCGGCTTGGTGACGATCTCGATGAGCGGGATGCCGGCGCGGTTGTAGTCCAGCAGGGAGTGCGAGGCGCCGTGGATACGGCCCGTCGCGCCGCCCACGTGCGTGGACTTGCCGGTGTCCTCCTCCATGTGGGCGCGCTCGATCTCCACGCGGAAGACCTCGCCGTCCTCCAGCTGTACGTCGAGGTAGCCGTCGAAGGCGATCGGCTCGTCGTACTGGGAGGTCTGGAAGTTCTTCGGCATGTCCGGATAGAAGTAGTTCTTCCGGGCGAAGCGGCACCACTCGGCGATCGAGCAGTTGAGGGCCAGGCCGATCTTGATGGCGGACTCGACGCCGGTCGCGTTGACGACCGGGAGCGAGCCGGGCAGGCCCAGGCAGGTGGGACAGGTCTGGGTGTTCGCCTCGGCGCCCAGCGCCGTCGAGCACCCGCAGAACATCTTGGTCTTGGTGCCGAGCTCGACGTGCACCTCGAGACCCATGACGGGCTCGTACGTCGCGAGGGCGTCCTCGTACGAGACCAGGTCAGTGACAGTCACGGTGAAACTTTCTCCCTCAGCCCAGCAGGACGTCGTCGTCGCCCAGGTGCTTCAGTTCCCGGTAGAGGATCGCCAGGCCGGTGACGATCGCCGCGGCCGAGACGGCCGCGTCGATGAGCCGGAGCGTGTCGTTCTCCTGCCGGGCGAGCTTCGCCTGCTTGGCGACGCTCAGCGCGCCGAAGGCGGTGGTGCCCATGGACAGGTACAGACCCGACTTGGACTTCTTGAAGTTCTTGGCCTTCTTGGTGATCGAGCTCACAGTGACGGTGCCTCCTCCAGCAGCGGGTGGCCCCACTTTTCCACGAAGGCGGCCTCGACGGCGGCACCGACCTTGTAGAGCCGGTCGTCCTTCATGGTGGGGGCGATGATCTGCAGGCCCACCGGCAGCCCGTCCTCGGGCGCGAGACCGCAGGGCAGCGACATGGCCGCGTTGCCCGCGAGGTTCACCGGGAGCGTGCACACGTCGGCGAGGTACATCGCCATCGGGTCGTCGGCACGCTCGCCGATCGGGAAGGCCGTGGTGGGCGTGGTCGGCGAGACGATCACGTCGACCTGCTCGAAGGCCGTCTCGAACTCGCGGGTGATCAGGGTCCGCACCTTCTGCGCGGAGCCGTAGTACGCGTCGTAGTAGCCGGAGCTGAGCGCGTACGTACCGAGCATGATGCGGCGCTTGACCTCGGGGCCGAAGCCGGCCTCGCGGGTCAGGGCCGTGACCTCCTCGGCCGACTTCGTGCCGTCGTCGCCGACCCGCAGGCCGTAGCGCATGGCGTCGAAGCGGGCGAGGTTGGAGGAGCACTCCGAGGGCGCGATGAGGTAGTACGCGGCCAGCGCGAGGTCGAAGGACGGGCAGTCCAGCTCGACGATCTCGGCGCCCAGCTCCTTCATCAGCGCGACGGACTCGTCGAACCGCTGGAGGACACCGGCCTGGTAGCCCTCGCCGCGGAACTGCTTGACCACGCCGACGCGCATGCCCTGCACCGAGCCGTTGCGGGCAGCCTCGACGACCGCCGGGACCGGCGCGTCGATGGAGGTGGAGTCCATCGGGTCGTGGCCCGCGATCGCCTCGTGCAGCAGCGCCGCGTCCAGGACCGTACGGGCGCAGGGTCCGCCCTGGTCGAGGGAGGAGGAGAACGCCACCATGCCGTACCGGGAGACGCCGCCGTAGGTGGGCTTCACGCCGACCGTGCCGGTCACGGCCGCGGGCTGGCGGATGGAACCGCCGGTGTCCGTGCCGATCGCCAGCGGCGCCTCGTACGAGGCGAGCGCGGCGGACGAACCGCCGCCGGAGCCGCCGGGGATGCGGGTGAGGTCCCAGGGGTTGCCGGTCGGGCCGTACGCGCTGTTCTCCGTCGAGGACCCCATGGCGAACTCGTCCATGTTGGTCTTGCCGAGGATGACGACGTCGGCGGCCTTCAGGCGCTGGGTCACCGTCGCGTCGTACGGCGGGAGCCAGCCTTCGAGGATCTTGGAGCCGACGGTGGTCGGGACGCCCTCGGTGGTGAAGATGTCCTTCAGAGCGAGCGGGACGCCGGCCAGCGGGCCGAGCTTCTCGCCGCGCTCGCGCTTCGCGTCCACGGCGCGGGCCTGGGCGAGCGCGCCCTCCCGGTCGACGTGCAGGAAGGCGTGCACCTTCTCGTCCACGGCCTCGATCCGGGCCAGGTGGGCCTCGGTGACCTCGACGGCGGTGACCTCACCGGCCGCGATCTTCGCCGCGGTCTCCGCGGCGGTCAGCTTGATCAGTTCGTTCGCTGCCATCTCGGTCACTCCTCCCCCAGGATCTGCGGCACCTTGAATCGCTGCTGCTCCTGGGCGGGGGCGCCGGAGAGCGCCTGCTCGGGGGTGAGCGACGGGCGCACCTCGTCCGCCCGCATGACGTTCGTCAGGGGCAGCGGGTGGGAGGTCGGCGGAACGTCTTGGTCGGCGACCTCGGAGACGCGGGCTACCGCGCCGATGATGTCGTCGAGCTGTCCGGCGAAGTGGTCGAGCTCTTCGTCCTTCAGCTCCAGACGTGCCAGCCGTGCGAGGTGGGCGACCTCCTCGCGCGTGATGCCAGGCATGCAGCGATCCTCTGCTGGTTTCCGGTGGAGTTTTCGCCCCAATCCTATGGCGCCCGGCCTCCTGACCGCGAAACGGTTAAAGACAGCCCGTCCGGGGGCACCTCCCAGCGGTAGCGGGGGGAGTTTGAGGACAGCGCCCGGAGGGCGCTCCCCCACCGGCGGCCCCTGGCCGGCCGCGGGACCGCTTCCCCGCGGCCGGGGCGCCCGCTCGGCAGGGGCCGGCGCCCTACTTCACTACCTGGCCGGAGGGCCGGGAGTCGGCCTCCTCTGAGTCGGAAGGCGCGCCTTCCGACTCCCGGCGCCAGCCGTGGTGCTCCCGCGCCCGCAGCCACGCCGTCGTCTCGTCCGGCGGCATCGCGGCCGCCACCAGCCAGCCCTGTACCGCGTCGCAGCCCAGGTCGCGCAGCCGCTCCCAGGTCTCGTCGTCCTCCACGCCCTCGGCGACGACCAGCAGCCCGAGGGAGTGCGCGAGGTCGAGGGTGCAGCGGACGATCTCGGCGTCCTCGGTGTCCACCGCGAGCCGTGCCACGAACGAGCGGTCGATCTTCAGCTCGCTGACGGGCAGCCGCCGCAGGTGCACCAGCGAGCTGTAGCCCGTGCCGAAGTCGTCGAGCGACATCTTCACGCCGTGCCCGGTCAGGCCGTTCAGCGTGTCGGCGGCCCGCTGCGGGTCCTCCAGCAGCACGTGCTCGGTGATCTCCAGCTGGAGCGCGCCCGGCGGTACCCGGTGGCGGGCCAGCCGCGCCGCCACCGCGCCGGCGAACCCGGGGGTGTGCACGTCGCGCGGCGAGACGTTGACCGCGACGGGGACCTCCAGGCCGTCCGCGCGCCAGCGCGCCACCTGGCCGAGCGCGGTCTCCAGGACGTACTCGGTCAGCCTCGGCATCAGCCCGGAGGACTCGGCGATGGCGATGAACTCGTCGGGAGGCACTCTCCCGCGGTCCGGGTGCACCCAGCGCACCAGGGCCTCGAGCCCTGCCACCTGACCGTCGAAGCGCACCTTGGGCTGGTAGTGCAGCTCGACCTCGCCGGCGTCCAGCGCCCGTCGGAGGTCGCCGAGGAGGCCGAGCCGGTCGGGCGTGTTGCCGTCGCGCTTGGCCTCGTAGACCTCCACACCGCTGCGGTCGCGCTTGGCCTGGTACATCGCGACGTCCGCGCGGCGCAGCAGGCCCTCGGCGTCCAGCGCGTGGTCCGGATAGACGGCGACGCCGGCGCTCGCCTCGAGCACCAGCGTCAGCCCGTCCAGGTCGAGCGGCGAGCCCAGCGCGGCCACAAGCGAACGGGCCACCCGCTGCGCGCTGGTGAGCGAGTCGGCCGTGGGCAGCAGGACCGCGAACTCGTCGCCGCCCAGCCGCGCGGCCTCCGCTCCGCGGGGCAGGGCGTGCCGCAGCCGCTCGGCGATCTGGAGCAGCAGGCGGTCGCCCGCGAGATGGCCGAGGGTGTCGTTGACCGAACGGAACCGGTCCAGGTCGATCAGGACCAGGGCCGCGCGGGCCCCGACCCGCTCGGCGTCGTCCAGCGCGCTCCAGGTCCGCTCCAGCAGCCACTGCCGGTTCGGCAGGCCGGTCAGCGGGTCGCGCAGCTGTTCCTCCGCACGCGCGCGGGCTATCCACAGCGTGGAGTCGAGCGCGATGAGCGGGACGGCGAACAGCGGCAGCAGCAGCGGGGAGTGCTCGGCGACCACCACGATGAGCGGCGCTATGCCGACCAGTGCGATGCCGACCAGGACCTGCCGGGTCACCGAGCGGCGCTCGATGGAGGGCAGCCGGCCGTTGCGCGAGCCCGTCAGGAACCACAGCAGGGCGCGGGTGACGAGCAGGTAGACCAGGGCCGAGCCGAGGACCGGGGGCAGTACGGAGAAGTCCCACGCGCCGGAACCGCCGGGCTCCGACACGCTCGGCGTGAGCCCGAACGCGGCGAGTCCGAGGGCTGCCGCGCCCAGGCCCAGTACGTCGATGGCGCCGTGCACCACGGCCTGCCGCCGGCGTTGTCTGCGCACCGCGCCGACCAGGACGACGACGGCGAGGCTGATCAGTACCGCGGGCAGCCAGCCGTACAGCAGCAGGACCGCGAGGGCCAGCGCGGCACCGGAGCCGGTGCCGCCGGACCAGCGGTCCCGGCCGATGGCGAGGAGGTGCCCGACGATGACGGCGGTCAGGACGGCCAGCGACCAGCCGACGGCGCCGCGCGGGAAGAGCGCGGCGTCGCCTCCGATCGTCATGATCACGCCCGTCACGAGCACCAGAGCGGCCGTCAGGACCACGGCGGCGGGCAACGCGGGCATGACGAGCCGCCGGAGCCGCGACGCCGGAGCGGCGCTGTCGGTCGGTTCCATTCCGATCCCTCTCACAGCCGGCTGTGCCCGCGCCACGGCAGGCGCACCCCTCAACAGTAGGCCGCAGAAGGCTGCCACGGGCAGCGATCGGCAGCGGTTGCCCGAATGCGACCCGACCACCCGTAAGCGTCTGGTATGCCCCGAAGGGGTCGCTTCCTCACTCCTCCTCCGGCGGGGTGACAGCCACCGCTCGCGCGGCGTCGGGGCCCTCTTCGAGCAGCACCGCGAACCCGTCGTCATCCAGCACAGGCACCTTCAACTGCATAGCCTTGTCATATTTCGAACCAGGATTGTCGCCTACAACGACGAAACCGGTCTTCTTCGAGACAGACCCGGTCACCTTTGCCCCAAGACGTTGCAGCGCTTCCTTCGCACCGTCTCTGGTGTGTGATTGAAGTGTTCCCGTTACGACGACGGTGACGCCCTCCAACGGCCTCGGGCCTTCGTCCCCGCTGCTTTCCTCCTCCATCCGCACCCCGGCGGCCCGCCACTTGTCGACGATCTCGCGGTGCCAGTCCTCCTCGAACCACTGCTTGAGCGAGGCGGCGATGGTGCCCCCGACGCCCTCGACCGCGGCCAGCTCCTCCTCGCTCGCCTCCCGGATCCGGTCCAGCGAACGGAACTCCATGGCCAACGCCTGCGCCGCCACCGGGCCCACGTGCCGGATCGAAAGGCCGGTCAGGATGCGGGCCAGCGGACGCTCCTTGGCGGCCTGGATGTTCTCCAGCATCGCCAGGGCGTTCTTCTTCGGCTCGCCCTTCTGGTTGGCGAAGAAGGTGACGACCTTCTCCTCGCCGGTCTTCGGGTCCCGCTTGGGCAGCCCGCTGTCCGGGTCCAGGACGTAGGACTTGATGGGCAGCAGCTGCTCGATGGAGAGCCCGAAGAGGTCACCCTCGTCCTTCAGCGGCGGCTCGGCCGGCTCCAGCGGCTGGGTGAGCGCGGTCGCCGCGACGTACCCGAAGTGCTCGATGTCCAGGCTCTTGCGGCCGGCCAGGTAGAACAGCCGCTCCCGGAGCTGCGCCGGGCACCCCCGTGCGTTCGGGCAGCGGAGGTCGACGTCGCCCTCCTTGGCGGGCTGCAGCTTCGTGCCGCACTCGGGGCACTCGGACGGCATCACGAACTCCCGCTCGCTGCCGTCCCGCAGGTCCGCCACGGGCCCCAGGATCTCGGGAATCACGTCGCCCGCCTTGCGCAACACGACCGTGTCCCCGATGAGGACGCCCTTGGCCTTGACCACGTCCTGGTTGTGCAGGGTGGCGAACTCCACCTCGGAGCCGGCCACCATGATGGGCTCCACGACGGCGTACGGCGTCACCCGGCCCGTCCGCCCGACACCCACTCGGATGTCCAGCAGCTTGGTGTTGACCTCCTCCGGGGGGTACTTCCAGGCGATGGCCCAGCGCGGGGCGCGCGAGGTCGCGCCGAGCCGGCCCTGCAGCGGGACCTCGTCCAGCTTGACCACGACGCCGTCGATCTCGTGCTCGACGTCGTGCCGGTGGTCGCCGTAGTACGTGATGAACTCGCGCACCGCGGCGAGCGAGTCGACGACCTTGTTGTGCTTGGCGGTCGGCAGGCCCCACTCGCGCAGCAGGTCGTACGCCTGCGACTGGCGGTCGATGTCGAAGCCCTCACGGGCGCCGATGCCGTGCACCACCATGTGCAGCGGGCGGGTCGCCGTGACCTTGGGGTCCTTCTGGCGCAGCGAACCGGCGGCGGCGTTGCGCGGGTTGGCGAACGGGGGCTTGCCGTCCTCGACCAGACGGGCGTTCAGCTGCTCGAACTTCTCCATCGGGAAGAAGACCTCGCCGCGGATCTCCACCAGCTCCGGGATCCGGTCGCCCGCCAGCCGGTCCGGGATCTCCGCGATCGTGCGGACGTTGGGCGTGATGTCCTCGCCCGTGCGGCCGTCGCCGCGGGTGGCGGCGCGGGTCAGCCGGCCGTGCTCGTACGTGAGGTTGACCGCGAGGCCGTCGACCTTCAGCTCGCACAGGAAGTGGTACCCGGCGGACTTCGGGTCGCCGCCGAGCTCCGTCGCCAGCCGCTCGGCCCAGGCGGCCAGCTCCTCGTCGTCGAAGGCGTTGTCCAGCGAGAGCATCCGCTCGCGGTGGGCGACCTCCGTGAACTCCGTCTCGTAGGCCCCCGCGACCTTCTGGGTGGGCGAGTCGGGCGTCCGCAGCTGCGGGTGCTCCTCCTCCAGCTTCTCCAGGGAGCGCAGCAGCTTGTCGAACTCCGCGTCGCTGACGATCGGCGCGTCCTTGACGTAATACCGGAAGCGGTGCTCCTCGATCTGCTCCGCGAGCCGCTGGTGCCGCTCGCGCGCCTCCGAGGGCACGCCGGCCCCCGCCGCGTCGTCCGCCGCCTGTCCGGTCTGCTCTTCGCCGGCCACCGTCTGTCCTCCCGTGTCCTTGAGTGCGCTCACTCAGGGTTGTCCGCGAGCGATCCCGCCGCCCGGACGCAATGAGCAAGAACCTTACGGGCATACTCGGGCGAAGCACCCGCGAGCCCGCACGCGGGAGTGACCACGACGGACTCGCTGAGAGTCCCCGGATTCAGCCCCAGCCTGCGCCACAGCGTCCTGACACCCATGACGCTACCGGCAGGGTCCGACAATGGGCCGTCCAAGCCCGGCACGACGCCGGCGAAGAGCGTCGTGCCGCCCTCGACCGCCTCGCCGATCGCCTCGTCGTCACGCTCGGTGAGCAGCGAGAAGTCGCATGCGATACCGGCGGCTCCGGCGCGGCGGAGCAGCGCGAAGGGCACGTCGGGGGCGCAGGAGTGGACGATCACGGGTGTGCCGTCCTCCTGGGCGCCGTCCGCCGCGTCGACGATGTCGCGGAGGGCGCCCTCGACGACGGCGCGGTCCACGGCCCGGTGGGTGCGGTAGCCGCTCGCGGTCTTCACGCTGCCGCGCAGCACGGAGGTCAGCGACGGCTCGTCCAGCTGCAGCACGATGCGTGCGCCCGGCACCCGCCGCCGTACGTCCGCGAGGTGCGCGCGCACCCCTTCCGCCAGCGACGCCGCCAGGTCCCGGCAGGCGCCGGGGTCGCTCAGCGCGGCCTCGCCGTTGCGCAGCTCCAGGGCGGCGGCCAGCGTCCACGGCCCGACGGCCGAGACCTTCAGGGCGCCCTCGTATCCCTGTGTGAACTCCTCCAGCGCGTCGAGGTCCTCGCCGAGCCAGGACCGGGCCCGCCGGGTGTCCCGGCCCGGCCGGTCGCTGATCCGCCAGCCACTGGGCTCGACGTGCGCGTACACCTCGACGAGCAGCCCGGCGGTCCGGCCGATCATGTCGGCGCCGGGCCCGCGCGCGGGCAGCTCGGGCAGGTACGGCAGCCGTTCCAGGGAACCGGTGACGGTCTTCGCGGCCTCCCGCGCGTCACCACCGGGCATCGAGCCGATACCGGTGGCCGCGCGGGCGCCCCAGGGGGTGGTGGTCTTGTCGCTCACGCGTCCGAGCCTATGCGGCTCGGGCGCCGCGGTTCTCCGGGGCCGGGCGCGCGTGGCGCGCGGCACCGCGCGGGCTCAGCGGCCCGGGCGTACCGACAGGTCGGTGATTTCCGCGTCGCGGGGCAGGTCGAGCGCGGTGAGCACCGTCGTCGCGATCGACTCCGGGTCGATCCAGCGGGACGGGTCGTACTCCTTGCCCTCCTGCTGGTGCACGCTGGCCTGCATGGCGGTCGCGGTGCGGCCCGGGTACACGGAGGTGACGCGGACGCCGTTCTCGTGCTCCTCGGCGCGCAGCGCGTCGGCGAGCGCCTTCAGGCCGTGCTTGCTGGCCGCGTACGCGCCCCACTGCGGGTTCGCGCGCAGCCCGGCGCCGGAGTTCACGAAGACCACGTGGCCCTGCGCGAGCCGCAGCTGCGGCAGGAAGAGGCGGGTCAGCTCGGCCGGCGCGACCAGGTTGGCGGTCAGCTGGCGCTGCCAGCTCTTGGCGGGCAGGTCGGCGACCGCACCCAGTTCGACGACGCCGGCGATGTGCAGGACGGAGTCCAGCCGGTCCGGCAGCGTCTGGTGGCCGAGCGCCCAGGCGAGCTTCTCGGGGACGCCGAGGTCACCGACGACCGTGCGGGCCCCGGGGAACTGCTCGGCCAGCTCCTTGGCGCGGCCAGCGTCCCGGGCCAGCAGCCACAGCTCCTCGCCCCGGTCGGCCAGCCGCCGCGCGACCGCCGTCCCGATGCCCGATCCTGCGCCGGTGATCAAGTGCGTACCCATGGGGGCGATCCTAACGACAGGTCCGCCGACAGGTCCGCACAAGGGGGACGTACGGGGCGGGACACGAGGGGGTACGTCCGGTGCCCCCGCCTCCGTACGCCGCGGCCGCGGGCCCTACGGGCGCGTCAGGCCCGGACGCCCGCCTGCTCCTCCAGGTAGGCCAGCGCGCCGACGCCGTCCTCGGCGAAGAAGGCCAGCTCGGTGAGGGGCACGGGGAGGAAGTTCTCCTCCTCCATGCGCTGGAACTGCTGCCGCAGGCCGTCGTAGAACCCGTTGGTGTTGAGGATGACGACGGGCTTGGTGTTCAGCCCGTGCTTCTTCAGCTCCAGGATCTCGGTGGCCTCGTCCAGCGTGCCGGTGCCGCCGACCATCACGACGATGGCGTCGGCGCGGGCGAGGAGGGCGGCCTTGCGCTCGGCGAGGTCCGCGGTGATCACCATCTCGTCCGCGCCCGCGCGTGCCTTGTGGGCCAGGAACTCCACCGAGATGCCGATGAGCCGGCCGCCGTTCTCCTGCACGCCGTCGGCCATGACCTTCATCAGGCCGGTGTCCGAGCCGCCCCAGACGAGCGCGTGGCCGCCCCTGCCGATCAGCTCGGCGAACTCGCGGGCGGGTGTGGTGTAGCGCTCGTCGAGGTCGGCGGCGGAGCAGAAGACGCAAATGTTCATACCGCAACCATAAGGGCGGGCGGGGGACGGCCGTCCCCCGCCCGCTCCTCGTGGCAGCCGTCAGATCAGGCCCTGCGCCAGCATCGCGTCGGCGACCCGCTCGAAGCCGGCGATGTTCGCGCCCGTCACGTAGTCGCCCGGGTGCCCGAAGCGCTCCGCGGTCTCGAAGCAGGTGTCGTGGATGGTGCGCATGATGGCCGCGAGCTCGCCCTCCGTGCGCTCGAAGGTCCACGTCTCGCGTGCGGCGTTCTGCCGCATCTCCAGCGCGCTGGTCGCGACGCCGCCCGCGTTGGCGGCCTTGCCGGGCCCGAAGGCCACCCCGGCCTCCCGGAACACCGCGATCGCGCCCGGCGTGGTGGGCATGTTCGCGCCCTCCGAGACCGCCTTCACGCCGTTGCGCACCAGGACGCGCGCCGCGTCCTCGTCCAGCTCGTTCTGGGTGGCCGAGGGCAGCGCCACGTCGGCGGGCACGTCCCACACGGACCCGCCGGGCACGTACGTCGCCGAGGAGCCGCGCCGCTCCGCGTACTCGCTGATGCGCCCGCGCTCGACCTCCTTGATCTGCTTCAGCAGGTCGAGGTCGATGCCCTTCTCGTCCACCACGTAGCCGCCGGAGTCCGAGCAGGTCAGCACGTTCGCGCCGAGGGCCTGGGCCTTCTCGATGCTGTAGATCGCGACGTTGCCGGAGCCGGAGACCACGACCTGCCGGCCGTCCAGGTCCTCGCCGCGCTGCTTCAGCATCTCGGCGGTGAACATGACGTTGCCGTACCCGGTGGCCTCGGTGCGGGCCAGCGAGCCGCCCCAGCCCAGGCCCTTGCCGGTGAGGACGCCGGCCTCCCAGCGGTTGGTGATCCGCCGGTACTGGCCGAAGAGGTAGCCGATCTCGCGGCCGCCGACGCCGATGTCACCGGCGGGGACGTCCGTGTGCTCGCCGAGGTGGCGGTGCAGCTCGGTCATGAACGACTGGCAGAACCGCATGACCTCGGCGTCCGACCTGCCGTGCGGGTCGAAGTCGCTGCCGCCCTTGCCGCCGCCGATGTTCAGGCCGGTCAGCGCGTTCTTGAAGATCTGCTCGAAGCCGAGGAACTTCACGATGCCGAGGTTGACCGAGGAGTGGAAGCGCAGGCCGCCCTTGTACGGGCCGAGCGCGCTGTTGAACTCCACCCGGAAGCCCCGGTTGACCTGCACGCGGCCCCGGTCGTCCAGCCACGGCACCCGGAACATGATCTGCCGCTCCGGCTCCACCAGCCGCTCCAGCACGCGGGCGTCGGCGAGCTCGGGACGGGCGGAGAGCACCGGCTCCAGCGTCTCCAGTACTTCCAGTGCGGCCTGGTGGAACTCCGGTTCCCCGGGGTTGCGCCGGACCAGCTCGGCGTGGAGCGCAGCCGGCCCGGCCCCATGGACCCCGGCGCGGTTCTCCTCCGTATGCACGGTCACGTTGACTCCCTTTCGATCAGCAGCCGTTGTCGTCCCGTCGCCCCCGCGACCCTATGTTCCCGGCCAACACGTCCCACACCCGGCCTCTTTGAGAACCCCGGCACATCTTCACGCTGTGACGATCGTCTCCCCCAATACCGGGCGGAAAGGGGCGGAGAGGGGACAGGCGAGCGGGCAGCGCGCACTGACCCTGCGGCGGGACACCGGCAGGGCAGCAGAGATACGGGCCCTCAGCGGGGCCGTGCGGTCATGGAGGGCAGGCCGGCCCGAGGAGGTCGGTTATACCGCCGCCGTCGCGCGGGTGGTCGTGGCGATGGTTGCCGAGCCGACGACTCGGGTGCCGTCGTAGAGGACGATGGCCTGGCCGGGGGCGACGCCGCGGGCAGGGGTGGCGAAGGTGACGGTGAGGCCGTCGGGGGTGGGCTCGGCGGTGACCTCGGTCTCGTCGCCGTGGGCGCGGAGCTGGGCGGTGTACGTGCCGGGGCCGGCGGGGGGCCTGCCGCACCAGCGGGGGCGGATGGCGGTGAGGGCCGTCACGTCCAGGGCCTCGGCGGGGCCGACGGTGACGGTGTTGTCCACCGGGGAGATGTCCAGGACGTAGCGCGGCTTGCCGTCCGGGGCCGGGGTGCCGATGCGCAGGCCCTTGCGCTGGCCGATGGTGTAGCCGTACGCGCCCTCGTGCCTGCCCAGGACGTTGCCCGTCTCGTCGACGATGTCGCCCTCCGCCTTGCCGAGGCGCTTGGCCAGGAAGCCCTGGGTGTCGCCGTCGGCGATGAAGCAGATGTCGTGGCTGTCGGGCTTCTTGGCGACGAACAGGCCGCGGCGGGCGGCCTCTTCGCGGATCTCGGCCTTGGTGGTGACCGTGTCGCCCAGCGGGAACATGGCGTGCGCGAGCTGGCGCTCGTCCAGGACGCCGAGGACGTAGGACTGGTCCTTGGCCATGTCGGAGGCGCGGTGCAGCTCGCGGCTGCCGTCCTCGCGGGTGATCACCTTGGCGTAGTGGCCGGTGCAGACCGCGTCGAAGCCGAGCGCGAGGGCCTTGTCGAGGAGCGCGGCGAACTTGATCTTCTCGTTGCAGCGGAGGCAGGGGTTGGGCGTGCGGCCCGCCTCGTACTCCGCGACGAAGTCGTCCACCACGTCCTCGCGGAACCGCTCGGCGAGGTCCCAGACGTAGAAGGGGATGCCGATGACGTCGGCGGCCCGCCGGGCGTCGTGCGAGTCCTCGATGGTGCAGCAGCCGCGCGCACCCGTGCGGAAGGACTTCGGATTCTCGGAGAGCGCGAGGTGCACGCCGGTCACGTCGTGGCCCGCCTCGGCGGCGCGGGCGGCGGCGACGGCGGAGTCGACACCGCCGGACATGGCGGCGAGGACACGGAGGCGGCGGGGAGCGTCAGTCATAGCCCTTCCAGAGTAGACGGAACCGCTGACACGGGTGGAAGGGGAAGGTCACCGGCCGCCGGGCGGAACCGGGAGCCGGGGGGTGAGCGTTGTTCAGCGCATGGGAGACGGTGATCACACGGCCCGCAGAGGCATCGGCCGCCGCGCGGTGCTGATCGGCGGGTCGGCAGCGGTGGCGGCCGCCGGACTGGCGGCGCACGAGCAGCTGGCGCGGTGGTGGTGGCGGCTGCCGGGCCAGGAGAAGCCGCGGAAGCCGGGTGAGGTCGATTACCGCGAGGCGCAGTGGTCCGCCGCGTCCGGGGCGAACTGGCGGCGGGCCGACCGCCCCGACGACTACGTGATCGACCGGGTGGTGGTCCACGTCGTCCAGGGCAGCTACGCCACCGCCCTGCGCGTCTTCCGCAATCCGGCGCACGGCGCGGCCGCGCACTACGTCGTGCGGAAGGACGGGCACGTCGCGCAGACCGTCCGCGAGCTGGACGTCGCCTTCCACGCGGGCAACCGGGAGTACAACGAGCGCAGCATCGGCATCGAGCACGAGGGGTTCGTCGACCGGCCGCAGGACTTCACGGACGCGATGTACGCGGGGTCGGCGCGGCTGACCGCGGACATCTGCGCGCGGTACGGGATCCCGGCGGACCGAACGCACATCATGGGGCACGTGGAGGTGCCGGGTGCCGACCACACCGACCCCGGCCCGCTCTGGGACTGGGATCGGTACATGGACCTGGTGAAGGAGGCCCTGTCCCGCAATCCGGGCAAGGGCAAGAGCCCGGGGCGGGCCCCGGCCTAGCCGCCGGTGCCCCGCGCGCGGCCCCGTCAGTGACTGGGCGCCCCGCGCGCGGCTCCGTCAGCGGCGGGGGCGAGTGGTCGCGGCTGCCCGCCGGCGGGTCAGCTGAGCCCCGCGCTCCTGGCCCGTTCCACGACCGGGCCGATCGCTTCCGCGAGGGCCGCCACGTCCTCCTTCGTGGAGGTGTGGCCGAGGGAGAAGCGGAGGGTGCCGCGGGCCAGGTCGGGGGCCATGCCGGTGGCGAGCAGGACGTGGCTGGGCTGGGCGACGCCGGCCGTGCAGGCGGAGCCGGTGGAGCACTCGATGCCCTGGGCGTCCAGCAGGAGGAGGAGCGAGTCGCCCTCGCAGCCGGGGAAGGAGAAGTGCGCGTTGGCGGGGAGGCGGCCCGCCGGGTCGGGGTCGCCGCCGAGGACGGCGTCGGGCGCGGCCGCCCGTACGGCCTCGATCAGCTCGTCGCGGAGCGCGCCGACCTCGCGCGCGAACTCCTCTCGGTGGTCCACGGCGTACCGGCCGGCCGCGGCGAAGGCGGCGATCGCGGGCGTGTCGAGGGTGCCGGAGCGGACGTGCCGCTCCTGGCCGCCGCCGTGCAGCACGGGCACGGGCGCGTACGCGCGGCCCAGCAGCAGCGCCCCGATGCCGTACGGGCCGCCGATCTTGTGGCCCGAGACGGTCATGGCGGCGAGCCCGCTGGCCCCGAAGTCCACCTCCACCTGGCCCACGGCCTGCACCGCGTCGGCGTGCAGCGGGATGCCGAACTCGTTCGCCACGGCGGCCAGTTCGCGGACCGGCTGGACCGTGCCGATCTCGTTGTTGGCCCACATGACCGTGGCGAGCGCGACGTCGTCGGGGCCGGCCCCGGACTCGATCGCGGCGCGGAACGCGTCGGGGTGCACCCGTCCGTACGTGTCGACCGGCAGCCACTCCACGCGCGCGCCCTCGTGCTCGGCGAGCCATTCGACGGCGTCCAGGACGGCGTGGTGCTCGACGGGGCTGGCGAGCAGGCGGGTGCGGGACGGCTCGGCGTCCCGGCGGGCCCAGTACAGGCCCTTGACGGCGAGGTTGTCGGCCTCCGTGCCGCCCGCGGTGAAGACGACCTCACTGGGGCGGGCGCCGAGCGAAGCGGCGAGGGATTCCCGGGCCTCCTCGACGGTACGGCGGGCACGCCGGCCGGCGGCATGCAGCGAGGAGGCATTGCCGGTGACGGTCAGCTGGGCGGTCATCGCCTGCACCGCCTCCGGCAGCATCGGGGTGGTGGCGGCGTGGTCGAGGTAAACCATGGTGCGCACGATTCTACGAGTTGCCGAGGGGCGCACCGGGAGCGCACACCCGGCGCGCGGAGGCACCCTCCACAACACCACAGCCGGGCGCTCCACGGAACCGCTGCCCGGCACCCGGCAGGACCACGGCCGGCAAGCGCCGCTGAGCGGCCCCGGATCAGTCCAGCAGTGCGCGTGCCAGCTGGCGGGACTGGGCCACCAGGCGGTCGTCGGCGTCCCAGACCTCGGCGTCCTCCTCCAGGAAGCCGCCGGCGAGGTTGCGGGTGGTGATGGAGACCCGGAGCGGCCCGGGAGCCGGGCGGCAGCGGATGTGGGTGGTGAGCTCCACGGTGGGGACCCAGCCCTTCAGGCCCATCTCGAAGGCGGTCGGCGGCAGCGCGTCGACCGTGAGAAGGAGCGAGAGCGGGTCGGCGTCGCGGCCGTCGGCGAGGCCGAACCAGCCGCGCATCTCGCCGTTGCCGCTGGGAGCGCCGATGGCCCAGCCGCAGGTCGCGGGGTCCAGCCGGACGTCGAGCCGGGCGGTGATCGCCGAGCTGCCCGGGAGCGCGGGGCGGCCGCCGGGCGCGGCGTCGGCGCCGAAGCACTCCTCGCGCGCCGGCATGGCGGGCGGCTTGGCGGTGGTCCGGACGTCGTCCGGCAGCGCGTCGAGGTCGCCATAGGCGGCCAGTACCCGCATCCGCTCGACCTCGCTGCCGTCCTCCTGGAACTGGACGAGGGTGGCGGTGCCGGTGGACATGGTGCGGCCGGTACGGACGACCTCGGTCCGGATGACGGCGGGGCCCGGCGTGGACGCCGTGAGGTAGTGCGCGGTGACCGTCATCGGGTCCGGGTGCGGCAGCGCGTCGCCCAGGGCGCGGCCCATCAGCGCGAGGAGGTAGCCGCCGTTGACCGCGTGGATGATCGTCCAGCCGGCGGAGAGCTCGGCGTCGTAGACGCCGGGAGAGCGGCGGACGACCGCCGTGTCGCGGTCGAACTCGCTGTTACCTATGGTCACCTGTGCCATACGGTGCACGGTACAGGGAAATATTACTGACCGGTAGAGGGGGCAGGCGGAGCCAAGCCGGCAGCCCCGCACCGGCAGAGGCGACCCGGGAGAGGCGACGAGGTCCGCCCCGTCGCCCCCACCGGTCCGGCACCCGCTACGGCTACGGCAGCGCCGGGCGGCTGTCCGTGGAGAGCCAGGTGTGGAAGAGGTCGTCCAGCTGCTGTCCCGATATCCGCTCCGCCAGCGCGATGAACTGCGCGGTGGTGGCGTTGCCGTAGCGGTGCGCCCGCGTCCAGGCCGGCAGCAGCTCGAAGAACGCCTTGTCGCCGATGCGCTCGCGCAGCGCCTGCAGGGTCATGGCGCCGCGCTGGTACACCGCCGAGGCGAACATCGTGTCCCGCTGCGGGTCGGCGACCTCGACCTTCCAGAAGTCGGAGCCCGCCGGCCGGGCCGCGTACGCCTTGCGGAAGGCGTCATGGGCGGTGGCCCGCCCCTTGTGCTCGTTCCACAGCCACTGCGCGTACGTGGCGAAGCCCTCGTTCAGCCAGATGTCCCGCCAGGTGGCCACGGAGACGGAGTCGCCGAACCACTGGTGGGCCAGCTCGTGCACGATGGTGGACTCGTCGCGCACGGCGGAGTAGACGGGCTTGGTCTGGGTCTCCAGGGAGAACTCCGCGTCCGGCATGTCGTCGACGATCGCGCCGGTCTCCTCGAAGGGGTACGGGCCGAACACCTGCGACCAGTAGTCCGTCGCCTCGGAGGTGACCGCGTAGAAGTCGACGCCGCCGCTGGGCAGCGTCGGGTCGGTGGCCACGTACACGGGTATGCCGCCGGGCGTGGTCCCGGTGCGCACGTCGAACTTCCCGATGGTGGCGGTGGCGAGGTAGGTGGCCATCGGCCGCGACTCGCGCCAGTGCGCGTAGGAGCGGCCGCGCTTCTCGTACGAGGCGACCAGCCGGCCGTTGGAGACGCCGGTCAGGCCCTTCGGCGCGTCGATGCGGATGTCGTACGTCGCCTTGTCGCCCGGGTGGTCGCTGGAGGGGAACCACGTGGAGGCGGCGTTCGGCTCGCACGCGACGAAGACGCCGTCCGGCGTCTTCATCCAGCCGTACTTCGAGCCGAAGACGATCGGGCCGCCGAGCGGTTCGGGGACGCCACCGTAGACGACGCGCACGGTGAACCGCCGCCCCTCGCGGAGCGCCGTGCGCGGGGTGACCGTGAGCTCGTCGCCGGAGCGCGTGAAGCGGGCCGGCGCGCCGTTCACCCGTACGGAGGTGACGTCGAGCTGCTGCAGGTCCAGGTCGAAGGAGCTGAGGGACTGGGTGGCCCGGGCGGTGATCGTCGTACGGCCGTCGAGGCGGTCGGTGTCCGGGTCGTAGCTGACGCCGAGGTCGTAGTGGAGGGCGTCGAAGCCGCCGTTGCCCAGGTGCGGGAAGTAGGGGTCGCCCGCGCCGGGGGCGCCGGGTGAGGCGCCGGGCGCCGCGGCGACGGTGCACGCTGCTGCGGTGGCGATGGCCGCCGCGAGCAGCCGGGTTCTGCGGCGGGCCGAGCGGGTGCCACGTGCTGAACGGGAGAGTGCCATGGGTGAGCCGATCCCTTCGCACACACGGATGCTTGTCGAACAACCGTGCCGACTCTGCACTCTCCCGTTCCGCCACACCCGTCACTTTGCCAACTCATCAGAATCGGCGGTCCGTTACTCCTTGCCGGTCGGCTCCGGCGTCCGGCCGGCGGCGCCGTCGGGCGCGGCCGCGTCCGGCGCGTTCTCCGGGTGGTGGCAGGCCACCTGGTGACCGGTGCGCAGCGCCACCAGCGGCGGCTCGGTCGTCGCGCAGACCTCCGTCGCCTTCCAGCAGCGGGTGCGGAAGCGGCAGCCCGAGGGCGGGTTGATCGGCGAGGGCACGTCGCCCTTGAGCAGGATGCGGTCCCGCTTGGTGCGCCGCTTGGGGTCCGGCACCGGGACGGCGGAGAGCAGCGCCTTGGTGTACGGGTGCATCGGCGCCTCGTACAGCGAGGACCGGTCCGCCAGCTCCACGATCTTGCCCAGGTACATCACCGCGATCCGGTCCGAGACGTGCCGGATGACCGAGAGGTCGTGCGCGATGATCACGTACGTCAGGCCCAGCTCCTCCTGGAGGTCGTCCATCAGGTTCACGACCTGGGCCTGGATGGAGACGTCCAGCGCGGAGACCGGCTCGTCGGCGACGACCAGCTTGGGCTTGAGCGCGAGCGCGCGGGCGATGCCGATGCGCTGCCGCTGGCCGCCCGAGAACTCGTGCGGGTACCGGTTGTAGTGCTCCGGGCTCAGGCCCACCAGCTCCAGCAGCCGCTGCACCTCCTTCTTCACGCCGCCCTCGGGCTCGACGCCCTGGAGCCGGAAGGGGGTGCCGACGATGCCGCCGATGGTGTGCCGCGGGTTCAGCGAGCCGTACGGGTCCTGGAAGATCATCTGGACGTCGCGGCGCATCGGGCGCATCCCGCCGGTGGACAGGTGCGTGATGTCCCGGCCCTCGAACTCGATGGTGCCGCCGGTCGGCTCGTCCAGCCGCGTGATCAGCCGGCCCATCGTGGACTTGCCGCAGCCGGACTCGCCGACCACGCCCAGCGTCTCGCCCGGGTGCACGTCGAAGTCGATGCCGTCGACCGCCTGCACCGCGCCGACCTGGCGCTTGAGCAGCCCTTTGGTGATCGGGAAGTGCCGGACCAGGCCGCGCACCTTCAGCAGGGGCGCGGCCGCGGTGCCGTCGGGCTCCGCCGGGGCCGCCGTCGTGTTCTTCTCGCCAGTCGTCTCGGTCACAGCTTCGGCGCAATCTCTTCGGTCCAGATCCGCTCCCGCTCCGCGGGCTCCATGTGGCAGGCGGAGAAGTGGCCTCCCCCGCCGGCTACCTCGCGCAGCTCGGGGCGGACCGTACGGGTGAGGTTGTCCTTCGGCACGTCGGCGTACGGGCAGCGCGGGTTGAAGGCACAGCCGGAGGGGACGTTGATCAGGCTGGGCGGGGACCCCTTGACCGGGATCAGGCGGTCGGTCTGCTCGCGGTCGATGCGCGGCATCGAGCCGAGCAGACCCCAGGTGTAGGGGTGCTGCGGCTCGTAGAAGACCTTCTCGGCCGGGCCGCGCTCCACGCACCGCCCGCCGTACATCACCAGCAGGTCGTCCGCGAGCTCGGCGACCACGCCGAGGTCGTGGGTGATGATGATGACCGCCGAGCCGAACTCCTTCTGCAGGTCCCGGATCAGGTCCAGGATCTGCGCCTGGACGGTCACGTCCAGCGCGGTGGTCGGCTCGTCGGCGATCAGCAGCTCGGGGTTGTTGACCAGCGCCATCGCGATCATCGCGCGCTGCCGCATGCCGCCGGAGAACTGGTGCGGATGGTCGTCCACCCGCTTGTCCGGCTGCGGGATGCCCACCCGGTCCAGCATCTCGACGGCCCGCTTGCGCGCGGTCTTCTTGTCGACGTCGTGGTGGACGCGGTACGCCTCCACGATCTGGCTGCCGACGGAGTAGAAGGGGTGCAGCGCGGACAGCGGGTCCTGGAAGATCATCGCCATCTCGCGGCCGCGCAGCCGCCGTACCTCGTCCGGGTCGGCGCCGATCAGCTCCTTGCCGTCCAGCCAGATCTCGCCGGACATCCGCACCTTGCTGCGCTGCTGCCGGGAGGCCCGGTGCAGGCCCATCACGGCGAGCGAGGTCACGGACTTGCCGGAGCCGGACTCGCCGACGATGCCGAGGGTCCTCCCCTTCTCCAGCTTGAAGGAGAGCCCGTCGACGGACTTCACGACGCCGTCGTCGGTCGGGAAGTGGACCTTGAGGTCGCGTACTTCGAGGAAGGCGGTGGGGGCCGCGCCGCCCTCGGCCACCGGCTCGGCGAGCGCCGCCGACCCGGCCGCCGGCGCGGTCCTCGTCAGGTCATCGGAGTCGGTCACGAGAGCCTCACCCGCGGGTCGACGGCGGCGTACAGGACGTCCACCACCAGGTTGCACAGGACGATGAAGAAGGCGGCGAGCAGGGTGACGCCGAGGATGTTGGGCAGGTCGTTGGCGGTGATCGCCTGGACGGCGAAGGCGCCGACGCCCTGGAGCGAGAAGACCTGCTCGGTGATGAGCGCACCGCCCAGCAGCAGACCGAGGTCCATGCCGAAGACGGTGATGATCGGGGTGAGCGCGGCGCGCAGGCCGTGCCGGACGACGACCTTGCGCTCGCGCAGGCCCTTGGCGCGCGCGGTGCGGATGAAGTCCTCGTTCAGCGTCTCCAGCATGCCGGCCCGGGTGAGCCGCGCGTACAGCGCCGAGTAGAGGAACGCGAGGGTCACCCAGGGCAGTACCAGGGTGCGCGCCCAGCCGAACGGGTCCTCCAGCAGCGGCACGTAGTCGCTGCGCTCGAAGATCGGCCACTGGTAGGTGAACAGGGCCAGCGCCAGGGCGCCGGTGAAGAACATGGGGAGCGAGACGCCGGCCAGCGCCACGCCCATCGCGGCGCGGTCGAAGAGGGAGCCGGGCCGCAGCGCGGAGAGCACGCCGGTGGCCACGCCGGAGACGACCCAGACCACGGCGGCACCCGCGGCCAGCGACAGGGTCACCGGGAGCCGGGACTGGATCTCGGGCCAGACCTCGATGTGGGTCTTGAAGGAGTAGCCGAAGCACGGGAAGTGGCAGTGCGCCACTTCAGGGCCGAACCTGTAGTCGACGCCGGCGAAAATGCCCTTGAGGAAGTCCCAGAACTGCTCGTACACCGGCTTGTCCAAGCCGAGGTTCTTCTTCACCGCGGCGATGTCCGCGGGCGTGGGGGCCTTGCCGATGTACTGCTGCGCGAGCTGGTCGGTGGACTGCCCGGCCAGCTTCGGCAGCACGAAGAAGATGCCGAAGGTGACCGCGCTGACGATCAGCAGCAGGATCACTGCGCTGATCAACCTGCGGATGATGTACGAGAACACGGGACTGCGGCGTCGGTGCCCGCCGGCCGCCGCCGGCGGGCACCAATGCCTTCACCTGCCTTCCGGGGCTGCTACTTCTTGACGCCGACGTTGAGGTAGTCGTACTGGCCGCTGAAGGCGGAGGTGGACACCAGGTTGGTGGCCTCCGGCGAGCGGTACATCAGCACCTTGAAGTAGGTCAGCGGCACGATCACCGCCTGCTCCATCGTCTTCTTGTCGATCTCGGCGTACGCCTTCTCGCGCGCGGCCTGGTCGGTGTTGGCGATGGCGGAGTCGAGCAGCTTGTTGATCTCCGGGTCGTCCAGCTCGGAGAGGTTGGTGTTGCCGGACTGGCTGATCGCCTTGCCGTTCAGGATCTGCTGCAGGTAGCCGTAGCCGGTCGGGAAGTCCGAGCCCCACTGCATCATGATCAGACCGACGTTGTTCTTCTTGTTGAACTTCGGCACGCCGGCGTAGTCCGAGAAGTACTTGCTGGTCGGGTACTGCTGGATCTTGGCGTTGATGCCGATCTTCTTCAGCGAGTCGATGACCGTGGTGGCCGCGTCGACCTCGTCCTGCCGGTCGGAGCGGGCGAGGATGGTGGTGTCGACGTTGCCGGCCCCGCACTCCTTCCACTTCTTCCGCGCCTCGGTCAGGTCCAGCTTGTCCTTGGCGTCGTACTTCTGCGGGTACAGGTCGAACTTCTTGTACCCGGGGATGTCCGTCGGCAGGACGGTGGAGGCGATGTCACCGCGGATCGGGCCGCCGAGCGAGGTCTGCACGGCCTTCTTGTCGATCGCGTACTGGACGGCCTGGCGGCACTCCAGCTTGTCGAACGGCTTCACCTTGGTGTTGATCGCCGTGTAGACCAGGCGCTGGCCGAGCGCGTTGTCGGTGTTGGCCTTCTCCTTGGGGTCGGTCAGGAGCTGGGCCTGGGTCTGGCCGTCCACGCCGCGCCCGGCGAGGTCGATGTGAGTGTTCCCGGACTGCAGGTCCTTGTCGATGGTCGACTGGGCGACCTTCATCTTCAGGACGATCTTGTCCGGGAGCTGCTTGCGCAGCGGGTCGGTCTTGGCGGACCACTGCGGGTTGCGCACCAGGACGAGCTGCTTGCCCTCCTGGTAGCTCTGGAACTTGTAACTGCCCGTGGACAGGACGGACTTGGTGTAGTCAGCGCCCTTGTCCTTGTCCTGCGGGACCGGCGCGGTCTGCGGCGCCGAGACCAGGTAGTCGAACTCCGCGAACGGCTTCTTCAGGTGGAAGACGATCGTGTGGTCGTCCGGCGTCTCGATGGACTTCAGCCCGGCCTTGGACTTGTCCTTGTACGGACCCTTGTACTTGTCCTTGTCCTCCAGGAACTGCTGGAAGTAGTTCGGGCCGAGGGAGAGCACGTCACGCGCGAAGTTGGAGCGCTCGACCGCGTACTTCACGTCCTGGGAGGTGACCTCCCGGCCGTCCTCGTACTTCACACCCTTGCGCAGCTTGTACGTCCACGTCTTGCCGCCGTCGGTGGCCTTGCCCATCGACTCGGCGAGGTCCGGGACCAGCTCGTTGCCCTTCTGGCCGGGGGCCGGCTTGAAGGTGGTCAGCGGACGGGCGTACAGCCGGCTGAAGTTGTAGATGAAGGCGTAGTAGGTGTTGCCCGGATCGAAGGACTCGGGGGCGTCGCTGATCGCGTAGTTGACCGTCCCGCCCTTCTCGTTCGAGGCGTTGACGATGCCCTTCGTGGCGGCGTTCGCCGCGGACTGCCCGTCGTCCGAGCCCTTGCCGCCACTGCAGCCGGCCAGCAAAAGGCCCGCACTGGATATGGCCGCGATCGCCGCGACCGGAACTGACCTTCGCATGATGGTCGGTTTCCCCTTCGTTCGTCGGAAACTTCGGTGGAACTGCCGGGACTGCCCGGGCGCTGCCGGTGCGGCTCAGCGGCTGCGCGGGTCCAGCGCGTCCCGCAGGCCGTCACCGAGCAGGTTGAACGCGAGTACGGTGACGAAGATCGCGAGGCCGGGGACGAGCATGTACTGCGGGTCGACCTCGTAGTACTTGACCGCCTGGTTGAGCATCCCGCCCCACGAGGACTGAGGGGGCTGGATACCGACACCCAGGAAGCTGAGCGCCGCCTCGAAGAGGATGTTGGAGGGGATCAGCAGCGTGGAGTACACCACGATGGGCCCCACCAGGTTCGGCAGCAGCTCCCGGAAGAGGATGAACGGCCCGCGTGCGCCCATCCCCCGGGCGGCGTCGACGAATTCGCGCTCCCGCAGGGACAGCGTCTGGGCCCGCACGATGCGGCCCATGTACGGCCAGTTGAAGAAGCCGATCACGAAGATCAGGACCGAGATGTGCAGCGGCAGGCCCTCCAGGCCGAAGGCACCGCCCTGGAGCGAGGCGGAAATCGCGATGGCGAAGAGCAGCAGCGGGAAGGCCAGGAAGACGTCCATCATCCGGCTGATCACCGCGTCCACCCGGCCGCGGTAGTAGCCCGCGACGACACCGAGGACCGTGCCGATGGCCACCGAGAGCAGCGTCGCGCCGAACGCCACGATGAGCGAGACCCAGGAGCCCTCCAGCACGCGCGCGAGCAGGTCGCGGCCGAACTTGGGGTCCACGCCGAGCGGGTGGTCCGCGCTCATGCCGCCGAAGTCGCCGAGCGGCAGGGTGGTGTTGGGGTCGATCAGCGACTGATGCGGCTCGTTCGGGTCCAGGCCGAGGAGCGACTGGAGCGGCCGGGAGAGCGCGGCGACCACGATCAGCAGGATGACAACGATGGCACCGGCCACCGCGACCTTGTCGCGCTTGAAGCGCAACCACGCGATCTGGCCGAGCGAACGGCCTTCGATCCGCTTGCTCCCGACGCCTTCCAGCACCGCTTCCGGCTGCGCCTCAGCAGCCGCCCCGGTGGTCTCGATCGGTGCGGTCACGGTGCCCTTGACCCCTCTCGGCCCGCCCTGCGGCCGGCCCACGCCCGCCGCTTCGGCGGCTCGGTTCACATCACTGGTGTGCACGCCGGCGGACGGTCCGGAGGTCGTTCATCGGTTTTCGGATGTCCGCGCGACAGGTCGAGCTGCTTGTCGCACACAGGGTCTAGACCCTGCTGCGGGAGTCTTCATCCGACTCGCGATCAGTCACCAGTCCTGCCGGGGAAAGGATGCGCAACTGTGATGTGCGCCTCGGCGTTCCGTTATACGGACAACACGGACGGCTGAGCGGTTTGCGCGGCCCTTCTAGACGGCCTCAACACCGGTACACACGGGGGCAATTCGGCACAGCGCGGCGTACGGGGAGCCCGCGGCGGCCGCCGGGCACGGGCCGGGCGTGGCGTCAGTAGGGGCGGGGGTATCCGTACCCGTACGAGGCGGCCGGTGCGGGGGCCGCGCCGTGCGCCCCACGGTCGAAGAAGGGGCGCGAGTAGGCGCGCATCCACATGCCCACCGGGTCGTACTCGTCGTCCATCGCCACCGTCGAGACCGGCAGCCCCTCCGGAACCGCGCCGATGGACTGCTGCATCATCAGCCGTACCGACTCCACGGCGGCCCGCCCCGTGTCGTACAGATCCAGGCCGATCGCCAGGTAGGGGACGCCGAGCGCGGGCTGCACCCAGGCGCGGCGCAGCGAGCGGACGGCCGGCGTGCGGTGCGCGTTCTGCCCGAGGAGGGCGTAGAACTGCGGGATCTCCACGGCCGGTTCGGTGATCCGCAGGGGCCCTGCGGGCAGCCGGTCCAGGCCGCCGGCGATCCGGCGCAGGTCCAGCCAGGGGATGCCGACGCCGCCGCCGGGCGCGTGCGGGTTCAGCCAGAGGCCCCAGCGGTCGGGGTAGAGGGCCGCGGCGATCTCGGCGCCGGGCACGACCTCGTGGGCCCGGGTCCAGCCGCTGGCCGCGAGCTCGGCGGGGGAGGTCACGCACGGCGCGTAGCCGAGCCCGTCGACCTCCATGTTCCCGTACTGCGCATCGGGGGACCCGGCGCTGCCCTGCCACAGCAGCATCCACACCTGGCCGCCGGACAGCGCCTGCAGCAGCGCTTCGTAGGCGTCGTACCGGCCGGGCGAGACCTGCTGCAGCACCTGCTCGACCTGGCCGGCCGCCGCTCCCTGATGCGCACCCGCGCTCACGTGTCCCCGTCCCTTCTCTCGGCGGGCACGTGGGGGCGCCCGCCCGGTATCCCACCAGCTTACGGGCCGGGTCGCGCGGCGGACCGGCCCCGGCGGGCCCCGCGTGCCGACCGGCCCCGGCGCGCGGGCCGCCCGGCGCTAGACCTGCCCCTGCGCGTAGAACGGGCGCACCCGCTCCAGCATCCAGTCGACGACCGGGTCCTGCGCGATGTCCAGCATCACCAGCTGTACCGGCCAGGGCACCGGCACCGCGCCGAGCGCCCGGCCCAGCGCCTCGAGCGCCACGTCCCGCTGGGTCTGGTCCTGGAGGGCGGCCGCCGGGTCGGCGACCTGCACGCCGACGAAGAGCGTGGGCGCGTCGCCCTCGATGTTCGCCAGGCAGCGGCGGGCGGTCGTCACGTGCGGTACGCCGGAGAACTCCAGCCCCGCCGCGGCGAGGAAGTCCACCGGCTCGTCCTGCCAGTCCGGCTCGTACAGCCGCACCCGGCCGCCGGAGGGCAGGCCCTCGCGGGGGACGTCGCCGCGGCACAGCTCGGCCACGGCGGGCGGCGGCAGCGGGACGCCGACCGTGCCGTCCGGGTTCACCGCGATCCCGATCTTCGGCGGGAGGCCGCGGGCGAACTCGCGGGCCGGCGCCACCGTGTACGACATGTACTCCCCGGCGACCCGCAGGAACTCCTGCTCGGAGCTGAAGACGGGGACGTACGCCAGGCCGTCGGGGAGCTCCACGGTGGGCAGGTCGAGGCCCGGCCGGCCGAAGCCCGCGTCGTCGGGGCCGCCGCCCTTGGGCAGCGGCACCCAGATCCGGCTGCGGCCGAGCACCTCGACGATCCGGGCACCGGCCCCGGGATGACCGACCGACGCAGCGAGCACCTCCTCCAGCTCGTTGGCCGGCCAGGCCAACTGCGGAATGCCCTGCTCGTAAACGCCCTGACCTGGGATGCTCTGCTCCGGAATGTCCATGGTCACCCACCCGCTTCGTACCGCACTGCCTGGTCGAAAACCCTAGCGTCCGACCGGCGGGTTCCTCATGGCCCGTCTCACACCGGCACCGAAGCACGCGGCCCCGTCAGCCGAACGTCGTGCGCTCCAGCGCGTCGGCGGCCCGCCGGTCCAGCAGCACCGTCGCCGTGAATCCCTTCGGCAGCCGCGCCGACCGGGCCGCGGCGAGCAGCCGGCGCACCGCGCGCCGGTGCCGCGCGAAGGCGTAGCCGGACACCCCGCGCCCCCTCGCCCGCTGGCCCGACAGGGCCACCTCGGCGGGCACGTCGAGCAGCAGCAGGTGCAGCTCGCGGCCGTCCCGCCGGGCGGTGCGCGCGATCCAGCGGCGCACCCAGGCGAGCGTGCCGCAGTCGTGCACGACCACGCTGTCGCCGGAGCGCAGTGCCCGCCGCAGTCCGTAGTAGTGCGCGCACCGCACCAGGGGCCGGACCACCGCGTACGGCAGCGCGCGAAGCCGGCCGGCCTCCCAGCGCTCCCGGACGTCCTGGGAGTCGATGCGGTGGACGGGCGCGCCCGCCCGGTCCAGCGCCGGGACCACGCGCCGCATCAGCGTGCTCTTGCCGCTGCCCGGCAGGCCCGAGACGACCACCAGGCCGCGGGCGGGAAAGCGCAGCTCACGGACCTCCCGGTCGCCCTCCTCCGTGCCGCGCAGGTCCGTCACCCGGGCGCCGCGGCCCGGGCGTACCACCGCTTTCGGAGCGCGTGCGCGGCGCGGGACCGCGCCGCGCACGGTCCCCGCCGACGTCGCGCATACGGCTTGCCTCTGCACCGTGATCGCCCTCCCCGTTCCGTTCACTGCCGCCCCCTTACCCGCAGAGTGTCAAGAAAAGGTAATGAGCTTCAAGCGGAGAGCAGGTCATGGCGGGTTCACCCGTGTCACGGCGGGCACAGCGGGCCGGGGCTCCTGCATCCGGCGATCCCGTGCAATGATGTGCGCGCCGGACGCCGTGACCGACGCCGGCGCCAACTGCATACCGGCCGCTTGAATCCGCGCGGGAGAGTTCCCGCCAGGCCACGGCGGGGCGCCGAAGGAGCAAGTCCTCCCTTGAATCTCTCAGGCCCCTGTACTGCGCGGACGAGGCAGATCTGAAAAGCGGGCCGCACCGGTGCGGCCCCACCCAAGGTGCAAGCCGAGGCCCCGGTCGGGGGCTGTCGGTGAACCTCTCAGGTTCCGATGACAGATGGGGAGACGTCCGATACGTCCCTGTCGTCCATCCCGGGAGCCCGCAGCCATGAGTGAACCCCGTCGTACGGCGCTCGATGCCACGCATCGCGCGCTCGGCGCGACCATGACCGACTTCGCCGGCTGGGACATGCCGCTGCGCTACGGCAGCGAGCGCGACGAGCACGTCGCCGTCCGCACCCGCGCCGGCCTCTTCGACCTCTCGCACATGGGCGAGATCACGGTCACCGGGCCGCAGGCCGCCGACCTGCTGGACTACGCGCTGGTCGGCAACATCGGCAAGCTGGCGACGGGCCGGGCCCGGTACACCATGATCTGCCAGGAGGACGGCGGCATCCTGGACGACCTGATCGTCTACCGGCTCGCCGAGACCACGTACATGGTCGTCGCCAACGCCTCCAACGCCCAGGTCGTGCTGGACGCGCTCACCGCCCGCCAGGCCGGCTTCGACGCCGCCGTGCGGGACGACCGCGACGCGTACGCGCTGATCGCCGTCCAGGGCCCGGAGTCCGCCGGCATCCTGAAGAGCCTCACCGACGCCGACCTGGACGGGCTGAAGTACTACGCGGGCCTGCCCGGCACGGTGGCGGGCACCGAGGCGCTGATCGCCCGCACCGGCTACACCGGCGAGGACGGCTTCGAGCTGTTCGTCCGGCCCGCCGACGCGGTCACCCTCTGGGAGGCGCTGACCGAGGCCGGGAAGGACGCGGGCCTGATCCCCTGCGGCCTGTCCTGCCGCGACACGCTGCGCCTGGAGGCCGGCATGCCGCTGTACGGGAACGAGCTGTCCACCTCCCTGACGCCGTTCGACGCGGGGCTCGGCCGGGTCGTGAAGTTCGAGAAGGCGGGCAACGAGGGACGCTTCGTGGGCCGGGACGCGCTGGCCGCGGCCGCCGAGCGGGCCGAGCAGAACCCGCCGCGCAAGCTGGTCGGCCTGATCGCCGAGGGCCGCCGGGTGCCGCGCGCCGGCTACCCCGTCGTGGACGCGGAGGGCACCGCCATCGGCACCGTCACCTCCGGTGCCCCCTCCCCCACCCTCGGGAAGCCGATCGCCATGGCCTACGTGGACGCGGCGCACGCCGAGCCCGGGACGAAGGGGGTGGCGGTGGACATCCGCGGCAAGCACGAGCCGTACGAGGTGGTCGCGCTCCCCTTCTACAAGCGGGAGAAGTGACCGTACGGCACGCTCCGGCCCGGAAAATCACCGCACGGCGGCCGTCCGGCCGGTAGAAGTGACGCAGTCGCGTCTCACCTGTCAAGACCCTCTGCACGACCATTCCCGCGCATCCAGGAGAATCGAACCATGAGCAACCCCCAGCAGCTCCGCTACAGCAAGGAGCACGAGTGGCTGTCGGCCGCCGAGGACGGCGTCTCGACGGTCGGCATCACCGAGCACGCGGCCAACGCGCTCGGCGATGTCGTCTACGCCCAGCTCCCCGAGGTCGGCGACACCGTCACCGCGGGCGAGTCCTGCGGCGAGCTGGAGTCGACCAAGTCCGTCAGCGATCTCTACTCCCCGGTCGACGGTGAGGTCACGGAGATCAACGAGGACGTGGTGGCCGACCCGTCGCTGGTGAATTCCGCCCCCTTCGAGGGCGGCTGGCTGTTCAAGGTGAAGCTGAGCGGCGAGCCGGAGGACCTGCTCTCCGCCGACGAGTACACCGCCTTCACCGCCGGCTGACCTGCCCGCCCGCCGTGCCGAGGGGCCGCGGGCCCCTCGGAGGCTCCCACCCAGGAAGACTCATGTCGCTTCTCAACAGCTCCCTCCATGAGCTCGACCCCGACGTCGCCGCCGCTGTCGACGCCGAACTCCACCGTCAGCAGTCCACCCTCGAAATGATCGCGTCGGAGAACTTCGCTCCGGCCGCCGTCATGGAGGCCCAGGGCTCGGTCCTCACCAACAAGTACGCCGAGGGCTACCCCGGCCGCCGCTACTACGGCGGCTGCGAGCACGTCGACGTCACCGAGCAGATCGCGATCGACCGGGTCAAGGAGCTGTTCGGCGCCGAGTACGCCAACGTGCAGCCGCACTCGGGCGCCTCCGCGAACCAGGCGGCCCTCTTCGCGATGGCCAAGCCGGGCGACACCATCCTCGGCCTGGACCTGGCGCACGGCGGGCACCTCACGCACGGCATGCGCCTGAACTTCTCCGGCAAGCAGTTCAACGTGGTCCCCTACCACGTCGACGCCGACGGCCTGGTCGACATGGCCGAGGTCGAGCAGCTGGCCAAGGAGCACCGCCCGAAGGTGATCATCGCGGGCTGGTCGGCGTACCCCCGCCAGCTGGACTTCGCGGCGTTCCGGCGGATCGCCGACGAGGTCGAGGCGTACCTGTGGGTCGACATGGCGCACTTCGCCGGCCTGGTCGCCGCGGGTCTGCACCCGAACCCCGTCGAGTACGCCGACATCGTGACCTCCACCACGCACAAGACGCTCGGCGGTCCGCGCGGCGGCATCATCCTCGCCAAGAAGGACTTCGCGAAGAAGCTGAACTCCTCGGTCTTCCCGGGCTTCCAGGGCGGCCCCCTGGAGCACGTGATCGCGGCCAAGGCGGTCTCCTTCAAGGTCGCCGCCTCGGAGGACTTCAAGGAGCGCCAGCAGCGCACCGTCGAGGGCGCCCGCATCCTCGCCGAGCGCCTGACCTCCCCGGACGCGCGTGAGGCCGGCGTCAACGTGCTGTCCGGCGGCACCGACGTGCACCTGGTCCTGGTCGACCTGCGCGACAGCGAGCTGGACGGGCAGCAGGCCGAGGACCGCCTCCACGAGGTCGGCATCACGGTCAACCGCAACGCGGTCCCGAACGACCCGCGGCCCCCGATGGTCACCTCCGGCCTGCGGATCGGCACCCCGGCCCTGGCCACCCGCGGCTTCCAGGCCGAGGACTTCCGCGAGGTCGCCGACATCATCGCGCTCGCGCTGAAGCCGGAGTACGACGCGGCTGCCCTGAAGGCCCGCGTCACCGCGCTGGCCGACAAGCACCCGCTGTACCCCTCGCTGGGCAAGTAACGCCACCGCGCGGTCGCACGGGCTTCACGGGCCCGGGGCAGGATGTCCCGGGCCCGTGGTGTGCGCGGCCGCCCGGCCTCCGCCGGAGCCGGCGACGTCACGTACGGGTTCGCCCGTGAATGCCCGGGTCGCCCCGGAAGCGCGTTACGCTCGACAACCGGTACCGCTTCGACAACCGGCGCTGACCGTCCGCCGGCGCAGAAACGTCACACTTCTTCGGCCCTCCGGCCTCCTCCCCACCGGCGCGTGCTTTCCGCACGCCCGCGCACGACCGCCCACCACGAGCCGACAAAGGAGTCCGCCACCGTGGCCATCTCCGTCTTCGACCTGTTCTCCATCGGCATCGGCCCGTCCTCTTCCCATACGGTCGGCCCGATGCGCGCGGCGCGGATGTTCGTCGGCCGCCTCAAGAAGGACGGCCTCCTCGCGCAGACCACCTCTGTACGGGCCGAGCTGTTCGGCTCGCTCGGCGCCACCGGCCACGGCCACGGCACCCCCAAGGCCGTCCTGCTCGGCCTGGAGGGCCACTCGCCGCGCACCGTGGACGTCGAGAAGGCCGACGACATGGTCGAGCGCATCCGCACCACCAAGCGGCTGCGGCTGCTGGACGCCGAGATAGGCGACGCGCACGAGATCGACTTCGACGAGTCCACCGAGCTCATCCTGCACCGGCGCCGCTCGCTGCCGTACCACGCCAACGGCATGACCCTCTTCGCGTACGACGGGCACGGCGCGCCGCTGCTGGAGAAGACCTACTACTCGGTCGGCGGCGGCTTCGTGGTCGACGAGGACGCGGTCGGCGCGGACCGGATCAAGCTGGACGACACGGTGCTGAAGTACCCCTTCCGCACCGGCGACGAGCTGCTGCGGCTCGCCCGGGAGACCGGCCTGTCGATCTCGGCGCTGATGCTGGAGAACGAGAAGGCCTGGCGCACCGAGGAGGAGATCCGGGCCGGGCTGCTGGAGATCTGGCACGTCATGCAGGCGTGCGTGGCCCGCGGCACCAGCCGCGAGGGCATCCTGCCCGGCGGCCTGAAGGTGCGCCGGCGGGCCGCCAACGCCGCCCGCGCGCTGCGCGCCGAGGGCGATCCGCAGGCCCGCGCCATGGAGTGGATCACCCTCTACGCGATGGCGGTGAACGAGGAGAACGCGGCCGGCGGCCGGGTGGTGACCGCGCCTACCAACGGCGCGGCCGGCATCATCCCCGCCGTCCTGCACTACTACATGAACTTCGTGCCCGGGGCCGACGAGGAGGGCGTGATCCGCTTCCTGCTGGCGGCCGGCGCCATCGGCATGCTGTTCAAGGAGAACGCCTCGATCTCCGGCGCCGAGGTCGGCTGCCAGGGCGAGGTCGGCTCGGCCTGCTCGATGGCCGCGGGCGGCCTGGCGGAGGTGCTGGGCGGCTCCCCGGAGCAGGTGGAGAACGCGGCCGAGATCGGCATGGAGCACAACCTCGGCCTGACCTGCGACCCGGTGGGCGGCCTGGTCCAGATCCCGTGCATCGAGCGCAACGGCATGGCCTCGGTCAAGGCCGTCACCGCCGCGCGCATGGCGCTGCGCGGCGACGGCCGCCACCACGTCTCCCTCGACAAGGTCATCAAGACCATGAAGGACACCGGCGCGGACATGTCCGTGAAGTACAAGGAGACGGCCCGCGGCGGGCTGGCGGTGAACATCATCGAGTGCTGACCGCACCGCCCGGCACGGCACACACTCATCTGTGACGCACGTCACGGAATGGCCGTGCATGAGCGGGGCAGGCGAGGCTGGTGATCGTCATACCGCTGATCGTGCTGGCATCGCTGGGTCTGCTGGTGGCGCGCTACGCGCCCCGCCCCCCGGCCTGACTTTCCCTGCTCCCACACGACGGGTCCGACCCCCTGCCGGGTCGGACCCGTTGCCGTTTTCTCCTTGCGCACCCGCGCCGCACGCCGTATCCGTAGTAACCGCGGGGAACTCCCGTACGCCGGACGGCGTTTGGTTACCGACGGCACATCTCACACAGCGTGCACAGCCGTCGTGCACGGGGGACGTCGAGGGGAGCGACGAAGCACGGCCGGAGGCCAACTCCACCTTTGAGACCTTGCGTCAGCGGGCATGTCCATGGGGGACGCGAAGTGACGCTTGGTAATCGCGCGGTTGCGGGAGGATGCAATGCTGCACGGTGTCGATGTCAGCTCGTACCAACCCACCTACTCCACCAAGGGCCAGGACTTCGTCTTCATCAAGGCGACCGAGGGCCGCTCCTACATCAACCCGCACCAGGGCTCCCAGGCGTCACGGGCGCGGGAGGCCGGCTGCGTGGTCGGCTTCTACCACTTCCTGTGGCCGGGGAACATCGCGGCGCAGGCGCGGTACTTCGTCGAGAAGTGCGCGTCGCGGCTGGGCGACGTGCTGATAGTCGACTGGGAGCGCACCAGCGCCGGGACGTATGCGAGCAATGCGCAGAAGGACCAGTTCATCCGCGAGGTGAAGGCCCTGCGCCCGCACCGCCACAAGGTGCTGCTGTACTGCAACCGCGACTTCTGGCTCAACCACGACACGACGTCCTACGCCGGCGACGGCCTCTGGATAGCCGACTACGTCAAGGCCGGGCACCCGCGGATCAAGGCCAAGTGGCGGTTCCACCAGTACACCGACAGCCCGCTCGACAAGAACGTCGGCCAGTTCTCCAGCAAGGCCGCGCTGAAGGCCTGGGCCGACGACGCATAGAGTTTCCTCGTACGTACGCGCCTGTGCGCCGGTGCCGCCCGCTTCACGGCACGCCCCGGCGGCACAGCGAGACCACGAGGAGCGACCGTGACCGATCCGGCGTCCATGAGCCTGCAGCAGGAGATCGCCCGGGATCTCCAGGTGTCCGCGTCCTTCGATGCGCAGGAGGAGATCGAGCGCCGGGTGGCCTTCCTCGCCGAGCGGCTGACGAGCACCGGGCTGCGGTCCCTGGTGCTCGGCATCAGCGGCGGCGTGGACTCCACCACGGCCGGCCGGCTGTGCCAGCTCGCGGTGGAGCGGGTCCGCGAGGCGGGGTACGAGGCGACGTTCTACGCCATGCGGCTGCCCTACGGCGTCCAGGCCGACGAGCACGACGCGCAGCTCGCGCTCTCCTTCATCAAGCCCGACGAGGTGCTGACGGTCGATGTGAAGCCGGCCAGCGACGCGGCCCTGGACGCCGTGCTGGCGTCCGGTGTGCCGTTCCGCGACGCGCACCACCAGGACTTCGTGCAGGGCAACATCAAGGCCCGGCAGCGGATGATCGCGCAGTACGCGGTCGCCGGTGCCCGGGACGGCCTGGTCGTCGGCACCGACCACGCGGCCGAGGCGCTGACCGGCTTCTTCACCAAGTTCGGTGACGGCGCCGCGGACCTGGTGCCGCTGACGGGCCTGACCAAGCGGCGGGTGCGTGCGGTGGCCGACGCCCTCGGCGCCCCCTCCGAGCTGGTGTGGAAGGTCCCGACCGCCGACCTGGAGACGCTGTCGCCGGGCAAGGCGGACGAGGAGGCGCTCGGCGTCACGTACGACGAGCTCGACGACTTCCTGGAGGGCAAGCCGGTCAGCGAGCAGACGCAGGAGACCATCGTGCGCCGCTACCGCCTCACCGCGCACAAGCGCGAGCTGCCGACCGCGCCCTGAGCGCGGGCACGGACCAGTGGTACCGGGGCCGGGCGCGAGCACGGGCGCGCCCGGCCCCCGCTCCTGCCCCGGGGCTCCGCGGATCCGGGATTCCGGGGCTCGAGCCCCCGGGCAGGACGCATCGCACCGCACCGCCCCCGGCGTACCGCCCGTCACGCAGATGTCATGCCTCCGCAAGGGGGGCTTCCGCCGCACGGCGGTGATTCGTCGGCGCCGGCGGGCAGGGATCGCCCCATGGGATGCCACGAAGTGCGATCGCAAGATCAACTGTCAGTGGGTGCGCCTACGCTCCGGGGCATGAGTTACGCAGACCTGCGCGAACTCCAGACCGCGCTCACCCTCGCCGCCGACCTCGCCTCGGGCCTGCAGACGGCCCCCAGCCGGCAGGACGCCGACCGGCTGGTCGACGCCCTGCGGCGCGCCCTGACCGCCGCCGACTCGCTCGGCTCCGACAGCGGCCCGGTTCCCGGCCCGACCGGCTGCGCCGCGCATCCGCACGGCGCCGTCGACCCGCTGTACGGCGACCCCGAGGACCCGCTGCCGCCCGGGTACGGCAAGTGCCTGCTGTGCAACGACCGCCGGCGCCGCGCCGACGCGCAGCCGCACCGGCCGCTGCGCCGCAGCGCCTGACCGGCCCCGCCGCCGGGGCTCAGCGCAGCAGCCCCAGGCCGTGCAGGAGCGGGTAGTGGGCGGACGGGCCGGGCAGGACGGCGTGCAGCCCGGCCTGCAGCAGGAGCACCCCCGTGCTCAGCGCGATCACCGCCCCGGCGAGGAACAGCGCGCCCAGACCCGCGGTCCGGTGCGCCCCCTGGGTGGGGATGCGGCGGCCCGTGGTGAGGTGCGAGGTGACCAGCACGGCGCCGATCGCCAGGACGGACGCCTGGAAGAAGAGCCACGTCCAGGCGTCGGCCGGCAGCCCGTGCACGGTGCTGCCGTACGCCGCGCCCGCGGAGGCGCCGGGCCGTTCGCCGTGCAGCAGGTACAGCAGCGCCTGCCGCCCCGCCGCCACCGAGCCCGCCGTGCAGCCGAGGAGTGCGAGCCCCCACCCCATGAGGTAGTCCCGGCGCGGCACCGCACCGCGCAGCCCCTGCCGGACGATGTGGGCGGCGCCGAGCAGCGCCAGCACGATGAACATCCGCTGTACGACGCACAGCGGGCACGGCTGTTCCCCGCGGACGAACTGCAGGGCGAGTCCCGCGCAGAGGACGCCGGTCCAGCCGGTCACGAAGAGGCAGGCGAACCAGTACTGCGCGCGGGCGACGATCCCCGGCGGCCCGGGGTCCAGCGCGGGGATCGCCGGCGTGCTCAGCGGCGTGCTCATCCGGCCGGTCAGTAGTGCACTCATGAGAAAGAAAACTCCGGTCCAGTCGTTGGCGCCCCGCGGCCGGCCCGCACGGCGGGGCGCGGCGCGGGTCAGTGCGGAAGACCGAGCACCACGGCACCGGTGATGTGATGGGCCATCAGCCAGACGGCGGAGGCGAACATCACCGACCACACCGCGACCACCGCCACCCGGCTCTTCTGCCCCACGATGCACAGGAACGTGGCGAAGAGACCGGCGAAGAGGAGGGCGTCCATGGCACGGCAACGTAGTGGCCGGCCGGCGCCATCCCGCGCACGCCACGGGAGGTCGCCGGCCGCCGCACCGGATATGAGCCGAATGGCCCTATGAGCGGCCCATGAGTGGGATCAGTCCTTCGTCTTCTTGTCCGGGCGGAGCGCGATCCGGCCGAGCACCGCGGCGACGGCCAGCGCGGCCGCCGCGACCAGGACGGCGTCCGGCACCGCGTTCCCGGTCCTGGCCACCCACTCCTCCAGCCGGAACTCCGCGTCGGTGCCGAGGATGCCGGGCAGCGCGCTGGTCCCGTTGAACGCCAGGAAGAGGACGCCGATGCCGATGAAGAAGAGCCCGGACACCAGCGAGGTGGTGTGCAGCCGCAGCGGTCCGAGGCCGAACTCCCGGCCGCGCAGCCAGCCCCGCCGGCCCAGCTGGAACCGGTCCCACAGCAGGGCCAGGACGAAGAGCGGCAGGGCCATCCCCAGCGCGTAGACGGCCAGCATCGACGCGCCGTACACGGGCGAGCCGCTGACCGCCGTGACCGTCAGCACCGCGCCCAGGATCGGCCCGGCGCAGAAGCCCGCGAGGCCGTAGACGCAGCCCAGCAGGAAGGTGGAGACGGCCGAGCGCGGGGTGATCCGGGCGGCGGCCGACTGCGCCCGGCGGGACGCGAAGCCCAGGCCCAGGATCTGCAGCACGCCCATCGCGATCACCACCCAGCCGCCGACGGCGATGAGCAGGTCGCGGTGGCCGTTGAAGAGCCGGCTGGCGGCGGTGCTGGCCGCGCCGAGCGGTACGAGCGTGGTCGCCAGTCCGAGGTAGAAGACGCCGGTGCGGGCGAGCAGCCGGCCCGGCGTGGCGAGCGAGTACGCGAAGAACGCCGGCAGCAGCAGCGCGCTGCACGGGCTGAGCAGGGCGAGGGCGCCGCCCAGGAAGGCGGCGAGGTAGCCGATGTCGGTCACTTGCCGCCCCCCTTCTCCTTCTCCGCCCGGGCCGCGGCGTCGTCGATGGCCCGGGTGAAGGTGGCGGTGGGCTGGGCACCGGCGATCGGCTCGCCGTTGACCAGGAAGGACGGGGTGGACTGCACTCCGAGGTCATAGCCCTCGGCCTGGTCCCGGCCCAGCGCCTCGGCCGCAGCGTCGCTCTTCATGTCGCGCCGGAAGCGGTCGATGTCCGCGACGCCGCTGCTGCGTGCCAGCTCGGTCAGCTTGTCCTCGGCGAGCGCCTTGCCCTTGCGGCTCTTGGCGTACAGCGCGTCGTGCAGCTCCCAGAACTTGCCCTGGCGCCCGGCGGCCCAGGAGGCGCGGGCCGCCCGCTCGGAGTCCTCGCCGTAGATGGTGAAGTTGCGGAACTCGATGCGCAGGATGCCCTTGTCGACGTACTTCTCGATCAGTTCGGGCTGGGTCTCGCGGGCGAAGCGGCCGCAGAAGCCGCACTGGTAGTCGGCGTACTCGACCAGCACGACCGGTGCGTCGGTCCGGCCGACGGCCAGCGCGTCGCCCTTCTCGCGGCGTGCGGTCTTCTCGGCGATGTCGTCGTACATCTGCCGGCGGCCCTGCGAGTCCCCGTCGGTGACGGAGGCGGCGGGCTCGGGTTCGGCGGACGTGCTGCCGCCGTCGCCCTCGACGGCCGTGCCGACGGCGACGCCGATGGCGACGAGGCCGACGATGAGGGCGAGGATCGCGCCGACGGCCGCGAGGCGGCGGCCCGGCGTGTGGGCTGCGGACATGGGTGTGCTCCTGACGTGCGTACGGAGGGAGATATGACGCGACCGGTGCGCGCGCTCGGTTCTCGGGGCACGGGGCCCGTGGTGCCGGCGCGCGGGGCGGCGCTATATCCGCAGCACGGTCAGGAGGGCGCGGGGGTCGGTGGCGGCGGCCGGGCCGGTGGGCGGCCGGGCGAGCGCGCAGCGCGCGGGGTCGTGGGAGAGGTACGGCGCGGGCACGGCCGCGGGGGCGGCGAGCGGTTCGCCGCGGTGCGTGGCGGGCGCGGGCACGGTGTCGCCGGAGCCCGGCGCGTCGTGCGGCGAGCACTTCTTGGGCACGGCCGCGGCCACGGGAGCGGGCTCCACGGCGGCCGACGGAGCGGTGGCGGCGACGGCCGGGTGCCCCGGCGCGGTCGCGGCCGGCGCGCCGGAGACGCCGGGCACGCCGCCCGTACGGCACAGCAGTGGCGCGAAGACCACCGCGAGGAGGACCAGCAGCGTCCAGGCCGCCGAGCGGTGCGCACGCCCCGTCGCTCCCATGCGGCCGCTCCCTCCCCGGTGTCCGGTGCCGCCCGCGGTCGGGCGGCCTCGGCGCCCCATCCTACGGACCGGTGCCGCGCGCTCCCACGGGGTGACCGAGCCACTGTGCGCGGCCGGCCGGGCAGTCCGCATAACCATCACCCCGGTCCGGTAATTACTCAGCGATTCACCCTTCGGGGGCGGTGTTTGGAAGGCCGGTGGCACAACTCACCTTTGATCAGCCGCAGGTTACCACCCTTACGTCCGTGCTTGACCGAAATGCCCTTTTGGCAGCTGCCTGCCCTGCCTGCCATAGTCGGGGCAACGACCCCCATTGACCCGGGCGAGGTCGTCATGGCGCCGTGGGCACACCCCTTCCGCCCGCCGGCGCGCGACTACTGGGGCCCGTTCCGCCGACAGCGCGGAAGGGCCCCAGTCACGTTTCCGGGCACGGGCCGGCCGCGGGCACCGCTCAGGCGCGGTCCGTCACCCGCATCTCGAACCACGTCGTCTTGCCGCGCGGCAGCAGGTCCACGCCCCAGCGGTCGGAGAGCTTGTCGACGAGGAAGAGCCCGCGGCCGCTCACGTCCAGCTCGTGGACCGGCATCAGACAGGGCAGCCCGCGCGAGGGGTCGCGCACCTCGATGCGGATCCAGCCGCGGCGGCGCAGCATCCGCAGGCCGAACGTCCGGGCGCCGGTGTGCCGTACGGCGTTGCCGACCAGCTCCGAGACGAGCAGCACGGCGTGCTCGGCGAGCTGGGGCGTCAGCGACCACTGCTTGAGCAGCACGGAGTGCGTCAGACGGCGGGCGGTGGCGGCGGATTCGGGACGCGAGGGAAGCCGTACCTCTTCGTGAGCGGGGTCGCCGATGAGATCGAGCGCCCTTGACGCTCCGTCACCCCGAGCGGCAGCCGTCACCCTGGCACTCTCCCCCTCCGCATCCTGGGCGGGCAGAGCCCAGCGCGCGCCGGCCGTGCCGGTTCGCGGCTGCGGCTGCTCCCTGCCTCCGAGGCCCGCCATGCCACCATCATGGACGCAACGGGCACGTTACGGGGGCGGAACCGCGGGAATCGGTCTCCCGGAATCCGCGGCTCCCACACCCCCTCCTGACATATGCCCCGGGCAGTCAACCCGGCCCTACACCTACTCTGACCTGCGCGGCAGTGCTGACGCAGGGTGATCGTCGGGGCCGTGTGCGGGAGGCTTCTCAAGCCGCCCTTGAGTCGCACATCATTCGCCCGCAAGGGGCACACGCGGTGCCCGTTTCCCCGCCGTACCGCCAACCCCGCTCGGTCTAGCGGAACTTGGCCTTGCCCGGGCCCTCCTCGACGAAGCTGCGCATGCCCGTCTCGCGGTCCTCGGTGGCGAACAGACCTGCGAACCAACCGCGTTCGATCGTCAGCCCGGTGTCGATGTCGGTCTCCAGACCGGCGTCCACCGACTCCTTCGCGGCCCGCAGCGCGATCGCCGGTCCCTTGGCGAGCCTGGCCGCCCAGGCGTGCGCCTGCGCGTACACCTCTTCGGCGGGAACCACACGGTCCACCAGTCCGAGCGCGAGGGCCTCGTCGGCCTTCACCTGGCGGCCGGTGAAGATGAGGTCCTTGGCCTTGGACGGGCCGATGAGGCGGGCGAGGCGCTGGGTGCCGCCCGCGCCGGGGATCAGGCCGAGCAGGATCTCGGGCTGGCCGAGCTTGGCGTTCTCCGCTGCGATGCGGTAGTCGGCACAGAGCGCGAGCTCGCAGCCGCCGCCCAGCGCGTACCCGGTGACCGCGGCCACCACGGGCTTGGGGATGCGCGCGACGGCGGTGAAGGACTCCTGCAGCGCCCCGGCCCGCGCGACCATCGCCGCGTGGTCCATCGCCTGCATCTCCTTGATGTCCGCGCCGGCCGCGAACACCTTCTCGCCGCCCCAGACGACCACGGCGCGGACGTCGTCGCGGCGGGTGGCCTCGGCGGCCAGCTCGCGCAGCCGGTCCTGGGTGGCGATGTCCAGCGCGTTCATCGGCGGGCGGTCCAGGCGGATGGTGCCGACGCCGTCGGCGACCTCGAAGTTCACAGTCATACCGGCAGGTTAATGGCCGTTCACGCGAACGTCGCCGGTGCACTTGGTCACAGTGCACCGGCGGGTCGCGCCCGGGGGCCCGGGCGGCCCGCCCGGACCGCCCGCACCGCCCCTACTGCGCCGCCTCGGCCGGCCGCTGCGGCTTCTTCCACTCCTCCCACGGCATGTTCCACACGTTCAGCCCGTTCTCGGGCTGGATGGTGCGGTCGTGCGAGTTCTTGACCACGACCAGGTCGCCGATCATGGAGTTCTCGTAGAACCACCCGGCCGGCGTGGAGCTGCTGCCGCCCCGGTAGTCGAAGAGGCCCACGCAGCCGTGGCTGGCGTTGCGGTTGCCGAACGTCCACTGCCCGGACCAGTAGTTGCCGTGGATGAACGTGCCGGAGTCGCTGAGCCGCATGGCGTGCGGCACGTCCTTGATGTCGTACTCCCCGCCGAAGCCCACGGTCTCGCCGTTCATCCGGGTCACCGGGTGCTTCTCGCTGATCACCATCTTGCCGTTGTACGTCTCGGTGCCCGGCGCGCCCGAGGTGACCGGCAGGGTCTTGATCTTCTTGCCGTCGCGGACCACGGTCATCCGGTGCGCCTCGGCGTCCACCGTGCTGATCTGGCTGCGGCCGATGGTGAAGGTGACCTTCTTGTTCTGCGTCCCGTAGACCCCGGGACGGCCCTCGACGCCGTTGAGGTTCATGGTGAAGGTGACCTTCGTGCCCGGCTTCCAGTACTTCTCCGGGCGGAACTCCAGACGGTCGTTGCCGAACCAGCGGCCCTCGATCGGCACCGACGGCTCCGCCGTCACCTTGATCGCGTCCTCGACCGCCCTCGGGTCGGTGATGCCGCGCGTGAAGCGCACGTCGATCGGCATGCCCACGCCGACCGTCTGCCCGTTCTCCGGTACGTAGCGCCCGATGAAGGTGTTCTTGGGCGACAGGGTGGTGAAGTCGGCGTGCTCGGCGGCCTCGCGGCCCGCCGCGTCCTTGGCCACCGCGTCGACGGTGTACTCCGTCGCGGTGCTCAGGTGCCGCACCGGCTCCCAGACGCTGCCGCCCTTGGACAGCTTGCCGTCGACGGCGTGGCCCGCGCGGTCCTTGACCGACACGGACTTCAGCGTGCCCTTGCGTACCGTGATCTTCAGCGCGCCGCTCGTGGCGACGTCCTCGGCGCCGTCCTTCGGCGTGATCCGCACCGCGGCCTCGGACGCCTTGTCCTTCTCCCCGTCCCCCTTGCCGTCACCGCTGCCCCCGCACGCGGCCACCAGCACCATCAGCGCCCCGAGCACCGGAGCGAGCAGGACCCTTCCCCCCTGCCGCCGCCGAAACCGCTCCCGCGGCGCCCCCCATATCGGCTGCACGTCCAAGACTGGCCTCTTTTCCCCTCGCACAACCCCGCGTTCGCGGCGCGCGGCACGGGCCACGCGCGCGCTTGCCGCCAGATAACCACACCGCGGACGTGAGGGGACTCCCCGGACATGTCACCGTTTCGTACCGACTGGTGGGCGTGGTGCGGGACGTACGCGAGTGCCTCCGGCGGGCGGTCAACTCGGCCGGATAACGGCGCGGCGGGCGGCCGCGCGGGGCGCGGGGTCAGCGGACGGCGGAGCCCCGCAGCCACGCGCTCCACGGCATGTTCCAGCCACCCAGACCGTTGTCCGGCGCCACCGTCGTCTCGCGGGAGCGGACCACCTCCACGATGTCGCCGACGAGCGAGGTCCGGTAGAACCAGCCCGCCGGGGTGTCCGGGCTGCCGCCCTGCTCGTCCCGCAGCCCGACGCAGCCGTGGCTGGTGTTGGCGGCGCCGAAGGTGTTCCTGGACGCCCAGTAGTTGCCGTGCAGGAACGTGCCGGAGGTGGTCAGGCGCAGCGCGTGCGGCACGTCGGGGATGTCGTACTCGCCCCCGAAGCCGACGGTGCCGCCGTCCATCCGGGTCATCGGATGCCGTTCGAGGATCACCATCCGGCCGTTGTACGTGGGGTTGTCCTGGTCGCCCGCGGTGACGGGCAGGGTGGCCACCGGCCGTCCCGCGCTCCGTACGGTCATGGTGTGCGCGGCGGCGTCAACCACGCTGGTCCGATCCCGGCCGATCCTGAAGCGGACGGTCTTGTGCTGGATCCCGTACACCCCGGGAGCCGCACGGACGTCGCGCAGCCGCAGCGCCATCGTGACCTCGGTGCCCGGCTGCCAGGGCGCGCGGGGGCGGAAGTCGAGCCGGCGGTCGCCGAACCAGTGGGGCGCGATGCGCACGGCGGGGCGCGCGGTGACGGAGAGGGCGCGCTCGACGGCGGCCCGGTCGCGCACGGGGCGGTTGAAGTCGAAGGAGACGATCATGCCGGTGCCGACGGTGGAGCGGTGCTCGGGGCGGAAGAAACCGACCAGGCGGTGGGCCGGCACGTACGTGGTGAAGGAGGTGTGCCGGGCGGTGCGCCGCCCCTGCCCGTCCACCGCCACCGCCTCGACGGTGTAGCGGGAGGCGAGCGCGAGCGGGGTGCCGGCCGAGCGCCAGCCGAGCCCGTCGGGGGTGAGCCGGCCGGGCACCGGTTCGCTGCCGGTGTCCCCCGCCCGGGTGACCTCGACCCGTTCCAGCCGCCCGTCCGGCACGCGGACCTCGATGCGCCGTCCGGCGGGTACCCCGCGCGCCCCGTCGGCGGGCAGTACGCGGACGGCCTCCCGTGCGGAGCGCGGCGCGTCCGAGGTCCAGCCGCCGGGTCCCTGGCAGCCCGCGAGCAGTGCGGCACCCGTGAGCAGCGGTACGGCGGTCGTCCAGGAGCGCCGGGTCCTTCGGTGGGTCAGGGATCGGTTGGTCACGGTGGACTCAACGAGCGCTCCCTTCGTGGGGAAACGTGACGTGGCGACCGGTTCGGGGAAGGAGGGATGCAGGGAAGGATTGCCGGGAGGGCACGTCCACACACGCGGCCGGGACGCCGCGTGCGGCACCGCCCGATCGAGTCGCGAGCCGCGGGAGGCTGCCACGTGTCGAGCGCGCTTGAGCAGGAGGCACTGCCGGACGAGGGCCGGGCGAGAACGGCCGCCGGGCCTGCCGTGGTGCGGCCCGGGAGCCCGCAGCCGCTGGGGGCGCGGTTCCGCAGCGGCCCGGACGGCGTCGCGGGCACGAACTTCGCGCTGTGGTCGGCGGGCGCCGAGGCGGTGGAGGTGTGCGTCTTCGACGAGGCGGGCGCCGAGACCCGGTATCCGCTCACCGAGCTGACCCACGAGATCTGGCACGGCTTCGTCCCCGGCGTACTGCCGGGGACGCGGTACGGCTACCGGGTGCACGGCCGCTGGGACCCGTGGGCCGGGGCCCGCTGGAATCCGGCGAAGCTGCTGCTCGATCCGTACGCGCGTGCGGTCGACGGGGACTTCCGGCTGCCGCCGGAGGTGTACGGGCACGTGCGGGACTGGCCCGAGCAGCACATAGCGGACACGGTGCGCGACGAGCGGGACTCCGCGCCGCACGTCCCCAAGGGCGTGGTGGTGCACGACGACGCGCCGGGCGACGAGTGGGCGGACGACCGCCGGCCGAAGACGCCGTGGGCCGATTCGGTGATCTACGAGCTGCACGTGCGCGGCTTCACCAAGCGGCACCCGGACATCCCGGAGCCGCTGCGCGGGACGTACGCAGGTCTCGCGCACCCGGCCGCGATCGGCCACCTGACCCGGCTCGGGGTCACGGCCGTCGAACTGCTGCCCGTACATCAGTTCGCGCACGAGGACCATCTGCTGCGGCGGGGCCTGCGCAACTACTGGGGCTACAACTCCATCGGCTACTTCGCGCCGCACGCCGCGTACGCCGCTTCGGGGACCCGCGGCCAGCAGGTCGGCGAGTTCCGCCGGATGGTGCGCGCGCTGCACGACGCGGGCATCGAGGTCATCCTCGACGTGGTCTACAACCACACGGCCGAGGCGAACGAGATGGGCCCGACGCTGTCCTTCCGCGGCATCGACAACCGGGGTTACTACCGGCTCCAGCAGGACCCGCGCCGGTACGCCGACTACACCGGCTGCGGCAACACCCTGCACGTCGTGCAGCCCAACGTGCTGCGGCTGATCACCGACTCGCTGCGCTACTGGGTCACCGAGATGGGCGTGGACGGCTTCCGCTTCGACCTGGCGGCGGCGCTGGCCCGTTCCATGCACGACGTGGACATGCTCTCGCCGTTCCTCGCGGTGATCGCGCAGGACCCGGTGCTGCGCCGGGTGAAGCTGATCGCGGAGCCGTGGGACGTGGGGATGGGCGGGTACCAGGTCGGTGCCTTCCCGCCGCTGTGGACGGAGTGGAACGACCGCTACCGCGACACCGTGCGCGACTTCTGGCGCGGCGCGCAGCACGACGTACGGGACCTGGGCTACCGGCTGTCCGGCTCCAGCGACCTGTACGCCTGGGGCGGCCGGCGCCCGCAGGCCTCCGTCAACTTCGTCACGGCGCACGACGGCTTCACCCTGCGCGACCTGGTCTCCTACGAGCACAAGCACAACGAGGCCAACGGCGAGGACAACCGGGACGGCACGGACGACAACCGCTCGTGGAACTGCGGCGCCGAGGGCGAGACCGACGACCCGGACGTACGGGCGCTCCGCCGCCGCCAGCTGCGCAACCTCCTCACCACGCTGCTGCTCTCCACGGGCGTGCCGATGCTGGTCGCGGGCGACGAGCTGGGCCGCACCCAGCAGGGCAACAACAACGGCTACTGCCAGGACAACGAGCTGGGCTGGCTGGACTGGTCGCTGGCGGACGACCCGGAGTGGCGGCCGCTGACCGAGCTGGTCTCCCGGCTGATCGCGCTGCGCCGGGCGCACCCGGTGCTGCGCCGGCGCGCCTTCTTCTCCGGGCGCCCCAACGGGCCGGACGGCCTGCGGGACCTGGCGTGGTTCACGCCGGCGGGGACGGAGATGACCGAGGGCGACTGGTACGCGCCGGCGAGCGGGCTGGGGATGTTCCTGTCGGGGACGGACATCCCGCAGCGGGACGAGCGGGGGCTGCCGGTGACCGACGACAGCTTCCTGGTCGTGCTGCACAGCGGGCACGAGCCCGGCCGCTTCACCCTCCCCGCCGAGCCGTGGGCCCGTTCGTACGCCCTCCTCGTCGACACCTCGCGGGAGGACCAGGCGGCGGAGCCGGGCACGGCGTACGAGGCGGGCGCCGAGGTGGAGCTGCCGGGCCGGGCGGTGTGGCTGCTGCGGGCCGCACGCTGAGCCCGGCCGCGGGACCGTCCGGGCGGTCCCGCGGTGGCCTTGCGGCGGTCCCGCGGCAATCCAGCGGCGGGAAAAACCGCGTGAGGATTGTCAGTGGTGACTTCTAGGCTCACTGCTGATGAGCGATGCAGCGAACCGCCCCGAGTCCGCCGTCCCCCCACCCCGCTCCGCCGTCCGGTCGCTGCTGCGCCTGTGGCCGTACGTCCGCCCCGTACGCGCCCGGCTGTTCGGCGCGGCAGGCGTCGCGGTCCTCGCCTCCGGCATGGGCCTGCTCATCCCGTTGGTGCTGAAGTGGCTGGTCGACGGGCCGGTCGCACGGCGGGACGCGGCCGGCATCTGGCTGGGCGGCGGCCTCCTGCTGCTTCTGGGCCTGGCCGAGGCGGGCCTCTTCGGGCTGCGCCGGTGGCTGGTGGCCCGCCCGCTGGCGGGCGTGGAGGCGGCGATGCGGGACGCGCTGTACCGCCGTCTGCAGCGGCTGCCGGTCGCCTTCCACGACCGCTGGCCCTCCGGGCAGCTGCTCTCCCGCGGCACGACCGATCTGCAGCTGCTGCGGATGTTCCTGGCGTTCCCGATGACCTTCCTGTTCGTCAACGGCGTGACCATCCTGGCCGGCTTCGGCATCCTCCTCGCCCAGCGCTGGTCGCTGGGGCTGGTACTGCTCGCGCCGCTCGTGCCACTGATCGTGCTCTGCTCGGTGTTCGAGGCCAAGTACTCGGTCGCCGCCCGCCGTTCGCAGGACCAGGTCGGCGACCTGACCACACTGGTCGAGGAGTCGGTACTGGGCATCCGCATCATCAAGGGGTTCGGCCGGCACCGCGCCCAGGCCCGCGCGTACACCGCCCTCACCCATGAGCTGCGCGGCACGGAGCTGCACAAGGCGCGGCTGCTCGCCGCGATCTGGGGCGTCATCACCTTCCTGCCGGAGACCGCCATCGGGGCCGCGCTGGTCCTCGGCACGGTCCAGGTCGCGGACGGCGGTCTGTCGGCCGGCACGCTCGTGGCGTTCCTCTCCACCGCGCTGGCGCTGCGCTGGCCGGTGGAGTCGATCGGCTTCCTGCTGGCGATCAGCAACGAGTCGGCGACCGCGGCCGACCGGTACTTCGAGGTCATGGACGTACCGCCGGCGGACGCCGATGACCCGGCCGTACGCACCGCGGCGCTCGCCCGCACGCCCGCTGCCCCGGCGCCCGACGGGCTCGCCTTCACCGGCGTGGAGTTCCGCTACCCCGACGCTCCCGCGGACGCCCCGCCCACGCTGCGCGGCGTCGACCTGCACGTCCGGCCCGGCGAGACGATGGCGCTGGTGGGCGCGACGGGCAGCGGCAAGACCACGCTCACGGCGCTGGTGCCGCGGCTGTACGACGCGACCGGCGGCCGGATCACCCTGGACGGCCGCGACATCATGACCCTGCCGCGCGACGAGCTGCGCTCCCTGGTCGCGGTGGCCTTCGAGGAACCCACCCTCTTCTCGGCGACCGCGGCGGAGAACGTCCTGATGGGCGGCGAGGAGGCGGGCGAGGACGGGGTGCGGCGCGCGCTGCGGGTCGCGCAGGCGCACGACTTCGTCGCCGCGCTCCCGCAGGCGGAGCACACCCAGGTCGGCGAGCAGGGCCTGAGCCTGTCCGGCGGCCAGCGGCAGCGGCTCGCGCTGGCCCGCGCGGTGGTCGGCGCGCCGCGCTTCCTCGTCCTGGACGACCCGCTCTCCGCGCTGGACGTGCACACCGAGGCCCGGGTCGAGGCGGCGCTGCGCGAGGTGCTCGCGACCACCACGGCGCTGATCGTCGCGCACCGCCCGTCCACCGTCCTCCTCGCCGACCGGGTCGCGCTCCTCTCCGACGGCCGCGTCACCGCCGTCGGCACCCACCAGCACCTGCTGCGCGAGAACCCGGAGTACGCCCACCTGATGTCGGGCGCCGACCTGGCGGGCGCTCCCGGCCCCGCCGGGGACGGCCGGACCGGCTCCCCCGGCTTACCCGGCTCCCCCGACAGCACCGGACCGCACCGTACCGAGAAGGAGACGGAGCGATGACCACGACCACGACCGAGGCGGGGCGGCCGCCCGAGGACGGCGACGCGGAACCGGGCACGGCCGCCGGCCCCGCACCCGCCGGCGACCCCTTCGACCGGGACGTCCTGCCGGCCCCCAAGGGGGCCTCGTTCGCCCTGCTCCGCTCGCTGCTGCGCCCGTACGCGGCCCGCGGCCGGCTCACCGTCGTCCTGCTGCTGCTCCAGCAGGCAGCGGTGCAGGCCGGCCCGCTGCTCGTCGCGTACGCCATCGACCGCGCCGTGCCCGCGCTGCGGGCGCACGACCACGGCCCGCTGCTCGCCGTCGGCGCCGGGTACCTGGGGTGCGCGCTGGCCGCCGGCGTCCTGCAGTACGCCTTCACCCGCTCCTGCTCCCGGGTCAGCCAGGACGTGCTGCGCGACCTGCGCGGCCGGATCTTCCGGCACGCCCAGGCGCTCAGCCTGGACTTCCACGAGCGGTACACCTCGGGGCGGCTGATCTCCCGCTCCACCACCGACGTGGAGGCGCTGCGCGAACTGCTCAACGACGGCCTGCAGGAGCTGGTCGGGGTCGTGCTGTCGATGGTCTACGTGACGGCCATGCTGCTGTACCTCGACTGGGGCCTGGGGGCCGCGGCCGTACTGTCGGCCGGTCCGCTCCTCTTCCTGATCCGCTCCTTCCAGCGCCGCTCGCTGGCCGTCTACAAGAACCGCTCGACGGCCATCGCCGCGGTCATCGTCAAGTTCGCCGAGACGCTCAACGGCATCCGGCCGGTCCAGGCGTTCCGCCGCGAGCGGCCCAACGACGCGGAGTTCGCCCGGCTGAACCGCACCCACGAGCGGGCCAACGGCACCGCCATCCTGGAGATGGCCCGGTACGTCGTCCTCTCCCGCACGTCCGCCAACATCGCCCTCGCCGCCATCGTCCTGTGGGGCGCCTACCGGGTCGCCACCGGCTCCCTCGCCCTCGGCGTGCTCGCCGCCGCCGTGCTGTACCTGCGACGCCTCTACGACCCCATCGACCGGCTCGGCATGTTCCTGAACGCCTACCAGTCGGCCGCCGCGTCCCTGGAGAAGATCGCCGGCCTGCTCGCCCAGCGCCCCGCCGTCCCGGAACCGGCCACCCCGGTCCCCCTGCCGCCGTCCGCCGACGGCCGCCCGGGCCGCGAAGTGACCTTCGCGGGCGTCCGGTTCGCGTACCGCACCGGCGGCGAGGTGCTCCCCCGCTTCGACCTCACCCTGGCGGCCGGCAGCACGGTCGCGGTGGTCGGCAGCACCGGCGCGGGCAAGTCCACCCTCGCCAAGCTGCTCGCCCGCTTCTACGACCCCACCACCGGCCGGGTCCTCCTGGACGGCGTCGACCTGCGCGACCTCTCCACGACCGACCTGCGGCGCGGGGTCGTCATGGTCACCCAGGAGGCGTTCCTCTTCTCCGGCACGGTCGCGGAGAACATCGCCATCGGCCGCCCGGACGCCACCCGCGCCGAGATCGAGGCGGCCGCGAAGGCCATCGGCGCGCACGACTTCATCACGGCGCTCCCCGACGGCTACGACACGGACGTACGCAAGCGCGGCGGCCGCATCTCCGCCGGCCAGCGCCAGCTGGTCTCCTTCGCGCGCGCCCTCCTCGCCGACCCGGCCGTCCTCATCCTCGACGAGGCCACCTCCTCCCTCGACATCCCCGGCGAACGCGCCGTCCAGCGCGCCATGCACACCGTCCTCCGCGACCGCACCGCCGTCGTCATCGCCCACCGCCTCTCCACGGTCCAGGTCGCCGACCGCGTCCTCGTCATGGACCGAGGCCGCATCCTCGAAGACGGCCCACCCTCCGAACTCATCGCCGACAAGGGCCACTTCGCGGGCCTGCACACGGCTTGGAGGGAGAGTCTGGTGCAGTGACCGATGGTCGCCGGAGACCGGCTTCCGGCGAATATCGGCAACGGCTGCCGAGCGGCCCGTGCGTCCGTAAGATCTCCCATGCCTCACACGGCACGCTGCACACCGTGTGCTCGTCCGTGTCGGTTTTCTCCTGCCCACGCTGCACAACGGGCCCTCCTCTCACGCGGCTTCCCGTCGCATCGAGCAGGCCAAGGAAGCGGACCACATGTCCTTCGAAGCCGAGTGGAAGCAGCTCAAGACGGATTCGTCCGACGCCCGGCGAACTCATGTGCGTCTCAACCAGCTGGCCCCGGAAGGCACGAGAGCCGCCGATCCGCCCGGCGACCTGCGGGTGAGCCAACAGGATCTGGCGGCCATCGGTGACGCCGCCTTCAGGCTCCACCAGGACCTCAGCCGCGACGGGAACCATGCACGTCTCAGCAGTTACGAGGCCGCTTCCTCACTCAAGGCGGACTTCGCACTGGGGAGCGCGCTGGAGCACGTCATGAGCCGGTGGACGGAGCAGCAGTGGTCCCTGCTCGACGCGTGCGCCCACATCTCGAACCACCTCGACTGCACCCGGAAGGCGCACCGGGGCGATGAGACGTACCTCGCCACCGTCTTCAGCCGCATTTCCGACCTCGACAAGGCGTTCGACTCGCGGGACGGCCACTGATGGACCTGGAAGCCCTGCAGCACGGCAACTTCGCCCGGCTCGGCGAGGCGGTCACGGACTGGTCGGACATGGTGGGCAAGCTCACGAGACTCCGGGAGCGGGCGGAGCGGGAGCTCGACGGCAAGGCCAAGAAGGCGGACTGGGCGGGCCTCAACGCCACCGTCACCCGGGAGTTCGTCACCAAGACGGCGGCGGAGTTCGCTGACGCGGTCACCCAGGCCTCCTCCATCCGCAACATCCTCCGGGACACCCGCGGCGAGCTCATCAGCCACCGCGAGAAGCTCAGGGACGCGCTGGGCCGCGCCCGGGACAAGAAGATCAGCGTGGTGCCCACGGGCGGCGGCAAGTTCGTCGTCAGCTCCCTGTGCACGGCGGAAGAGGAGCAGCCCACCGAGGGCGAGCTCGGCGCCGTCAGGGACGAGATCGCGGAAATCCTCGGCAAGGCCACGGAGTGCGACACCACCGCGGCGAAGGTCCTGCGGACGCTGGTGGACCAGAGCAAGTACGGCTTCTCGGGCGCCTCGTACAAGGACCGCGACTCCGCGGCCCGGGCAGTGCACCGGGCCGAGGAATGGGCCAGGGCGGCCAGGAACCCGAAGGGCATGTCGCTGAAGCAGCTCGGCGCGCTCGGCCGGGACCTGAAGAAGTACCGCAACGACGAACTCTTCGCCGAGACCTTCGCCACGAAACTCGGCGGCAACGGAACGCTGGAGTTCTGGACGCGGACGGCCGGCGCACACCAGGGCGACCGCGGCCATGCCGCCATGCTGCGGGACCTGCAGACGAACCTCGGCATGACGCTGGCCACCGCGACGCACTCCGACAGCCCCGCGATGCAGCACTGGGAAGAGTCGGTCGTCACGGCGGGCAACACCAGCTTCCGGCCGGACCCCGTACGCAGCTCCGCCGGCGCGCTCGGTTTCCAGGTCATGAGCAGCCTGTTGCGCCACGGCCGGTACGACACGGAGTTCCTCGACTCCTACGGCAGTGCCCTGCTCCGCAAGGACAAGAGCCACGCCATGGGCGCGACCCGCACGGAAGAAATCTGGGAGAACATCGACGGCGTCGACCTCGTGTTCGGCAAGGACGACGGACACGATCCCGTGACCGGCTTCATGACCGCCCTCTCGCACGCCCCGGAGGCCGCCGAGCACACCTTCGCCCGGAAGGCCGACCTGAACCACCTCCTGGAGAGCACGAAGAACACCGACCGGGGCACCTCGGTAGGCCAAGCCCTGGAAGCCGCCGTCACCGGCGTCGCCCACGGTGACACCACACCGGCCGCACCCGTCCCGCACAACCGGACCCAGGTCGCCATCATGAGAAACGTCATGCACGCCGTCGCCAACCCCGACGGCGGCTCCGCCCTCGTCGACAACCACATGGGAGCCAGCCTGGGCCACATGGCGGCGGCGTACATGCCGGAGATCAACCGGACCATCGCCGGGCTGGGCGCCGAACACATCTTCCTGACGAACAGCGATGCGCCGGACGGCCTCGACCGTGCCGACACGTACCGGTTCTTGAGTGCACTGGGCAGGGACGACGATGCCAGTGCCGCCGTCGTCTACGGCCGCAGCATCTACACGAGCAGCACGATGGAAGCTCACATCGCCGATCCGCACCTTTTCGGGGGAAGCACCAGCGCCGCCATCGAAGCGATCTCGCACAACTCCGGTCTGATCGACGGCATCCTGGCGCACTCCCGCCAGGGCATGGAAGTCGAACATCAGCAGGAGGGAGAACAGGGGGAGAACGAAGCGATGCAGCGGCAGGGCGAGTTCTTCAAAACGATGCTGTCCACAGGCTTCGCGGTCGGCGCAGTCGCTCTCGCTCCGGTGGGGGCGACTGCGGAGGCGGCCGTGGGGGCAGGCGGCGCATTCTTCTCCGCCGCCGCGACGATGGGCGTGGACCGCATCATGGACGGCAGGGAACTCGACGGCTTGGACAAGGCGATGTACCAAAGTGGGCGCCGCCTTTACATCTCCGAGGACGACACGCTCGGAACCGTCATCGAAGCGGGCCGCCAGGCGCGGAAATCCTACGACTCCGGCCCGAGCCAGGACGCCATGGACAACGAGATCCGCGAGGCCGTAAGAGCCGGCTGGCTCGAAAGCGACACCCGCCTGGAGGAAGTCGGCAAGAGCGCCACCTCTTGAGCCTTCAAAGGAAGCATCACAGTGAAGAGAAACCCGAGGCGCAACTTGCTCGTCGGCGGAATCGGCTGCGTGGCACTGCTCGCCGGCGCGGTGTTCGGGTATCGAGAAATATACCTGGACGGCATAGAAAAACTTCCTGAGCGGCCGTGCGGCGGCGCCGTTCAGCGGGCGACCGCGGCAAAGATTCTCCCCGCTGCACATGAGGTCAAGGAAGAATCGCACGAATCACCGGCAGACAACTTCTTCTTCCTCTGCTCGCTCGATGCAGGGGAGTCGATGATTTCGGCTGTCGTGAAGAGGCGCGATGCCAGCGTGGCATCGTGGCGCGACTACTGGCGGAAGGACCTAGGCACCGGCTACATCGAACCGCCGGGAACGATGCATCTCCTTTCGTGGCCGACAAAGACGATGATCTACCTGCCCTGTACGCCGCCAGGACAGAAGAGCGAAGCCGCCGAGACGAGGTTCGCGCTGGACATCGAGGCGACGGCTGCGGGCGACAGCCGCGTCTCCGGTGGCGCGCTTCGTCAGGCGCTGTCCGACTTCGCCGTTCAGGCGGCTCGGCATGCGCAGCGGGCGGCTCGGTGTCAGGAGCGGGTCGGTCTTCCGTCGGCGGCTCCCCCGCTGCGGGGCCGGTGACAGGCCGCGCCGGCCACTGGTTGACCGTTATACGAACACCAACCGCCGCTCTACGGACGGTTTCCGGCCACTTTTTTGTACGGGCCCTGACAATCGGGTAAGGCAGGTGGGAAGCTGCGCGGCAGTCGGGGCGGGTCCCCACAGCATCACCGCCCGCGCCGGTCACTTCCGTACCGCCTCCCCCCACACGCACTTGTTCTGCCCGGACGGCCACCCAGCCGACCGGTCCCCCCGGCCGCGGCACATCCCGTCGTGGCCCCGCAGAAGGAGCCAGCGTGAGACGCACCCCCCATGCACGTTCCGGACAGGCCCGCAGACGCGCGATGGCCACCGGCACCCTCGTCGCCGTGACCGCTCTGCTCGCCGTCGGCGTGCAGACCGGCGCCGGCAACGCAGCCCCCAACCCGGGCGGCACCCACGCACAGCCCCGGGCGGGCGCACTGCCCGCCAAGCTCTCCCCCTCGCAGCGTGCGGAGCTGCTGAAGGAGGCCGCCGCCACCACCGCGCAGACGGCGAAGAAGCTGCAGCTCGGCGCCGAGGAGAAGCTGGTGGTCCGGGACGTCCAGCAGGACGTCGACGGCACGACCCACACCCGGTACGAGCGGACCTACAAGGGCCTGCCCGTGCTCGGCGGCGACCTGGTCGTGCACGAGACCCGGACCGGCAAGGTCGAGCGGGTCACCAAGGGCAACAAGGCCAGGATCGCGGTGCCGAGCACCAAGGCGGCCGTGACCCCGGCGACCGCCGAGGCCAAGGCGCTGAAGGCGTCGAAGGCGGAGGGCGCCGAGAAGTCCGACGCCAAGGAGCCCCGCAAGGTCGTCTGGGCGGCGGACGGCAAGCCGGTCCTCGCCTACGAGACCGTGGTCGGCGGCACCCAGGAGGACGGCCAGACGCCCAACCGGCTGCACGTCATCACCGACGCGAGCACCGGCAAGCAGCTCTTCCAGTACCAGGAGATCGAGCAGGGCACCGGCAACAGCCAGTACAGCGGCAAGGTGACCATCGGGACCGCGCCGTCGTACACCATGACCGACACCGCGCGCGGCAACCACAAGACGTACAACCTCAACCACGGCTCGTCCGGCACCGGCACGCTCTTCACCGACCCGGACGACGTGTGGGGCGACGGCACCCCGCAGAACGTCCAGACCGCCGGCGTGGACGCCGCGTACGGCGCCCAGCTCACCTGGGACTACTACAAGAACGTGCACGGCCGCTCCGGCATCAGGGGCGACGGCGTCGGCGCGTACAGCCGGGTCCACTACGGCAACAACTACGTGAACGCCTTCTGGGACGACAGCTGCTTCTGCATGACCTACGGCGACGGGTCCGGCAACGCGGCCCCGCTCACCTCGATCGACGTGGCGGCCCACGAGATGACGCACGGCGTCACCTCCGCGACCGCGAACCTCACGTACAGCGGTGAGTCCGGCGGCCTGAACGAGGCGACCTCGGACATCTTCGCCGCGGCCGTCGAGTTCAACGCCAACAACGCCCAGGACCCGGGCGACTACCTGGTCGGCGAGAAGATCGACATCAACGGCGACGGCACCCCGCTGCGCTACATGGACAAGCCCAGCAAGGACGGCGCGTCCAAGGACTACTGGTACTCCGGCGTCGGCAACGTCGACGTGCACTACTCCTCCGGCGTCGCCAACCACTTCTTCTACCTGCTGTCCGAGGGCAGCGGCGCGAAGGACGTGAACGGCGTGCACTACGACAGCCCCACGTACGACGGGCTGTCCGTGCCGGGCATCGGCCGGGCCAACGCCGAGAAGGTCTGGTTCAAGGCGCTCAGCCAGTACATGACCTCCAGCACCAACTACGCGGCGGCCCGCACCGCCACCCTGCAGGCCGCCGCCGACCTCTTCGGCAAGGACACCGCGACGTACAACACGGTCGCCAACACCTGGGCCGCGGTGAACGTCGGCAGCCGCGTCGGGGACGGCGGCGACCCGGGCGACCCGGGCGGCAACGTCTACGAGAACAAGGACGGCTTGGCGATCCCGGACACGGGCGCCACGGTCACCTCGCCGATCACCGTCAACCGCACCGGCAAGGCCCCGAGCACGCTCAAGGTCGGCGTGGACATCACCCACAGCTACCGCGGTGACCTGGTGCTCGACCTGGTCGCGCCGGACGGCACGGCGTACCGCCTGAAGAACTCCAGCGCCTGGGACTCGGCGGCGGACGTGAAGACCACCTACACGGTCAACGCCTCCTCGGAGAACGCGGCCGGCACCTGGAAGCTGCGGATCCGGGACGTGTACTCCGGTGACAGCGGCCGCCTGAACAGCTGGAAGCTCACCTTCTGACACCGCTCCCGAGCGGTCCCGTACGACCCGAGTGCCACCCCCGCCGGACGGCGGGGGTGGCACTCCTCCGTTATGCGGACGACAGCGCGCTCTTTGCGAACAAATTGCAAACCGGGCCCAATTACCCGGTGACAGCGGCCGGTTGGAATGGCACGCTGACCCCGCACGTACCACCCGCATCGCTTTGCACCCCCACCTCAGAGCAAAGTTGAAGGAGCACGCGTGACCCCCCACATATCGCGTACCACTCGTATCGCCGGCGCCTCCGTGGCCGCCGCCGCACTGCTCGCGGCCGGCATCGCCACCACGGCGGGCGCGGCGCCCGCCACCCACGAGGCGGCCGGCGCACCGGCGAAGATGACCGCCTCGCACCGCGCCGAGCTGCTGCGCGACGCGCAGGCCACCAAGGCGAAGACCGCCGAGGAGCTCGGGCTCGGCGCCAAGGAGAAGCTGGTCGTCAAGGACGTCATCAAGGACGCCGACGGGACCACGCACACCCGCTACGACCGCACCTACGACGGCCTGCCCGTCCTCGGCGGCGACCTGATCGTCCACCAGGCCAAGGGCGGCGCGATCAAGTCCACGACCAAGGCCGCCAAGGGCTCCGTCGCGGTCGCCTCCACCACCGCGAAGATCAGCCCGACGAAGGCCGCGGCCTCGGCGGAGTCGGTGTCCGGGAAGACCGAGGGCATCAAGAAGTCCGACGCCGCCACCCCGAACAAGGTCGTCTGGGCCGCCTCCGGCAAGCCGGTCCTGGCGTACGAGACCGTGGTCAAGGGTGTGCAGAAGGACGGCACGCCCAGCGAGCTGCACGTCATCACCGACGCGAACACCGGCAAGAAGCTCTTCGAGCACCAGGCCATCGAGACCGGCGCCGGCACCAGCATGTACAGCGGCAAGGTCGAGCTGGCCACCAAGAAGGGCAGCGGCGGCTACGAGCTGACCGACGACAGCCGCGGCGGTCACTCCACGCTCGACCTGGGCGGTTCGGAGAGCGGCGAGGGCAAGCTGCTCACGGACGAGGACGACAAGTGGGGCACCGGCAAGGGTGACGACCCGCAGACCGCGGCCGTCGACGCGGCGTACGGTGCCCAGGTCACCTGGGACTACTACAAGAACGTGCACGGCCGCAGCGGCATCAAGGGCGACGGCAAGGGCGCGACGTCCCGGGTGCACTACGGCAAGGAGTACGTCAACGCGTTCTGGGACGACAGCTGCTTCTGCATGACGTACGGCGACGGCCAGGGCGACACCCACCCGCTGACCGCGCTGGACGTGGCGGCGCACGAGATGTCGCACGGCGTCACCTCGGCGACGGCCGGCCTGGAGTACAGCGGTGAGTCCGGCGGCCTGAACGAGGCCACCTCCGACATCTTCGGCACCTCGGCGGAGTTCAGCGCGAAGAACACCGAGGACCCGGGCGACTACCTCATCGGCGAGAAGATCGACATCAACGGTGACGGCTCGCCGCTGCGGTACATGGACAAGCCCAGCAAGGACGGCCAGTCGCTGGACTTCTGGAAGAAGGGCGCCGGCGACGTCGACGTGCACTACTCGTCGGGCATCGCCAACCACTTCTTCTACCTGCTGTCCGAGGGCAGCGGCGCCAAGGAGATCGGCGGGGTGAAGTACGACAGCCCGACCGCCGACGGCTCCAAGGTCGAGGGCATCGGCCGGGACAAGGCCGAGAAGATCTGGTACAAGGCGCTGACCGAGTACATGACCTCGACGACCGACTACGCGGCGGCCCGCGAGGCGACCGTGAAGGCCGCGACCGACCTGTACGGCAAGGACGGCGCCGAGGTCAAGGGCGTCGAGGCGGCGTGGACGGGCGTCAACGTGAAGTAACGCTTCGCCACCAGGCTCCCCTTACAGTCCGGGGAGTTTAGGGGGGCGGGTCGCGGCGTGGGCGTTGTCCACAGGGTGATCCGCTTCCCGCACGGCACCACCCCGCAGGCCGAGCGGTGTCCGGAGGCTCCCGATTTCCCTCC
>NZ_PQSQ01000023.1 GCF_002920575.1 Streptomyces sp. Ru73 | reverse complement strand
GTCCTTACCCGCAGCACCCATCAACACTCACTCCCCGTGAAGTTCTGTCAGCTCGACGTCCCGGCCACCGGACCCGTCGAAGATCAACGGCCCGCCTCGCTGCCGAGTGCGGGCCGGACTGCCCGTGGCTCAGCGGCCGCCGAAACGGGCCGCGTCGAAATTGGCCGCCGACATCTGCTGCCGCGCGTTGTCGCCGTGCTCCTGGTCACCCGAGCTGAACGCCGAGTCCATGCCCTTCTGGCCGCCGAGAATGCCCGACAGCGAGCTCTGCAGCGACGCGGCGATCTCGTCCGAACGCGCCTTGAACTGGTCGAAGGCCGCCTTGCCCGAACCGTTGAACTTGCCCTCCAGCGGGGCGGCGGCGTCCACCAGCTGACGGATCAGCCCCCCGAGGTCCTCGCTCGATCCACGCGACTTGGACTGCAGCGTCGACAGCGTCGATGCACCCATGTCGAACTTCATCTGGCTCCCCCTGCCGGGTACTGCTACTGAGACGGCTCTAAGTGGAGTCATATCTATCAAGTCGGGGTGGGCGGTGCAATCGAGGGTAGGGGTGCCGTAGCACGCCTGTGACACGGCGGTCTCGTATCGGAAAAGCCCTTATTGAGGACATGTCGGGACTGCTGGCGTTACTCGGATCGCGGGCGGAAGGATCTTGCCGGTCCGGCGGGAAATTCGGGAAATAGCCGTTGAAGTGCCGCCGGGGCCCGGGCCACTTGGGAAATTTCCCGTGACGCATTTCCGTACGGGGAATGGCCGCCGACGGGACCGGCCGGACGCGGCGGCGCGCCGCCGAAGTTTTGCTCAACATTGCCGGAACGCGGGTCGGAACGCGCTGCCCCGAGGGCGCTCACCACCCCGTCCGGTGTGCGGCATAGGTTCGGGATATGCGGATCCTCAGTGTGAATGCCGGGGCGGCCAAGGCCGTCGAGTACACCGACGCGCCGTCCGGGACGACGGGTATCGACAAGCGGCCGGTGAGCGGGCCGGTGCGGGTCGCGGCGCCCGGACCGGCGGGGAAGGGGGCGAGCGGGGTGGCCGGGGACGCGGTGTGCGACCTGCGGTACCACGGGGGCGACGACCGGGCCGTGTACGCCTTCGCCCGGGAGGAGCTGGACGAGTGGGGGCGCGAACTGGGGCGGACGTTCGCGCACGGGGCGTTCGGCGAGAACCTCACCACCACCGGCATGGACCTGCGCAACGCCCTCGTCGGCGAGCGCTGGCGGATCGGGGACGAGGTCGTACTGGAGGTGACGGGCGGCCGCATCCCGTGCCGTACGTTCGCCGGCTGGCTCGCGGAGAAGGGCTGGCTGCGGCGGTTCACGCTGGCGGGCTCGCCGGGTGCGATGCTGCGGGTGATCCGGCCCGGTGAGCTGCGTGCCGGGGACCCGGTCGAGGTGGTGGACCGGCCCGGGCACGACGTGACCGTCGGGCGGCTGTTCCGCGCCGTGACCACCGACCGCGCGTCGCTGCCGGACATGCTGGCCGCCGAGCGGTGGATGGAGCGCGAGCAGCTGGAGATAGCCCTGAAGTACACGGAGAAGTACGGGAAGAGGTGAGGGAGCGGCCGAGAGGGGCCGCCGTCACGTGCGCGTCCCTGACGGCCGGAGGCGGTTCAGCACCGTCATGTACGAGGCGGGGAAGAGGCGGGCCAGCAGGTCGGGGACGACGGCGGAGGGGGCGATGAGGAGGCGGGCACGGCGGGTGCGGACGGCGCCCAGGATCTGTTCGGCGGCCTTGTCGGCGGGGTACGTCAGCAGCTTCGCGAAGTTCTCCTTGCCCGCGCGGGCCTCGGCCTCGGTCGTCCCGGCGGCCACCCGGGCGGTCTCGGCGATGCGGGTGCGGATGCCGCCGGGGTGGACGGTGGTGACCCCGGTGGCGCGGCCGGCGAGTTCGTGGCGGAGCGCGTCGCTGAAGCCGCGCAGCGCGAACTTGCTGGCCGCGTACGCGGTCTGGCCGGGCGGCGCGATCAGCCCGAACAGGCTGGAGACGTTGACGATGTGGCTGCCGGGGGAGCGGAGCAGGTGCGGGAGGAAGAGCCGGGTGAGCGCCACCGGGGCGCGGAAGTTGACCGCCATCACCCAGTCGAACTCCTCGGCGGTCAGCTGCTCGAAGCGGCCGCCGAGGGCCACGCCCGCGTTGTTGATCAGCAGCGTGACGCGGGGGTGCGCCTCGGTGATCCGGGCGACGAGCGGCTCCAGCCCTGCGGTGTCGGCGAGGTCGGCCACGTACGTGTCGACGGTCAGGGCCGGGCGGTCCTTGCGTATCCGGTCGGCGACGGCGGCCAGCCGGTCGGCGTCCCGGTCGACGAGGACCAGGGCGCTGCCGCGCGCGGCCAGGCCGTAGGCCATCTGCTCGCCCATTCCACTGGCCGCGCCGGTCAGGACGGCGGTGCCGCCGGCGAACCGGTAGGGCGCGAGGGCAGCGGGCATGGGCTCCTCCAGGGATGGCGGTGCTGTCCAGGTGCACCAGTCTGCCGCGCGGGGCCGCGCCGGTCTTGACCGTGCGCGACAGAGGATCAGCTCGGTTCCGGAGCTCCCGTCCCGCCGCTCCGGCGCACGGCCCGGGGCGGCTGCCCCCACCAGCGCCGGCAGCAGCGGGTCAGCGCCGACTGCTCGGACAGGCCGAGGAGGGCGGCGATCTGCGTCATCGGCAGGGCGGTTCCGGTGAGGTAGTGGCGGGCGGCCTGGCGGCGTACGTCGTCCAGGATCGCGGCGTACGTCGTGCCTTCCGCGCGCAGCCGCCGCTGGAGCGTGCGGGGGTGGACGCTGAGCAGCCGGGCGACCGTGCCGATGTCGGGCGGCGCCGTGCCCAGGGACTGCTGGACCGCGCCGCGGACGCGGGGGACGAGCCCGGCGTGGCCGTCGGGTGCCTGCTCGGCGAGGAAGGCCAGGGCGAGCCGGCGGAGGTGTTCGTCGCCGCCGGAGAGCGGGCGGTCGCCGAGGCTCCGGGGCACGCGGAGGAGGGCAGCGGGCCGGGCGACGCGTACCGGGACGCCGAAGAACTCCTCGTACACGGCGAGCGGCGCCGCCGGGCGGTACGGCAGCTCGACGGTGCGGAGGCCGTACGGGCCGTCGACCAGGAACCGGATCGCGCGGTGCAGGAAGCCGAGCCCGAGGTCGGTGCCCTGCACGGGCGCCGGCAGGCCGGGCGGCGGGCCGAAGCGCAGCGCGGCGATCCCCGGGGTGCCGTACGGGTCGGGTTCGAGGGTGAGGCTGAGGGCCTGCGCGTGCACGAAGAGGTAGCGCGAGGTGCATTCGAGGGCATCGGCGACGGTCGGGCTGTTCTGGATGGCCAGCGCGAGCGCGCCGAGCATGCCGAGGTCCTGGCGGGCCGCGACGCGCAGCCCGAGGTCGGGGCGGTCCAGCCCGGCGGCAGCGAGCTCCAGCACCCGGGTCATGGCCAGGTCGTCGACCAGGAGGTCGTCGGAGTCGAGGGCCGCGACGGGGAGGCCGGCGGCCCTGGCGTACTCCTCGGCGTCGCCGCCCAGTTCGGCGACGGCCGCCCGGAAGCCGCGCAGCCCGGCCGACCTGATCACCGTCATGCCGGCCTGCTCACGGCAGCGCCCCGCCCGTTGGCTGACATGTCGCTCAGGGTCAAATACGTGTCGTGCGAAGTCAAGAACGGGTGCGCCGCCGTTCCGCAGACTGGGGTCATGACGACTTCCGCCGGCTCGCAGCCGACCCCCGAGCGTCCCGCAGCCCCGCGCCCGGACGAGCGCCCGGCCGAGGGCCGCCCGCTCCCCGAGCACCTCGATGTCGTGATCGTCGGCGCCGGCCTGTCCGGCATCGGCGCGGCGTGCCGGCTGCGGACCGAGTGCCCCGGCCGGTCGTACGGCCTTCTGGAGGCCCGCGACGCGATGGGCGGTACCTGGGACCTCTTCCGGTATCCGGGCATCCGCTCGGACTCCGACATGTTCACCCTGGGCTACCCCTTCAAGCCCTGGCGGGACGCGAAGTCCATCGCCGACGGCCCCTCGATCCTGCGGTACATCAAGGAGACGGCGGCCGAGCACGGCGTCGAGGAGCACATCCACTACCGCACGAAGGTGGTCGCGGCGGACTGGTCGACGGAAGCGGCGCGGTGGACGCTGACCGTCGAGCGGCGGCCTGAGGGCGCGCGGGGCGAGCCGGTGCGCACCACCCTCACCTGCGACTTCCTCTACTCCTGCACGGGCTACTACGACTACGAGCGGGGGCACGCGCCGGACTTCCCGGGGATCGACGACTATGCCGGCACCGTCGTGCATCCGCAGTTCTGGCCCGAGGACCTGGACTATGCGGGCAAGCGCGTGGTCGTGATCGGCAGCGGGGCCACCGCCGTCACGCTGGTGCCCGCGATGGCGCGCGAGGCGGCGCACGTCACGATGCTGCAGCGCACGCCGACCTGGATCAGCTCCGTACCGGGCCGGGACCGGATCGCCGACACGGTGCGGAGCGTGCTGCCCCCGGGCCTGGCCCACCGTGCCGTCCGCACCAAGAACATCCTCTTCGGCATCGGCTTCTACCAGTTCTGCCGGCGGCGTCCGCAGGCCGCGCGGAAGCTGCTGACCCGGCTGAACACCCGGGTGCTGAAGGACTCGCAGGCGGTACGGGACCACTTCACGCCGCCGTACGACCCCTGGGACCAGCGGCTCTGCGCGGTCCCCGACGCCGATCTCTTCACGGCGCTGAAGCAGGGCCGGGCCGAGGTCGTCACCGATCACATCGACACCTTCGTGCCCGAGGGCATCCGGCTGAAGTCCGGCAAGGTGCTGGAGGCGGACGTGGTCGTCACCGCGACCGGGCTGGAGCTGCTGGCGTTCGGGGGCATCGCGCCGCGGGTCGACGGGCGGCCGGTGGAGCTGTCGCGGCAGTTCGTGTGGCGCGGCGCGATGCTGACCGGCGTGCCCAACTTCGCCGTCTGCATCGGCTACACCAACGCCTCCTGGACGCTCCGCGCCGACCTCACCTCGCGGCTGGTGTGCAGGGTCCTGAACTTCATGGACCGGAACGACCACGCGGCCGTGGTGCCCGAGCCGAGCCGGCCGCTCGCCGAGCGGCCGCTGCTCGACCTCGCCGCCGGATACGTCAAGCGCTCCATCGACGCCTTCCCGCGCCAGGGCGACCGCGGCCCGTGGAAGGTACGGCAGAACTACCTGCTGGACGCCGCCACGACGATGCGTACCGACCTGCGGCGCACGCTGAAGGCCACGCCCCGCGCGGCGGTGCGCGCCGGGACACCGGCAGCGGGCCGCGCGCCGGGTCACGCGCCCGGCCGGGCGCAGGCGCACACGCGGGCGGAGGCCGCCAAGTGAGCGCCCCCGACGCCACGTACGCGGACGTCGCGGGCCACCCCGTACGGGTACGGATCAGCGGTCCCGCCGACGGCCCGCCGGTCGTCCTGCTGCACGGCATCGCCCGCAGCCTGGAGGACTGGCAGCTCACCCACGACCTGCTCGCCGCGCGCGGCTACCGGGTCATCAGCACCGACCTGCCCGGCTTCGGCCTGACCCGCCGCATGGCCGGCCGCGCGGGCCTCGCCTCCTTCGCGCGGGCCGTCGTGGGCGTGCTGGACGCGCTGGGGGAGCGGCGGCCCGTGCACCTGATGGGCAACTCGCTCGGCGGCGCGGTCGCCATGACCGTCGCGGCCGAGCACCCCGGCCGGGTGGCCACGCTCGTCCTCGCCAACAGCGCCGGCTTCGGGCGCGAGGCCAACCTCTCGCTGCGCCCGATGGCGTACGCGGTGCTGGCGGCGCTCCCCGGCGTCGGCAGGCGCTTCCGGGCGCGGGCCAGGGACGCCGGCGTCCAGGTCAACCGGGACCTCTTCCACGACCCGCGGCACGCGACGGAGGAGATGATCCGGCACGCGGGCGAGGTCGGCCGGCAGCCGGACTTCCGCGCCACCTTCGCCGCCACGCTGCTGCGCCTGGGCGTGCCGGCCCTCGGCTCGTACCCGGGCTGGCGCCGTGCGCTCCTCGCGCGGACGGCGGCGGCCCGCGTGCCCACCCTCGTCGTCTGGGGCGACGCCGACACCGTGCTTCCGGTGAAGCACTTCCACGCGGCGGTCGCCGCGCTGCCGCACGCCCGCAGTCATCTTTTCCCGGCCACGGGGCACATGCCCCAGATCGAACGGGCGGCGGAATTCGCTGAGCTGGCGGCCGGGTTCCTGGACACCGCGGCGGGCCCCGCGAAGGATGCCGAGGGGGACGGTACGGCGGCGGCGCCCGCCGCACGGGCACCGGAAGGAGGCCCGGCGGAAGACGCGGTGAAGGGGTGAGACGAGGGATGGCGGGGACGCGGGCACGGGCCCCGGAGGCCGCACCGGTCCCCGCGCCGCTGCGCGCCCGCTACGAGGTCACGCGCGCGGTGCTGGCCGGCCGCCCGGTCCTGCGGCTCACCCCGCGCCGCGGCGCCACCGGCCGCCACCTCCTCTACACGCACGGCGGTGCCTATGCCTTCCCGCTGCAGGAAGCCCACTGGTGGCTCCTCCAGCACGCGGCCAAGGACACCGGCGTCACCCTCACCGTCCCGCTGTACCGGCTCGCGCCCGAGGGAGACGCGCGCGAGGCGTACGGCCTGCTGCGCGCGGTCTACGCGCGCCTGTGCGCCGAGGCAGGGCCCGGCAACGTCACGCTCGCCGGTGACTCGGCCGGGGGCGGGCTCGCACTCGGCCAGGCCGTCGCCTACCGGGACGCCGGGGTGGGCACGCCGCGCCAGGTGCTGCTCTTCTCGCCGTGGCTCGACCTCACCATGTCGCACCCCGGAGTGCCGGCCCTCGAACCGCTCGACCCGCTGCTCCGCAAGGACGACCTGATCGAGGCGGGACGGCTGTGGGCCCACGGCGCCGACCCGCGCGACCCGCTGCTCAGCCCGCAGTTCGCCGACGTGACCGGACTGCCCCCGGTGCACGTCTTCCAGGGCGGCCGTGACCTCTTCGCCGCCGACGCGGGGCTGCTGGCCGGCCGGCTGGCGACGGCCGGCAACGACGGCACCTTCACCTTCGAGCCGGAGGGCGGTCATGTGTACATGAGCGCCGTGTGGACACCGGAGGCGCGCAGGTCCCTGACGGTGGTGCGCCGACTGCTGCGGGAAGATTCCCCGGTGGTCTGACGGCCCCGGCGGGCACCCGCGCGCCGGACGTACGCGGCAGGCTCAAGGGGCGCGCGAAGTCGCGTCATCCCGGGCTTGAGTCTCCAGCGACGGGAGACTCCAAGGTGGTGGACATGAACGACGACGCCCTCCGGAGCATCGGTGAGCTGTCCCGGCTGACCGGGCTGAGCGTGAAGACCATCCGTTTCTGGTCCGACGCCGGAGTGGTGCCGCCGACCGACCGCACCCCCGCCGGCTACCGGCTCTACGGCCCCGACGCACTGGCCCGCCTCGGCCTCGTCCGTACGCTGCGCGACCTGGGGATCGACCTCGCCACCGTCCAGCGGGTGCTGGCGCGCGAGATCACCGTCCCCGAGGTCGCCGCCGCGCACGCCGAGGCCCTGGACGTGCAGATCCGCACCCTGCGGCTGCACCGGTCCGTACTGCGCGCGGTGGCCGGACGCGGGTCCACACCCCAGGAGATGGCACTCATGCACAAGCTCGCCCACCTGTCCGACCAGGAACGCCGCCACCTCGTCGAGGAGTTCGTCGAGAGCGTCTTCGGAGGGCTCGGCACCGGCCCCGAGTTCCTCGCGATGATGCGCGACACCGTCCCCGACCTGCCGGACGACGCGTCCCCGGAGCAGATCGCCGCCTGGGTCGAGCTGGCGGAGCTGGTCCAGGACGAGGAGTACCGGGCCGGCCTCCGCGCGGCCGCCGCCGACCAGGTACGGGCCCGTGACGACGCCGGGGAGCCGGACCCGGCGGCGGCCCGGGAGACGGCCGCGCTGCTCCAGGAGCGGACGGCCCGCGCCCGCGCGGCCGGCGTGGCACCGGAGTCGGCGGCGGCAGTTCCCGTGGCCGACGAACTGGTGGCCGCGTACGCCGCGCTGGCCGGGCGGACCGACGGCCCGGAGTTCCGGGCCTGGCTGCTGGCGCGCCTGGAGTCCTCGCACGTCGCGGAGTACGAGCGGTACTGGCGGCTGCTCGCCGTGATCAACGGGCAGCCCGAGCCGGCCGCCACGGCCCCGGCGGTGGAGTGGCTGACGGCGGCGCTCCGGGCGCACCCGCAGCCGTGATGAAGCGCAGGCCCCGCGGGCGCGGCGGGGCTCAGCGGGGATTGTCGGCGGGCCGGTCGTGGGCCCAGCGGCGGGCCGGCGGTGCGCTCAGCGGGGGAAGACCTCGAAGGTGACGGCCGGGCGGCCGCGGTGGCGCTCGCCCGCCATCTGGAGCATCTGCTCGATGAAGCCGCGGGCGTACGCCTCCGGGTCCTGCGCCCCGCCGTTGAGGCCCTCGATGTAGGCGCGGTGCTCGGCGAGCGAGGCGACGGCCCGCTCGATGCCGGGGCCCACCTCGACGGCGTGCGTGGGGTACGGCGAGCCGGCGACCGCCACCCTGCGCACGCCGTTCCAGGGCGCGAGCCCGTGCTCCTCGAACAGCTCGGGGAAGATCCAGCGGTTGCCCGCGTCGCCCGCCGCGTCCAGGACGGCACGCCCGACGGCCCGGTGGTCGGGCGTGTTCCAGTGCACGCCGCCCCAGGTGTCGTGGTGGTTGATGGTGAGCAGCAGCTCGGGGCGGTGCCGGCGGACCGCGGCCGCCAGGTCCCGGCGGAGCGGCAGCCCGGCCTCGATGACGCCGTCGCGGTGGCGCAGGAACTCCACGTTCTGCACGCCGACCACCGCTGCGCTCGCCCGCTGCTCCGCCTCCCTGACCACAGCGCACTCCTCGGGGCCGAGCCCGTCGATGCCCGCCTCGCCATGGGTGACCAGCAGATACGTGATCTCGCGGCCGGCGTCGGTCCACTCGGCGACCGCGGCGGCCGCGCCGTACTCGAGGTCGTCGGGGTGGGCGACGATCGCCAGTGCGCGCTCCCAGTCGTCGGGCAGCGGCGTGAGGCCGGCCGGTTCGGGCGCGGTGGGCTCGGGTGCGGGCACGAGAGGCTCCTTTCCCGGGCCGGCGCACGCGTGCGCCGGCTGCCTGAGGGGCGTACCGACAGCGGTGTACGCCGTTCTCGATCCTCCCACGGAGCGGCGCTCCGGGATGGCCGGAAACGGGCCCGTCCGGCGCGGCCGGTACTCGCCGGTCGCCGGGGCCGTGACGCCGGTGCCGGAGGTGCGGATGCGACCGCATGTGCGGGAGGAGCTGCGGATGCATATGCACACGGAGGGGAAGAGAGGAAGCGGTGCGCGCACGGAGGCGTCGGCCGGACCGGCGCACGGGACGCGCCGGCGCCCGGCCGCGACACGCGCCGGGGTACGAGCCGCCGCGTTCGTGTGCCTGCTGAGCTGCATGTCATCACATCGGGTGAATAAGTGGCCCAGGCTTGCGGGTGACAACGGTGGGTTGCCACGCTGTTGCTGACTGTCAAGCCCTTGGGAGGGCATGTGCCTTTCGGTGAGCAGCCCGCGTACCTCCGCGTCGCCGGTGACCTGCGTCAGAAGATCGTCGACGGCGTGCTGCCGCCGCACACTCGCCTCCCCTCGCAGGCCCGCATCCGCGAGGAGTACGGCGTTTCGGACACCGTCGCGCTGGAGGCGCGCAAGGTCCTGATGGCCGAAGGGCTCGTGGAGGGCCGCTCCGGCTCGGGCACGTACGTCCGCGAGCGCCCCGCGCAGCGCCGCGTCGCCCGCGCCGGGTACCGCACCGGCGCGGGCGCCACCCCCTTCCGCCAGGAGCAGTCGGACGAGAAGGTCAAGGGCACTTGGGAGTCCCGCAGCGAGCAGGACGAGGCGAGTGAGGCCATCGCCGACCGGCTGCGCATCAGGCCGGGCGAGCGGGTCATGCGCACGCGCTACCTCTTCCGCACCGAGGGCGAGCCGGCGATGCTCTCCACCTCCTGGGAGCCGCTGGAGGTGACCGGGCGGACGCCCGTGATGCTGCCCGAGGAGGGGCCGCTGGCGGGCCGGGGCGTGGTCGAGCGAATGGCGGCCATCGACGTGATCGTGGACAACGTCGTCGAGGAGGTCGGGGCCCGTCCCGGGCTGGCCGAGGAGACGATGGCGCTGGGCGGGGTGCCCGGCCACACCGTGCTGGTCGTCTCGCGCACGTATTACGCGGGCGGCCGCCCCGTGGAAACCGCCGACGTGGTCATGCTGGCCGACCGGCACCGGATCGCCTACCACCTGCCGGTGAAGTGATCCCCGCGGTGAAATGAGGCGGTTGGCCTTTGCGGTCAGCGGATGGCCGGCGCCGTAATGCGGCGATCCGCCCAACTTCCGCCGCTCACCGTGCGTACCGGCGCGTAACCTCCGCCTTGCCCGCCCGTTGCGTGCGTCTTTGTCCGTATTTGGCGGGCGATCGGCGGTGTTGAAAAACTCACACCCCCTCAGTGGACGGCGTTATTTGACCCAACCTTGGATTCGGATCTTCCGTTTCGCTTTTACGATGGCGAAGTTTGTGCACGGCCGTGGGGGAAGATCAGGAGACCAAGCACGTTGAGCACGCCGAAGACTTCGAGCGCGGAGCAAAACTCCCACTCGAACTATCGCCGGTCCCTCGGGACCATCGCCCTGACGGCTACCGGACTTGGGTCGATCATCGGCTCCGGCTGGCTGTTCGGGGCCGAGCGAGCTGCTGCCATCGCCGGCCCGGCCGCCATCCTGGCCTGGGTCATCGGTGCCGTCGTCGCCCTCACCATCGCTCTCACCTACAGCGAGCTGGGTGCGATGTTCCCCAAGGCCGGCGGCATGGTCCGCTACGGCCAGTACTCGCACGGCTCACTGGCCGGCTACCTCGCCGCCTGGGCCAACTGGATCGCGATCGTCTCCGTGATCCCCGGTGAGGCGACCGCCTCCGTCCAGTACATGAGCTCGTGGGACTTCGGCTGGGCGCAGGGCCTGTACGACGGCAAGGAGCTGACCGGCTCCGGCGTCGCGTTCGCCAGCGTCCTGCTGATCTTCTACTTCTTCCTCAACTGGTTCGCGATCACGCTGTTCGCGAAGACCAACACCGCGATCACGGTCTTCAAGGTCGTGGTGCCGGTGATGACCGCGGGCGCGCTGATGGCGGCGCACTTCGACACCAGCAACGTGAAGCACTTCGGCGGCTTCGCGCCGAACGGCTGGAGCGCGGTCTTCACCGCCGTCGCCCTCTCCGGCATCGTCTGGGCCTACAACGGCTTCCAGTCCCCGCTGAACATGGCGGCCGAGGCCCGCAACCCGGGCAAGTCGCTGCCCAAGGCGGTCATCTTCTCGATCGTCATCGCGCTGGTGATCTACCTGGCGCTGCAGGTCGCGTTCCTGATGGGCGTGCCGGCCGCCGACCTGACGAAGGCCGGCAGCTGGGCCGGGCTGGGCTTCAACTCCCCGCTCGCCGACCTCTCGCTCGCCTGGGGCCTGAACTGGCTGGCGATGCTGCTGTACGCGGACGCCTTCATCTCCCCGTCCGGCACCGGCATGATCTACGCCGCCACCACCTCGCGCATGATCCACGGCGTGCAGGAGAACGGCCACCTGCCCGGCATCTTCGGCAAGGTCGACAAGAAGACCGGTGTGCCGCGCCCGGCCCTGGTCCTCAACCTGGTGATCGCGTTCCTCTTCCTCGCGGTCTTCCGCGGCTGGGGCTCGCTCGCCGAGATCGTCTCCATCGCGACGGTCATCTCCTACATCACGGGCCCGGTCGCCGTGATGTCGCTGCGCCGCCTCTCGCCGGACCTCAAGCGCCCGGTGCAGCTGCGCGCGATGCCGGTCATCGCCCCGATCGCGATGGTCTTCGGCTCGCTGGTGCTGTACTGGGGCCGCTGGCCGCTCACAGGCAAGGTCATCCTGATCATGGCGGTCGGCCTGCCCGTCTGGGCCTGGTACGAGCTGCGCAAGCCGTGGGCCGAGCTGAAGCCGCACCTGAAGGCCGGTGCCTGGATGGTCGCGTACCTGCTGGTCATGGCCGCGGTGTCGTACTGCGGCGGCACGGAGTTCGGCGGCCGCGGCTTCATCCCGCAGGGCGTGGACCTCGCCGTCGTCGTGGTGGTCGCCCTGGCGTTCTACTACTGGGGCGTGCGCAGCTCCTGGCGCAACCCCTCGCTCCTCCAGGCCGAGGCCGAGGCGCGTGCCGCTGCGGAGCGCGAGCCGGACACCGAGGGTGACGGCGACGGCCGGGACCCGGCCGAGAAGGCCGACGCCCGCGTCTGAGCGTCGGCGCGCACACCGTCCGGCCGCCCGGCACCGCGAAGGTGCCGGGCGGTCGTCGTTTCTGCGTATGCGGGCCGCGGGTCAGCGGAAGGAGTGAAGCGGGTCGCCGCATGTGGACGGTGGCATGGCCGGTTCGGTGCCTCTTTGTGCAAAGGCGTATCCGTTGCGTGAAGGTCGGGCGTAGGCTCGGGCATATGCGGAACGGGTTTTCGGTGTTAGTGCAGGACGGGCGCGCCACCGCGCGCTGGACGGCGGACGGAGGAGCGCGATGACCGACAGTGGCGTCGTACTGCCGTGGCTGGTCATCCGCGAGGACGACAACGGCAACCGCTACCGCGTCGGCCGGTACGCCACCCGGGCGGAGGCGGAGCAGGTCGCCGACCGGCTCGACGACCGAGGACGCCGGCGGCTCTACGTGGTCGAGCGGGTCGACCGCGCCACCGCCTGAGGCTCAGGGGCCCGGGCGGGGAAGGGGGCCGGCCGCATAGGCTGCGGCGCATGAGTGCGGTGCGCGTGGTGGTGGGCGGAGCGGTGCTGGACCGGGGGCGGCTGCTGGCCGCGCGGCGGAGCGCACCGCCGGAGCTGGCCGGCCGCTGGGAGCTGCCCGGGGGCAAGGTCGAGGACGGCGAGACGCCCGAGGCGGCGCTGGTACGGGAGCTGCGCGAGGAGCTGGGCGTGGCGGTGGAGCCGCTGGCGCGCATCCCGGGGGAGTGGCCGCTGAAGCCCGGACTGGTGCTCCGGGTGTGGTGCGTACGGCTGGTCTCGGGGACGCCGCGGCCGTTGCAGGACCACGACGCGCTGCGCTGGCTGGCACCCGGCGAGGAGGGAGCGGTGGACTGGCTCGAGCAGGACCGGCCGGCCGTGGCCGAGGCGATGCGCCGGCTCGTGGGGCAGGGGGCGCTCGGCTGACCGGCTACGCCGTTTGCGCCACGACGCACCTGAATGACCCTCTTGGGGCGATAACCGAACCCTGATATCGGGTATGTGCTGATTAACCCCCCTCAAAATGCACAAAACCGTCGGGGGAGCATCGGGCTGGGGAAGTGATCGGCGTGAGCGAGAGCGCAGCGGCAGGACCCCCGGGGTCTCCTGCGTCGCAGGCCCGCCGACTGGGCACGGCCGCGGTCCCGCCGGTCGCCGAGTGGAGCTTCCCCGCCGAGCCCGGGGTGGTCCGCACGGCCCGTGCCATGGTCCGCGAGACGCTGCACGACTGGGACCTGGAGCCGGCGGTCGACGTGGCCGTACTGCTGGTCAGCGAGCTGGTGACGAACTCGCTGCGGTACGCCAGCGGGCCCATCGGCGTACGGATCGTCCGGCTGCGCGGCGGCGACCTCCTCGTCGAGGTGTCCGACCCGCTGCCCGACCCGCCCCGCGAGCGCACGGCGACCCCCGACGACGAGGGCGGCCGGGGACTGCAACTGGTGGCATGCAGCGCCCGCCGGTGGGGCACTCGACGGGGCAGGAGCGGTAAGACGGTGTGGTTCGAGCTCGCCGAGACCGGCTGAGGTCTGCCGGGCAGCCGTGCTTCCTGCGCCTGTCGGGCAGAAATCGATGCTTCGTGCCTGGTGGGGAGGTTGGAGCACAGCGTGGCTGGTTATGAGTCTGGGTGGGTCGCGATCGTTGCCGATTCATCGAGATTTCGTCGATGACCTGCGATCGAGACTGTGCTGTGATCGTGAAGACCGTGTTCCGGATAGCCGTGTTGCTGGATACTCGGCCTGTCCGGTCCGGGCACGATGAGCTGGAGGGGACGGGGCTCGTGAGCGAGATGTCAGCGGGTGAGGAACACCCTGCGATGAGGGATGGGTCGGGCCGGTCGGCCGCACCGGACGGCCCGCCCGTCTGGCAGAGCAGCGCGCCCGGATCCATCTACGATTACATCCGCGTCGCCTCGTTCGCCCTCGGGCCCGACGGCCGCATCGAGCAGTGGAGCCGCCGCGCCGCCGACATGCTCGGCATCCCCGCCAAGGACGCCATCGGCCAGGACCCCGTGGAGGCGTTCGTCCCGCGCGAGCTGCGCGAGGCGGGCCACCGCACGGTCAGCGAGATCCTCGACGGCCGCGAGTGGACCGGCCTGGTGCCCTACCGCACCGGCCCGGACGCCCCCGTCGACGGCCTCGCCGAGATCTACGTCATGCCGTCCGAGACCGGGACCAATGAGCGGGCCGCTGTCTGCCTCGTCGTGGACGTACGGGCGCTGCGCGGCATCGAGACCGATCTGGCGGCCGCGCAGGCCGTTTTCGGACAGTCGCCGATAGGGTTCATGCTCTTCGGCACGGACCTCAGGCTGCGCCGGGTCAACGAACGCTTCGCGACCGTCTTCGGCGGCCGCCCCGACAGCTTCCGCGGCGCCGCGCCCGAGGACTACCTCCCCCGCTCCGAGGCCGACCGGCTCAACGCCGCGCTCCGCCGGGTCCTGGAGACCGGCGAGCCGGTCGCCGAGATGCAGCTGGTCGGCACCCCGCACGGCACGGAGGAGCGGCGCCGCTGGTCGGTGTCGTTGTACCGGCTGCACAGCGCCAGCGGCCGGCCCATCGGCGTCGCGGCGCTCGCCCAGGACGTCACCGGCCGCCGCCGCGCCGAGCGGGAGGCCGCCAACGCCCGCCGCAACCTCGCCCTGCTGAACGAGGCGGGGGCGCGCATAGGCAACTCCCTGGACCTGGAGACCACCGCGCGCACGCTCCTCGACGTCGCGGTGCCGCAGTTCTGCGACCTCGCCTCGGTCGACCTCTACCAAGGGCTACTGGCGGGGGACGAGGCGCCGCCCGGCATGACCGACGGCAGCGCCGAGCTGCGCCGGGTCGCCTTCGCCAGCGCCGTGTCCGACGGGCCGCTGCCCGAGAGCGGCAGCGGCGGCTCGCCGGGCGGGCCCGCCGGGGACGACGACGGCGCGCCGGTCGCGGTCGGCGCCGTGCACCGCTTCCCCTTCAACTCACCGTGCGCGGGCGCGCTCCGTACGGCCCAGGCGCAGATCATCCCCGGCCGGCAGACCGACGAGCGGCCCGAACTGGGCAGCGCCGTCATCCACTCCACGCTCGCCGTGCCCATGGTCGCCCGGGACACCGTCGTCGGCCTCGTGCAGTTCTCCCGGACCAAGGGCAGCGAGTCCTTCGGCGAGCGCGACACCGCCCTCGCCGTCGAGCTGGCGGCGCGCGCCGCCGTCTGCATCGACAACGCCCGGCTCTACCGCCGCGAGCACGAGCGCGCGCTGATCCTCCAGCGCAGCCTGCTGCCGCCCGGCGACCCGGAGGCGGCGGGCCTGGACATCGCCTGCCGCTACCTGCCCGGCACGACCGCCACCGAGGTCGGCGGCGACTGGTTCGACGTCATCGAGCTGCCGGGCCACCGCACCGCGCTGGTCGTCGGCGACGTGATGGGCCGCGGCCTGCGTGCCGCCGTCGCCATGGGCGAACTCCGCACCGCCGTACGGACGTTGGCACTGCTGGACCTGGAGCCGGCCGAGGTGCTCTCGGCGCTCGACGAGATCGCACGCGGGCTCGGCGCCACGGGCAGCGGGGCGCGTACGGGCCCGCGGGGGCGTGGAGCCGCCGCGGACGCCGGATCGGAGCCGGGCGTGGACGCCGGGGCAGGTGCCGGTGCGCACGCCGGCGCGGGCGCCCACGTGGGTGCCCGGCGCACCGACCGCGCCGCCGACCTCTCCGAGGTCTACCTCGCCACCTGTGTGTACGCCGTCTACGACCCGGTCACCCGGCGATGTACGTTCGCCAACGCCGGCCACCTGCCGCCGGTCCTGGTGGAGGAGGGCGAGGACGCCCTGCTCCTGGACGTCCCGCCCGGCATGCCGCTGGGCGTCGGCGGCGAGCCCTTCGAGGAGACCGAGGTCGAGCTGCCGGACGGGGCGCTGCTCGCGCTCTACACCGACGGCCTGGTCGAGTCCCGGGACCATCCGCTGGAGGAGGGCCTGCAGGCGTTCCGCGCGGCCCTGTCGGCGGCCGGGCGGCCGCTGGAGGACGCCTGCGACCACGTGCTCTCCGCGCTGGACACCCGGCACGGCGAGGACGACATCGCCCTGCTGATGGCCCGGGTGCACGGCCTGCCCAAGGACGCGGTCGGCGACTGGAACCTCGCCCCCGAGGCCCGCTCGGTGGCCCGCGCCCGCGAACTGGCCCGCGACCAGCTCACCGACTGGGGCCTGGAAGCCCTTGTCGACACCACGGAGCTGCTGGTCAGCGAGCTGGTCACCAATGCGCTCCGGCACGGCCACGGCGACATCCGGCTCCGGCTGCTGCTGGACCGCACCCTGGTCTGCGAGGTGTGGGACGCGGACCTCGCCCAGCCGCGGCGGCGGCGCGCGCGGGACACCGACGAGGGCGGCCGGGGGCTCCAGCTCGTCGGCCTGCTGAGCAGGGGCTGGGGCAGCCGCCGCACGCCCCGCGGCAAGACCGTCTGGTTCGAGCTGGACCTGCCCGACGGCGACACGGAGACGCCGGACCCGGCGGACGCGCTGCTCAGCCTCTTCTGAGCGGCGCGCCCGGCCAGGAGCGGCCGGACCGGCCCCGGAAGCGGCGCGCCCGGCCCCGGAACACCGGGGCCGGGGCCAGGACGCGGCAGCTCAGGACCGGCGCCGGCGGATCGTCTTCCCCAGCCAGACCAGCGGGTCGTACTTCCGGTCGACGGCGCGCTCCTTGAGGGGGATCAGCGCGTTGTCGGTGATCCGGATGTGCTCGGGGCAGACCTCGGTGCAGCACTTGGTGATGTTGCAGTAGCCCAGGCCGTGCGCGTCCTGCGCGGCGCGCTTGCGGTCCAGGCCCTCGTCGGCGGCGGCGTCCAGCGGGTGCATGTCCAGCTCGGCGATGCGCATCAGGAAGCGCGGGCCCGCGAACGCCTCCTTGTTCTCCTCGTGGTCACGGATGACATGGCAGGTGTCCTGGCACAGGAAGCACTCGATGCACTTGCGGAACTCCTGCGAACGCCCCACGTCCTCCTGCCGCATGCGGTACTCGCCGGGCTTGACGTCGGCGGGCGGCACGAAGGCCGGTACCTCGCGGGCCTTGGCGTAGTTGAAGGAGACGTCCGTGACCAGGTCGCGGACGACGGGGAAGGCCCGCATCGGGGTGACGGTGACGGTCTCCGCGCGGTCGAAGACCGACATCCGCGTCATGCACATCAGCCGCGGCCGGCCGTTGATCTCCGCGCTGCACGAACCGCACTTGCCCGCCTTGCAGTTCCAGCGCACGGCGAGGTCCGGCGCCTGGGTGGCCTGCAGCCGGTGAATGATGTCCAGCACCACCTCGCCCTCGTTCACCTCGACGGTGAAGTCGCCGAGGCTGCCGCCCGCCGCGTCCCCCCGCCACACCCTGAAGTGCGCGTCGTACGAACTCACGAGCTCAGCTCCTCGTCGGTCAGGTACTTCGCCAGTTCGTCCCGCTCGAACAGCTCCAGGAGGTCGGCCCGGATCGCCGGCATCTCCCGCCGCTCCAGGTGGATGTGGGCGAGCGCGGGATCCTCGGGCAGCTCGGGCCGGCCGTCGGTGGTGGCCAGCCGGCAGAGCAGGTTCACCCGGCGCCAGCGGCGGTCCATCTCCGGGTGGTCGTCACGGGTGTGGCCGCCGCGGCTCTCCTTGCGCTCCAGCGCCGCGCGCGCCACGCACTCGCTGACCAGCAGCATGTTCCGCAGGTCCAGGGAGAGGTGCCAGCCCGGGTTGTACTGCCGGTGGCCCTCCACCCCGGCCCGCCGGGCCCGCACCCGCAGGTTCGCCAGCTTCGCCAGCGCCTCCTCCATCTCGGGCTGCCGGCGGATGATGCCCACCAGGTCGTTCATCGCCTGCTGGAGCTCCTGGTGGAGGGTGTAGGGATTCTCCGCCGGGGCCCCGCTGTGGGGCATGTCCATGCCCTCGGCGCTGAACGGCCGCAGCGCCTCCGCCTCGGCCGCCTCGATCTCGCGGGTGTCCACGGCGGGCCGCTCGCCGGCCGCCAGCGCCGCGGCGTACTCGGCCGCGTACAGCCCCGCCCGCCGCCCGAAGACCAGCAGGTCGGAGAGGGAGTTGCCGCCGAGCCGGTTGGAGCCGTGCATGCCGCCGGCCACCTCGCCGGCTGCGAAGAGGCCCTGGACGCCGGTGGCGGCCGCGGTGTCCGGGTCGACGTCCACGCCGCCCATGACGTAGTGGCAGGTCGGTCCGACCTCCATCGCCTCCTGCGTGATGTCCACGTCCGCCAGCTCCTTGAACTGGTGGTGCATGGACGGCAGCCGCCGCCGGATCACCTCGGCCGGCATGCGCGTGGAGACGTCCAGGAAGACGCCGCCGTGCGGGGAGCCGCGGCCCGCCTTGACCTCGGCGTTGATGGCCCGCGCCACCTCGTCGCGGGGCAGCAGCTCGGGCGGCCTGCGGTTGTTGTCCGGGTCGTCGTACCAGCGGTCGCCCTCGTCCTCGGACTGGGCGTACTTCTCCTTGAAGACGTCCGGGACGTAGTCGAACATGAAGCGCTTGCCGTCGCTGTTGCGCAGCACCCCGCCGTCGCCGCGCACCGACTCGGTGACCAGGATGCCCTTCACCGACGGCGGCCAGACCATGCCGGTCGGGTGGAACTGCACGAACTCCATGTTCACCAGCGGCGCCCCGGCCAGCAGCGCCAGCGCGTGCCCGTCGCCGGTGTACTCCCAGGAGTTGGACGTCACCTTGAAGGACTTGCCGATGCCGCCGGTCGCCAGCACCACGGCCGGCGCCTCCAGCACGAAGAAGCGGCCGGACTCGCGCTCGTAGCAGAACGTTCCGGCGACCCGGTCGCCCTCCTTCAGCACGCGGGTGACCGTGCACTCCTGGAAGACCTTCAGCCGCGCCTCGTACGAGCCGTACTCCCGCTCGTCCTCCTGCTGGAGCGAGACGATCTTCTGCTGGAGCGTGCGGATCAGCTCCAGGCCCGTGCGGTCGCCGACGTGCGCGAGGCGCGGGTACTCGTGCCCGCCGAAGTTGCGCTGCGAGATGCGGCCGTCCGGGGTGCGGTCGAAGAGCGCGCCCCAGGTCTCCAGCTCCCAGACCCGGTCCGGGGCCTCCCGGGCGTGCAGCTCCGCCATCCGCCAGTGGTTCAGGAACTTCCCGCCGCGCATCGTGTCGCGGAAGTGGACCTTCCAGTTGTCGCCCTCGTTGACGTTGCCCATGCTGGCCGCGATGCCGCCCTCGGCCATGACCGTATGGGCCTTGCCGAACAGGGACTTGCAGATCACCGCCGTCCGCATGCCCTGCTCACGGGCCTCGATGGCGGCCCGCAGGCCGGCGCCCCCGGCGCCCACCACGACCACGTCCCAGCCCTGCCGTTCGACTTGCGTCATGGAAATGCGCACCCTTCCTGGAAGGTCTAGAAGAACCGCGGGTCGTCGAAGGCGCCGACGGACAGCAGGTAGACGTAGAAGTCGGCGGCGGCCACGCTGATCAGCGAGGCCCAGGCCAGCGCCGCGTGCCGGGCGTTCAGCCGGCTCACCCAGCCCCACATCCGGTACCGCACCGGGTGCTTGGAGAAGTGCTTCAGGCGCCCGCCGACGATGTGCCGGCAGGAGTGGCAGGAGAGGGTGTACGCCCAGATCAGCGCGATGTTGACGAGGAAGATCAGGGAGCCGAGGCCCATGTGGCCCCAGGCGTAGGTCGCGTCGCGGAAGGCGAGCACGGTGTCGTACGTGAGGACGCCGGCGACCAGCAGTGCCGCGTAGAAGAAGTACCGGTGGACGTTCTGCAGGATCAGCGGGAGCCGGGTCTCGCCGCTGTACTTCTTGTGCGGCTCGGCGACCGCGCACGCCGGGGGCGAGGCCCAGAAGCCGCGGTAGTAGGCCTTGCGGTAGTAGTAGCAGGTCAGCCGGAAGCCCAGCGGGAAGATCAGGATCAGCAGTGCGGGGGACAGGCCCCACCAGCCGCCGAAGATCTCCCAGTTGGGGCCGCCGCGCATGGTCGTGCAGTTCTCCGCGAGGCAGGGCGAGTAGAACGGCGAGACGTACGGCGCGTGGTAGTAGTCGGCGTTCGAGAACGCCCGCCACGTCGAGTACACGACGAACGCGAGCAGTCCGGCCGCCGTGCTCGCCGGATACAGCCACCAGCGGTCGGTACGCAGGTGGCGCGCGGGAACGGCGGCGCGAGCGGGGCTGTGCACCCCGCTCGCGCCGGCTCGGGATGAGGGTTCGGTACCTGTGGCCAACGTCTTCTCCGATGCGACCGGCGCTGAGCGCCGAGTTCTGGGGGGTGGAGGTGGGTGACGGGCGGCTCGGCGTGGGGGAGTGGTCCGGGCACGGGATACGTGCCTACGGCGCCCGGCGGTCGCGTGCGCCCAGCCCCTCGTCCTCGGCGTCGGTCCACAGGGAGGCGTCGTACGGGGCGTCGGGGATGGTCACCATGTCGGAGACCGCGCGTCCGGCGGTCGGCGCAGGCCGGTCGGGGGAGTCGGCCGATGCTTGTGCGCGCAGCAGTTCCAGGCTCTCGCGCAGATGGTCGGTGTCGCTGCGGACCCGGCGGATCTCCAGCCCGCCGCCGACCCGCTGCTCCAGGCGTCCCACCGAGCGGACCAGGTCCTCCAGGCTGCGCTGCACAGCCGTCAGATCATCGTGCAAGGACATGACGAGCCCTCACTTCCGAGGGTGCGGTCGGCAATCTCATGCGCCTGAGAGTGTCGCGCGTCACAGTCGCGGTTGGGAAGGGATCGGGCCGTTTTGCGGGTCACGATGGCGCATAGGGGAGCGCCGCCGGTCGGCCCGCGCTCCGTTGGGCCGACCGGGTGGCCTTGGGAAGGGCGCCCGTCGTGTCGCGGCCCCGGGCCCCACGAGGTCGCTTTCAGTGGACGGGCCATAGGTGTGATGAGCCGCAAAGTCGGCCGAATGTGATCAGCGGCGGCGGCCGCACGGGTGAGCCCGGAGGTAACAGTGATGACCGACGACGTCGGACGACCGCGGAGCGCCGGCGGTGGGCGGACGGCGGCCCGCGGGCGCCGCCGGGTCGCACTCCTCACGGCGGGCGCGCTGCTCCCGCTGCCCCTGCTGGCCGGGTGCGGCGGGGACGACGAGGCGCCGGCCGCCGGGGCCGGCAGCCAGGACATCGGGCCGGCCGCCGCGGCGACGCTGCGCGACGGGGGCACGGTCCGGTGGGCCGTCGACGAGCTGCCGGGCACCTTCAACGCCTTCCAGGCGGACGCCGGCGAGAGCACGGACACCGTCGCCGGTGCCGTCCTCCCGGCGCTGTTCACCCTGAACGCCGACGGCGTGCCGCAGCGCAACGCCGACTACCTGAAGGCCGCCGAGGTCACCGCGCGCGAGCCGAAGCAGGTCGTCACGTACACCCTGAACCCCGAGGCGCGCTGGAGCGACGGCCGGCGGATCTCCGCCGCCGACTTCGCCGCCCAGTGGAAGGCGCTGCGCGGCAAGAACGCCGCGTACTGGACGGCACGCAACGCCGGCTACGACCGGATCGAGAAGGTCACGGCGGGCAAGGAACCGGGCCAGGTGAAGGTGGTCTTCGCCCGGCCGTACGCCGACTGGCAGTCGCTCTTCACGCCGCTGTACCCGAAGAGCGTCATGGGCAGCCCGGCGGCGTTCAACGACGGCGCGCGGACGAAGCTCACGCCGTCCGCCGGGCCCTTCCGCGTCCAGGCGAAGGCCGGCCGCAAGGACACCCTCACCCTCGTACGGAACAGCAAGTGGTGGGGCGGCCGGGCCCGGCTGAAGAAGATCGTGCTCACCGAACTGCCCGTGGCGAAGCGGGCCGCGGCGCTCGCCAAGGGCCGGATCGACGTCGCGGACGTCGACCGCGGCACGGCCAAGGAGATCACCACGGCGCGGGGCGAGAACCAGCAGGCCGCCGTCGGCGACGACGCGCCCCGCGGCGCCGTCTCCGCCGACGCGCTGCGCCACCAGGCACAGGCCCGCGGCACGGAGGCCGAGCGCACGGCCGAGAAGAAGCGCCGCGCCGAGGCCGCTGCCGCCGCCGCGCGCCAGGCACACCTGCGCGACTACACCGTCCACCGCGCCCTCTCGCCCTCCTTCACCCAGCTCGCCCTCAACGGCAGCACCGGCCCGCTCACCGACGAACGGGTCCGCCGCGCCGTGGCCCGCGCCATCGACCGCACCGCGCTGGCCAAGGAGGTGCTGGGCCCGCTCCGGCTGCCCGCTGCGCCGGTCGGCAGCCATCTGCTGCTGGCCGGGCAGCCCGGTTACCGCGACAACAGCGGCGCGCTGGGCGGCCAGGACACCGAGGCCGCGCAGGCCCTGCTGGCCGACGCGGGCTGGCGGATGCCGCAGGGCGGCGCCGAGCAGAAGACCGACGCGCAGCCCGGCGAGCACAAGGAGGACCGGGGCCGCACCGACGCGGACGCCGGCGGCACCGACGACGAGAACGGGCAGGGCCGGGCGCACGAGGACGGCCGGGCGCCCGCCGGGCAGCCGCACGGCGGGCCCGCCCGCCCCGGCGCCGACCACCGGGCCGCGGGCGGCCGCCCCGTGACCCTCTCCGCGCTGACCGGCGCCGGTTCGGCGGGCGTCCAGCGCGCCGCCCTGCTGCGGCAGAGCGCGGCGCTGTACGACGCGGCGGCCCGCTCGGCGCGGCACCGCGCGCTCGGCGACACCCGGTCGGCCGCGTACGCCGCGTACGAGCGGGCGAGCGGCCGGGCAGCGGACGCCTGGGACGAGGCCGACGTCCTCACGGAAGCCGCTCAGCGGCAGACCACCGCGCTCGCCGCCGGCTGGGACGACACCAAGCCGGGCGCCGGACGGGACGTCGCTGGCACCGGCCCGGCCGGCCCGCTCAGCGCGGCCCAGGCCCGCGAGGCAGCGGCCGCCGCCGAGCGGAACCGCCTCGCGGCCGCCGCTGACCATGCCGACCGGGAGCGGGCCCAGGCGGCACGGGCCGCTGCGGCGCCCGCCGACGACCGGGCCGTCCGGGCCGGGATGGCCGCCCCCGGCGAGGACGACGGCAGGGGCGCCGGTGACAAGGACGGCAAGGCCGCCGAGCACGGCCGGCACGCGCCCGGGCGCGACGGCGACGCGGCGGCCGGCCCGAGCGCCGTCTTCGTGAAGAAGAACGGCCGCCCGCTCATGCTGCGCTTCGTCCTCCCCGACGGCCCCGGCACCGCTCAGCTGCGTACGGTCGCCGACCGGATCTCGGGCATGCTGGCGAAGATCGGCGTACGGACGACCGTCCAGAAGGTGTCCGACAAGAGCTACTTCGAGGACCACATCGCGTCCGGCGACTACGACCTGGCGCTCTACTCCTGGCCCGGCAGCGCCTACCCCGCCACCGACGCCAAGCCCATCTACGCCAAGCCCCGGCCCGCCGCCGACGGCTCGCTGACCGTCGAGCAGAACTACACCCGGGTCGGCACCGACCGGATCGACCAGCTCTTCGACCAGGCGTCGGCCGAGCTGGACCCGGACGCGGCACGCGAGCTGGTCGCCCAGGCCGACCAGCGGATCTGGGCGGCCGCCGGATCGATTCCGCTGTACCGCCAGCCACAGCTCGTGGCGACCAGGGCCGACCTCGCCAATGTGGGTGCTTTTGGCTTCGCGACGCCCCGTTATCAGGACATCGGTTACAAGAAGTAGCAGGTCAGCGCGGGTGCGAACGGGCTGGGGCGGCCGATGCCGCGCCAGCCCCGTACCATGGGGATCAGGCCGTGGCGTCTGCATGCCCGGCGGGCGCGCGTGCCGGACCGTACGCGCCGTCAACCACAATTCCGGGAGAAGCGCCGCAAGTGCCCACGCGCCACGACATCCGTAACGTCGCCATCGTCGCCCACGTCGACCACGGCAAGACCACCCTTGTCGACGCCATGCTCAAGCAGGCCGGAGCCTTCGCCGCGCACGCCGCCGAGAACCTCGACGAGCGCATGATGGACTCCAATGACCTGGAGCGTGAGAAGGGCATCACGATCCTCGCCAAGAACACGGCGGTGAAGTATCACCCCAAGGACGGCGGGGACCCGATCACGATCAACATCATCGACACCCCCGGCCACGCCGACTTCGGCGGTGAGGTCGAGCGCGGCCTGTCGATGGTCGACGCGGTCGTGCTGCTGGTCGACGCCTCCGAGGGGCCGCTGCCGCAGACCCGCTTCGTGCTGCGCAAGGCGCTGGCCGCGAAGATGCCGGTCATCCTCTGCATCAACAAGACCGACCGGCCCGACTCGCGGATCGCCGAGGTCGTCGACGAGACCTACGACCTCTTCCTCGACCTGGACGCGGACGAGGACCAGATCGAGTTCCCGATCGTCTACGCCTGCGCCCGTGACGGCGTCGCCTCGCTGACCAAGCCGGAGGACGGCACCGTCCCGGCCGACAGCGACAACCTCGAGCCGTTCTTCACCACGCTGCTGGAGACCGCCCCGGCCCCCGAGTACGACGCCGAGGCCCCGCTCCAGGCGCACGTCACCAACCTCGACGCGGACAACTTCCTCGGCCGTATCGCGCTGCTCCGCGTCGAGCAGGGCGAGCTGAAGAAGGGCCAGACCGTCGCCTGGATCAAGCGCGACGGCACGATCCAGAACGTCCGCATCACCGAGCTGCTGATGACCGAGGCGCTCACCCGCAAGCCGGCCGAGAAGGCGGGCCCGGGCGACATCTGCGCGGTCGCCGGCATCCCCGACATCATGATCGGCGAGACGCTGGCCGACCCGGAGAACCCGGTCGCGCTGCCGCTGATCACGGTCGACGAGCCCGCGATCTCGATGACCATCGGCACGAACACCTCGCCGCTGGTCGGCCGCGGCGGCACCGGCAAGGGCGCGGACGCCAAGACCGCGGTCAAGGACCGCAAGGTCACCGCGCGCCAGGTCAAGGACCGGCTGGACCGCGAGCTGATCGGTAACGTCTCGCTGCGCGTGCTGGACACCGAGCGCCCCGACGCCTGGGAGGTGCAGGGCCGCGGTGAGCTGGCGCTGGCCATCCTGGTCGAGCAGATGCGCCGCGAGGGCTTCGAGATGACCATCGGCAAGCCGCAGGTGGTCACCAAGGAGGTCGACGGCAAGGTCTACGAGCCGGTCGAGCGCATGACCATCGACGTGCCCGAGGAGCACATGGGCGCGGTCACGCAGCTCATGGGCACCCGCAAGGGCCGGATGGACAACATGTCCAACCACGGCTCCGGCTGGGTCCGCATGGAGTTCGTCGTGCCGTCCCGCGGCCTGATCGGCTTCCGTACGGAGTTCCTGACCAACACCCGCGGTACGGGCATCGCGCACTCCATCCACGAGGGCCACGAGCCGTGGTTCGGCACCCTGCAGACCCGTAACAACGGTTCGCTGGTCGCCGACCGCGCCGGCGCGGTCACCGCGTTCGCGATGACCAACCTCCAGGAGCGCGGCGTGCTCTTCGTGGAGCCGGGCACCGAGGTGTACGAGGGCATGATCGTCGGCGAGAACAGCCGCTCCGACGACATGGACGTCAACATCACCAAGGAGAAGAAGCTCACGAACATGCGGTCCTCGACGGCCGATGTCGCCGAGTCGATCGTCCCGCCGCGCAAGCTCTCCCTGGAGCAGTCGCTGGAGTTCTGCCGCGACGACGAGTGCGTCGAGGTGACCCCGGAGGCGGTCCGCATCCGCAAGGTGAACCTGGACGCCCGCGAGCGCGCCCGCGCCGCCTCGCGCGCCAAGCACAACTGACGCCCGCGGGGCCCCGGTTGAGGGCCCCGGGTGACAGCGGAGCGACCCAGGCGCCCCGCCGGACTTCCCGTCCGGCGGGGCGCTTCCGTATGCCTCCGCCTCTGCGACGGCGCGCTTACCGTATGTCACGCACACCGTCAAGACGCCGCGAGTCGTGCCCCACCCCCGCCGGGCGTCCGGCAGATGGACGGAAGGCGACCGCCGCCCGGCGGGGAGTCCGATTCCTGCCCGTCTGGATGGATTGGTTTGTCCGGATTCCGAACGGGGCTCTCCGCGATGTGACCAAAAAGTAACCAGTAACTCGTGGCTTATGGGGCGAACGTGACTGAGGATGGGGGCTATTGAGCTCGGGTCAATGGGTCACGCGCTGTGAAAGGCGCCGACTCACGAGCATCGGGGGCTGGTCGTGCGCTGTCAGGGGTGTCAGCGGATGACCGGCTCCTTTCCATGTCAAGAATGGACTCATGAGGAGGCAGTCCCATGCGCGGTGCCAGAAGCGCCACTTGGGTCGCAGGAGCCATAGCCATCGCCCTCGGTGCGACGGCGTGCGGGGGGAGCGGCGACAGTGCGGGATCCGAGGCCGGCGTCGTACGCGCCGCCTGGGGCGACCCGCAGAACCCGCTGGAGCCGGCCAACACCACTGAGGTGCAGGGCGGCAAGGTCCTCGACATGATCTTCAGCAACCTGAAGAGCTACGACCCGAAGACCGGCGAGGCCAAGAACGAGGCCGCGCAGTCCATCGACACCAAGGATCAGCAGACCTTCACCATCAAGGTGAAGAAGGGCCTGAAGTTCTCCGACGGTTCGCCGGTCACCGCCCAGTCCTTCGTCGACGCCTGGAACTACGGCGCGCTGGCCACCAACCAGCAGAAGAACAGCTACTTCTTCTCCGACATCGAGGGCTACGACAAGGTCGCGCCGGCCAAGGGCGAGCCGACCGCCAAGACCCTCTCCGGCCTGAAGGTCGTCGACGACCACACCTTCACGGTCAAGCTGACCCAGAAGATGTCGACCTGGCCGACGCGCCTGGGCTACAAGGCGTTCGCGCCGCTGCCGAAGAAGTTCTTCACCGACCACAAGGGCTACCTCGACAAGCCCATCGGCAACGGCCCGTACAAGGTCGAGTCGTACTCCAAGGGCTCGCAGATGAAGCTCGTGCCGAACCCGGAGTACAAGGGCACCTCGAAGCCGAAGAACAAGGGCGTCCTGCTGAAGGTCTACACGGACTCCAACACCGCGTACTCCGACCTGCAGGCCGGCAACCTCGACGTGCTGGACAGCCTGCCCGCCGAGCAGATCAAGAACGCCAAGACCGACCTGCAGGGCAACTACGTCTCGCAGCCGGCCGGCATCATCCAGACCGTCAGCTTCCCGCTGGACAAGGGCGCGTGGAGCAAGAAGGGGATGGAGAAGGTCCGCAAGGGCATCTCCATGGCGATCGACCGCAAGACGATCACCGAGAAGATCTACCACGGCACCCGCACGCCGGCGACCGACCTCACCTCCCCGGTGCTCGGTGACGCCAACGGCTACTCCAAGGACATCTGCGGCGACGCCTGCACCTACAACCCGACCGAGGCCAAGAAGCTCATCAAGGAGGGCGGCGGCCTCCCCGGCGGGAAGATGACCATCAGCTACAACGCGGACAAGGACTCCCACAAGGAGTGGGTGGACGCGGTCTGCAACAGCGTCAACAAGGTGCTGGGCGACGACAAGGCGTGCGTCGGCAACCCCGTGGGCACCTTCGCGGACTTCCGCACCCAGATCACCAAGGGCGAGATGACCAGCGGCTTCCGCGCCGGCTGGCAGATGGACTACCCGCAGATCGAGAACTTCCTGACCCCGCTGTACGCCACCGGTGCCTCCTCCAACGACACGCACTGGAGCAGCAAGGAGTTCGACGGCCTGCTGAAGAAGGCCGCGGCCGAGCCCGACATCAAGAAGGCCACCAAGACCTACCAGGACGCCGAGAAGCTGGTCCTGGACGACATGGTCGCCATCCCGCTCTGGTACCAGAACGGCGTCGCCGGCTGGTCCCAGAACGTCTCCGACGTGACCCTCGACCCCTTCAGCGTGCCGGTCTTCTCCGACATCAAGGTCAAGGGCTGACCGTCCGACGCATGAGCCCCTGAGCGGGGCCCAGCAATCCAACCGCTCACGGCGGCAGGGGGCAGCCGGGGCCCGCGGTCCTTCCACGGAGGACCGCGGGCGGCCGGCTGCGCCCGCGTCGGCGCATTTCTGGAGGACACATGGGGCGCTACGTCGTGCGACGACTGCTCCAGATGGTGCCTGTCTTCGTCGGCACCACTTTCCTGATCTTCGTCATGGTCTACGCGCTCGGCGACCCCGTCGCGGCCATGTTCGGAGACCGGACCCCCGACCCGGCCACCGCCGCCCAGATCCGGGAGTCCCTGCACCTGAACGACCCGCTGTGGAGCCAGTACCTGCAGTACATGGCGGGCATCTTCCAGGGTGACTTCGGCACCGCCTTCAACGGGCGGCCGGTCATCGAGCTGATGGGGGACGCGTTCCCGAACACCATCCAGCTCACCCTGGTCGCCTTCGTCATCGAGCTGGTCGTGGGCGTCGGGCTCGGCGTCGTCGCCGGCATGCGCCGCGGCCGTCTGATCGACACCGGCGTGCTGGTCCTCACCCTGATCGTCATCTCGATCCCGACGTTCGTCACCGGCTACCTGCTGCAGTACTTCGTCGGCGTGAAGTGGGGCCTCGCCTCGCCCTCGGTCTCCGCCGAGGTCAAGTTCTCCGAGCTGGTCCTGCCCGGCATCGTCCTGGCCGGCGTCTCGCTGGCCTACGTGGCCCGGCTGACCCGCACCTCCATCGCGGAGAACATCCGCTCCGACTACATCCGCACCGCCACGGCCAAGGGCCTGCCCCGCCGCCGGGTGGTCGGCGTGCACCTGCTGCGCAACTCCCTCATCCCGGTCGTCACCTTCCTCGGCACCGACATCGGCGGCCTGATGGCCGGCGCCATCGTCACCGAGCGGATCTTCAACCTCCAGGGCGTCGGCTACCAGCTCTACCAGGGCATCCTGCGGCAGAACGCGCCGACGGTCGTCGGCTTCGTCACCGTGCTCGTGGTCGTCTTCCTCGCCGCCAACCTGCTCGTCGACCTGCTCTACGCGGTCCTGGACCCGAGGATCCGGTATGCCTGAAGTGATGAACCCCAGCGCCCATACCGAGGCGGCCGTAGCGGCCTCCGAGGTCGTGCGGGGCGAGCAGCAGGACAAGGCCCGCTCCCTCTGGGGCGACGCCTGGCGGGACCTGCGCCGCAACCCGATCTTCTACATCTCCGCCGTACTGATCCTCTTCCTGGTCGTCGTCTCGATCTGGCCGAGCATCATGACGAGCACCAGCCCGTACGCCTGCGACGTCTCCAAGTCGGCGCAGGGCGCGGCCCCCGGTCACCCCTTCGGCTTCGACAAGCAGGGCTGCGACGTCTACGCGCGTACCGTCTACGGCGCCCGCGCCTCCGTCACCGTCGGCATCTGCACCACCCTGCTCGCCGCCGTCATCGGCTGTGTCATGGGCGGGCTGGCCGGCTTCTTCGGCGGCTGGTGGGACGCGCTGCTCTCCCGGATCGGCGACATCTTCTTCGGCATCCCGATCCTGCTCGGCGGCATCGTCTTCCTGTCCGTCGTCAAGGGCGGCTCGATCTTCACCGTCGTGCTGCTGATGGCGGTGCTCGGCTGGCCCCAGATCGCCCGTATCGCACGCGGCGCGGTGATCACCGCCAAGCAGCAGGACTACGTGCAGGCGGCCCGCGCGCTCGGTGCGTCCACCCCGCGCATGCTGCTCCGGCACATCGCCCCGAACGCGCTCGCGCCCGTCATCGTCGTGGCGACCATCGCGCTCGGTACGTACATCTCGCTCGAGGCCACCCTGTCGTTCCTCGGCGTCGGCCTGAAGCCGCCGACGGTCTCCTGGGGCATCGACATCTCCCAGGCCGCCACCCAGATCCGCAACGCCCCGCACACCCTGCTGTACCCGGCGGGCGCGCTGTCCCTTACGGTGCTGGCGTTCATCATGCTCGGCGACGCGGTGCGCGACGCCCTCGACCCCAAGCTGCGCTGAGGGAGGCGTACGTGACCACCACCGAGAAGACCGCGGCCGTTCCCGAGCCGCGGACGCCGGAAGCGGCCGGTTCGCCGCTGCTCCAGGTCCGTGACCTGCACGTCGAGTTCCACACCCGGGACGGCGTCGTGAAGGCCGTCAACGGCGTGAACTACAGCGTCAGCGCCGGCGAGACCCTGGCCGTGCTGGGCGAGTCCGGCTCCGGCAAGTCCGTCACCGCGCAGGCGATCATGGGCATCCTCGACATGCCGCCGGCGAAGATCCCGCAGGGCGAGATCCTCTTCCGCGGCGAGGACATGCTGACCATGTCCGGCGAGCAGCGCCGCAAGATCCGCGGCGCCAAGATCGCCATGATCTTCCAGGACGCGCTGTCCTCGCTGAACCCGGTGCTCTCCGTGGGCTACCAGCTCGGCGAGATGTTCCGCGTCCACCAGGGCCTGTCCAAGAAGGACGCCAAGGCCAAGGCCATCGAGCTGATGGACAAGGTGAAGATCCCGGCGGCGAGGAACCGCGTCGGGGACTACCCCCACCAGTTCTCCGGCGGCATGCGCCAGCGCATCATGATCGCCATGGCGCTGGCCCTGGAGCCGGACCTGATCATCGCCGACGAGCCCACCACGGCCCTCGACGTGACCGTCCAGGCCCAGGTCATGGACCTGCTCGCGGAGCTGCAGCGCGAGTACCACATGGGCCTGATCCTCATCACGCACGACCTGGGCGTCGTCGCGGACGTCGCCGACAAGATCGCGGTGATGTACGCGGGCCGCATCGTCGAGGACGCGCCCGTGCGCGAGCTGTACAAGAGCCCCGCGCACCCGTACACCCGCGGCCTGCTGGACTCCATCCCGCGCCTGGACCAGAAGGGCCAGGAGCTGTACGCGATCAAGGGCCTGCCGCCCAACCTGCTCAACGCCCCCGCCGGCTGCGCCTTCCACCCGCGCTGCCCCAAGGCCCAGGACGTCTGCCGTACGGAGGTCCCGGCCCTGGCCGCGGTCGCCGAGGGCCGCGGCAGCGCGTGCCACTTCTGGAAGGAGACGCTCCATGGCTGAGACCGGCACCAAGAGCACGGACCGCGAGCCGATCCTCCAGGTCCGCAATCTGGTCAAGCACTTCCCCCTCACCCAGGGCGTGCTGTTCAAGAAGCAGGTCGGCGCGGTCAAGGCGGTCGACGGGGTCTCCTTCGACCTGTACCGGGGCGAGACCCTGGGCATCGTCGGCGAGTCCGGCTGCGGCAAGTCCACCGTCGCCAAGCTGCTGATGAACCTGGAGCGGGCGACCGCCGGCGAGGTCTTCTACAAGGGCGAGGACATCACCAAGCTGACGGGCCGCGCCCTGAAGGCCGTCCGCCGCAACATCCAGATGGTGTTCCAGGACCCGTACACCTCGCTCAACCCCCGGATGACGGTCGGCGACATCATCGGCGAGCCCTTCGACATCCACCCCGAGGTGGCCCCGAAGGGCGACCGGCGGCGGAAGGTCCAGGAACTGCTGGACGTGGTCGGGCTGAACCCCGAGTACGTCAACCGCTACCCGCACCAGTTCTCCGGCGGCCAGCGCCAGCGCATCGGCATCGCCCGCGGCCTGGCGCTCAACCCCGAGATCATCATCTGCGACGAGCCGGTCTCCGCGCTGGACGTCTCGGTCCAGGCCCAGGTCGTCAACCTGATGGAGCGTCTGCAGGACCAGTACGACCTCTCGTACCTCTTCATCGCGCACGACCTCTCCATCGTCCGGCACATCTCCGACCGCGTCGGCGTGATGTACCTCGGACAGATGGCCGAGATCGGCACCGACGAGCAGATCTACGAGCACCCCACCCACCCGTACACCCAGGCGCTGCTCTCCGCCGTCCCGGTCCCCGACCCGGACGCGCGGGAGGGCCGCGAGCGCATCATCCTCACCGGCGACGTCCCGTCCCCGGCCAACCCGCCCTCGGGCTGCCGCTTCCGCACCCGCTGCTGGAAGGCCCAGGACAAGTGCGCCGAGGAGGCCCCGCTGCTCGCGGTCCCGGAACGCTTCACCGCCACGGACTCCCCCGCGTCCCACCCCTCGGCCTGCCACTTCGCCGAGGAGAAGGACGTGGTCGGCGCGGCCTGACCCACATCCGTCCCACGAAGGCGCCCGGAGCCCCGGCTCCGGGCGCCTTCGCCGTTCCCGCTCCTCCCGCCGCCCGCCCCGCACCCGGCCGGACTCCCGCATTCGGGCGGTTTCCGGGCCGCGGGAGCCCCGTACGGCGGTGACCGGGATGCAGCGGTGCCTCCTTTGTTTTCTTATGTGGCCTACGTACCTATTGGTCGGAGGAGGCACCGGATGCGTGGAGCCACCCGTGCGAAGTGGGCGGTGGGAACGGTGGCGGTCGCTCTCGTGGCGACGGCGTGTGGTGGCGGCGGGGGCGGCGGCGGTGATGAGAAGGGGGTGCTCAGTTCGTCGTGGGGCGACCCGCAGAATCCGCTGGAGCCTGCGAACACCAATGAGGTGCAGGGCGGCAAGGTCCTCGACATGATCTTCCGGGGGCTCAAGCGGTACGACCCGAAGACGGGCGAGGCGAAGGACATGATCGCCCAGAAGATCGAGACCAAGGACCAGCAGAACTACACGGTCACGATCAAGAAGGGGTGGAAGTTCAGCAACGGGGAGCCGGTCACGGCGAAGTCGTTCGTGGATGCCTGGAATTACGGCGCCAATATCGGCAATGGCCAGAAGAACGCCTACTTCTTCGGGTACATCGACGGGTACGACAAGGTCCACCCCGAGAGCGGGAAGGCCAGTGCCAAGACGCTGTCCGGGCTGAAGGTCAAGAATGACACCACCTTCACCGTCAAGCTGGACCAGAAGTTCTCCACCTGGCCGCAGACGCTGGGGTACCCCGCCTTCGCGCCGCTGCCGCAGGCGTTCTTCAAGAATCATGAGGACTGGCTGAAGAAGCCGGTCGGGAACGGTCCGTACAAGATCGAGTCGTACGACAAGGGCTCGGCGATGAAGCTGCGGAAGTGGAGCGGGTACAAGGGGCCGGACAAGGCGCAGAACGGCGGTGTCGACCTGCGGGTGTACACCGACAACAACACCGCCTACACCGATCTGCAGGCCGGAAACCTGGACCTGACCGACGACATTCCCGCCGCGCAGTTGAAGAACGCGAAGGCGGATCTCGGCGATCGGTACATCAACCAGCCCGCCGGCATCATCCAGACGCTGACCTTCCCCATGTACGACCCGAAGTGGGGGTCGGAGAAGATGGCGAAGGTGCGGCGCGGGCTGTCCATGGCCATCGACCGCAAGACGATCACCAAGCAGATCTTCCAGAACACCCGCACCCCGGCCACCGACTGGACCTCGCCGGTCCTCAAGGCCAGTGGCGGCTACAAGCCCGGGCTGTGCGGCTCGGCCTGCGAGTACGACCCGGCGGGGGCCAGGAAGCTCATCAAGGAGGGTGGCGGGCTGCCCGGCGGCCGGGTCACCGTCACGTACAACGCCGACACCGGCTCGCACAAGGACTGGGTCGACGCGCTCTGCAACAGCGTCAACAAGGTGCTCAAGGACGACAAGGCGTGCGTGGGCAATCCGGTGGGGACGTTCGCGGACTACCGAAACCAGATCTCGGCCAAGAAGATGAAGGGGCCGTTCCGGGCCGGCTGGCAGATGGACTATCCGCTGATCCAGAACTTCCTGCAGCCCATGTACTACACCGACGCCTCCTCCAACGACGGCAAGTACAGCAACAAGCAGTTCGACAAGCTGGTCGACGAGGCGAACGCCGAGCCCGACCGGCAGGGCGCGGTGAAGAAGTTCCAGGACGCGCAGAAGGTGCTGGCCAAGGACATGCCGGTGATCCCGCTCTGGTACCAGAACGGCAGCGGCGGCTACACGGACCGGCTGAGCAACGTGCGGCTCAACCAGTTCAGCGTGCCCGTCTACGAGCAGATCAAGGTCGGCAGCTGACCCCATGGGACGCTATGTCATCCGGCGGCTGCTCCAGATGATCCCGGTGTTCATCGGCAGCACGTTCCTGATCTTCTTCATGGTGTACGCGCTGGGGGACCCGGTCGCCGCGATGTTCGGCGACCGCGCCCCCGACCCCGCCACCGCCGCGCGCATCCGGCAGGAGCTGCTGCTCGACCGGCCGCTGTGGGAGCAGTACGTGCACTACATGGGCCAGATCTTCCGCGGCGACTTCGGCACCGCCTTCAACGGGCAGCCGGTCACCGAGCTGATGGGCACCGCCTTCCCGGTCACCCTGCGGCTGACCCTGGTCGCCATCGTCATCGAGGTCGTCGTCGGGATCACGCTGGGGGTGCTGAGCGGGCTGCGGCGCGGGCGCGCGCTGGACACCTCCGTGCTCGTCTTCACGCTGGTCGTGGTGTCCATTCCGACGTTCGTCAGCGGGTACGTGCTGCAGTTCCTGCTCGGCGTGAAGTGGGGATGGGTGAAGCCGACCGTCTCCACCGACGCGTACCTGAACGAGCTGCTGCTGCCCGGCGTGGTGCTGGCGCTGGTCTCGCTCGCGTACGTCACCCGGCTGACCCGCACCTCGCTCGCCGAGAACGCCCGCGCGGACTATGTGCGCACGGCGGTGGCCAAGGGCCTGCCGCGGCGCCGGGTCGTCACCCGCCACCTGCTGCGCAACTCTCTCATCCCGGTGATCACCTTCATCGGCACCGACATCGGCCAGCTGATGGGCGGCGCCATCGTCACCGAGCGGATCTTCAACATCCACGGCGTCGGCTTCCAGCTCTACCAGGGCATCCTGCGGCAGAACTCGCCCACCGTCGTCGGCTTCGTCACCGTCCTCGTGCTGGTCTTCCTCTTCGCCAACCTCGTCGTCGACCTGCTGTACGCCGTACTCGACCCGAGGATCCGCTATGCCTGACGCTTACGTGCCCAAAGAGGCGGTCACGCACGGGGACGGGGGCACCACCGCCCTGGCGATGGCCGAGGCCGAGAGCCTGGAGGGCGGCCGCAACGGCCGCGACGGCCGGGGCGGCGGCCGGCCGAACGGCAGACCCCGCAGCCTGTGGGGCGACGCCTGGCGCGACCTGCGCCGCAATCCCGTCTTCCTGATCTCCGCGCTGATCATCCTGTTCCTCATCGTCATCGCCATCTGGCCGCAGCTGATCACCGACGGGAACCCGTACCGCGCGGACCTCTCCAAGGCGCAGGACGGCCCGGCACCCGGCCACCCCTTCGGCTTCGACACGCAGGGCCGGGACGTGTACGCGCGTACCGTCTACGGGGCGCGCGCCTCCATCACCGTCGGCGTCTGCGCCACCGCGGGCGCCGCGCTCCTCGGCAGCCTGCTCGGCGGGCTCGCCGGCTTCTTCGGCGGCTGGTGGGACGCGCTGCTCTCGCGCGTCGCCGACATCTTCTTCGGCATCCCGGTGCTCCTCGGCGGCCTGGTCTTCCTCTCGGTCGTCACCAGCAAGACGGTCTGGCCGGTGGTCGGCTTCATCGTGCTGCTGGGCTGGCCGCAGATCGCCCGGATCGCCCGCGGCTCCGTCGTCACCGCCAAGCAGAACGACTACGTGCAGGCCGCGCGGGCGCTCGGCGCCTCCAACGGCCGGATGCTGCTGCGGCACATCGCGCCGAACGCCGTGGCGCCCGTCATCGTCGTCGCCACCATCGCGCTGGGCACCTACATCTCCCTGGAGGCGACGCTGTCCTACCTCGGCGCCGGGCTGAAGCCGCCCAACGTCTCCTGGGGCATCGACATCTCCACCGCCTCCACCTACATCCGCAACGCGCCCCACATGCTGCTGTATCCGGCCGGTGCCCTGTCGATCACGGTGCTGGCGTTCATCATGCTCGGCGACGCGGTGCGCGACGCCCTCGACCCCAAGCTGCGCTGAGGAGACGGAGAGAGCCGATGGCCACCGCGACCCACCCCGACGCCGCGCCGGACCCCGGTGCGGCGTCGCCCGCGCTGCTCGACGTCCGCGACCTGTACGTGGAGTTCCGTACCCGGGACGGCGTCGGCAGGGCCGTCAACGGCGTCAGTTACCGCGTCGACGCGGGCGAGACGCTGGCCGTGCTGGGCGAGTCCGGGTCCGGCAAGTCCGTCACGGCCCAGGCGATCATGGGCATCCTCGACTCGCCCCCCGGCTACGTCACCGGCGGCGAGATCCTCTTCCAGGGGCGCGACCTGCTCAAGGCCCCGCCCGAGGAGCGGCGCAAGGTCCGCGGCGCCCGGATGGCGATGATCTTCCAGGACGCGCTCTCCGCGCTGAACCCGGTGCTCTCCGTCGGCGCCCAGCTCGGCGAGATGTACGAGGTCCACCAGGGCATGAAGCGCAAGGAAGCACGCGCCAAGGCGGTCGAGCTGATGGACCGGGTGCGCATCCCGGCCGCGCGCAGCCGGGTGGGCGACTATCCGCATCAGTTCTCCGGCGGCATGCGCCAGCGCATCATGATCGCGATGGCGCTGGCCCTGGAGCCGGACCTGATCATCGCCGACGAGCCGACGACCGCGCTGGACGTCACGGTCCAGGCGCAAGTCATGGACCTGCTGGCCGACCTCCAGCGGGAGTACGACATGGGGCTCATCCTGATCACCCACGACCTGGGGGTGGTCGCGGACGTCGCCGACCGGATCGCGGTGATGTACGCGGGCCGGATCGTGGAGCATGCGCCGGTGCACGACCTCTACCGCGCGCCGGCCCATCCGTACACCCGCGGGCTGCTCGACTCCATCCCGCGCCTGGACCAGAAGGGCCAGGAGCTGTACGCGATCAAGGGCCTGCCGCCGAGCCTGACCGCCATCCCGCCCGGCTGCCCCTTCCACCCGCGCTGCCCGCGGGCCCGGGACATGTGCACCACGGACCGGCCGCCGCAGTACGCCGTGGCGCCCGGCCGGACCAGCGCCTGCCACTTCTGGGAGGAGACCCTGCGAGACGAGGAGCCCCCGCATGACCGCTGAGGCCATTCTCGAGGTGCGTGACCTGGTCAAGCACTATCCGCTGACCCAGGGCATCGTGCTGAAGCGGCAGGTCGGCGCGGTCAAGGCGGTCGACGGGGTCTCCTTCGACCTGCGCGAGGGCGAGACGCTCGGCATCGTGGGGGAGTCCGGGTGCGGCAAGTCGACCGTCGCCAAGACGCTGGTCGGGCTGGAACGTCCGACGGCCGGTGCGATCCGTTACCGCGGCGAGGACATCACCAGGCTGTCCGGGCGGGCGCTGAAGGCCGTCCGCCGCAACATCCAGATGGTGTTCCAGGACCCCTACACCTCGCTGAACCCGCGGATGACGGTCGGCGACATCATCGGCGAGCCGTACGACATCCACCCCGAGGTCGCCCCGAAGGGCTCGCGGCGCCAGAAGGTGCAGGAGCTGCTGGACGTCGTCGGGCTGAACCCCGAGTACGTGAACCGCTATCCGCACCAGTTCTCCGGCGGCCAGCGGCAGCGCATCGGCATCGCGCGCGGGCTGGCGCTGCGGCCCGAGGTGATCGTCGCCGACGAGCCGGTCTCCGCGCTGGACGTCTCGGTCCAGGCGCAGGTGGTGAACCTGCTGGAGCGGCTGCAGGACGAGTTCGACCTCAGCTACGTCTTCATCGCGCACGACCTGTCGGTGGTGCGGCACATCTCGGACCGGGTGGCGGTGATGTACCTGGGCCGGATCGTGGAGACCGGCACGGAGGACGAGATCTACGGACATCCGACGCACCCGTACACCCAGGCGCTGCTGTCGGCCGTGCCCGTACCGGATCCCGCGGCGCGGGAGCACCGTGAGCGCATCCTGCTCGCCGGGGACGTGCCGTCGCCGGCCGATCCGCCGTCGGGATGCCGGTTCCGCACGCGGTGCTGGAAGGCGGAGGCGGTGTGCGCGGAGGTGGTGCCGGCGCTGGCCGTTCCGGAGTGGTTCGCGGGTACGGCGGGGCCGGCGCATCCCTCCGCGTGCCACTTCGCGGAGGAGCGGCACGTCGTGCCGAGTGAGTAGGCGGTGGGGAACTGCGCGAGCAACCGGCGCGGAGGGACGGTCGGACACCGTGCTCGCCCGCCGCGGCGCCGTCGCACGGGGGCGCTGCCCGCGGACCCCCGGTCCTCGAGCGCCGGACGGGCTGGTTTTGTCGCCGGACGGGCTGGTTCTTGGGCCCGTGCAGGCCGGATGCCCGCCTCCCGTCGTGCTGGGGTGTCGGGAGGCGGGCGCGGCCCGATGTGGAGGCTGAGGAGCCCGGGTCAAGGGGTCTTCGTGGTTCCGCCGGCCGGGCCGGCCGGATCCGCCTCCTCGATCGCCGCCAGTGCCGGGTCGAGGACGATGTCCTCGCCGCGGGCGGCGATCGTCGGTTCCTCGGGGAAGTGGCAGGCCGTCAGGTGGCCGGCCGCGTTCCCCGCGATCTGGAGCAGCGGCGGCTCCTCCGTCGCGCACTTCTCCTGCGCCTTCCAGCACCGGGTGCGGAACCGGCAGCCGGAGGGCGGGTTGACCGGCGAGGGCACGTCGCCCGCGAGCCGGATGCGCTCGCGCTCGTCCTCGCCCTCGTCGGCGAGCTTCGCCTCCGGCACGGCGGAGAGCAGCGCGTGCGTGTACGGGTGGCGCGGCCGGGTGTAGATCGACTCGCGGTCGCCGACCTCGACGATCTTGCCCAGGTACATCACCGCGACCCGCTGGCTGAAGTGCCGGACGATCGCCAGGTCGTGGGCGATGAAGAGGAACGCGATGCCCAGCTCGCGCTGGAGCTCCTGGAGCAGGTTGACGACCTGCGCCTGGATGGAGACGTCCAGCGCCGAGACCGGCTCGTCGGCGACGATCAGCTTCGGTTCCAGGGCCAGCGCGCGGGCCACGCCGATGCGCTGCCGCTGACCGCCGGAGAACTCGTGCGGGAAGCGGTTGTAGTGCTCCGGGTTCAGGCCGACGGTCTCCAGCAGCTCGCGGACCTTCTTCTCGCGGCCGCCGGGCGGGTTGATCCCGTTGATCTCCATCGGGCCGCCGATGATCGTGCCGACGGTCTGCCGCGGGTTCAGCGAGGAGTACGGGTCCTGGAAGATCATCTGGATCTCGGACCGCACCGGCGCGAGCTGCTTGCGGTTCGCGTGGGTGATGTCGGTGCCCCGGTACGAGATCGTGCCGCTGGTCGGCTCCAGCAGCCGGGTCAGCAGCCGGCCCGTGGTGGACTTGCCGCAGCCCGACTCGCCCACCAGGCCGAAGCTCTCGCCGGCGTGCACGGTCAGGTCCACCCCGTCGACCGCCTGCACGGCGCCGATCCTCCGCCGGAACGGGAAGCCGCCCATGATCGGGAAGTGCTTGGTCAGGCCCTCGGTGACCAGCAGCGGTTCGCCCTCGGGGGCGGCGTCGCGGGGAGCGGGGAGGGTGACGTCTTTCGTTTCACTCATGATGGTCGTCGCTCCCTAGCCCAGCCGGGGCTTGATCTGCTCGGTGAAGAAGGTGTGCTTCTGCTCGGCGGTGAGGTGGCAGGCCGAGGCGCGCCCCGGTGCCAGCAGCGGCCGCTCGTCGGAGCAGCGGCTGCCGTCCACCTCGGAGGTGTATGCGCAGCGCGGGTGGAACGGGCAGCCGGAGGGCGGGTTGAGCAGGCTCGGCGGGGCGCCGGGGATCGGGTGCAGCGGCTCGTCGACGCTGGCCGACAGGCGCGGCATCGAGCCGAGCAGGCCCCAGGCGTACGGGTGCTGGGGCTCGGTGAGGATGTCCCGGACCGAGCCGCGCTCGACCGCCCGGCCCGCGTACATCACCAGCAGCTCGTCGGCCATGTTGGCGACCACGCCGAGGTCGTGGGTGATCAGGATGATCGCCGAGCCGAACTCCTGCTGGAGGTCCTTGAGGAGGTCCAGGATCTGCGCCTGGACGGTGACGTCCAGCGCGGTGGTCGGCTCGTCGGCGATGAGCAGTGCCGGGTTGCAGACCAGGGCCATGGCGATCATGGCGCGCTGGCGCATGCCGCCGGAGAACTGGTGCGGGTAGTCGTCCACCCGCAGGTTCGGCTGCGGGATGCCGACCTTGGTCAGCATCTCGATGGCGCGCTGCCGGCCCTCGCGCTTGCTGGCGCCCGTGTGCTTCATGAACGGCTCGGCGATCTGCCGGCCCACCGTGTAGTACGGCGACAGCGCCGTCAGCGGGTCCTGGAAGATCATCGCCATCTTGTTGCCGCGCAGCTTCTGCAGCGTGCGTTCGCCCGCGCCGGTCAGCTCCTGCCCGTCCAGCGTGATCTCGCCGGCGATCTCGGTGGAGGCGGGGTTGTGCAGGCCCAGGATGGCGAGGTTGGTCACCGACTTGCCGGAGCCGGACTCGCCGACGATGCCGAGCGTGCTGCCCTTCTCCAGGTTGAAGGAGAGTCCGTCGACGGCCTTCACGATGCCGTCCTCGGTGGAGAACCGCACGTACAGGTCGCGCACGGACAGGAAGGGTTCCGATCCGGTCGGGACCGGTGCGCCTTCGGTCTTGGTGAGTGTGGTCACTGGTGGTTCTCCTAGGACAGGCGCACGCGCGGGTCGATGAACGCGTAAGCGGCGTCGACGATGATGTTGAAGAGGACGATGAACGTCGCCGCGAACAGCATCACGCCCATGACCATGGGCAGGTCGGTGTTCTGCACGGACTGCACCGCGAGGGTGCCCAGGCCCGGCAGGGCGAACGTCTGCTCCGTGATCATCGCGCCGCCGAAGAGCGACCCGAGGTCGATGCCGAAGATGGTCACGATCGGGATGAGCGAGCCGCGCCAGGCGTACCGGAAGAAGACCGTGCCCCGCGACATGCCCTTCGCGCGTGCCGTGCGGACGTGTTCCTCGGCCAGCTGCTCGATCATCGAGGAGCGCGCCATACGGGTGTACTGCGCGGTGAAGATGATCGACAGGACGCACCAGGGGATCAGCAGGCCCATGAACCAGGCCCCTGGATTGTCCGTGAAGTTCACGTACTTGGGCTGTCCCAGGATCTCCAGGTTGTACACCAGCAGCGCCAGCACGATGGGGCCGATGAAGTAGATCTGCATCGAGCTCAGCACCAGGGAGGCGGAGCTGAAGACCTTGTCGATCAGCTTGCCCTGCTTCCAGGCGGCGATCATGCCGGTGCCCAGGCCGACCGTCAGGAAGACCGCGGCGCCGCCGATGGTCAGCGAGACCGTGGTCGGGAAGCGGTCGATGATGGTGTCCCAGACGGGGTCGCCGTTGGCGAAGGAGTAGCCGAAGCACGGTGCCGGGCAGGGACCCTGGGCGAAGTCGCGACCGGTCACGATGCCGGACATGAAGTCCCAGTACTGGACCGGGATCGGCTTGTCCAGGCCGAGGTTCTTGTGAATCAGGGCGATGGCGTCCGGGGTGCAGTTCTTTCCGCAGGACAGCAGCGCGGGATCCCGTGGGGCGGCGAAGAACAGGAAGAAAGTGAACGCGCTGATCAGCAGCAGGATCACGATCGCGCCGAGAGACCGGCGGAAGAGGAAACGAAGCATGGCAGATCGCAGCTCTCGTGGGGCAGCGGAAGGAGTGAGTGGGGACCGCGCGGTGTGCCCGTCCGGACCGGACGGGCACACCGGGCGCCGGGATCACCGGCGCGGGGGCACGGTTACTTCTTGACGTACAGCTTCGTCGGGTCGACACCGCTGATGATGTCGTTGTTCACGACGCCGCCGACCTTGGAACCGTGCAGCTGGATCTGCTTGTAGTAGAAGGTCGGGATCGCCGGCAGGTCCTCCTTGAGGATCTTCTCGTTGAGCTTGAACCACTCCTCGGACGCCTTCTCCTGGTCCGACATCTTGGCGATGCGGTCCATCTCCTTGCTGACGGCCGGGTTGTTGTAGTGCGAGTAGTTCGGCGAACCGTCCTGGACCTGGCGGCCGTCCATGGTGGGCGGCAGCACGGTCGAGGCGCTCGGCCAGTCGGCACCCCACGCGGAGGCGTAGATGTCGAACTTGTTGTCGACCTTGCCGATGACGTCGTAGTAGGTGTCGGAGGGCAGGTCCTTCGGCTGGACGTCGAAGCCGGCCTTCTTGAGGTTGTCGACGATGGAGACCGAGTACTTCTGCGGCTCCGGCGCGTTCATGTAGGCGAAGGTGATCTTCATGCCGGTCTTGCCGGCTTCCTTCAGGAGCTTCTTCGCCTTGGCCACGTCACCCAGCGGCTTCTTCAGCTTGCCGTAGGGGTCGATGTCCTTGTAGCCGGTGACCGTCGGGCTGATGTAGCTGCCGGCCAGCTCGCCGCCGCCCGGCGTGCCGTACGCGTCCAGGACGGCCTGCGTCGGCATCGCGTACGCGAGGGCCTCGCGGACCTTCTTGTCCTTGAGCCGCTTCATGTTGAAGTTGATGACGCCGACGTAGGGCTGGTAACCCGAGGTCGAACGCTTCTTCACCTTCGGGTCGTTGGACACGGTCTGCATGCTGGCCGCGTCGACCTGGTTGTTGAAGCTGATCGCCTTCTGGTTGTCCGCGTTGTCCGCGATCAGGCGCTGGGTGGAGTCCGGGTAGGAGACGCCGAACTGGATGTCGAACTTGTCGACGTACTGGTGGCGCGAGATGTCGGTGTTCGGGTCCCACTCGGTGTTGCGGACCAGCGTCATGCCCTTGCCGGACTTGAAGGACCCCGGCTTGATCTTGTACGGGCCCGAGGCCTGCGGGGCCTTGTCGTACTTCTCCTTGGTGTCCTTCTTCTCCTGCACCGCGGAGTAGCCCGCCATGGCCAGCGCGTACGGCAGGTCGGGGTGCGGCGTCTTGAAGTGGAAGATGACGGTCTTGTCGTCCGGCGTCTCCAGCACGCTGTCCGGCAGGTGCTTGCCCTTGTACGGGCCGTCCTTCAGGAGCTTGCGGTAGTCGGTGGAGTTGGTGTTCGCCAGCCACTGCTGGAGGTAGTACGGGCCGTCGGTGATGAACGGCGCGAAGGTCCGCTCCACGGTGTGCCGGATGTCCTTGGACGTGATCGGGGAGCCGTCCTCCCACTTCACGCCGTCCTTGAGGGTGTACTTCCAGGTCTTGCCGCCGTCCGAGGACTGGCCGCTGTCCGTGGCGAGGTCACCGACGATGGTGTACTTGCCCTTGTTGTCCATGTGGTACGTCGTCAGCTTGCGGAAGAGCAGCGTGGCGAGCGCGCCCTCGTCACTGACGTAGATCTGGGCCGGGTCCAGGTGCGAGTAGGTGTCGCGCTGGTAGACCTTGATCGTGCCGCCCTTCTGGGCGCCCGGCACCTCCTCGGCCTTGCCCTTCGACGCGGCGGCGTCGCCGAACGCGATCTGCTCGCGCTGCTTCTCCGCGCCCGAGCGGTCGTTGCCGTCGCCGCCGGCCCCGGCCCCCGCGCCCGAGCTGCAGGCGGAGAGGACGAGGGCGCCCGCGGCCAGCGCGACCAGGGTGGCGTGAGTTCTGCGCGTACGGTTGCTGCTCATGACGGTGTATGCACCTGCCTGTCGTTGATCCGTTGCTGCTGCCTGACTCATGCGGTGCCGGGGTGGCAGCACCCCCCACGGAACGGATCTCATCGAGCCCGCTTCGGGTCGAACGCGTCCCGGACCGAGTCCCCGAGCAGGTTGAACGCGACGATGAAGATCACCATCGCGAGACCCGGGAAGAACAAGTACGTGATGTCATTGCGGTAGTAGTCGGCTGCGTTCGCGAACATCCGGCCCCAGTCCGGGGTGGGCTCGACGTAGCCGACGCCCAGGAAGGACAGGCCCGCGATGGAGGTCACGAAGTTCGGCAGCATGTAGGTCGACTGGACCAGGATCGGCGTCACCACGTTCGGCAGCAGTTCGCGCCGGATGATGCGGGCCGGTGAGGCGCCGGAGACCTTCGCGGCCTCGACGAACTCCCTTTCCCGCAAGGAGAGGACCTGTCCTCGGAGCAGCCGCGCGAGGCTCATCCAGCCGAGGAACCACATCACCAGGATCAGGATGGTCGCGCGCAGCCAGGTCGGCATGGCGTCCTCGGGGGCCACGAAGACGGCACCCACGACGGGGACGAAGGCCACGAAGAACAGCTGGTTCGGGAAGGCCATCAGCAGGTCGATGACCCGGCCGATGAAGTAGTCGGTCTTGCCGCCGAAGTAGCCGGCCGCCACGCCCAGCACGATGGCCGTCAGCACCGAGGCGATGGTGATCGCGACCGCGGTGAACAGCGTGGTGCGGATGCCGTAGACCAGCTGCATGAAGACGTCGCGGCCGAGGGTCGGTTCGATGCCGAACCAGAAGTCGCCCGAGATGCCGCCGTTGGGCTGGGTCGGGTAGCCGTTGGTCAGCAGGCCCGGGGTGAGCATGCCGTACCGCGTGTAGGGGTCCTTGCCGTACAGCTTGGAGATGACCGGGGCCAGTGCGCCCACGGCGAAGAAGAAGAGGACGACCCAGGCGCTGATCACTCCGGTGCGGTCACGCTTGAACCGTGCCCACATCAATTGCCCGGGCGAACGACCGACCAATTCGCCGCCCTTGCGGTCCTTTCCCTTGCTCAGCCCGTCGGGTCCAAGTCCTGGGGTGTCGGTCTTGGAAACCGCGGTCTGGGATGGACTAGTCATCGCGAAGTGCCCCCGCGCCGAGTTCTCTTGGAACGTGAAGCGGCACCGAGTCGCACCGCTGGATGAGCGGACTTTCGCAAGTGATTTACGGCGCAGTCAAGAGTCTGCGGACCGACCGTAGCCAGCTTGTTCGCTTCTTGAGCGAAGATTGCGCAGATTGACGCTCAGGCGTGCTTGACAGGAACCGGAGGTGTACGGCATGGGCGACATATCGGCCTCAACGTCCTTAACATGAAGGACACTTGGCCGTCGCAGCACCGATATACGAACGCGCCATCCTGGACAGCGTACGGCCGTGCGGGTGCCGTGGACCGGCCGGGGAGGCCGACAGCCTCCCCGGCCGGTCGCTTTTCGCTTCGTTCCCTCCTATTAGGAGAGGCCCAGGCTCCGCTTGAGGAATGCGACTTGCAGGAGAAGCAGGTTTTCGGCCACCTGTTCCTGCGGGGTCATATGGGTCACGCCGGACAACGGGAGTACCTCGTGCGGCCGGCCGGCCGCCAGCAGTGCCGAGGAGAACCGCAGAGAATGCGCCACCACCACGTTGTCGTCGGCCAGTCCATGAATGATCATCATTGGCCGGTGCTGATCGGCGGCCGCCACCAGCCCGGCATCGGTGACCAGGGAATTCCGCACGTAGGACGCGGGGTCCTCGTCCGGATGTCCCAAGTACCGCTCCGTGTAGTGGGTGTCGTACAGCCGCTGGTCGGTGACCGGCGCGCCCACCACCGCCGCGTGGAAGACGTCCGGGCGGCGCAGCGCGGCCAGCCCGGCCAGGAAGCCGCCGAAGGACCAGCCCCGGATGGCCACCCGGTCCAGATCCAGCGGGAACCGCTCCGCCAGCGCGTGCAGCGCGTCGACCTGGTCCTCCAGCGTCACCTCCGCGATCCGCCCGTACACCGCCTTCTCCCAGGCGGGGGAGCGGCCCGGGGTGCCCCGGCCGTCCGCGACCACCACGGCGAAGCCCTGGTCGGCGAACCACTGCGAGGTGAGGAAGACGTTGTGCGCCGCGAGCACCCGCTGCGCGTGCGGCCCGCCGTACGGGTCCATCAGGACCGGCAGCGGCCCGTCCCCCTCCTGATAACCGGTCGGCAGCAGGACCGCGCACGGGATCTCCCGCTCGCCGGCCGTCGTGAAGTGCGGCCGGGCGGTGAGCACCGGCGTCTCCGCGTACGAGGGGATCTCCGCGAGCCGGGTCTCCTTGCCGTCGGCGGCCAGCCGCAGCACCTCCACGCTCGTCCCCGGCCGCTCGGCGCACAGGTGCGAGACGACCGCGATCTCGCCCACGCGCACCGCGGAGGAGTACGAGGCGTACGGGCGCTCCGTCACCCGCTCCCAGCCGCCCTGGTCGCCGCTGCCGCGGTACCACGCCCGGTAGATCCCGACATCGTGCAGATCCTCCGCACTGGCCGAGAACAGCACGTCGTCCGGACCGATGTCGAGCACTCCGCGCACGTGCAGCGGCGCCGACGTCAGCGGCCGGTCCCCGACGAAGAGCTTGCGCGCGCCGCCCTCGTCGGCGATCCGCACCAGCCGCCGGTCCGGCGTCCAGGCCGGCACGCCCGGGTACGGCTCGACCCACACCGGGTCCTCGTCCGCGTGCACCAGGCGGGTGGCGCCGGTCTCGGTGTCGACCGCCAGGTAGCGCTGCGACCGCTGGTCGCGGGACTGGACCAGGAGCAGCGGCGGCCCGGCCGCCGACCAGTGCACCCGCGCGAGATAGGGGTAGCGCTCGCGGTCCCAGACCACGTCCGTGCGCTCGCCGGACAGGTCCAGCAGGGCGAGGGAGACCTCGGCGTTGTCGGTGCCGGCCGCCGGGTAGGCCACCTCGGCCGGCGCCTTCTCCGGGTGTGCGGGGTCGGAGATCCACCAGCGGCGCACGGGGGAGTCGTCGACCCGCGCGGCCAGCAGCCGGTCGCTCTCCGGCGACCACCAGAAGCCGCGGTACCGGCTCATCTCCTCGGCCGCGATGAACTCCGCGAGGCCCCACGTCACGTTCGGCCCGTCCGGCGCCGCCAGCGCGCGGTCGTCGTCCGCCGTGCCGTCGTCCGCGACGCGCGCGACGCGCAGCGCGCCCCCCGCGACGTACGCCACGTGCCGGCCGTCGGGGGACGGGCGCGGGTCCACCACCGGCCCCGGCACGGCCAGTTCGCGGCAGGTACCGGCCCGCAGCTCGGCGACGAACAGCCGGCCGGAGAGGGGGAAGGCGGCGAGCTCGACGGCCGCGTCGGTGGCGTACCCGACGACGCCGGCCGAGCCCTCCCGGGTACGCTCGCGGCGCGCCCTTTCCTCGGGGGACAGTTCCTCGTCGGCGCCGCCCAGGAGTTCCGCCGGGTCGGCGGCGGCGTACTCGCGCCCGGCGTCAAGGTCGTGGACCCACAGGACGTTCGCCCGATCGGTGCCGGATCGGGAGCGGAGGAAGACGACGCGGCCGCCGTCCGGCGAGATGCTGAAGGCGCGCGGCACGCCCAGGCTGAAGCGCTGGGTACGCGCGTGCTGCCGGGGAAATGAGAGCTGTCCGGTCATGCGGTCGAGCGTAAGGGCCCCCGGGCTCACGGCAGCCGCACTCGTCAAGATCGTGTGCGCCCCCACTCTGCAACCGTGCACCGGCATATGCGCAGGGATCGATAGTTATGATCGCTGGGACGTGTGGGTATGGAGCCATTGGCCAAAGCGGCCGGGGTCCTATCCGCCCAAACCCGTTCCGTCCGTGCGTACTTGGAGGTGACCGCCGTGGCACTCTCGATTTCGGCGGTGGTGCTGCTGGCGATCATCGTCTTCCTGCTGGTGAAGAAGTCAGGCTTGAAGGCGGGCCACGCAGTCGTCTGCATACTGCTGGGGTTTTACATCGCCAGCTCGTCGATCGCGCCGACCATCAGACAGTTCACCACGAACGTTGCGGGGATGATCGGCGGCATCAAGTTCTGACCGAAGCTCCACGGGCCCGTGCGGTGAGGCCGGACGCGCCCGTGGCACCATTCCCCGGCCGCCCCTGAGTGGTGGCGGCGGCGCCCGACCGGGTGGATCACCCGGTCGGGTTCTCCGTGTCGGGCGCGCGGCTCGTACGCTGTCCTCATGTCCGACCTTCCCGCCCGCCGTCTGCTGCTGGTGCACGCGCACCCGGACGACGAGTCGATCAACAACGGCGCCACCATGGCCAGATATGCGGCCGAGGGTGCCCTCGTCACGCTGGTGACCTGCACGCTGGGTGAGGAGGGGGAGGTCATCCCCGAGCACCTCGCCCACCTGGCCGCCGACAAGGACGACACGCTCGGCCCCTACCGCAGCGGCGAACTGGCCGCCGCCATGGCCGAGCTGGGCGTCACCGACCACCGCCAGCTCGGCGCCCCGGGCCGCTACCGCGACTCCGGGATGATGGGCGCGCCGCAGAACGACCGCCCCGACGCCTTCTGGCAGGCCGACCTGGACACGGCCGCCGGCGACCTGGTCGCGGTGGTACGCGAGGTCCGCCCGCAGGTCCTGGTCACCTATGACCCGGACGGCGGATACGGCCACCCCGACCACATCCAGGCCCACCGCGTGGCGATGCGCGCCGCCGACCTGGCCGCCGATCCCGCCTTCCGGCCGGAGCTGGGCGCGCCGCACGAGATCCAGAAGATCTACTGGAACTGCAGCCCGCGCTCCGTGGTCGAGGAGGGCTTCGAGCGGCTGCGCGCCGCCGGGATGCCCTTCCCCGGCGTGGCCGAGGTGGACGACGTACCGGGCGTGGTGCCGGACGAGGAGGTCACCACCTCGATCCCGGCCACCCCCGAGTACAGCGCGGCGAAGGCCGCTGCCATGCGTGCGCACGTCACCCAGATCTCGGTCGACGGCTCGTTCTTCGCGCTCTCCAACGACCTCGGGCAGCCGCTGATCGGCGGCGAGCACTACCGCCTCGTACGCGGCACCTCGGGTGCCAAGGAGGGCGAGCGGGAGGACGACCTGTTCGCTGGCGTACGGACGGCGGACGGGCCGGAGACGACGGCGGAGCAGGCGGAGGCGGCGCGATGAGCGGCACGGGAGGCGCCGGCGGGCGCAGCCGGGCGTCCGGCGGCGGCGCGCAGGCCCCCGAAGCGGCGCGGCAGCCGGAGAACCCGCCGGGCGGCGCCCTGAAGGCCGGGCTGTACGTCCTGCTCTTCGTACTGGGTGTGCTGACCGCGGTGGCCGGGGCGCTGGTGCAGGGCGCGTGGTTCCCCGGCGGCCTGCTGCTCGCGCTGGCGGGCGCCGCGGCGCTGTTCACCGGCGGCGCGCGGGCGGCGGTCTCCGTCGTCGGTTCGCTGGTCCCGGCCGCCGGCTGGCTCATCACGGTGATCGGGCTCAGTACGACGCGCGCCGAGGGCGACTTCGTCTTCGGTGCCGGCCTCGGGGCCTACGTCTACCTGCTGGGCGGCATCGCCGTCGCTGTGATCTGTACCACGGCGTCGATGGGCCGCTCGGCGCATCTTGGTACGGCCCGTCGTGGCATGTGACGGGCGGTCCGAGGCCGTTGTTCCGCGGCGCGCGCGGACGTCCGTTCGGGGAGCGTTCCCGCGCACCCCGGATCGCCGCTCGCGCCGGACAGTATGGTGGTGCGCGCCGCCGAGCCGCCCAAGCACGTTGATGACGAGCGGCGGAGCCAACCGGGAGATCCTGCTTTGAGTCGTGAATCTGACAGTTCGTCCTCCGGGCCCCAGGGGCGCGGCGCCGCCGCCTACCCCTCGGGCACCCCGCCGTACGGAAATCGCCAGGGCGACGCCGACGAGGCCGTGGCGGCGCGGGCGGAGGAGCCCAAGACCGAGACCACGCTGACCACGCGCATCAAGATCAATATTCCGGGATCGCGGCCGATCCCGCCGGTCGTGGTCCGCAAGCCGGTCGGCGAGGACGCCGCGGCGAACGGTGCCGAGGGGACCGGCGGCGGCCGGTCCGGCGCCGACCGGAACGCCGAGCGCACCGGCAGCACGCCGCGGCCCCGGCCGCAGGCGGCGCCCGCCGCGCCCGACGTGAGCGCGCCCGAGGAGAAGACGGAGCCGACGGCCGCTTCCGGTACGAGCGACTGGTTCGCGCCGCGCAAGAAGCGCTCCACGGGCGGCCCGGCCGGCCAGGGCGGCACCCCGCCCGGCGGCGTGCCGGCCGCCGGCGGCCAGGGCCCCGGTGCGGGCCAGGTCCCCGGTGCGGGCCAGGGCCCCGGTGCGTCCGGTGCCGGGCAGCGTCCCGGTCCCGGCCAGGACTCCGTGCTGCCGTACTTCTCCGACGGCCCGGCCGCGCCGGGTGGCGGCGGTCCTGCGGGGCCCGGTGGCCCCGTGCCGGGCGCGCCCGGTCCGTCCGGCCCGACGACCGGTCCGGCCAGCGGCGACCTGTCGTTCCCGCCGGCCGGTGACGAGCCCCGGCCGCGCTCCGGCCTGGAGGCGCTGGCGGCGGGCGAGTCGCTGCCGCCGGCCAGCCTCACGGGCGAGCGGCAGGCCGACCCCTTCAGCGAGCGGCAGGCCGACCCCTTCGGTGAACGGCAGAACGACCCGTTCGGTGAGCGGCAGGCCGATCCCTTCGGTGAGCGGCAGGCCGACCCCTTCGGTGAACGGCAGAGCGACACCTTCGGCGACCGGCAGGCCGACCCCTTCGGCGAGCGGCCGGGCGGCGCGCTCACCGGCGGCAGCACCCCGCCGCCGAGGAGCGACGACACCGCCGAGCTGACCCCGCAGCCGCCGACCGGCGCCGTCGGCCCGGTCACCGGTACGGATCAGCGCACCTCCAGCGACACCCTGGTCAGCGGCATCCCCACGGTCTCCGCCGACGGCCCGGCGCCGTGGCGGCCCGCGCCGCAGACCGCCGACCGGCCGGCCGAGCCCGAGGCGTCCGAGACGCCCGCGGCGCCGAAGCCCACGCCGCGCGCGAAGATCCCCGAGCCGATCAACCCGCCCAAGAAGGGCCGGAACAAGCTCGTCCTCGTGCTCGGCGGCGTCGTCGTGCTCGCGGGCGTCGCGTACGGCGCCGGCCTGCTGCTGGACCACTCCGACGTGCCGAGCGGCACCACGGCCCTCGGCGTGGACATCGGCGGCACGACGAAGGAACAGGCCGTCGAGAAGCTCGACGCGGCGCTGAAGGACCGCAGGTCAGCGCCGCTGAAGCTGACCGTCGACGGACAGCCGCAGACCTTGCTCCCCGCCAAGGCGGGCCTGGACATCGACACCCAGGCCACCGTCCGGGGCGCGTCGGGGCGCGACTACAACCCGGTCTCGGTCATCGGCTCGCTCTTCGGCGGCGCCCGCACGGCCGAGCCCGCGCTGATCGTGGACGACGAGAAGCTGGACATCGCGCTGAAGGCGGTGGCCGGCGAGCAGGGCGCGGCCAAGGACGGCGGCATAGACTTCGTCGCCGGCAAGGCCGTCCCGCACTACGGCAAGCCGTACAAGTCGGTCGACATCGACGCGGCCAAGCAGAAGGTCACGCAGGCGTACGAGGACCGGCTCGCCGGGAACGACGGGCAGGCCGTGGCGCTCAAGACCAGCATGCAGCAGCCGACGGTCCCGGACTCCGAGGTGAACCGCGCGCTGAAGACGTTCGCGAAGCCCGCCATGTCCGGGCTGATCACGGTGCGGACGGACGCGCAGCACACGGTGTCCTTCAGCCCCGAGAAGTCCATCCCGAAGTTCGTCTCCATGAAGCCGGTGGACGGCAAGCTGGTCGAGTACTACGACCGGCCGGCCCTCAAGGCCCTGTACGGCGAGACGTTCAAGGGCGTCATGGTCACCAAGGGCAACGGCACGAAGAAGCCGGTCAGCGTCGAGGAGGTCGCGAGCGCCGTCAGCCAGGCGCTGCGCGGCACCACCCCGGCCCAGCGGGTCGTCACCATCCCGACGAACCCGAGCTGACCCGCCCCGCACGACGGACGGAGCCCCGGTGGCAGCGGCCACCGGGGCTTTTCCGTGCCGAGGCCGCCCGCGCGGCCCGCGACAAGGGCCGGGGGTACCCCGTACGGCCGCCCGCCCGTACGGGGCCTCGCCCGGGCGGCCGCGCCGCCGTACGCCCCCGTCGCCGCCCCGTCGTGCCCGTGCGCCGCAGGGCCGTCGACCGAGCGCGGGGGACCTTCGTCCCTGCAGGACGGCGGGTCCTGTGCGCATCCTGGAAGTGCTATGCCTTTCACGCGACTGCAGGACGCCGGCCGGCGCAGGGCGCTGCTGCTGATCCTCGTGGTCTGTCTGCTCGCGGTGGCCGATATGATCACCGGCCCTCAGGTGCGGATCATTTCGTTCGCCGGCATCGCGCCGATGTTCGCCGCACTGCGCTGCTCGGCGCGCTGGACCGGTGCGGTCACGGCGGCCTTCGTGATCGCGAGCGCCGTCCTGTACACCGTGAACTTCTCCGTGTGGACGGTGTCCGGCTCCCTCGTGGGGCTGCTCGGCACCCTGGTGGTCGCGGCCTTCGCGCTGGCGCTCTGCCACAACCGGCGCCGGCGCGACGACGCCTTCGACCGGACCCGGCTGGTCGCCGACGAGGTGCAGCGCGCCATGCTGCACGAGCTGCCGCTGCGGGCCGGCCCGTACGAGGTCGCCGGGTTCTACGTCTCGGCGCTCGAGGGCGCCCGGGTCGGCGGCGACATCTACGAGGCGGTCGAGACGCCGTACGGCACCCGGCTGGTCGTCGGCGACGTGCAGGGCAAGGGCATGCCCGCGATCGGCGCGGGCCACGAGGCGCTGGCGTCCTTCCGCGAGGCCGCGCACTACGAGGCGACGCTGGAGGGCATCGCCGCCCGCATGGAAGCCTCCCTGCGGCGCCACAACGCGCGCTCCGTCGCGCAGGGCGGCACGGAGCGCTTCGTGACCGCGCTGCTCATGGAGGTCGGCCCCGACGGCCGCGGCCGCTCGCTGTCCTGCGGCCACATCCCGTACTACGTCATCCGCGAGGGCCGGGTCAGCGAGCGGGACGAGGGGGAGTGGCTGCCGCTGGGCCTGGGCGAGCTGACCGGCGAGCGGCGCCGGGCCTACGACGCGTGGCCGCTGGACGAGGACTGGGCCGTGCTGTGCACGGACGGGGTGACCGAGGCCCGGCGCCGGGACGGCACGTTCTACCCGCTGCGCGAGCGGCTGGCGGGCTGGACCGGGCTGGAGCCGGCCGAGCTGGCCGCGACGCTGCGCGCCGACCTGACGGTGTTCACCGGCGGTGAGCTGAAGGACGACGCGACCGTACTGATCGTCCGCCGCAGCCCGGACAGCCCGCCGCTGCGGCCGGCGCCGCAGCCGCCGGTGACCGGCCGGACGGGGGACGCCACGGGCGCCACGGCCGACCCGCACCCCCCGGCGGACCGGGACCCGACCGTCCGCCGCCCCCTCAGCTGAGCATCCCCCTTCAGTTTCAGTTGGGCCTCGCGCTCAGTCGGGCCTCGCGTCTCAGTTGAGCATCGCGCGGGCCGCCGCTGCCTGGCGGCGGACCGTTTCAGCGGCCTCCGGGTCCACCGTCTCCACCACCGCCGCGTACTCCTCCAGCTCCGCCGCGCCGCGCACGAAGTCGCCCCGCTCCACCAGCACCTCGGCGTGCTCGTGGCGCAGCCGCGCCGGATGGCTCGGCAGCAGCAGCGACAGCTCCACCGCCCACAGCCGTACGTCGCTGCGCTCGGGACGGGCCGTCGCCCAGGCCCGGATGTTGTTCAGGATGCGCAGCACCGTCTCCAGGGGATCGGCCGGCGCCAGCATCTGCGGCGTGAGCGGCTGCCCGGTCGCGCCCGCCACCAGCAGCCCGGCGTCCTCGTCGGTCAGGATCCGCCCGCCGTCGAACGGGTCCACCAGGACGTGCGCGCCGCACGGATCGCCGAACCCGACGACGTAGTGCCCGGGCAGCGCCACCCCGTACACCGGGGCGCCGGCCCGCCGCGCGACCTCCGTCCAGACCACCGACAGCAGGATCGGCAGTCCGCGGCGGCGCCGCAGCACCTCGTGCAGCAGCGAGGACTCCAGCCGCCGGTAGTCGGCGGGCAGGCCGTGGAAGCCGCAGCGGGTGCCGAGCAGCCCGGCGACGCTGCGGGCCCAGGCGTGCGCCGCGCTGTCCGCGCCCTGGCCCGTGCCGCCGCGCGCGGCCGCCGGGCGGAACGGCAGCAGCCCGGCCAGCCGGTCCAGCTCGATCTGCGCGGCGTCGATGCCGTGCTCGTCCAGCTCCGGATCGGCCTCGGCGGCCAGCAGCAGGCACAGCAGCGCGAGGTCGGGCCGCTCCTCGCGGGCGGCCTCGGCGAACTGCCGGCGCCGGTCGGCGCGGCGGGAATCGGGATCGCGGTGCATGTCTGGTCCGTACCCGTTCAGCGGGCGTGCGCCTGAGGGGCGCGCCGGTAGTGGTAGTGGTGGTGATCGGTGAAGCCGAGCGCGTCGTACAGCGCCCTCGCCCCGTCATTGTCCGCCTCGACCTGGAGGTACGCAGCCGAGGCGCCCTCCGCCAGCGCCTGCTGGGCGAGGGCGGCCATCACCAGCGTCGCCAGCCCCTGCCTGCGGTGCTCCGGGGCGACCTCGACGGCCGCGAAGCCCGCCCAGCGGCCGTCCACGACCACCCGGCCGATGGCGGCGGGCCCGGTCTCGCCCGGCACCGTGGCGAACCACACCGACGGGCCGCCGGCCAGCACCTTCCTCGCCTCGGGCGGCGCGTCGGCGGTGCGGTTGTAGAGCGAGGTCCAGGCGTCGTCCGGCTCGCGGGACAACCGGACCCGGCCGGTGTCGGCGCCGGTGTCGGCCAGCGGAGCCAGCGCGCCGACGCGTACGACCGTGCGTGCCTCGGCCGTCCAGCCGCGCCGCTCCAGCTCGGCGGCGAGCAGCTCGTCACCGCCGGCCGCACCGGTGGCCACGGCGATGTACGGCGTCAGGCCGCGCGCCGCGTACCAGGCGCGTACGCGGTCCAGCGCCTCGTCCAGCGGCACCCCGGGGTCACCGGTCACCAGGACCGAGTTCGCCCGCCGGCTGAACCCGGCGGCGGCCCGCAGGGTCCACTCCCCGAGCTGTTCCGTCTCGGTGGCCGGCCAGCCGCGCGCGGCGACCGCCGTGAGCTCCCGGACGCTCGTCGCGGGACCCCGCCGGCGGGCCGGTGCGGCCGGTACGACCTTGCCCGCGACCAGCGCGCTCTCCGCGATCCGCACCTCTTCGCCGGTCCGTCGTGTGATGCTCAGCACACCGTCGTCCCACGATGTGAGAACGCCGACCGTGTCGGTGAATCGCTCCGTGGACTCACCCGGCCCGGCCAGCCTGCGGACCGATACCCTTTTCCCCACGTCAGCAGGGGTGATGGCGACCTCCAGTCGTCCGCCCGTGGTGAATTCCACAGCTGTGCCCGCCCCTCTTGTTCGTCTCGTGCCCGGGACCGGAGATACTAGGTGCGGGCATCGACGACGCCGCGCTCCCGCGCGCCCTGAGGCGGCCGCCCCAACGACGGTTCGCCCGCCCTAACGAGGAGGAACGACAGCGTGACCTACGTCATCGCGCAGCCTTGTGTCGACGTCAAGGACAAGGCGTGCATCGAGGAGTGCCCGGTCGACTGCATCTACGAGGGCTCCCGGTCCTTGTACATCCACCCGGACGAATGTGTCGACTGTGGCGCCTGTGAGCCGGTCTGCCCGGTCGAGGCCATCTTCTACGAGGACGACACTCCGGAGGAGTGGAAGGACTACTACAAGGCGAACGTCGAGTTCTTCGACGAGCTCGGTTCGCCCGGTGGTGCGTCGAAGCTGGGCCTGATCGAGAAGGACCACCCCTTCATCGCCGCCCTGCCGCCGCAGAACCAGTAACGGCAGGCCGCAGTGCCGCTCCGGTCCCGTACGGCCGCCACCGCCGTACGGGACCGAGGCGTTTCCCGACACGTACGAAAGAAGAGCACCGTGGGCGCAGTATCCGCACGCCTCCCCGTCTTTCCCTGGGACCGGCTGGAGCCGTACAAGGCGACCGCCGCCGCGCATGCCGACGGCATCGTGGACCTGTCCGTGGGGACCCCGGTCGACCCGGTCCCGCCGCTGATCCAGAAGGCGCTCGCCGACGCGTCCGACAGCCCGGGCTATCCGACCGTGTGGGGCACGCCGGCGCTGCGCGACGCGCTCACGGGCTGGGCGGGACGGCGGCTCGGCGCCACGGGCCTCGCCCACGAGAACGTCCTCCCGGTCGTCGGCTCCAAGGAGCTGGTCGCCTGGCTGCCGACCCAGCTGGGCCTCGGCGCCGGCGACAAGGTCGCGTACCCGCGCCTGGCGTACCCGACGTACGAGGTGGGCGCGCGGCTCGCGGGCGCCGAGCCGGTCGTCTACGACACCCCCTGGGAGCTGGACCCGGCGGGCCTGAAGCTGCTGTGGCTCAACTCCCCGTCCAACCCCACCGGCCGCGTGCTGAGCGCCGAGGACCTGCGCCGCACGGTCTCCTGGGCCCGCGAGCACGGCATCCTCGTGTTCAGCGACGAGTGCTACCTGGAGCTGGGCTGGGAGTCCGACCCGGTCTCCGTGCTGCACCCCGAGGTCAACGGCGGCTCGTACGACGGGATCGTCGCCGTCCACTCGCTCTCCAAGCGCTCCAACCTGGCCGGCTACCGCGCGGCCTTCGTGGCGGGTGACGCCGCGGTCCTCGGTGAGCTGCTGCAGATCCGCAAGCACGGCGGCATGATGATCCCCGCGCCGGTCCAGGCCGCCACCATCGCGGCGCTGGGCGACGACGCGCACGTGGCCGAGCAGCGGGAGCGGTACGCGCGCCGGCGCGCCGCGCTCCGCACGGCCTTCGAGGCGGCGGGCTTCCGCATCGAGCACAGCGAGGCGTCGCTGTACCTCTGGGCGACCCGTGACGAGCCCTGCTGGGACACCGTCGGCGACCTCTCCAAGCGCGGCATCCTCGTGGCGCCGGGCGAGTTCTACGGCCCGGCGGGGGAGCGCTTCGTGCGGATCGCCTTCACGGCCACCGACGAGCGGGTGGCGGCGGCGGTCCGCCGGCTCGCCGAGTAGCGGTACGGGCACGGCCGAAGGGCCCCGGGAGTGACGGCTCCCGGGGCCCTTCGCGTGTCCGGCGGTGGCGTCAGCCGCCCAGGCCGCCGAGCACGCCGGAGACCGGCAGGCCGTCCGTCGGCAGCCCCTTGGTCACGGGCAGCCCCGCGAGCAGCTGGCCGGCGGGCAGCTCCTCGGCCAGCGGCAGGTCCTTGGTCAGCCCCTCGGCGGGCAGCGCGCGGGTGGTGTCGCCCACGGTGTCCTTGGTGTCACCCGTGACGTGACCGGTGGTCTTCTTGGCGGTGGGGGCGAGCTTCTGCAGCGTCTTGTTGCCGGCGCGGCCGGCCTCCGGCACGGCCTTCTTCACGACCTCACCGGCGACCGGGCCGGCCACCGCGCTGGTGTTCTCCAGGGCGTTGCCGGCGGTCTCGGTGACGCTCGACGGGTCCACCTTGGTCAGTCCACCCAGGTCGGCGGCCTTGGGCAGGTCAACGGCGCTCGCGGAGCCGGCGGCACCGACCACGGGAGCTGCGCCCGCTGCGACCAGCAGCGCGGCCCGGGCGATCCGACGCGTAAGGGGGAGGGACATGGTGCTCCTTTGACGGAGAGGGACTTGTTTCTTCTGTGCGACGTACGGTGCCCGCCGGGCGGCGGCAGTCGACTGCCGGGCGGACGCAGTGAATACCGCGCCAGAGCCCCGAAGGTTGCGGTGCGCCCCGGTAAAGAATTGGTAACGCATCGCATTATCTGCTTCGGATGAAAGTGGGTGAAATTCGTACGTCCGGCGGAGGGGGAAGAACGTCACTCCTCATATGCGCCAAGGAAGTTCAGGTACCTCGACGGGGGTGAGGAAAAGGCCGTGAATTGTCGACCTGGATTGACGGCATTCCCACCACCGAGGGAATACCCGGACTACTGCGCGGTGGTGATCCGAACGCCTGTCGGCGACGTACCACCGGAATCGCCGGACACCTGCTGCCACCCCTGCCCGGAATCCGCGGCGGTCCACCGGCGGTCGCCGTAAGAGATGCGTTCGATGCGCAACTCCGACGCGTGGGCCACCGCCCAGGCCGCCAGCTGCCAGCCGCGCTGGTTCGCCGACACCCCCGCACCGGCCGTCACCGGCACCGTGAGCGTCCGCCCGGCGGCCCGCGTGGCCGTCACGGACCGCGGCAGCACCTCGGGCCCGAACTCCCGCACCAGCTGCTCGCGCACCTGCGCCGTGCCGCCCGGCGTGTGATCGGCCGGCCGGCTCTCCGCGCAGCTCAGCGCCGCCGGCCTGCGCCCGGTCAGCGCGCCGGTCAGCAGCGCCGCGTTCGCCTCGTGCTTGGCGTACGCCTGCGGGTAGCCGCTGCGCTGCACCTTCTGGGCCGCCACCGTCAGCGGCAGCCGGGAGTACCCGGGGACCTGCACCAGGTGCTTGTAGAACTCGCCGGCCGCGTAGACCGGGTCCATGATCTCCTCGGCCGTGCCCCAGTCCTGGGAGGGCCGCTGCTGGAAGAGGCCGACCGAGTCCCGGTCGCCGTACTCGATGTTGCGCAGCCCCGACTCCTGCATGGCCGTGGCGAGCGCGATCGTCACCGCCCGCTCGGGCAGCCCGCGCGAGGCGCCCACCGCGGAGATCGTCGCGGCGTTCGCCGCCTGCTCGGGGCTCAGTTCGTACGGATCGCCGCCGCCCTCGGGCTGCACCGTGCAGCGCGGCGCACCGGGGCCACCGGTCACGTACTGCACGACGAGGTAGCCCGCGAGTCCGAGCAGCACGACGAGGGCCGCGAACACGCGTATGAGGCGCTTGCGGCGGACGGGGGCACGCTGGGGACGGCGAAGCACGCGCCATACGGTACTGGAGGCCGTCGGCGGGCCCCGCCGGACCTCGGGGAACGGACAGCGGCGTGCAACGGACGCGCAACCGGCGACCGGTAGGGTCGGGACCATGGAACGCCCCGCGCAGACCCCCGCACTCGACCTGTCGCTCGACGCCGCGCAGCTGACCGCGGCGCTGGTGGACATCCCCTCCGTCAGCCGGGACGAGAAAGTCCTCGCCGACGCCGTCGAGAACGCCCTGCGCGCGCTTCCGCACCTGACCGTCGACCGGGACGGCGACACCGTCGTGGCGCGCACGCACCTCGGCCGCGCCGAGCGGGTCGTCCTCGCCGGCCACCTCGACACCGTGCCCATCGCGGACAACGTGCCCTCCCGGCTGGACGAGAACGGCGTCCTGTGGGGCTGCGGCACCTCCGACATGAAGTCCGGCGTCGCCGTCCAGCTGCGGGTCGCCGCCACCGTGCCCGAGCCCAACCGCGACCTCACCTTCGTCTTCTACGAGGCCGAGGAGATCGCCGCCGAGCACAACGGCCTCAAGCGGATCGCCGAGCAGCATCCCGACTGGCTGGCGGGCGACTTCGCGGTCCTGCTGGAGCCGTCCGGCAACCAGGTCGAGGGCGGCTGCCAGGGCACCCTGCGGGTCCTGCTGCGCACCACCGGGGAGCGGGCGCACTCCGCGCGCAGCTGGATGGGGTCCAACGCCATCCACGCCGCGGCCCCGATCCTGGAGCGGCTGGCCGCGTACGAGCCGCGCCGCGCCGTCATCGACGGCCTGGAGTACCGCGAGGGCCTGAACGCCGTGCGCATCGAGGGCGGCGTCGCGGGCAACGTCATCCCCGACGAGTGCACCGTCACCGTCAACTTCCGCTACGCGCCCGACCGCAGCGGCGAGGAGGCGCTCGCCCACGTGCGCGAGGTCTTCGCCGGCTGCGACATCGCCGAGTGGACGGTCGACGACCACTCGACCGCGGCGCTGCCCGGCCTCTCGCACCCCGCCGCCAAGGCGTTCATCGAGGCGGTCGGCGGTACGCCGATGCCCAAGTTCGGCTGGACGGACGTCTCGCGCTTCTCGGCCCTCGGCGTGCCGGCGGTCAACTACGGCCCGGGCAACGCGCTGCTGGCCCACAAGCGCGACGAGCACGTCGTCGCCGCCGACGTGATCCGCTGCGAGGAACGGCTCCGGGCCTGGCTGGAGGGCTGAGACCGGGCCCGTGGGGCACGGGAATGTGGTGACCGGGATTCCGGTGACCCGGGGTGGTCTGCGCGGGTAGAGGTTCACCGGAGCGCTGCGCGGCGGCCGGGGCCGCCGTCAGACCGAATTCCGTTGCTCGTCACCTTTGTGCACATACGCTTTACCGGCAACGATCTGTCCTCCGCCCCGGCGGAGGACCCTGCGGAGGGAGCACACCATGGCCGATCCTGAGGCAGCCGAGCGCGAGACCATGGCAGCCGAGCGCGATCAGCAGCGACTCGGCCCGGTACTGCGCCGCCGCGACCAGGTGCGCGCCGGCACCACCGACCAGCGGCTGCTGGATTCCGAGGGCCCCTCCGAGTGGGTGCACACCGACCCCTGGCGCGTGATGCGCATCCAGTCCGAGTTCGTCGAGGGCTTCGGCGCGCTCGCCGAACTGGGCCCGGCGATCAGCGTCTTCGGCTCGGCCCGCACGCCCCGCGAGTCGCCCGAGTACGAAGCGGGCGTCGGCCTGGGCCGGGCGCTCGTCGAGGCGGGCTTCTCGGTGATCACCGGCGGCGGCCCCGGCGCCATGGAGGCGGCGAACAAGGGGGCACACGAGGCGGGCGGCACGTCCGTCGGACTCGGCATCGAGCTGCCCTTCGAACAGGGCATGAACGAGTACGTCAACCTCGGTGTGGACTTCCGGTACTTCTTCGTGCGCAAGACCTGTTTCGTGAAGTACGCCCGCGGATTCGTCGTCCTGCCCGGCGGCCTCGGCACCCTCGACGAGCTCTTCGAGGCGCTCACCCTCGTGCAGACCCGCAAGGTCACGCGCTTCCCCATCGTGCTCTTCGGCACGGAGTACTGGGGCGGGCTGGTGGACTGGCTGCGCGACACGCTCATCGCGCAGGGCAAGGCGTCCACGCGCGACCTGGACCTCTTCCACCTGAGCGACGACGTCGACGAGGCGGTCGCGCTGGTCACCAAGGAAGTGGGGCCGGGCCCCTCCCGGTGACGCGCGGCGCGGCCCCCGGGGCGGGGGCCGCGCGGTACCTCTCAGGCCAGGCCGCGGCGGGCCACCGCCGGCGGCCGGTGCCCGGCGATGGAGGCGACCATGTCCAGCACCTGCCGGGTCTCGGCGACCTCGTGGACGCGGTAGACCTGAGCGCCCAGCCATGCCGAGACCGCGGTCGTGGCGAGGGTGCCCAGCACCCGCTCCTTGACCGGCTTGTCCAGCGTCTCGCCCACGAAGTCCTTGTTGGACAGCGAGACCAGCACCGGCAATGGGGTGTCCCCTGCTCGAGCGAAGCCGAGAGCTTGGGGAACCGCGTCGGTCATCTCGCCGAGCCGGCGGGTGGCCTCCAGGCTGTGCCGGGTGTTCTTCCCGAAGTCGTGACCCGGGTCGATCATGATGCCGTCACGCCGTACGCCCAGCTCGACGGCGCGCTCCGCGAGTCCGAGGGTGACGTCCAGGATGTCGGCCATCACGTCCTCGTACGTGGTGCGGTGCGGCCGGGTACGCGGCTCGACGCCGCCCGCGTGCGTGCACACCAGGCCCGCGCCGTACCGCGCCGCGACCTCGGCGAGCTTCGGGTCCACCCCGCCCCAGGCGTCGTTGAGCAGGTCGGCACCGGCCTCGCAGACCGCCTCGCCGACCTCGTGCCGCCAGGTGTCCACGCTGATCACCACGTCCGGGTGGCGCCTGCGCACCTCGGCCACGAAGCCGACCGTGCGCCGCGCCTCTTCCTCGGCGGTGACCTCCTCGCCCGGGCCGGCCTTGACCCCGCCGATGTCGATGATCGCCGCGCCCTCCGCGACCGCCTGCTCCACGCGGTCGAGCGCCGGCTCGTCCCGGAACGTGGCGCCCTGGTCGTAGAACGAGTCCGGCGTACGGTTCACGATCGCCATGATCACCGGCTCGTGCGCGCCGAACTCGCGATTCCCCAGCCGCAGCATTCCCTACTCCCTCTCCATGGTCCGCCAGCGACCCTAACTGTCGGAGGCGCATGGCACGATCAATGGACGACGGAGAGCGTGGGGAGATGGTCGTGTTCTGGTTCTTGCTCATCGCGTTGGTCGCGGTGGTCGCCGTGGTCACGCTCGCCGTGATCGGCGGCGGTGACGGCGGCACGCTGCGGGAGGCCGAGCCCGAGCGGCTGCACGACCCGCTGCCCGCCGACCGCCCCTGCACCCGGGCCGACGTGGAGGAGGTACGGCTGCCGTCGGCCCTGCGCGGCTATCGGATGAACGACGTGGACGACGTGCTGGACCGCCTCGGCGCCGAGCTGGCCGAGCGGGACGCCCGGATCGCCGAGCTGGAGGCCGCGCTTGCGGGCGCGAACGCCGCGGCGATGGGCGGCGGCCCGGGCCTGGTGGCGGACGAGCGCCCGGGGCCGGTGGCGGAGGAAACCCCGGCGGCGCCGGACTCCGCCCCGGGCGAGGGTGCCGGTCCGCGGAAGCCCGAGCGGCCCGGCGGCGCGACCGCCGAGGGCGGTGAGCGCGCATGAGCGGCGTCGAGACCGGCCCGGACGGCCTGCCGCGCTGCCCCTGGGGCATGACGGCCGAGTCGATGGCGGACTACCGCACGTACCACGACACCGAGTGGGGGCGCCCGGTGCACGGGGACGACGCGCTGTTCGAGCGGATGTCCCTGGAGGCGTTCCAGTCGGGTCTGTCGTGGCTGACGATCCTGCGCCGCCGCGAGGGGTTCCGCGCCGCCTTCGCCGGCTTCCGGATCGCCGAGGTCGCGAAGTTCACCGAGGAGGACGCGGCCCGGCTGCTCGCCGACCCGCGCATCATCCGCAACCGCCTCAAGATCTCCGCGACGCTCGCCAACGCCCGGCTCGCGGCGCAGCTGGCCCCCGGCGAGCTGGACGCCCTGATCTGGTCGTACGCGCCGGACCGCGCGGACCGCCCGGCGCCCCGCAGCGGCGCCGACGTCCCGCCGGTCACGCCCGAGTCGACCGCGCTCGCCAAGGACCTCAAGAAGCGCGGCTTCCGCTTCGTCGGCCCGACGACGGCGTACGCCATGATGCAGGCGTGCGGGCTGGTCAACGACCACCTGGCCGACTGCCACGTCCGCGCGGCCACGGAGGCGGCAGCGGCGGCCTGAGCCCGGCGCGGGGCCCGCCCGGGGCCCCGCACGACGGCTCACCGCCCGACGAACCTCGGCTTCTCCTTCTTCACGAACGCCTCCACCGCGATCACGTGGTCCTCGGAGGCGCCCGCCCGCGTCTGCAGCTCGTCCTCCTTGGCGAGCGTCTCGGGCAGCGAGTGGTCGGTGCCGTACGCCAGCGACTCCTTGATCGCGGCGTACGCGGCGGTCGGGCCCTGCGCCAGCCGCAGCGCGAGCGCGCGGGCCTCGGAGGCCAGTTCGGCGGCGGGCACGACCTTGTTCGCGATGCCCAGCTCGTACGCCTCCTGGGCGCTGATGCTGCGCGGGAAGAGCAGCAGGTCGGCGGCGCGGCCGTGGCCGATCAGCCGCGGCAGCGTCCAGGACATGCCGGAGTCGGCGGTCAGCGCGACGCCCGCGAACGAGGTGTTGAAGGAGGCGGTGTCGGCGACCAGGCGGTAGTCGGCGGCCATCGCGAAGCCGGCGCCGGCCCCGGCGGCGACCCCGTTGACCGCCGCGACGACCGGCTTCGGCATGCCGGTGAGCGCCTCGACGATGGGGTTGTAGTGCTCGCGCACCGTGCTCAGCGCGTTGCCCTCGCCCCTCTCGCGGGTCTCGGCCAGCAGCCCGATGTGCTCCTTGAGGTCCTGCCCGACGCAGAAGGCGCGGCCCGTGGCGGTCAGCAGGACGGCGCGCACGGCGGGGTCGGCGGCGGCCTCCTGCGCGGCGTCCCGCAGGGCCACCTTGGTCGCCGTGTCGAGGGCGTTCATGGCATCGGGGCGGTTGAGCGTGATCGTCGCAACGCCGTCGGTGACGTCGTAGAGCACGGTGTCGGCCATGGTGGGATCCCTCCGTCGCGGCTCGGGCTGCGCGGGGGAAGCGCAGCCCGCGATCAGGATGCCGGAGATCATCCGCGCCGTGGTGTGACGTACATCAAAGAAAGGCGGCATGCCGGGCAACGACCGGTGGCGCAGTATCGCAGGTGACTCCCCGAATTGGGTGGTTTTGCGAATGTACGTTGCCGAAGGGATGCCCGCTGATGTTGGTCATCGGGTCCTGCGATGCGGGATAATGACATGGAAGCAATGTGTTCGATGCCGGTGACGCGTGCCCCTCTCCAGAGGGCCGTCGGCTGACGATGAGCTGGTTTCAGGAAGGGGAACGAGCATGGCGGCCATGAAGCCGCGGACGGGCGACGGCCCGCTCGAGGTGACCAAGGAGGGGCGGGGCATCGTCATGCGCGTTCCGCTCGAAGGCGGCGGTCGGCTCGTCGTCGAGCTGACTCCCGACGAAGCCAAGGCTCTCGGCGAGGCCCTGGACAAGGTCAGCGTCTGATCCAGGCGCAGCCTCACCGATGTCCGGCCCCGGCGGACGGCGCGTACGACCCTACGCGCCTGCCCCGGGGCCGTGTCGTACTCCGGGCGTAGCGGCCGGGCCCGGAAATACGCGTCCGTGTGTACACGTGTCGGCGTACGACGAGTCGGACCGGTCGTAAGCGCTCTCGCCCGGGGCACCCTACGCACCCTTCCTCACCCGTGACGCACGGGGCCCCGCGCGGTGCCGTCAGCCGCGCTTGACCGCGCACAGCAGGCCGTCGCCCACCGGCAGCAGCGAGGGGACCAGGTGGGCGCTCTCGCGGATGGACCGCAGCAGCTCCCGCAGCCGCTGTATCTCCGCGGGCTGCTCGCCGGAGTCGACGGTCCTGCCGTCGGCGAAGACGCCCTCGAAGCAGACCACCCCGCCGGGCCGCAGCAGGCGCAACGATTCAGCGAGATAGTCCGCGTACTCCATCCGGTCGCCGTCGCAGAAGACCAGGTCATAGCCGCCGTCGGCGAGGCGCGGGAGGACCTCCAGGGCGCCGCCGGGGATGAAGCGGGCGCGGTTGCCGGCGAAGCCCGCGGCGCGGAACGCCTGCCGGGCGAACTGCTGCCGCTCCGGCTCCAGGTCCACGGTGGTCAGGACGCCGTCGGGGCGCATGCCGTGCAGGAGGTAGATGCCGGAGACGCCGGTACCGGTGCCGATCTCCGCGACGGCCTTGGCGTCCGCGGTGGCGGCGAGCAGGCTGAGGGCCGAACCGGTGCCGGTCGAGACCGTGCGGATGCCGGCTTCCCGGGCCCGGTCGCGGGACCAGTGCAGGGCGGCGTCGGCCGTGTCGTCGATGGTCCCGGCGCCGTAGGCCTCGGCGAATGCCAAGCTCGTCTGCCGGTTGCCGGTAATGGCCCTCTCCTGTCCCCGTAGTTGACGCAACCGTGACTGTATCCGCTGAGTGCGGGAACTCGCAGATGGGACCGGGCGTTAGGAAGAAACAGGGGGGATGCGCAGGTGAAGGCGGAAGAGAAACACAAGCAGGACCAAATGCAGGTCAAATCTGCTTATCCGGAGCTAACGGGCGAGGTGGATATGGTAGGGGCTCCACTGGACACCACCAGAGCCACCAGGGGAGGTGCGGCTGCGGCGGGTGACCGAAGGACGCTGCGGCGTTTTCGTAGGTCGGCCGGCGAGCCGAAATCTGTGACCGACAATGCTGACCGAGCCCTCCCTCAGAGCCTCAAGGGCAAGGGCGGGACTCCCACGAACGTCTCCGCACCCACCGCGACCTTCGCCGACGATGCGGACTCGCAGTCGTGGACTCCGCCCAGCTGGGAGGAGATCGTCAGCACCCACAGCGCTCGCGTCTACCGCCTCGCCTACCGCCTGACGGGCAACCAGCACGATGCCGAGGACCTCACCCAGGAGGTCTTCGTCCGGGTCTTCCGTTCGCTCTCGACGTACACCCCCGGCACGTTCGAGGGCTGGCTGCACCGCATCACCACCAACCTCTTCCTGGACATGGTCCGCCGCCGGCAGCGCATCCGCTTCGACGCGCTGGGCGACGACGCCGCCGAGCGGCTGCCCAGCCGCGAGCCCTCGCCGCAGCAGCACTTCAACGACACCCACTTCGACGCCGACGTGCAGCAGGCGCTGGACACCCTGGCGCCCGAGTTCCGCGCCGCCGTCGTCCTGTGCGACATCGAGGGCCTGTCCTACGAGGAGATCGCCGCGACCCTGGGCGTGAAGCTCGGCACGGTGCGGAGCCGCATCCACCGCGGCCGCTCGCACCTGCGCAAGGCGCTCAAGCACCGCTCCCCGGCGGCGCGCGCCGAGGAGCGGGAGCGCGAGCGGCAGCACCGCGCCTTCGCGCCCCTGGCGACAGGGGAGGTCGGAATCGCGTGAGCGGTAGCGGCGGTCAGTCCCCCGCTGAGCAGCATCTCGGCGACCGCCTCGCGGCTCTGGTCGACGGGGAGCTGGGGCACGATCAGCGTGAGCGGGTCCTCGCGCACCTCGCGACGTGCGGCAGGTGCAAGGCCGAGGCCGACGCCCAGCGGGAGCTGAAGAACGTCTTCGCCGAGATGGCTCCGCCCGGGCCCTCCGACGGGCTGCTCGCCCGGCTGCAGGGGCTGCCCGGGGGGGAACCGGGCGCGCCCGCGGGCCGGCTCGGTGAGGGCGGCCTCGGGCGCGGCTCCTTCGGCCGGGGCGGGCTGGACGGCGGCTCCTTCGGCCGCGGCGGCATGTCCTTCGGGTACGCACCCTCCGGCGCGCACGCGGCCCCCGGCCTGCTGCCGCAGCCGGGCGGGCGCGGCTTCCGCATCCACGAGCGCACCGGCGAGCGGCCGGGAGCCACGGCGGCGGCCGGCCCCTCAGCGGCCGGTTCCTCCGTCGGTACGGGCCCCGGTGCCTCGCCCCGGCGGCGCTTCGCGTTCGCCGCGGCGGGCGCGGTCTCCCTGGCGGCCTTCGCGCTCAGCGGCGCGCTGCCGCTGGAGGCGGCGGTCGACCCGGGCGCGGGCCGCGGTGAGGGCGCGACCACCCCGCTGTCGGCCTCCCCGGCCGCCGAGGCGGGCGGAGCCGACGGGCGCCAGCAGCGGCCGGTCGCGGCGCGCGGCTCGCGCGACCGGGACGCGCTGCTCGGCGTGCTGCAGGGGCGGGCGACGCCGGCGGCCGGTTCCGCCGAGTTCATCCCGCGGCCGCGTCCCTGCCGGTGCGGTACGCCGGCTCCTCGAGCGGCGACGGCACGGGGCGGCTCGGCCCCCTGATAGCCCCCGGCCGCCCCGGCACCGCCGGATTCGGTACGGCCTCCGGGCTGGACACGGCCGCGGGCACGGGCGCGGCGCCCGGCACGTCGGCGGACGTGGCCGACGGGCCGTCCGGCGCGGCCGGTGCCGACGGCGGTACGGGCTCCTCGGGCGCGTCCGGCGGCAACGGCCCGGCGCCCTCGGCGCTGGCCTCCCCGTCCTCACCCGTCACGGCGCGCCCCGCGCCGCCGCTGCCCCCCGCTGGAGCCCAAGCGGCCGCTGCTCACGCACAGCGCCTCCGCGGCACACTGACGCTCCGTCGGACCAGGCGCCGGCCCCGTGCCGGCGCCTGGTCCGGCAGCCGCCGGGGCCTGCACGCGACAGGCGTGAACCTGGTTGAATCGCCGGTGGGCCGCGCATCGCGCCACCAGCGCTGCCAGGGGGCGTGCGGCCCCGCACGCGGGCGAATTGTGGGGAGAACATGAACGAGGGCACGGCCTCCGGGCCCCACCACGAGAACCGTTCCGGCCGGCAGACGGCCGACGGGCCGGAGGCGACACCGGGCACGGACGTACCGGCCCCGGCTTCCGAGCGGGCCCCGGGTGCTTCCGGGCCGGACTCGGCTACTGGACCGACCCCGGCTCCCGGACCGGCCGCGGCTTCGGGATCGGCCCCGGCTGCCGGGCAGGTCCCGGCTGCTGGACCGACCTCAGCTCCCGGACCGGCCCCGGCTTCCGAGCGGGCCCCGGAGTCGGCCCCGCAGTCCGCGCCCGAGGCGGGCACCGCGCCGCGGCCGCTGCACCCGGAAGATCCGTACGGCACCCCGCCCTACGGCGGGCCCGGTCCATGGGCCCCGGCACCGCCCGTCCAGCGGCCGGTGCCGACGCCGCCGCACGGGGTCAGCGTGCCGCAGCAGCCGGCACAGACCGCGGCCCCGCAGCCGTACCCCGGCACTCCGGCACCGGGCACTCCGGCACCGGGCGCACCGGGCGCACCGGGCGCACCGGCCGGGCCGCCCGGCACGCCCATGCCGCCGGCGCAGGCCCCGGTCCACCAGCAGCAGCCGCCCCGGCCGGGCGGCGTGCCGCAACCCCAGGCCCAGCCCCCGGGCGCGATGCCTCCGGCCCAGCCGCAGCCGCTGCCGCAGAGCGCGCCGCTCCCGCCCGCGGCCGAGCCGCTGCCCCAGGCCCCGCACCACCCCCTCGGTGCCGAACCGCAGCCTCCGGCTCCGCAGCACGCCCCCGGTCCCTGGGACCGGTACGACCCCTGGGCGGTGCGGACCGCGGACGGGGAGCCGCGTGCGGAGCGCCGCCGCGGGCGGGGGCGGACCGTCGTCGGGGCGGTCGTGCTCGCGCTGGTGGCGGGCGGCGTGGGCGGCGGCGTCGGCGCGTCCATCGAGCGTAACGGAGGCGTCGGCGACGTCCGGCTGCCGCAGGTCTCCGGCGAGCAGACCGGCCGCGCCCCCGGCAGCGTGGCCGGCATCGCCCGCACCACTCTGCCGGGCGTCGTCACCCTGCACGTACGCGGCGGTGGCGAGGAAGGCACGGGCACCGGCTTCGTACTGGACCGCAGCGGCCATCTGCTGACGAACAACCACGTCGTCGCGGCCGGCGGAGGCGACGGCAAGATCTCGGTCACCTTCAGCGGCGGCGAGACCGCCACCGGCCGGGTCGTCGGCCGGGACAGCGGTTACGACCTCGCCGTCGTCAAGGTCGACGGCGTCGACGGCCTGCGGCCGCTCACCCTCGGCAACTCCGACGAGGTGCAGGTCGGCGATCCCGTCGTGGCGATCGGCGCCCCCTTCGACCTGGCCAACACCGTGACCGCCGGGATCATCAGCGCCAAGCAGCGGCCGATCACCGCGGGCGGCGAGGGCGGGGACGGCAGCGACGTCAGCTACGTGGACGCGCTGCAGACCGACGCGCCGATCAACCCGGGCAACTCCGGCGGCCCGCTCGTCGACGGCCAGGCGCACGTCATCGGCATCAACAGCGCCATCCGCGCGGCCGGCAGCGGCGACAGCCTCGGCGGCGAGCAGGGCGGCAGCATAGGGCTGGGCTTCGCGATACCGATCAACCAGGGCAAGCGGGTCGCCGAGGAGCTGATCAACACCGGCCGGGCGACGCATCCGGTGATCGGGGTGACGCTCGACATGGGGTACACCGGGGACGGCGCGCGGGTCAGCGCCAAGGCCAGGGGCGGCGGTGCCGCGGTCACGCCGGGCGGGCCCGGCGCGCGGGCCGGCATCAGGGCGGGCGATCTGATCACCGAGGTGGACGGCTCCGCCGTGCACACCGGCGAGGAGCTGATCATCAAGATCCGCAGCCACCGCCCCGGCGACCGGCTGAAGCTCACGGTCGAGCGGGACGGCCACCGGCGCACGGTCGAGGTCACCCTCGGCTCCTCCACCGACCAGAGCTGACCTGTCACGGAGCGTCGCGGTGGCGGCGATCGTTCGCACGGTGTTGGGGCGGGTGACTCCCGTTGGACGGCCGGGGCCAGGTACCGTGAGAGGCGGCTCGGCCGGGAGGCCGCAGGATGAGCCAGGGACGGATCAAGGAGCTGCCAGGTGTTCTTCGACATAGGACCACTGGAACTGGTCGCGCTCGTGGTCCTCGCCATCCTGATTTTCGGGCCGGACAAGCTCCCCAAGGTCATCCAGGATGTGTCGGGATTCATCCGCAAGGTGCGGCAGTTCTCCGACAGCGCCAAGGAGGACATCCGTTCGGAGCTGGGGCCCGAGTTCAAGGACTTCGAGTTCGAGGACCTCAATCCGAAGAACTTCGTACGGAAGCACGTCCTGGAGAAGGACGAGTACGGCCTCCAGGAGATCCGCAACGGCTTCGACGTGAAGCAGGAGATGGCCGAGGTCACGGAGGCCATCCGGAGCAACGGCGACGGCGGCGGGTCCACCCGCCACAGCCTCACCAAGGAGACTCCGGCCTCCGGCGGCGGCACGCCGGACCGGCTGACGAAGCGCGAGACCCCCGCGGCCGGGGACCGTCCGCCCTTCGACGACGACGCCACCTGATAAGCCCGTATGCCCGGCTGTGTTGACGCGTATGGCTATGCTCCCGTTGTCCGGGGTGAGGTCGCCTGAGGGGGGCGGGCCGCCCACGACGCAGGGCAACGAGGAGGCTCCGCGCACATGGAGACGACGAGGCGGGCCGGTGCACACACGGTGTCCGCTGACGCAGGGGAGAAGGTCGACGGCTATCTGATGGCCGATTTCCCGTGGTACGGCCTGGACGAGGCGTTCACGGGCCCGCGCCGGCTGATGCATGCCGGCGTCACTCCCGAAGGCACGGTCGAGCACGGTTCGCTCGCGCACGGCGAGGAGCCCACCATTCGGGTGGAGACCGTGCCGGACGCCGAGCGCTTCACGGTCGTGGTGACCGTGCCCTGCCGCCCCGTGCGGCGCAGCCCGGACGGCACGGGCGTCCTGGAAGCCACCTCGGTCTCCTCGGCCGCCTGGCTGGCCGGCTCGGGCCTGCTGAACTGCACCTGGCCGGTGCAGATGGAGCGGGCGCTGCGGCAGGACTGGCTGGACCAGCAGACGATGCTCGCCTGGGAGCTGGCCGACGACCTGACCGGTGAGGCCTGGAGCGAGCTCACGCTCCCGGTCGACGGCGTGCCGACGCCGTTCCACTACCGCGAATCGGAGTACGGCTGGGTGCTCGCCGGGTCGACGGGCGACGGCTCGGACGGCGTGCACATCGGCGCGTACGGGCGCGGCATGAGCGCCTACGGCCTCGGCTTCGCGGTCGTCAAGGACATCACCACGTACGAGGGCTGAGCCGCCGGGAGGCGCGTACGCGCACGTCCCGGCGCGAAGCGGAACGCGCGCCCCGGACTCCGCGTGCCCCGTCGGCACGACGAAGGGGCGGACCCGCGGGTCCGCCCCTCGTGACGCCCGGGAAGGCCCGGAGAGCGCTCAGAACTTGTTGCGCGGGGTGATGCCCAGGGACATGCCCGACAGGCCGCGCTGACGGCCGCCCAGCTTGCCGGCGATCGCGCGGATCGCGGCGCCCGCGCCGGATTCCGGGTCGGTGAGCACGACCGGCTTGCCGGCGTCGCCGCCCTCCCGCAGCCGGACGTCGATCGGGATCGAGCCGAGCACCGGCACCTGCGTACCGGTCGTCTTCGTCAGGCCCTCGGCGACCTGCTGGCCGCCGCCCGTCCCGAAGACATCGACGATCTCGCCGTTCGGCAGCTCCAGACCGGCCATGTTCTCGACCACGCCGACGATCTTCTGGTGGGTCTGCACGGCGATGGAGCCGGCCCGCTCGGCGACCTCGGCGGCGGCCTGCTGCGGGGTGGTGACGACCAGGATCTCGGCGTTCGGCACCAGCTGGGCCACGGAGATCGCGATGTCGCCGGTGCCGGGCGGCAGGTCCAGCAGCAGCACGTCCAGGTCGCCCCAGTACACGTCGGCGAGGAACTGCTGGAGCGCGCGGTGCAGCATCGGGCCGCGCCAGACGACCGGCGCGTTGCCCGGGGTGAACATGCCGATGGAGATGACCTTCACGCCGTTCGCCGACGGCGGCATGATCATGTTCTCGACCTGGGTGGGACGGCCCTCGGCGCCGAGCATGCGGGGCACGCTGTGGCCGTAGATGTCCGCGTCCACGACGCCGACCTTCAGGCCGTCGGCCGCCATCGCGGCCGCGAGGTTCACCGTGACCGAGGACTTGCCGACGCCGCCCTTGCCGGAGGCGACCGCGTACACCCGGGTGAGCGAGCCCGGCTGGGCGAACGGCACCTCGCGCTCGGCGGTGCCGCCGCGCAGCGCGGCCGCCAGCTCCTTGCGCTGCTCGTCGCTCATCACGTCCAGGTCGACGGCGACGCTGGTGACGCCCGCCACCTTCGCGACCGCTTCCCGGACGTTGCTGGTGATCGTCTCGCGCATCGGGCAGCCGGAGACGGTGAGGTAGACCACGACCGACACGGCGCCGTCGGCCGCGATGTCCACCGATTTGACCATCCCCAGTTCGGTGATGGGGCGGTGGATCTCGGGGTCGTTCACCGTCGCGAGCGCTTCGCGGATCGCGTCCTCGCTCGGAGCGGCGGTCGTGGGCGTGTCGGTAGCCATGTACTGCATGGTACGGCTCCGGTGGGGGCCTCCGGAAAGCCCTGTCGGCGGTCGTGTACGTCACTCCCGGTGGCGGCGGCGCGACGGCCGCTCGTCGTACCCGCCGTCCTCCCGCTCGGCGTCCCGCCGTTCCTCCAGTTCCTTGAGCATGTCCTGCAGTTCGGAGCGGATCCAGTCGCGGGTGGCGACCTCGCCCAGCCCGAGCCGGAGCGCCGCGACCTCGCGGGTCAGGTACTCGGTGTCCGCGATCGAGCGCTCGTTCTGCTTGCGGTCCTGCTCGCGGCTGACCCGGTCCCGGTCGTCCTGCCGGTTCTGGGCCAGCAGGATCAGCGGCGCGGCGTACGACGCCTGCAGCGACAGTGCCAGGGTCAGGAAGATGAAGGGGTACTCGTCGAAGCGCAGCTGCTCGGGTGCCGTGACGTTCCAGCCGACCCACACGATGATCAGGACGGTCATCCAGACGATGAACCGGCCGGTGCCCAGGAAGCGGGCGATCTTCTCCGACAGCCGCCCGAACGCCTCCGGGTCGTACTCCGGCAGCAGGCTGCGGCGCGGTGCGCGCGGCACGTCCAGCCGGACCCGCGACCGCTCGCCGGTGACCGCGGCGGCCCGCGCGCGCTCCTTGGTGGTCTCCCGCTCATCCACGCCCATGCGCACCCCCGCCCGTGGTACCGGCGGCGCCGCTGCCCGCAGCGCCGCCGCGGTGTCCGTTCCCCTGCGTGCCCCGGTGGCCGTTCGGCCGCTCGTCCTCGCGCTCGCCGAGGTGGTCGCCGGCGTCCACCCCGGGCGCGCCGTGCAGGTCCGTCTCGCGCCAGTCCTCGGGCAGCAGGTGGTCCAGTACGTCGTCGACGGTCACCGCGCCCAGCAGCGACCCGCTCTCGTCCACGACGGGCGCGGCGACCATGTTGTACGTGGCGAGGTAGCTGGTCACGGAGGGCAGCGGGGTGTCCGGCGGCAGCGGCGGCAGGTCGCTCTCCACGATCGCGCCGACGAGGGTGAAGGGCGGGTCGCGCAGCAGCCGCTGGAAGTGGACCACGCCAAGGTACTTGCCGGTCGGGGTCTGGTCCGGCGGCCGGCAGACGTAGACCTGGGCGGCGAGCGCGGGGGAGAGGTCGGGGTCGCGTACCCGGGCGAGCGCGTCGGCGACCGTGGCGTCCGGGCCCAGCACGATCGGCTCGGTGGTCATCAGGCCGCCCGCCGTCCGCTCCTCGTACGACATCAGGCGCCGCACGTCGGCCGCGTCGCCGGGCTGCATCAGGGTCAGCAGCCGTTCCTTCTCGTCCTCGGGGAGCTCGGAGAGCAGGTCGGCGGCGTCGTCGGGGTCCATCGCCTCCAGGACGTCGGCGGCCCGCTCGTCCTTCAGCTTGCCGAGGATCTCGACCTGGTCGTCCTCGGGCAGCTCCTCCAGGACGTCGGCGAGCCGGTCGTCGTCCAGCGCGGCGGCCACCTCGGCGCGGCGCTTGGGGTTGAGGTGGTGCAGGACGCTCGCGAGGTCGGCGGGGTGCAGCTGCTCGAACGTGGCGAGCAGGCTCTCGGCGCCCTGTCCGTGCTCCTCCAGGGAGAAACCGGTGACCTGTGACCAGTCGAGGGTCAACGTTTCTCCGCGGCGCCTGAGCGCACCGCCCTTCCCCTTGCGTACGAAGACCTTCTCGATCTCCCAGTCCCGGCGGGCCGGCAGCTGGGTGATGCCGATGTCGAGGACGGTGACCTCCTCGCCGGTCTCCACGACGCGCACCCGGCGGTCCAGCAGCTCGCCGAGGACCAGGGTCTCCGAGGCGCGCTGTTCGAAGCGGCGCATGTTGACCACGCCGGTGGTGATCACCTGGCCGGACTCCACGCCGGTGACCCGGGTCATCGGCAGGAAGATCCGGCGCCGGCTGATCACCTCCACGACCAGCCCGAGCAGCCGCGGCGGCCGGCCGCCCACCCGCAGCATGGCCACCAGGTCCCGCACCCGGCCCACCTGGTCGCCGTTGGGGTCGAACACCGCGATGCCGGAGAGGTGCGAGACGAACACCCGGGGGGTGACCACCGCCATGCCGTGCGCCTCCGCTCCTTCTCCTCCGGCTCCCGGCGGACCGGGGGCAGCCGACTCCCGATAAATCAGGTGAAATCGCGCTTCGGTCGGCTTCAGGCTAGCGCGCTCCGTACACGGGTGCCCCGGCAGGCACCACCGTACGGCTGTCCGATCGAAGTCGCCTCCCTCTCCTCCGGACGGCGGGCGGCGCACCGGTACGCTGCCGTACTGCCGTCGAGGTCATCCGGCAACCGGACCAGTGCACCAGGAGGCCACGCCACTGTGATCGCTTTTCTGCCAGGGACCCGCCGCCGTCGCGGCGTCGTCCGCCGAGCGGCGGCGGGGACCGCGTGCGTCTCCCTGGCCGTCGCGCTGACGGCCTGCGGGAGCCCGGAGGACCCGGACGCGGGCACCAACGGGGTGGGGAAGCTGTCCCCGACGAAGATCCAGCAGAAGACCCTGGCGGCCGCCGAGGGCGCCCCCACGGTCCGGATCTCCGGCAAGCTGGTCAGCGGCCGCCGCACGTACGAGCTGGACATGCAGCTGACGGGGAACGGCGGCAAGGGCGAGGTGTCCACCAAGGACACGGAGTTCTCCCTGCTGCGCATCGGCAAGGAGCTGTACGTGAAGGCCGACGCCGGCTTCTGGGCGCACCAGGAGGGCGGCACGCCGAGCAGGACCGACAGCGCGGCCGCCGCCAAGCTGGACGGCAAGTACGTGAAGGTGCCCGCGGCCGACCGCACCTACCGGCAGTTCAGCGGCTTCACGGAGAAGGACGCGCTGCTCGACACGCTGCTGACCTTGCACGGCAAGCTCGCCCGCGGCGAGCACAGCACCCTGGGCGGCACCCGAACGATCCGCATCTCGGCCGCGCAGGGCAACGGCGGCACGCTCGACGTCTCCCTGGAGGGCAAGCCGTACCCGCTGCGGCTGAACCGGGCCGGCGGCGCGGGCACCGTGCAGTTCGCCGACTGGGGCAAGCGCATCGACCTCGCCGAGCCGGACAAGAACGACGTCGTGGACTACGGGGAGAGCATCGGCTCGGGCAACTGAGCGCCGGGTCCGGGACGGCCGCGGAGTGCCCCGGCCCGGACCGCCCGCCGCGTCCGTCAGCCGCGACGCCCGCGGCGGAGCAGCTTCGGCAGGGCGGCGGGGACCGGCCCGCGGGTCGTGGCGGAGGTGGGCAGCGGCCGGGCCGCCCGCGCGTCGTCGCCGAAGTCCGTACGGGCGGCGGGCGCCGCGTCCCCGGTCAGCGGGGTCAGCCGCAGCACCCGGCACTCGCGGGCCCAGCGCTCCGGCATGGTGTCGGCGTCCGGCGCGTTCAGCCGCTTGCCCTTCAGCTCGCCGACGGCGGCCTCCCACGGCTCGCTGCGCGGCGCGGCCTCGGTGACCCGGGCCTGCCAGGCGACCAGCCGGCCGCCCTTGTCCTTGCTGCGGACGGTGACGGTGGCGGTGGAGCCGTCGGCGAGGCCCAGGCCGGCGAGCGGCTGTTCCAGGGGGCCGTCGCCCACCAGCCACGCGGCGCCGTCGTGCCAGACGTGCCACAGCGCGCGGGACGGGCCCTCGGTCCCCTGGACCCAGATGAGGCCGGACTTCTTGGTGGCCTCCTCGATGAGCGCCTGGTCGAGCAGCGGCTGGGGCACGGTCTCCGTCATGCCCGTAAGCCTAGCCAGGCACGCCGGGCGGACGCGCCGCCGCCCCGCACGCCGTGCTCCCGCGGCGCGTGCCCTACAGCCAGCCGTTGCGCTTGAAGCCGCGGTGGATGCCGAAGCAGATGACGACGGTGACCATCAGGACGGCCGGGTAGCCGAACTTCCAGTGCAGCTCGGGCATGTACTTGAAGTTCATGCCGTAGATCCCGGCGATCATCGTCGGCACCGCGAAGATCGCGGCCCACGACGTGATCTTGCGCATGTCCTCGTTCTGCGCGACCGTCGCCTGCGCCAGGTTCGCCTGGAGGATGGAGTTCAGCAGGTCGTCGAAGCCGATCACCTGCTCGTTGACGCGCGCGAGGTGGTCGGCGACGTCCCGGAAGTACTTCTGGATGTCGGAGTCGACCAGCCGCATCGGCCGCTCGCTCAGCTGCTGCATCGGCCGCAGCAGCGGCGAGACCGCCCGCTTGAACTCCAGCACCTCGCGCTTGAGCTGGTAGATCCGCCCGGCGTCGCCGCCCTTGGCGGTGGCCGCCGCCTTGCCCTGTGCCTTGCCGTTCGTGCCGGAGCTGAAGACGTCGATCTCGACCTCGTCGATGTCGTCCTGCACGGCGTCGGCGACCGCGATGTAGCCGTCCACCACCTGGTCGGCGATGGCGTGCAGCACGGCCGACGGCCCCTTGCCGAGCAGCTCGGGGTCGTCCTGCAGACGGTGCCGCAGCGCGCGCAGCGAGCCCTGGCCGCCGTGCCGGACGGTCACGATGAAGTCCCGGCCGGTGAAGCACATCACCTCGCCGGTCTCCACGACCTCGCTGGTGGCGGTGAGCTCGGCGTGCTCGACGTAGTGGATGGTCTTGAAGACGGTGAACAGGGTGTCGTCGTACCGCTCCAGCTTCGGCCGCTGGTGGGCGTGGACGGCGTCCTCGACGGCGAGCGGGTGCAGCCCGAACTCCTTGGCGATGCCGGCGAACTCGCGCTCGTTCGGCTCGTGCAGGCCGATCCAGGTGAAGCCGCCGTTCTCCTGGACGTCGGCGATGGCCTCGCCGGGGGTGACGTGGCCGCTGACGCGGCGGCCGTCGCGGTAGACGCCGCAGTCCACGATGGCGCTGTTGGCCGTGGCGGTGCGGGTGTTCTCGTACTCGTACGGGGAGTCGCCGCGACGCCGGGAGGGGCGGACGGCGGCGCGCAGGTCGCGGATCATCGACATGGCGGGCTCCTTCACGGGCCGGCCGTCAGCCGCTGGCGCGGGGGCGTAGCGCATCCCGGAACGTGGACGTACGCGGCATCCTCGGCCGTACGTCCGCAAAGCGGGCGGCGCTCCGTGCGTCGGTACTGACGGCAGTTCGCAGTGCGGGAAGAACAGAGAAAAAGCGCTGGTGCGGGCGTTCTTCCGTCAGAAGCTGCGCGTGCGAAGGGACTTCACGTTTCACCGGGACACGGTGGGGTACGGAAGCTCTCGGATCAGGAGAGTCGCATCATCAGCGGGGCGACGGGAGAACTGCCGGTACTGCACGGTCGACTAGGATCCATGCCAGTCCCACCTCCTCCGGCCGGTCCCTGCTGGGGGACGACGTCTTTCGCTGACCAGATGGCAAGGCTATCAGCCGTCTGAACCGTTACCTTCCCGCTGCGCCGCCCCTTTGCCTGTTCCATACGCGGCCATGGCCCGCGCGGGGGACGGACCGCCGGTCCGGCGGCCGCCCGTATGCTCGCCGCATGTCTGACGTTCTTGAGCTGGTCGAGGCCCGGCTGCTGATGGCTCTCGGGGAGCCGGACGCGCGCGCGGCGGTGACGTTCCTCGGTACGGACCGCATCGAAGTGCTGCGCTACGCCGACCGCGAGCTGGTGCGGTACGTCACGCTCGGCATGTCCGCGAACCCCATGACCGACCCCTCCGAGGTGCTGGCCGACCCGCTGCGCGGCCCCCGCGCCGAGCTGGTCCTGACCGTGCGGAACGGCCGCGCCGACACCGACAAGGTGCTCAGGCCGCTGGCCGTGCTGGCCGCTTCGCCGCAGGTCGAGGGCGTCATCGTGGCGCCGGGCGCCTCGCTGGACGTGGGCGAGCCGCTGTGGCCCGGGGCCCCCTTCACCTCGGTGCTGGTCAGCGAGGGCGGCGGCCTGGTCGAGGACCTGGAGCTGGACGAGCCCATGGAGCCGGTGCGGTTCCTGCCGCTGCTGCCCATGACGCCGAACGAGGCCGCGTGGAAGCGGGTGCACGGGGCCGCCGCGCTGGAGGAGCGCTGGCTGCAGCAGGGCACCGACCTGCGAGACCCGCTGCGGAGCGGCGTACCTCTGGACTGACGCGTGGAGATCGAAACATCACGCTGTGAAGTTGGCGTGAACCGAGTGGCTGTCTGGCCTGAATGTGACCGGCCCCCGTTGCCTTCCGTGCGGCAGCGGGGGCCGGGGCGTACGGGCCCGGGGTTCGCGGGACCGGACCGCGGTCAGCGGGCGAAGACGGAGACGCCGTCCTCCGCCGCGTGCTGCGGCTCCCGCTCCGCCGCCTCGGCGGTCAGGGCCCGGCGGCGTACGCCGACGATCGTCGCGCCGATGACGGCCGCGGCCGCCGCGACCACGAACGGGACATGGACGTCGGTCCACTCCTCGATCTTCGGCGCGAGGAAGGGGGCAGCTGCCGCCGCGAACCAGCGCACGAAGTTGTAGCCCGCGCTGGCCACCGGGCGCGGCGCGTCGGACACCCCGAGGGCCAGCTCGGTGAAGACGGTGTTGTTCAGGCCGATGAACGCGCCCGAGAGGACCGTGCAGACGATCGCCGTGGTGTGGTTGCCGTATCCGAGGACGACCAGGTCGGCGGCGAGCAGGACGAGCGAGCCGCCGAGCACCTTCAGGGAGCCGAAGCGTTCCTGTACGCGCGGGGCCACCAGTACCGAGAAGACGGCGAGCAGCACGCCCCAGCCGAAGAAGACCGCCCCCGACCTGTACGGCGTCATGTCCAGCACGAACGGGGTGAAGGCCAGCACCGTGAAGAACGCGTAGTTGTAGAAGAACGCGGAGACCGCGGCCGAGGCGAGTCCGCCGTGGCCGAGCGCTCTGACCGGGTCCAGCAGGCCCGTCCGCCGCGCCGGCCTGGGCTGCTCCTCGAGGAACACGGAGATCGCGACGAAGCCGACGGCCATCAGGACGGCGGTGCCGAAGAAGGGGTAGCGCCACTTCATGTCGCCCAGCACGGCGCCGAGCAGCGGGCCGCAGGCCATGCCGAGGCCGAGCGCGGACTCGTACAGCAGGATCGCCGCCGCGCTGCCGCCGGCCGCCGCGCCCACGATCACGGCGAGCGAGGTGGAGACGAAGAGCGCGTTGCCCAGTCCCCAGCCGGCCCGGAAGCCGACCAGCTCGCCGACCGAGGAGGAGGTGCCGGAGAGCGCGGCGAAGACCACCACGAGGGTCAGCCCGGCCAGCAACGTCTTCCGGCCGCCGATCCGGCTGGAGACGAAGCCGGTCACCAGCATCGCGAGGGCGGTGATCAGGAAGTAGGAGGTGAACAGCAGGGAGACCTGGCTGGGGGAGGCCCGCAGGCCGCGCGCGATCGACGGCAGGATCGGGTCGACGAGGCCGATGCCCATGAAGGCGACGACCGCGGCGCCCGCGGTGGCCCAGACGGCCATGGGCTGCCGGAGGATGCCGCCGCTTCCGGCGTCGAGCGGATCCCGGTGGGCGGCATGTCTGCCGTGGCTCTGCGTCATGCCGGGTGCCTTCCTGCGTAGTCGCGGGCCAAATGGTTGACGTATACACAGAATAAGTTAGGCGGCCTAATGAGTGCAAGTTGCAACTAACGGAGCGGCACAGGGCGCCCCGGACGGGTGATCGTCCTTGACGCGCGGGCGGCCACGGAGGACCGTTGAGCCCTATGAGGGGCGAACCCAGTTGCCCGAAGTGCGGTGGCCGGGTGCGGGCGCCCGGTCTCTTCGCCGATTCCTGGCAGTGCGACGTGCACGGCACGGTGCACCCGCTGCAGCCGGTCGTGCCGCCGAGCGTCGAAGCGCTGGCCGTCGTGGTCAGCCGTGCGCGCGTTCCCGTGTGGATGCCGTGGCCGCTCCCGGTGGGCTGGCTGTTCACCGGCGTGGCCTGCGCGGGCGACGACCGCAGCGGCGGCCGGGCCACCGCGGTGGCCTGCTCGGGCCCCGGACCGCTGGGCGGTCCCGGCGAACTCGTCCTGATCGCCGAGGAGCTCGGGGTCGGACTCGGCGCGCGGTACGCCGGCATCGACGGACCGGACCCGGGCCCGCACCTGCGTGTCGAGCGGTCGCCGCACGCCAAGGTGATGGCTGCGGGCCGGCCGACCCCGCTCTGGCACGTCGAGGGCGTCCCCGAGGACCGCGCCGTCTTCGCGGGCGAGGCCCGCGGACTGTGGCTGTGGGCGGTCGTCTGGCCCGAGCAGTCGGGGCTGCTCATGTACGACGAACTGGTCCTGACCGACCTGCGGGACGCGGGCGCCGAGGTGGACCTGGTGCCGTGCGGCGCGCTGTCGCCGCGCATCCTCTCCTGAGGTCACGGGCCCGGCACCGCTCGGCGCGTACTGAGAGGGGCGTCACGTCCGGTCCGCGAGTGGCCCGGGGTACGGCGGTTATCCTTTTGGCGTCCCCTGTTGTCCGGCGCCCTGTCCGGCCGTTGCCCGGTCCGCCGTCCCGTCCGTGTCTGGAGTCCGTGTCGTGCGTATCGACCTGCACACCCACTCCACCGCGTCCGACGGCACGGACACCCCGGCCGAGCTGGTACGCAACGCCGCCGAGGCCGGACTGGACGTCGTCGCGCTCACCGACCACGACACCGTCGGCGGGTACGCCGAGGCCAGGGCCGCAACTCCGGCCGGGCTGACGCTCGTGACCGGCGCCGAGCTGTCCTGCCGGCTGCCCGCGCCCGACGGCGGCGGGGACGGCATCAGCCTGCACATGCTGGCCTACCTCTTCGATCCCGAGGAGCCGGAGCTGGCCCGTGAGCGGGAGCTCGTCCGGGACGACCGCATCCCCCGCGCGCAGGGCATGGTCGCCAAGCTCCAGGAGCTGGGCGTGCCCGTCACCTGGGAGCAGGTCGCGCGGATCGCCGGGGACGGCGCCGTCGGCCGGCCGCACATCGCCACCGCCATGGTCGAGCTGGGCGTCGTGCCCACCGTCTCCGACGCCTTCACCGCCGAGTGGCTGGCCAACGACGGCCGCGCGTACGTCGAGAAGCACGAGCTGGACCCCTTCGAGGCGGTCCGGCTGGTCAAGGCGGCGGGCGGCGTCACCGTCTTCGCGCACCCGCTGGCCGCCAAGCGCGGCGTGTGCGTCCCCGAGTCCGCGATCGCCGAGCTGGCCGCCGCCGGGCTGGACGGCATCGAGGTCGACCACATGGACCACGACGGGCCGACCCGCGACCGGCTGCGCGCGCTCGCCGCCGACCTCGGCGTGCTCACCACCGGCTCCAGCGACTACCACGGCAGCCGCAAGACCTGCCGGCTCGGCGAGTACACCACCGACCCCGAGATCTACGGGGAGATCGTGCGCCGTGCGACCGGCGCGTTCCCCGTCCCGGGCGCCGGCGGCTGATCCCGGCCGCCCGGCCGCCCCCCTCTCCGCCCTTCAAGGCTCCTCCGGCGCTCCGCGCCGCCCCGTTCCCGCCGCAGGCGCGCCGTCGTGCGCGCGTGCGCCCGTACCACCTCTCGCAAGGCCATCACCGTGCTCGACCTCGCCGTCTTCGGATCCCTCTTTCTCACCCTTTTCGTGATTATGGATCCCCCTGGGATCACCCCGATCTTCCTCGCCCTGACCTCGGGCCGCCCGGCCAAGATGCAGCGCCGGATGGCCTGGCAGGCGGCGGCCGTCGCGTTCGGCGTCATCGCCGTCTTCGGCGTCTGCGGCCGTCAGATCCTGGCCTACCTGCACATCTCCACGCCCGCGCTGATGATCGCGGGCGGGCTGCTGCTCCTGCTCATCGCCCTGGACCTGCTGACGGGGAAGTCGGAGGCGCCCACGCAGACCAAGGACGTGAACGTGGCGCTGGTGCCGCTGGGCATGCCGCTGCTGGCCGGTCCCGGCGCGATCGTGTCGGTGATCCTCGCGGTGCAGCACGCGGAGGGGGTCGCCGGGCAGGTCTCGGTCTGGGCGGCGATCGCCGCGATCCACGTGGTCCTGTGGCTGGTGATGCGCTTCTCGCTGGTGATCATCCGGGTGATCAAGGACGGCGGGGTGGTGCTGGTGACCCGGCTGGCCGGCATGATGCTCTCCGCGCTGGCCGTCCAGCAGATCATCAACGGCGTGACGCAGGTGGTCACCGGCGCCTGACCGCCGGTCCCGGCCGGGCCGGGCGCCCGGGAAACACGCCGCCCCCGTACGGATCGTCCGTACGGGGGCGCAGCTTTCGGCGGGCCGGTGAGCCGGCGGGCCGGGGGAGCCGGGGGCCGCGTTACGAAGCGGCCGCCGCGGAATCGGCGGGACGGATGTAGATGCGCTGGCCGATTGCGGCGGCCTGCTGCACGATCCGGTTGACGGAGGCGGCGTCCACGACGGTGCTGTCCACGGCGGTGCCGTTGACGTCGTCAAGGCGCATGATCTCGAAGCGCATAAAGGGCTTCTCCCTTCGTCTGATCCTCCTGAGGAGAACTGCTGGGTGGCACGGTTGCCTGTCATCGGTGTCAGGCGTGCCACTGGTGACAACGAAGTGCTGTGAGCAATAATTCCCTACGCTAAAGAAAATTTTCGAGTGTCTAATTACTCACGGGTAAGTTCACTTGTCCCGTGCCACCCCGCCGGTTGTGCCTGCCCCGTCTCCGCCAGGAGAATCGAACCGGTATGAACGACGACGTCCGGCCCGCGGGCCCCACCGATCTCACCGCTGTCGTGGCGGGGATCGAGCGCACGAACGAGCTGCTCCTCCGCGTCCTGGCCGAGGTCGCCACGACACCCTCGACGCACGCGGTCTTCGTCGACGCCGGCTATCTCTACGCCGCGGCCGGCCGGCTGGTGACCGGCACCGAGGACCGCCGCTCGTTCGACCTGGACGCCGAAGGCATCATCGACGCCTTCATCGAGATGACCCGCACCGTCTTCCCCGACAGCCGGCTGCTGCGGGTGTACTGGTACGACGGCGCCCGCCGCCGCATCCACACCCTGGAGCAGCAGTCCATCGCCGAGCTGCCCGACGTCAAGGTCAGACTCGGCAACCTCAATGCCAACAACCAGCAGAAGGGCGTCGATTCCCTGATCCGCTCCGACCTGGAGTCGCTGGCCCGGCACCGCGCCATCAGCGACGCGGTGCTCATCGGCGGCGACGAGGACCTGGTCTCCGCCGTCGAGGCGGCCCAGGGCTACGGCGCGCGGGTGCACCTGTGGGGCATCGAGGCCGTCGACGGCCGCAACCAGGCCGAGCCGCTGCTCTGGGAGGTCGACAGTCAGCGCACCTTCGACCTGGAGTTCTGCAAGCCGTACGTCACCGAGCGCACGGTCCCCGACGGCGGTGCCGCGGGCCCGTCCGACGACGGCCCGGCGCCCAGCCGCGAGGACGTCCGCTTCGTCGGCGCGCAGGTCGCAGCCCAGTGGCTGGCCTCACGCGGCCGGGACTGGACCGCGGACCTGCTGCCCGGCCACCCGTACCTCCCCGGCGCCGTCGACCAGGAGCTGCTGACCACCGCCGAGGGGCTGCTGCGCCACTCCCTGCGGCCGTACGCGGACCTGCGGCGCGTCCTGCGCGACGGCTTCTGGGAGCACGTACGGGCGCAGTTCTAGGCGGCACGCCCGCGTACGCGCTACTGCCCGGCGCCGTCCCCGGCCGCGTCCCAGAAGGACACCAGGGCGGCCGCCGTCTCCGCCGGCCGCTCGACGTTGGGGGAGTGCTCGGCGCCCGCGATCACGGTGCGGCGCGCCCCGAGGCGCTCGGCCATCTCGTCCATCAGCGGCACCGGCCAGGCGTAGTCCACGGCCCCGGACAGCACGTGCTTGGGCAGCGGCACGGCGGCCAGCGCGGCCACCCGGTTCGGCTCGCCCGCTATCTGCCGCGCGGTGCCGATCAGCTGCTCCGGCACGGTGCCCAGCCAGCGGCGGTGCAGGAACTCGGCGATCTCCGGCGGGGTGGTCTCGCCCGCCGCCTCCGGCGGGTCCAGCTCCCGCATCGCCTGCCAGACGGACTCCATGGTCATCGTGGCCAGCGCGTCGATGAGCATCTTGGCGCGGGCCCGCTGCTCGGGGGCGACCGCGGCCGGGCCGGAGCTCATCAGGGTCAGCGAGCGGTAGGGCGCGGCGTCCTCGAGCACCGCTGCGCGCGCCAGCAGCCCGCCGAGCGAATGACCCAGCAGATGCACCGGGCCGGCCTCCAGCGCGGCCGCCTGCGCGGCGATGTCACGGGCCAACTCCTCCTGCGCGTACGCCTGTTCCTCGCGCGGCCCGGGGGACTCGTACTGGCCTCTGCCGTCCACGGCCACCGTGCGGTAACCGGCCGCCGCCAGCGGCGCGAGCAGTGGGAGGAAGTCCTCCTTGCTGCCCGTGAAACCCGGCACCAGCAGGACGGTGCCGCGTACCGGACCGTCGGGACGCGCGTCGTGCACCGCGAACTCACCCCGCCCGGTGACGAGCCGGTACGCACCGGCACACGCGGGCAGCTCAAGGAACGGAGGCCTACTCATGGACCAGAGGCTATCCGGGCCGGATGACCGGCGGGTGCCGGAAGGATGACCTCCGGACCGTGCGCGGCCTGCGGCGGTGCCACGGGGCGGCGGGCACGACGACGGCCCCGCACCGACCGAGCGGTACGGGGCCGTCGATGGCCTGCGGATCAGCCCTCGGCCGGGGCCTCGGCCGACGCGGCCGTCTTCTTGGCCGCGGTCTTCCGCGTACGGCGCGGCTTGGCCGGAACCTCGTCCGTCGCGACGTCACCGGTGGCCGTCTCGGCCTTCGCGGTGGTCTTCTTCGCGGCGGTCTTGCGGGTGCGGCGCGGCTTGGCGGGCGCCTCGGTGGTCTCGGCCGCGGGCTCGGTGCCCTCGGCGGTGTCCACCGCGGCCTCCGCCTTCTTGGCGGCGGTCTTGCGCGTACGGCGCGGCTTGGCCGGTGCCTCGGCGGTCGCCTCGGTGCCCTCGGCCGACTCGACGGCGGCCTCGGCCTCCGGGGCGGCCTTCTTGGCGGCGGTCTTGCGGGCACGGCGCGGCTTGGCGGGCGCCTCGGTGGTCTCGGCC